>NZ_AP025463.1:2400000-3010030 GCF_024347335.1 Vibrio celticus
TGATGCAGTGTCATTAACTGCAGCAGCTGTCATAGTTTTTACGATTCGTTTTGTTAGACCAGTAAGAACTTTACCAGGGCCTAATTCAAGTAGCTTCTCAACGCCTTGCTCATTCATCGCTTGTACACCTTCAGTCCAACGAACTGGGCTGTATAGCTGACGAACAAGTGCGTCTTTAATTTTTGCAGGGTCTGTTTCAGCAATAACATCAACGTTATTGATAACAGGCAATGCTGGCGTGTTGAACTCTAGAGCTTCTAGAGCCACTGATAGCTTATCTGCTGCTGGCTTCATCAGTGCACAGTGAGACGGCACAGAAACAGGTAACGGAAGTGCACGCTTAGCGCCCGCTTCTTTACAAAGTGCACCAGCACGCTCTACTGCCGCTTTGTTACCCGCGATAACAACTTGGCCAGGAGAGTTAAAGTTAACTGGAGACACAACTTCGTCTTGCGCAGCTTCTTCACACGCTTTAGCAATCGTTTCATCGTCTAGACCGATGATTGCGTACATTGCACCAACACCTGCAGGAACCGCTTCTTGCATCAGTTGACCACGTAGTTCAACCAGCTTGATCGCTTCTTTAAAGTCGATAACGCCGGCACATACAAGTGCAGAATATTCACCTAGGCTGTGACCTGCTAGATTTACAGGTTGCTCTAGGCCAAGCTCTTGCCATACACGCCAAATTGCAACAGACGCTGTTAATAGAGCCGGTTGAGTGCGAAAAGTTTCATTTAGATTTTCTACAGGACCATCTTGAACCAATGCCCATAGATCGTAACCAAGTGCTTCTGAAGCTTCAGCAAATGTCTTTTTAACAACATCATACTGTTCGCCTAGGTCAGCAAGCATACCGATAGCTTGAGAGCCTTGGCCTGGGAATACGATAGCAAATTTGCTCATTGTAATTTTCCTTTAAGCAAAGCAAAAAATTGAATAAGGCACATAAGTTATGTGCCTTGTTTGTTGATTATCGCTTGGGGTTAGAATTTAACTAACGCAGAACCCCAAGTGAAGCCGCCGCCAAATGCTTCAAGTAGAAGCGTTTGACCACGTTTAATTCGTCCGTCGCGAACAGCCTCATCAAGGGCCGTTGGTACGGTAGCTGCCGACGTATTGCCATGCTTATCAAGAGTAATCACAACTTGGTCAAGCGACATCGTCAGCTTTTTAGCGGTTGCCGAGATAATACGGTAATTCGCTTGGTGTGGAACTAACCAATCAAGCTCTGACTTATCCATATTGTTCGCCGCTAATGTGTCTTTAACTAGCTTAGAAAGCTGAGTTACCGCCACTTTAAATACTTCGTTGCCCGCCATGTGCAGCCACTTGTCTGCATCACCGCCACGCTCTGGAACTTCTAGGCTTAGAAGCTCACCATATTTACCATCAGAGTAAATGTGAGTAGACAAAATACCTGGCTCTTCGCTTGCGCCTACAACCACCGCGCCTGCTGCATCACCAAATAGGATGATAGTAGAGCGGTCAGTCGGATCACAGGTTTTTGACAGTGCATCAGCACCAATTACCAAAACGTTCTTACACATGCCAGTCTTAATGTGTTGATCAGCAACAGACAGTGCGTAGACAAAACCAGAACACGCCGCAGCCAAATCAAACGCAGGGCAGCCTTTGATACCAAGCTTGCCTTGTACCTGACATGCCGAAGACGGGAATGTGTGGCTACTGCTGGTTGTCGCAACGATGATTAAATCAATATCTTCTTTGTCGATACCTGCCATTTCAATGGCATTTTCAGCAGCGTAAAACGCCATATCAGCAACGGTTTCGTTTTCCGCTGAAATACGACGCTCTTTAATACCCGTTCTAGCAACGATCCACTCATCGCTAGTCTCTACCATTTTCTCTAAGTCTGCGTTAGTACGCACCTGAGATGGCAAGTAGCTGCCAGTACCTAAAATTTTGCTATACATGAAGACTAATAATGCCTCTCGAGTAAAACCGCTTCCAAACGATCGCTAATGCGGCTGGGGACTTGTCGTTTGACCTCGTGTACTGCTTCACCAATCGCGTTGACGACTGCAGACACATCAGCACTTCCATGACTTTTAATGACAATGCCGCGCAATCCTAACAAACTTGCGCCGTTATACTGGTCGGGGTTCAAGGTTTTTAATTCAGTAAATAGCTCAGAAAACAGCATTCTGGCTATCCACCCCTTTATTGTTGAAGCCATCATGCGCGTTTTTAGCTTATCAATAAAGAGCTGAGCCGTACCTTCGCACGTTTTTAAGCAGACATTGCCCACAAAACCATCACATACGACGACATCAGCAGCATCTTGAAGTAATTGATTACCTTCAATATAGCCTATGAAGTTCACAGACTGAGTATTAGACAACATTTCAGCGCATCGTTTTACAAGGTCATTGCCTTTAATTTCTTCAGCACCGATATTCAAGATAGCGACACGTGGTGCGCGACCTAAATGTTGTTCTGCTAATGCACTGCCCATGACAGCAAACTGAAACAGTGAATCTGCGTCACTAGAAACGTTCGCCCCTAAATCAAGCATCCATGTGCGATTTCCGGATGCAGTAGGCAAAGCTGAAACCAATGCAGGCCTATCAATACCGGGAAGAAGCTTGAGTCTGAAACGGGATAAAGCCATCAGTGCGCCAGTGTTACCACCACTCACACAAGCATCAGCCTGTGATTCGGCAACCAGATCGATAGCGGCACGCATAGAGCTACCCTGACTATTACGTAAGGCTAGTGAAGGTTTTTCAGAATTGGAAATGACTCGATCACAATGCTGGATACTCAAACGAGAATCAGGCATTCGACCTAATGAAGATAATTGAGATGTGATCGCGTTTCGATCACCTATTAGAATGACTTTTAGCTCTGGGAAATACGACAGTGCCTGCACGGCGGCAGGCACTGTTACACGAGGACCGAAGTCCCCGCCCATTGCATCAAGCGCAACGGTTAGATTTTGCAAAGGTCAACCTTACTTGTTGATAACCTTTTTGCCGCGGTAGAAACCTTCGGCAGTCACGTTGTGACGTAGGTGAGTTTCACCTGAAGTTGCGTCTACAGAAAGTGCAGCTGTAGTTAGCGCATCGTGTGAACGACGCATGCCACGCATTGAACGTGATTTCTTGCTCTTTTGTACGGCCATTGACCCTACTCCTATGTAAATTCTTAAAGAAGCAATTACTTCTTTAAGCTTTTTAAAACATCAAATGGATTCGGCTTTTTGTCTTCCTCAATTTCTTCAGGAAGTTCACCAAACACCAAGTTATTTGAGTTAACGCTACATTTCGCATCGTCGTGCATTGCTATTTGTGGCAATCCAAGGATGAACTCGTCTTCAACTAATTGAATCAGGTCTAACTCACCGTACTCGTTCAGATCTACCAAATCGTACTCTTCCGGTGCTTCCTCTTCACTTTTCTCACTGTAAACAGGAGTATAAGAAAATTGGACATCGCACTCATGTGCGAAAACCTCATTACAACGTTGACACTCTAAATCGACTTCGACGTTAGCTTTACCAGAGATAACGACTAATCGTTGTTCATCAAGCCCAAATGACATTGAGACTTGCGCGTCACGTTTTACGCCTTCAGTTGCTTCAGTTAAACGCTTCAAAAGACTGACCTGAATGATACCATCCATATCGAGTCGTTTTTGAGCCGTTCTTGCCGGATCAACTGTACGCGGTATTTTTTCCTTTTGCATAGGGCGCGAATCTTATCTTCCAAATCGTGTTTAGTCAAAGGAAATGGCAAAAAAAATGTACTTTCCTGCCTTTCCTATTCAGAGCATTATGAATAGCAGGACAAGTTACGTTATCCTGAGATAAATGCTTCCTTGAATTGTAAATTAAAATGAGAAATTACCAACTAGTTTTAGCTTCTACATCACCATTTAGGCAAGAGATCCTCAAAAAACTACAGTTAAGCTTCATTACAGCCAAGCCAGACTGCGATGAAACGCCGCTTCCTGAAGAGACGCCTCAACAGCTGGTGATGCGCCTTGCTGAGACAAAAGCTAAGTCTTGTGCATTGGAGCAACCTAGCTTAGTCATCGGTTCTGATCAGGTTTGTGTGATTGATGGAGAGATCATAGGTAAGCCTCATACCCGAGAAAAAGCGATCGAGCAGTTATCTCGTCAAAGCGGCAAGAGCATTACTTTTTATACTGGGCTTTCGGTTTGGAACAACGAGACCAATGAAGCTGACACGCGTCTCGACACCTTTGTTGTGCATTTCCGCGATTTAACTAAGCAACAGATCATGAGTTATGTCGAGAAAGAACAACCTTATTACTGCGCGGGCAGTTTTATGTGTGAAGGGTTAGGCATCGCGTTGTTTAAACAGATGGAAGGTAAAGATCCGAATACTTTGATCGGCTTACCGCTGATCGATCTCGTCGATATGTTAGAAACACAAGGAATGAGTGTACTATAACGGATACGATCTCTTTGTTAGAAATTCTCTACTCCTTCCTTCGCCAGTCTAGGGAATGACGGAACACGCAATTTTATCTAATCAGCTAATGATATAGAACGTGATTTTAAAAAATCGTCATCCTCAAGAACGAGGAACGAGCGGCTTGGGGATCTTCTACAACAGATGAAAACAAAAAAGGTTGACGATATTCGTCAACCTTTTTCATTTGATGCGTCTGATACTCAATTCACGAAAAATCTCGTATCTTCTTAAAGCTTACGTAAACCGGTTAGGGCTTTCTCTAGCCTTCTTTCCATTGGCGCCGAGATATCCATCTTCTCTTCACTACCTGGGTGTGTGAACTTGATGTTTGCTGCATGTAGGAACAGACGATCAAGACCAACCTTACCCGTGTAAGCGTCAAAACGACGATCACCGTAGCGATCATCCCAAGCAATTGGGTGACCAGTATACTGCGCGTGCACACGAATTTGGTGTGTACGGCCTGTAATTGGACTAGCTTGAATCAACGTCGCTTCTTGGAATTTTTCTAAAACCTTAAAACGGGTTTCAGAAGCTTTACCATTCGGGTTCACTCGTACAATGCTATTCACTTCATTTTTTAACAAAGGTGCGTTGACGACTTTACAGCTGTTTTTCCATTCGCCCATGACTAAAGCGAAGTAGTATTTTTGAACCGTTTTTTCACGGAACTGTGCTTGAAGGTGTCTTAGCGCCGAGCGCTTCTTAGCAACAAGCAAAATGCCAGACGTATCTCTATCGATACGGTGCACTAATTCAAGAAAACGAGCATCAGGGCGAAGCGCACGTAATGCTTCAATCGCGCCAAACTTTAATCCGCTACCACCATGAACAGCAGTGCCAGACGGTTTGTTAAGAATCAGCATGTGATCATCTTCATAGATGATACACTGTTCTAATTCTGAAACCTTGTTGAGTTTCGTGCTCGGCACGTTCTCTTCTGTTTTCTCTTCAATAGTAACCGGAGGGATACGAACTAAATCGCCAGCTTTTAGTTTGTACTCAGCCTTAATGCGTTTTTTATTTACGCGGACTTCGCCTTTACGCACGATTCGGTAAATCATGCTTTTCGGGATGTTTTTTAATTGGTTGCGTAAGAAGTTATCAATACGCTGACCAGCCATATCTTCGTCAATGTCGACAAATTGGACTTGGGTTCTAATTTCGCTCATTGCGCTATTGTATCACTGTCACTTTTGATAATTGAGATTTTCTTAGCCCTATTCCGAACTTATTTATCCCTAATCCTTACCGATCTATCCCAAAATGGTCGTTGAAGTTCTATATTTCTTTGATTCTTCGAACAAAAAAGCACCAAGATTCCTGCAAATTAAAATATCAATTGATAAATTATTTATAGACAGTGAGTTAGAGCTATCAAAACCCAAACAAAAACTGTTTTTTTTACAGCATTCCGACAAAGCAGATTGCTGTGTTTACCGACCGCTGCTATAGTTCACAGCTGCTATCAGTGGTTTGACTATTATTTAAACAGCCAACCATTCATAAGCAAGTAAATGAGTAGATAACTCAGATTAGACAGTGCTGCAATCGGCGTAAGACACGGTCAACTGAGTTCCTTATCGCTCTACTCACGTACACTCATGTTGAGTATTCACCGCCACATCGCGGATCATAGGCTAACTCCCTATGATGACTGACGTGCCCCAGAGCATCCCTCTCCAGCCGGGAGGCTGCACCGATAAAGCCATGGGATCTGGCACCATGAGAAACGAAATAAAGCGATAAGAACAATGATGAAAATAAGAAAAGACAATGAGAATTTCTAAATGAAAAGAATGTTAATTAACGCAACTCAAAAAGAAGAGTTGCGTGTCGCTTTGGTTGACGGCCAGCGACTGTTCGATCTAGATATCGAAAGTCCAGGTCACGAGTCAAAGAAAGCGAATATCTACAAAGGACGTATTACCCGTATTGAGCCAAGCCTAGAAGCGGCATTCGTTGATTACGGCGCAGAACGTCACGGTTTCCTCCCTCTTAAAGAAATTGCCCGCGAATACTTCCCTGAAGGTTATACATACCAAGGCCGTCCTAGCATTAAAGAAGTGCTAAAAGAAGGCCAAGAAGTAATCGTACAAGTAGAGAAAGAAGAACGTGGTAGCAAAGGTGCTGCACTGACAACTTTCATCTCTTTAGCTGGTAGTTACTTAGTTCTTATGCCTAATAACCCTCGTGCTGGCGGTATTTCTCGTCGTATCGAAGGTGATGAACGCACTCAACTGAAAGCAGCATTAAGCACTCTTGAGCTTCCTCAAGGCATGGGCTTAATCGTGCGTACAGCGGGTGTTGGCAAAAGCGCAGAAGAGCTAGAGTGGGACCTGAATGTTCTATTGAATCATTGGGGCGCTATCAAGCAAGCTTCTGATTCAAATGCAGCTCCTTTCCTAATTCATCAAGAGAGTAACGTTATTGTTCGCGCAATTCGTGACTACCTACGTCGTGATATTGGCGAGATTCTAATCGACAGCAATACTATTTTTGAACGTGCACAAGCGCACATTCAATTAATACGCCCAGATTTCATGAATCGCGTTAAAAAATACGATGGTGAAGTGCCACTATTCAGCCATTACCAGATTGAAAGCCAGATCGAATCTGCTTTCCAACGTGAAGTTCGTCTTCCATCTGGTGGTTCTATCGTAATCGACCCAACAGAAGCACTGACTTCTATCGATATCAACTCTGCTCGTGCAACAAAGGGCGGCGATATTGAAGAAACAGCACTGAACACTAACCTAGAAGCTGCCGATGAAATTGCACGTCAATTACGTCTACGTGACCTAGGTGGTCTTGTTGTAATCGACTTTATCGATATGACTCCGGTTCGCCACCAACGCGAAGTAGAAAGCCGTCTACGTGATGCCGTTCGTTTAGATCGCGCACGTGTTCAGATTGGTCGTATTTCTCGCTTTGGTCTTCTAGAGATGTCTCGTCAACGTTTGAGCCCATCACTAGCAGAAGCAAGCCACCACATTTGTCCTCGTTGTACAGGTACTGGTGTTGTTCGTGATAACGAATCTCTAGCACTTTCTGTTCTACGTTTGATTGAAGAAGAAGCTCTAAAAGACAACACAGCACAAGTGCTTGCTGTTGTGCCTGTTCCAATCGCTTCTTACCTTCTGAACGAAAAACGACGCTCAGTAAACCACATCGAGAAGAACCAAGAAGTTAAGATCACTGTTGTTCCTAACTCAGACATGGAAACGCCGCATTTTGAGGTTATCCGTGTTCGTGAAGGTGAAGAGTTCGATCTACTATCTTACTTGCTGCCTAACAAGCTAGAAGCTCTAAAAGAAGCGGAAAGCAAAGAGCCTGCTGAACAGACTATTCGTCCTAAGAAGATCGAAGAACCTGCTCTGAAAGGCTTCGCAGCTCCTGCTCAATCAGCACCAACTCCTGCTCCAGCACCTAAAGCTGTAGAAGAGAAGAAAGCTGAACCAGCCGCGACTCAAGAACCAGGCCTAATTGGTCGTTTCTTCAAAGCTATCGGTAGCTTCTTATTTGGCTCTTCAACTCAAGAAGAGAAAAAAGAAGAAGAGAAGAAAGAAGAAGAAAAACCTAAAAACAATCGCAACAACGGCAACCGTCAACGCCGTGATCGTAACGATAACCGTCGTCGTAACCAACGTGGTGAGCGTGGCGAACAGCGTAACGACCGTGGTGAACGTGGCGACAATCGTAACGAAAACCGTGACAACAAACGCCGTCGTAAGCCAGCTCGTGATGAGAAGCCTGAAGAGCAAAAAGAAGCAGCTCCACAGCAAACTCGTCAGCCTCGCAAGCCTAAGCAAGACCGTCGCAACAAGCCACGTGATGAGCAGAAGCAACGCGAAGAGCAAGCACCATCTAAATTAGCAGAAGAAGGTCTACAGCTAGCGGCAGAAGCACAAGCTGGAAAACCGGAAGTGCCTAAGGCTAAGCCTGAAGCGAAAGCAGCTAAGATTAAAGAGCGTCGTCAGCGTCGTAAACTGAACAAGCAAGTTCGTGTTAAAGACCAGCAAGCTCAAGCTGAAGATAATGCTTCAAAAGAGCAAGTTGCAGCTAAAGAACTATCTGTTTCAAAAGAACAGTCAGTAGCTCAAGAGCAAAAAGTTGCGGAACAAGTAGAAGCGACTCAAGCGAATGCAAAGCAAACTGAACAGGAAGAGCCGAAACAACGTCGTAACCGTCGTTCTCCACGTCACCTACGTGCAAGTGGTCAACGTCGTCGTCGCGGTCGTGATCGTCGCCCTAACCCATTCCGCCTACGTAAAGGTGGTGTAGCTTCTCCAGAGATGGCTATGGGTAAAGTGATGCCTCGCTTCATTCCAAAACCTCACCACAAGCAGGCAAAACCTGAAGTGGCTGAAGTTCAAGTAGCAGCTGAAGCTCAAACATCGGTTCAAGAGCAGAATGTTGCTCTTGAGACGGCAGCACAAAGCAACGTAGCAATGGCTGGCGGCTTCGCATGTCCTGAACTAGCTATGGGCAAAGTGATTATCCGTCGCGAAGAAGCTGCTGTTGAAGCTCAGGTAGCTGAGACTCCTGCAGTCGTTGAAGAAGCACCAGTGGTTGTTGAAACCGCGAAAGTTGAAGCTCCAGTGATTGCAGAAGCGACGAAAGTTGAAGCGCCTGTTGTAGCAGAAGCTGTGCAAGCAGAAGCAACACCAGTTGTTGAAGCTGAAGCGCCTAAAGCTGAAAGTGCAAAAGTTGAAGAAGCACCTGTTGTTAAAGCAGAAGCTCCTAAAGCGGCACCAAAGGCAGCTGTTGCTAAGAAGCAAGCCGGTTCACCAATGACTAAAGCTCCTGGTCCTCAAGAGATCAAAGAGATTGAAGTGATTGCAGCTCCGTTCCGCACTGAACGTTTTGTATCGAAAGGTGCAGGCAGTCAGGCAGCGTCGAACAAAGCTGGCGCGGCGATGACTAAGCCAAACTACTAGTGATTGCTGATAGATAATCGCAGGTAAATAGAATCAAAGGCTGCTTATTAAAGCAGCCTTTTTCATATCTACTAATCGAATAGAAATTAACAGATATATTACTCAAAGTTAGGTTCAACCTTGAACTTAATCACATTTTTGGGTAGCATTCGCGCACTTATCTTTTCGACATTTCGCTATTGCCGCTCTTTTCCATCACTGTTTGGCTACGCAATACACCCGTGTCGGTAAATCCATCTTAAGCATAGCTGAGCAAACATGTTCGAATTCCCACAATTTTCAAAGCACTCTGTAAAGAATGACGTGCTTTCAGGTCTTACAGTAGCCCTAGCTCTGGTACCTGAAGCTGTAGCATTCGCCTTTGTTGCTGGCGTTGACCCAATGGTCGGTCTTTACGCAGCATTCATCGTAGGTTTAATCACTTCTGTCTTTGGCGGCCGTCCAGGTATGATTTCTGGTGCAACTGGCGCAATGGCGGTGGTAATGGTGAGCCTAGTGGCAACCCATGGCGTTCAATACCTATTCGCAGCCGTTATGCTGGCTGGCCTTCTGCAAATTGCAGCGGGTGTATTTAAACTAGGTAAATTTATCCGTATCGTTCCACATCCAGTAATGATTGGTTTCGTGAACGGTTTGGCTATTGTTATCTTCCTAGCTCAGCTTGGTCAATTTAAAGCGCCAGACGTAACAGGTGCGTTGACTTGGCTACCAAGCGGTCAAATGACACTAATGCTAGGTCTAGTAGCCCTTACAATGGCTATCATCCACTTCCTACCTAAGCTAACAACAGCGGTACCATCTTCATTGGTTGCTATTGTTACAGTAACGGCTTTGGTTGTGGGTCTTGACCTTGAAACTCGCACTGTTGTCGACTTCCTGCGTACAATGTCTGGTGACGAAGCTGCTACGCTAGCGGGCTCTCTTCCAACATTCTCAATTCCTGCTGTTCCGTTTTCTTTAGAGACACTACAGATCATCCTGCCTTACGCAATTATCCTTGCGGCTATCGGCCTGATTGAATCTCTGCTGACACTGACAGTACTAGACGAAATGACAAACACTCGTGGTCAATCTAACCGTGAATGTGTTGGTCAAGGTATGGCTAACGTAACGTGTTCTGTATTCGGCGCGATGGGTGGTTGTGCGATGATCGGTCAATCGATGATCAACGTAAACTCAGGTGGTCGTGGTCGTCTTTCAGGTATCGTAGCCGCAGTTGCACTACTGATGTTCATCCTGTTCGGTTCTGCACTGATTGAAATGATTCCTCTAGCAGCACTTGTGGGCGTAATGTTCATGGTTGTTATCGGCACATTTGAATGGGCAACCTTCAAGCTTGCGCGTCGCGTTCCTAAGCAAGACTTCTTCGTTATCGTTCTTGTTACCGTGGTAACCGTACTGACTGACCTTGCTGTAGCAGTAGGTGTTGGTGTTGTAGCTTCAGCGCTAATGTTCGCTTGGCAACATGCTAAACACATCTACGCAGACACGTCTGTAAACGCTGAAGGCTCAAAAGAGTACAAAGTTAACGGCCCAATCTTCTTTGGTTCAACGGCTAACTTCCTAGAGTTGTTTGACGCATACAACGATCCACAAGATGTAATCGTTGATTTCGCAAACTCACGCGTGACTGACCACTCTGCTATTGAAGCGATCGACACGATTGCTGACCGTTACGCGGCGCTAGGTAAAACACTTCACCTTCGCCACCTAAGCCAAGACTGTGTTGCTATGCTGCACAAGGCAGGTAGCTTAGTTGAAGCTAACGTTGCAGAAGACCCAATCTACAAAGTAATGTCTAAGTAATCTTAGCTGTAGCTTTAAGTTAGATTTAGAAAGGCCGACATTCAATGTCGGCCTTTTTTATACCTATCGGTCAGCCCTTGCGCTGATCACCAAACGACGAACATTGTTCCTACACTACATTGAACGCAGTATCGCTTCGCTAGACTCTTCGATTAAGTCCAACACCAATTCAAAGCCATTTCCCTCACCATAATACGGATCGGGGATCTCTTGATATTGTGACTCTCCAAAGCTCAAAAATAGCGCAAGCTTGTATTGGAGGTGAACTGGGCACTGGCTCATTAAGTCATCTAGATTCGCCCTATCGGCCGCGAGTATCAGGTCAAATTCTTCGAAGTCATTATCTACCACTTTACGAGAAGTAATCCCCTTAAAGCTGTAGCCTCGCTTCTCTCCTACAGATTTGGAACGTGAGTCTGGCGGGTTGCCTTGATGAAAACCAATCGTCCCTGCAGAGTCGACCACAACGTCAATATCCAACTGTTGGGCTTTCTTCCTTAACACCGCTTCAACTGTTGGCGAACGGCAAATATTCCCCATACAAACTACGAGTATCTTTTTCATCCCTAATCACCTGTTCTTCCGATGGTTTTTGCTATCGTTAAGTTAGGCTATGATAGGCGCAATCACAACTTAAAAGGATTTGTTATGTCGACTGAAGACAACAAAGAACAACGCCACAAAGCAAGACAACAGAAAGTAAAAGAACAAGTCGATGCACGTGTCGCTGCAGCACAAGAAGTAAAAGGCCTATTGCTGGTCATTACTGGTAACGGTAAAGGTAAATCAACATCCGGTTTTGGTACGATTACACGTGCAGTCGGTCATGGTAAGAAATGTGCCGTCGCTCAGTTTGTAAAAGGAACATGGGATAACGGTGAAAAGAACGTTCTCCAAAAGCTCGACGTAGAGTTCCAAGTAATGGGCACCGGCTTTACTTGGGAAACTCAAAACAAAGCTCAAGATATAGAAGCCGCACAGCGCGTGTGGAAAGAGTGTCAGCGTATGCTAGCCGATGAGTCGATTGATGTGATTCTGTTTGATGAGCTGACTTACATGGTGAGTTACGGCTACATTGAACTGGATGAAGTGGTAGAAGCTCTAAACAACCGTCCGAAAATGCAGTCCGTGATCATTACTGGCCGTGGAGCGCACCGCACTTTAACCGACATGGCTGATACCGTGTCTGAAGTTCGTAACGTTAAACACGCTTTCGAATCTGGTGTAAAAGCGCTTCAAGGCGTGGATTGGTAATCGCATTCAACCAGAGCTCCCCGACTCGGTCATTCTTCCCTCTCAAGGATGACGATCACTAGACTGTCACTCCCTTGAACAAAGGACGAAACCTATCGTCATTCCCTAGAGCGAGTGACGCGTGTCATAGGGAATCTCTCGAAAGTATTATAAGCATCCAAACAAAAGCGCCACTCCTACAATAGGAATAGCGCTTCTTTTATATACGAGTTAAAAACGTTTAGTTAAAGAAACCTTTCAATAAACCATCTACGGCTTCTTTGGTTTTCTCGTCTTTGATCTTGTCCGTTAGCTTGTTCACACCACGGTCAATTTCTTTCTGTGCTTTCTGTTTCAATACATCATCAAAAACAAGTGCAAATTTCGGGTCAGCCCATTGGCCGGTTACCTTAATTGGGATAGTCACATCTTTCAGATCATCGATGCTCTTACCGCCCTGACCTTCAAGTGAACCCACAATCGATGTACTAACAAGGAAGTCTACAGTCTCATTAATGAAGTTCGCTTTACCTTGGCCTGTCACACGTAACAGTGGCGACTGTGCAGATAAGTCGTTCGTTGAAACCCAACCTTTGTCCACTTTCAGTGTCGCTTTCATTGCACTGAAGTCCGTTTTTTGAGCTTCATTTGTGCTTTCAACTTTCTCGCCCTTGATCTTAGCGTAGTTTTCTCGAATCAGTTGAGCTACGTTAATGCCGTTAACTGCACCATCTTCAAAGTTAATCGCGATAGTACCGACTAGGTTTTTCTTGATACCCGTCGGAGTTAGACTCTTACCTTTCACGTTGACATCAATATTACCGGTACCTTCCAGCATATCGTTCTCTGCAACATCAACCAGTAACGGTTGTACTTTCACGCCTTTAATTTTCTTCTTAGCCGTGTAAGTCGCCGGTGTTTTACGAGCATCTAGCTTAGCCGTAGCTGAAATAGAGCCTTGGTAAAGATTCGATGTGAATGAAGTTAGCTCTGCGATACCACGGTTAACCGAAAATGCCGTTTTAACATTCTGCATTTTCGCGTTGTTCGCCTTGAACTTATCAATCGTAATGTCACCTTTCACGTCTAACGTTTTCAGAGCCGACAGATCAGGTTCCACTTCTTTAGCAGGAGCTGAACTACCAGAGTTTGACGTTGAGCCACCAGCAGAACCAGAAGGAGCAGTGCTTGCTGTTTCTGTTGTATTGCCTAAGCCTAGGAACTCGTCCAAATCAATATTCGGGCTATGAAGAGAGAAACGAACCTTTGGTATTTCAGATAGGGTTACGTCTGCTTTACCGTCTAATGCAATAGCGTTAGCTTGTAGCTTCTCTAACACAAAGCTCAGGTGGCTCTTGTTCAGATCGAAGCTTAAGTCAGACAGCATGTCGACTTTCATTGGAGACTGAGGAAGCGTGTCGCCTTTGAATGTTGAGTCTAACGTTAATTTGTTCAGCGTTACTTTTGAAATCGCGCTATCAACCGTAAGTTCACCGCCACCTTTAAGATCAAGGTCAAGGCCAGCCGCGTTACCGATTACAGCGTAAGTCAGTTGGTTTACCTTATCGAACTCGAACGTATTCAAGCCAATTTTTGCTGACTCAATCGACGTCGCTGGATCATTGAACTTAGCGTTTAAGTCGATATTACGAAGTGCGTAACTTGCGAAGCCTTCAGCTAACTTGAACTCTGCGCTACCTTCCGCAGAGAACTTCTGTTGATTGTTTTCACCAGAAGCCGCAAACGTCGCGGTTGTCCATGTATCAACGGCAAACTCAGAAAGATTCAAAGACACATCGTACAACTTAGTGAATGAACCCGCTTGCTTGTCGTCCATTTCAAACAATGCGTTTGATACAGTGACACCTGCAAGGTTGATCGTCCAACCCGATGCGTCTGTGGTAGTTTGCTCTTGAGGGGCAGGCGCTGATTCAGAACTTGTGTCTGCTACTGGCTCAGATTCTTGAGGCGCTGACGCTTGCGTTAGTGCATCAATGTTCTTGCGACCATCTTTAAGCGTTTCTAAATAGAATTCTGCACCATCTAGAGTAATGTTGCCGATCTCTAGTTGGTTGCTAAATAGCGGAGTAACCGAAACATCAACGCCAACGGTATCAACCTTGAATAGGTTCGGTTGGGTGAACCCTTCTGGGTTACGTAATTCAGTTTGACCAAGTTCAAAGCCAATGGATGGGAAAAATTGCCAGCTGATATCACCCTCGATCACGAGCTCTAGGCCGGTGTGTTTTTGAGCTTGTTCGACAATTAATGGCTTAAATTGGTTGGGATTCACTAACAGCACTAGTGCCAGAATTGCTGCAATTACAACAAACACTGGTACAGCTATGAAAATGAGTAGTTTCTTCATCCGCATATTCCTTGCTTAGATTCCAAAAGAAAGTGGCACTATAAAAGTGCCACTGATTCGGTAAAAAATAAAGCTAAGTGAGTCACTTAGGCAAAATTTTATTCGATTAAGACTTCAACAACTTCGCAATGTGCGCTTTTAGCACATCAATCGCAATACGGTTTTTACCACCACGAGGAACGATGATGTCTGCATGTTGTTTTGAAGGCTCGATAAACTGCATGAACATTGGACGTACTGTTTCTTGGTATTGCTTAAGTACAGTGTCCATTGTGCGACCACGCTCTTCTACATCACGCTTAACACGGCGTAGTAGACAGATGTCTAATGGTGTATCCATAAACACACTTGCGTGCATTAGTTTACGAAGACGCGGGTCTGTTAGAAGCAGAATACCCTCTAAAATGATCACTTTCTTTGGAGTAAGTGTAGTCGTTTCAGAAGTACGTGTGTGCTCTGTGTAGCTGTATTCAGGAACTTCTACGGCGTTGCCACTCATTAGCTGCTGTAGATGTTCACATAAAAGATCATGATCTAGTGCATTTGGGTGATCGTAGTTAGTTTTAACACGCTCTTCCATACTCAAGTGGCTTTGGTCGCTGTAATAGCAATCTTCCGTGATAACACCAATTTGATGGTCGCCTACTTTTTCGCGCAATTCATTATAAATTGTACTAGCAATCAGACTTTTTCCTGAAGCTGAAGCGCCAGCGATACCTACGATGACACATTGATTATTATCAGACATTAATTTTGCACCCGATATGGTTTGGTGGTGGGAAGAGATAAACCGCCTGATTATAGGGGCTAAAGCACATAGATTCTAGTCGCCATTTTAGCTAATTGCAGTCAAATTGATGATATCAATGCATTTAATGAATGCAATCGTTTGCTTTCAAATAACTTGCCTACAACTATTTGCACAACCCCAATGGCGATCAGCCTAAATCCAACCGCTATTTATCTAATCCAACATGATTAACACAACTTTTTGATTATCTTTCGCTATTCAACCAAAGAAAAGTTAATCGCTTCTGGTCTCGCCTTGCCGGTCCAGAACATCTTCGCAGCCACATTCTCTGCAAGCTCTAAGTAGTGACGTGTATGTTCACTATCTGGACGACGAATCACCGTAGGGCAACCTGCGTCGATGTCTTCTCGCACACCAATATGAAGAGGGATCTGTGCCAAAATATCGAGGTAAAATTCTTCTGACATCGCTTCTGCACCACCAGCACCAAAGATATGCTCTTTCTCACCACAGTGACTACAAATATGATAGCTCATGTTTTCAACTAAGCCTGCCACTGGCACGCTTACCTTATCAAACATTGCGACACCTTTACGCGCATCCGCTAATGCCAAATCTTGAGGAGTGGTCACCACTACTGCGCCCGTCACCGGGATCTGTTGCGACAACGTCAACTGAATATCACCCGTGCCCGGTGGCATGTCGATCACAAGGTAATCCAACTCTGGCCATACTGTTTCATTAACAAGCTGCCCCAAAGCCTTCGCTGCCATAGGGCCACGCCAGATTGCCGCATCATCTTTCGAAACAAGATAGCCAATTGAGTGGGTAAAAATGCCATGTGCCTCGATGGGCATCATCCATTTGTTGTTCTGTACTTCTGGTTTCGCGTCTAGTTGGCCGAGCATCATAGGCACTGATGGGCCGTAGATATCCGCATCCAACAAACCCACTTTTGAACCTGACTTAGATAGCGCGAGCGCAAGGTTTACTGAAGTCGTTGATTTACCCACCCCACCCTTTGCCGACGTCACGGCAATAATATTCTTAACACCCTTCAATGGCGTCGCCACTGTGGTTTCCAGCGCAGACGGTTTCACTTTTACTTCAAACTGAAAAGCGCTAACAAGCTGTTGTTCAATCTGAGAGTGAATCCACTGTTCCAATTCAACCGCAAGCTGATTAGCGGCAAAAGGTAAGGTGATAACAAATGATCCACGCGGATCAACCGATACAATATTTTGGTGTAGCGCCCACTCTGGGATGAGGATTGGTGACTCGAACTCATTCAACCATGAACAGAAATCTTGCTTAGAAGTAAAGTTACGCATTGGGGCTCCTTTTTTTATTTATGCTATCACCCACGAGATAAAGACTGAACCCCTAAAAAACTAGGGGAATCCTTTGTCTGATACCTTGGCGTATCACACGTTATAAAGTAGTATTACCTCTCAAAATTTATACCTATCAAAAAAGCGAATTATTAAGTATGGCAACTGATCCAAGACAACTTTTGGTAACTTGTGCGCTTCCGTACGCTAACGGCTCTATTCACCTTGGTCATATGCTTGAGCATATCCAAGCTGATATCTGGGTTCGATACCAGCGTCTACGTGGCAACACTGTAAACTTCATCTGTGCTGACGATGCTCACGGCACGCCAATTATGCTTAAAGCTCAACAGATGGGTATCACACCAGAAGAGATGATCGCTGCTGTTAGTGAAGAGCACCAAAAAGACTTCGCTGGCTTTGATATCAGCTTTGATAACTACCACAGCACACACAGCGAAGAGAACCGTGAACTGGCTTCTCACATCTACCTAGAACTTAAAAAGAACGGCTTCATTTCTAGCCGTACTATTTCTCAGCTTTTCGACCCTGAGAAAGAGATGTTTCTACCAGACCGCTTCGTAAAAGGTACTTGCCCTAAGTGTAAATCAGAAGACCAGTATGGTGATAACTGTGATAACTGTGGTGAGACATATAGCCCAACTGAACTGATTAACCCTAAATCAGCGGTTTCTGGCGCAACTCCAGTAATGAAAGACTCTGAGCACTTCTTCTTCGACCTACCTCAGTTCGAAAGTATGCTTAAAGAATGGACTCGTTCTGGCTCTCTACAGAATGAAACTGCAAACAAAATGCAGGAATGGTTTGAGTCTGGTCTGCAACAGTGGGATATCTCACGTGATGCACCTTACTTTGGCTTTGAAATCCCAGGCGAAAAAGACAAGTTCTTCTACGTATGGCTAGACGCACCTGTTGGCTACATGGCTTCTTTCAAGAACCTATGTGACAAACGTGACGATCTAAACTTCGATGAATACTGGAAGAAAGACAGCACAACTGAGCTTTACCACTTCATCGGTAAAGACATCGTTTACTTCCACAGCCTATTCTGGCCAGCAATGCTAGACGGCGCAGGTTTCCGTAAGCCAAACAACGTATTCGTACACGGCTACGTAACAGTGAACGGTGCGAAGATGTCTAAGTCGAAAGGCACATTCATCAAAGCAAGCACGTACCTAAACCACTTAGACCCTGAGTGTCTACGTTACTACTACGCTGCGAAACTAAACAGCCGCATCGATGACTTAGATCTTAACCTTGAAGACTTCACTCAACGTGTAAACGCTGACGTAGTAAACAAGATTGTTAACCTAGCTTCTCGTAACGCTGGCTTCATTACTAAGCGTTTTGAAGGCAAGCTAGCTGCTGAATTTGCAGAGCCTGAGCTATACAACGAATTCGTTGCTGCTGCTGAGCGTATCGGTGAGCTATACGAAACTCGTGAATTCAGCCGTGCTATCCGTGAAATCACTGCACTAGCGGATAAAGCTAACCAGTACATCGACGAAAAAGCACCTTGGGTTCTTGCAAAAGAAGAAGGCAAAGAAGCTGAGCTTCAACAAGTTTCTTCTGTAGGTATTAACCTATTCCGCATACTGATGGCTTACCTGAAACCAGTGATGCCAGAGCTTGCCGCTCGCACTGAAGCTTTCCTAAACGAAGAGCTAACGTGGGAAGCGATTGCTACTCCGCTAACTGATCACGAGATCACTAAGTTCAAAGCGCTATTCAACCGTATTGACCCTAAGAAAGTGGAAGCCATGGTTGAGTCTTCTAAAGAAGATGCAGCCGCTGAAGCAGCAGCGAAAGAAAAAGCAGAAGCTGAAAAAGAACAAGCAAGCCAAACTGAGCTAGACAAAGAGCCAATCGCAGACGAGATTGAGTTCGATGCCTTTGCTGCAGTAGACATGCGTATTGCTCGTATCATCTCTTGTGAAGAAGTACCAAAAGCGAACAAACTACTGAAGTTCCAACTGGACATCGGTGGTGAGACTCGCCAAGTATTCTCTGGTATCAAATCAGCATACAAACCTGAAGAGCTAGAAGGCAAGCTAACTGTAATGGTAGCAAACCTAAAACCTCGTAAGATGAAGTTTGGTATGTCTGAAGGCATGATCCTAGCAGCGGGTCCTGGCGGCAGCGACCTATGGATCCTTGAGCCACACGAAGGTGCTCAACCTGGTATGCGTGTAATGTAATTCTAGCTCCTGTCAGATAACAAGCACTCATCACTAAATCCCTAATGCATTTTGACTTGAAAGAGTGAATCAGCATTGGGGATTTTTTATATCTACCGAAAATTAGCGTTCTCTGTTAGAGTCGCCGTCAACTATGCTATGTAGAGTAGAAATTGGTTCGTCGAAAAAAATAGGCGAAACCAGCACCTCTTTACTCTAAAACCCTTTTTAGGAATTCCCAGTGACTAACAACGAAATCTTGCGTCGTATTCAACACGCACTAAACCTTAAAAATGCACAAATCATCAAAGCTATCGAACAAGCTGATGTGACCGTTGCTCATGACCAAGTGATAAACTGGCTAAAAGACGACAACGACAAGTCATGCTCTAAGATGAAAGATAAAGAGTTAGCGGTATTCCTAAATGGTTTCATCAACTTTAAGCGTGGCAAAAAAGAAGGCGAGCAACCTAAACCTGAAGTTGCACTTACCAACAACATGATCTTCATGAAGCTTCGTATCGCATTAAACATGAAAGCAGAAGATGTTTTGGACGTACTAGAAGTGGTTGGCATTAGCTTGAGCAAGTACGAAATCGGCGCTTACTTCCGCAAGCCAGAAAACAAAAACTACAAAGTGTGTGAAGACCAACTACTTTGCGATTTTCTAAACGGTGTGCAATTTACCAACCGTCCAGACTCAGAAGAGTTTGCGGGGTAAGTTACTATCCTAGATAAATTTTAAGTCGCTACACATAGATAAATTACTCGTCATAGGTAAGTAACTGACTCACGGATAATTTTCTAGCAACGACAGATAAATAAAAAGCGGCGAGATAATTGACTTATCTCGCCGCTTTTTCGTTTTCTTTACGTCACCGACTAAACAGGAACAACACTAGAAACCTATGGCTTAGCTGTCGTCTTCAGTGAAGTTCGTTGGTAATGTCGTTTTCATTTCATTCCAAACTTGTGCACTTGCGATGCCGTAGTTACGAATCACTAATGGCAAGTTTTCACGTTGGCCGCTCTCGCAGATAATGAACAACTCTTTATAGAAGTCCATCGCCAAGCGTCGAGCTTCTGGGTTAGAGAAGTAGTAACTGCCAATTCGGTCATACAATTTACGCACACCATTAAAAATCAGGCCATAGATTTGGTTGCCTGAATGGAATGCCAGGCGTTGGAAAAGCATGTAGTCATAAAAGTTAAAAGTCTTCGCGATTAGTATCGTCTGACGTTTCGCTTCATCTTTTTCTACATCTTCTTTCACTGATTGTTTGATCTTATCAGCATAAGGTGAAGACTCTAAAAACTCGTCCCACGTTGGTGCCGCAAGTAGCGCTTCGCAAGATTCAATCACATTACTGATCGTACGCTCTGAAGCTTCTTTATTTGATTTGAATGCGTAACGCATAAAGATAGGGCTGATATTCGTTCGAGCAGCAAGCAAGTCTTCTACCATCTTACTTGCATTATCCACGTCCAACGTCATCAATGTATCGAGAATATGAAGACCTGAGGTTTCCATAAACTGATTAACTTTCGTTGGCTTGCCATGTTGGATTGTCAACCAACCATCACGTGCAAGACGCTGAAGTACTTCACGAAGCGTAGTCCGTGTAACGCCAATCAGCTCGGAAAGCTCACGCTCTGCTGGCAAGATAGAACCTGGAGGGAAACGGCCATTCCAAATACTTTCAATAATATACTTCTCTGCAAATCCTGCCGGGCTCTTCGCCTTAATGACCATCTACACTTCAATCCAATTTAATTATTCTGTTTTAATTTACTCATCATACCACTAGTCACACCTAGCGGAAACACCCTCAAAAGTTTTACTCCCCCAAAACACGAGTAGAGTTAAAACTCTAAAGTTCAGCACACGTTTGCAACTTAGCTTTAGAAAGCAAGCAACTACAAACCACCATTTCAACAAATTATTAACACAACAAATTTCCTTTTAAATCAATGATGTTGGTCATATTTTTAAAACCACTAAATTGCAATGTTAAGTTGTAATAATCATATATAAACCGCTTCTATCATGTAAATTTCAATCATTTCGCTCAAATATTGATTCTAGTCGGTTTTTATCACATTTTAAGTGGTATGCTTGCGCTACTTTGATCGCGTTTCTCGATAAAAAAGGGGTATTTTTAGTGCAGCAGGGCTTTTCCTGTTGACTAAATGTTATCTAAGAGTAGAGTTGCGCTCAAAAATTAGCAGTGCTTGAGTTTCTAAGGGAGTGACTTGGCAAGACCACAGAACATTACATGGAATGTAGTTTTTCTAAGTCACTGTTAGTTATGTGTTTTAACAAATACATAACTCGATTCTCAAATGTTGTATTGCTTGTCTATTCATAATCAACATAAAAGAGTATTAACATGCCGATGTCTCTCGGAAACGCTTTTATCAAGAACTTCCTTGGTAAGGCTCCTGATTGGTATAAACTTGCCATCATTTCCTTTTTAATCATCAACCCGTTTGTTTTCTTCCTAGTTGACCCATTTGTTGCGGGCTGGCTATTGGTGGTTGAGTTTATTTTCACGCTAGCTATGGCGCTAAAATGCTACCCTCTTCAACCTGGTGGTTTATTAGCAATTCAAGCCATCGCCATTGGTATGACCAAGCCTGAAATGGTTTATCACGAGCTACAAGCAAACCTTCCTGTATTACTCTTATTGGTGTTCATGGTTGCTGGTATCTACTTCATGAAAGAACTGCTTCTGTTCATTTTCACGAAGATACTGCTCGGCATCCAGTCCAAAGTTTTACTCTCTATTGCGTTTTGTGTTGCCGCTGCTTTCTTGTCTGCCTTCCTAGATGCACTGACAGTAATCGCGGTCGTTATTAGCGTTGCAGTTGGCTTCTACTCTATCTACCACAAAGTAGCATCAGGTAAAGGCACAACGTCTGCGCACGATCATACTCATGATGAAGAGATCTCCGAACTAACACGTGATGATTTAGAAAACTACCGCGCTTTCTTACGTTCACTGCTTATGCACGCTGGTGTTGGTACCGCGTTAGGTGGTGTAATGACTATGGTAGGCGAACCGCAAAACCTAGTAATTGCTAAACAAGCAGGTTGGGAATTCGGTGAGTTTATTATCCGTATGCTACCAGTAACACTGCCTGTATTCGTCTGCGGTATTCTAACTTGTGCGCTTGTAGAGAAATTCAAAGTGTTCGGCTACGGTGCAAAATTGCCAAATAACGTTCGCCAAATCTTAGTTGAGTTCGACAACAAAGAACGAGCAAATCGTACCAAGCAAGACGTTGCAAAACTATGGGTTCAAGGTGCAATCGCAGTTTGGCTTATTGTAGGCTTGGCGCTTCACGTCGCTGAAGTGGGTTTGATCGGTCTTTCAGTTATTATTTTAGCAACGGCATTTACTGGCGTTATCGAAGAGCATTCAATGGGTAAAGCCTTTGAAGAAGCGCTACCATTTACAGCACTTCTGGCTGTCTTCTTCGCTGTAGTTGCGGTAATCATCGACCAATCACTATTTAAGCCAGTGATCGATGCAGTACTTCACGTTGAAGATAAAGGCGCACAGTTAGCCCTCTTCTATGTAGCCAACGGTATCTTATCGATGGTTTCGGATAACGTGTTCGTAGGTACGGTTTACATCAACGAAGTGAAAACTGCTTTGGTTGAAGGCATCATAACTCGTGACCAATTTGACTTACTTGCTGTTGCTATCAACACAGGTACTAACTTACCTTCGGTTGCTACACCAAACGGCCAAGCTGCATTCCTATTCCTATTAACATCAGCACTTGCTCCGTTAATTCGACTGTCTTATGGCCGCATGGTCATCATGGCTCTGCCATATACTATCGTGTTGGCACTGGTTGGCCTTGCCGGTATTGTGTTCTTCGTTGAACCAATGACAGCATGGTTTTATGATGCAGGTTGGATTATTCACCGAACTGGTGAAGTCATTGCTCCAGTTATCTCTGGCGGTCACTAAGCTAAACACTGTGTCAAAAACCACAACAAGTATAACTAACTAATCAAAAATATTAGTTGATTAGGAAACTTATCCAAGATAAAAAGCTCTGAGTATTCAGGGCTTTTTTATTTTATAGACAGGATTAAATTCGTGAATTTTTTTATAATGCTCAAAGACTTCTCTAAGGGACGTTTATCTTGGCTTTTATTGCTGGCTTTTATTGTATTTTTTGAAGCATGCGCTCTCTTCTTTCAGCATGTGATGATGCTTGGCCCTTGTGTAATGTGTATCTATGAGCGCGTTGCTATGCTTGCTATCGGCGTCGCGGCAATCATTGGCGCTGTTGCTCCTAATAACCCAGTATCACGCTGGCTAGGCCTTGCTGGTTGGGGATTTGGTGCTTATAAAGGTTTAATGCTTGCGTTAGAGCACGTTGACTACCAGTTTAATCCGTCTCCTTTCGCTACCTGTGATTTATTCGTAACCTTCCCTAGTTGGGCACCATTAAACCAATGGGCCCCGTGGATGTTCGAAGCTTACGGCGACTGCAGTAAAGTCGTTTGGCAACTCTTAGACCTGTCGATGCCTCAATGGCTAGTGATTATCTTTGCCGGTAACTTAATTGCTTGTGGTTTTGTTATCATTTCTCAATTTTTCAAATCGAAAAACGACTAATACAGACCTTTAAAATAGAACAAAAAAGTCGACTACAAGGTCGACTTTTTTATCGCTTAAGCTTTTCATCACTTAAAGGAAGTTAACTACTCACTCAAGCTGAGTTACTCAACAAGCCGTGATTAGCTGTTTTTGCCACAGCACTGCTTAAACTTTTTGCCACTTTCACATGGGCAAGGGTCGTTACGACCAATACCTTTGAATGGGTTCACGCTCTGCGATTTATTGCCTAACATAGCTTCATCAGCCGCCAATGCCACCTCTGAAATCATTAGATCAACCTGCCCCACTAAATCTTGAAGTGATGGTGGGTTTTCAAGCCCAGCCGCAATCATTTGCTGCTGAGTTTGTTCTTCATCAATCGCTAACATGAGAGTTGTTAGGAGCGCTTGTAACATACGCAGAGTGCCATCAGCCATCGTCACTGTTTGCCATTGCTCTTCCACAGTAGGCCAAACCATCATAAAACCTTCAGCGAAATCGGCGAACTGCTCATTAAAATCGCCATCAGCCAACACATCAGTCAGTAAATATTCATTACGCTGAATTAGATTATGTTGACGGTTAATTTGCTCAGTCACCATTGAAACCAATTCTTTGCCAGCTTCAGGAGCAATGACAGCCAGCCACGCTTCTGGATCTAATGGCTTAGTCGCAAGGTTAGAAGCAAGAATTGCCCCTTCGATAAATTGAGGAGTAATGTCAGTCGTAGATTCAGGTAAGTTTAATAATTGATATGTCATGAAAGCTCTATTTATTAGATCATTTATCCCATTATAACGTTATCAGGCTTAACCTGTCGCTATTAACCGCTGAAGCCGTTATGCCGACACCTACTACACGCATAGTGACATCTCTATGATCAAACCGTACAATCACGCCTCTTAATTTTCGATACACTCAGTTTCGGTAGAGCAATATGCGAGTAATACTTGGCCCTATGGAGGGCGTTCTAGATCACCTAATGCGTGAAATTCTTACAGAGATCAATGATTACGATCTCTGTGTCACAGAATTTGTGCGTATCGTTGATCAACTTCTTCCCCCGCATGTTTTCCACCGTATTTGTCCAGAATTACTTCAGGGCTCTCAAACCATGTCTGGTGTGCCTGTCCATGTTCAGCTACTGGGTCAACATCCTAAATGGATGGCAGAGAATGCTATTCAAGCAGCAAATCTTGGCGCGAAAGGGATCGATCTAAACTTCGGTTGTCCAGCCAAAGCGGTAAACAAAAGTAATGGTGGGGCTTCATTGCTCAAAGAGCCAGAACTTATTTACCAAGTAGTAAAAGCATGCAGAGAAGCAGTGCCTGAGCATATTCCCGTTTCAGCTAAAATTCGCTTGGGTTGGGAGCACCCGGATGAGTGCTTTGAGATTGTCGACGCTATCGAACAAGCGAAAGCGGATGAACTGACTGTACATGCTCGTACCAAAGTTGGCGGCTACAAAGCCAGCGAAATCAAATGGGATTACATCAATCAAATAAGAGAGCGGACCTCTTTACCGTTGATTGCGAATGGAGAAATTTGGAACTATCAAGATGGTCAAGATTGCATAGAAGCAACAGGCGTCGATTCATTGATGGTCTGCCGTGGTGCTTTCAATATTCCAAACCTTGGCAACGTCGTTAAGCACAACCACCAAAAAATGCCGTGGGATAAAGTCATTGAACTTTTGCTGCGCTATTCAGAGTTTCAAATCAAAGGGGACAAAGGCATGTACTACCCCAATAGAGTGAAGCAGTGGTTTGTTTATCTAAGTAAAGGCTACCCTGAAGCAAACGAACTGTTTAAAGAAATTCGTACTTTCAAGAAGGCGCCGCCGATTGTAGAACGCCTTCAGCGTTATCAAGAAGAACGCCGCCAACCTGTTTAAGATTATGTTTAGGGTTAACCCCTAACGATACAAACGTGTTTACGGGTGCAAATAAGCTTCGCTTGGTAGACACGTTGGCTCTTCCCTCTTTCATTTTCATACAAAGCATCGATTCAATAACGTGGTTAAAATTTAAGACGGTCTTTGCCCGTCGTCTTAGCCACGTACAGCTTTTCATCGGCGTACTTAAATATCTCATCGAAGTTAAGTTTACTTTGCTCAGTTTCAACAATGCAGACACCGCCAGACACCGTAAACCCATTTGGAATAATGTCGGCTGAAGTGGTACAAATCGCATTCTTCACGCGCTCTAATGTTCTCATCAGAGTTTCACAATCTTCGCCTTTCATGTAAACGACAAACTCTTCACCGCCAAACCGTGCTGCAACGTCACTGCTTCGAATACTGTTGCTGATCTGACGCGACATATAACGGATCACATCGTCACCCTTATCGTGGCCGTAGGTGTCGTTAATTGACTTGAAATCATCGATATCGAAGACGGTTAAAGCAAACAGTTGATCGTGCTCTACGCTGCGCCAGAACGCTTCTAAGCCACGACGATTCAATAACCCTGTCATAGGGTCTTTGGCTGCGAGATCTTTGAAGTAGCCACGTTCAATATTGGAATTAACGTAGAAAAAGATAGTTACAGAGAACAGATACACAATGATGGCAACAATAAGGCTGTCTTTCTCATAGACGAAAAAGTGCTCAACCTCTTTCGCGATGTCTAATTCGTAATACATCGCATGGTGAGACGAGACACCATCCAGTTTGATCTCGTGATAAAAAGCCGCAGAATCTACCGGAGTCGCTAAAGTGGTATCAATGATATCGATCCGACCTGCAAGATGCTCATTCGAGTTTGCGAGCAGCTTGTCAGCATTAATATCCACCGACAGCATCCCTTGGTGAACACCTTTATGGAATACAGGGATCGTCATACTGATTATACGGTCAAGGGAATCAAAACGATAACCAGGGCCTGTTAGTGTTAATTGTTCTGGATTGTTGGCTGTTTTTTGCCAATAGGGACGACTTTTTATGGTCGAAAGCAATTCCTTGCTCAGTTTCTTAGCAAAGCCTTCAGGCGACGAGATCACATAGCCGCTCGTATCAATAAAGTGCACGCCGGCATGGTATTCATCAAGCTGGGATAAAAATGAAAGAATAGGAGCTAACGCTATTTTTTCTGACGCGCTCTTATAACTATCACTGCTTTCAGAACAAAGAGACTCTTGACCGATTAGCATATAGTCGATATCGACAGAGGGAATGTCTGAGGTTTTACCATCAGCGAGAAGTAACACGTCGATCGGCCAAATTTGGCAAAGGCCATCCACAACTTGTTTGTTGTGATCAAGAAAGAGAGGGTTTCCTGATTTGTAGTAATTTGAGAAGCTGTAATCTAGGGCTGTCACCACTTTTGTGGTTCTTTTGAACACCTCTTCAATACGATGAAACTCACTACTGATATCTTTTTCTACCGCGTCAAAATGATTCTTTCCTATTAGGCCAAGTAACATCGCGGCGATCACAGCGGGAAACCCGAAGACAAAGGTTAGGCTAAAGTGCCTATTTACTCTCATATAATGTGCTCTTAGCGTTCAGCTATTTTCATTTGCCCCATTAATATTATTACATTAATCGGCAATTCGCTCGACGTAAAATAATGTAAATTGATATTAACGACACACCTAACGGTCAAATAACCGCTTACAAATGAATAAAATAGAGAAGCACCAACATAGAGAGCAGGTTAGTTCTGTTATCTGAGCCCATTTCAATGCTGTTAATAATATGACTTATGGCCTATTAGCTCACCTAACACCAAACTCAATTCACCGGCTAATGACCGCACGATCAATCACAGACTGAGGCACTGTCACGCCAAGCTCACGTGCAGCATCTAGGTTGACCACCAGCTGAGAACTCTGCGCAGTTTTGACACTCAACTTCCCGGGCTTCTGTCCGTCCAGAATGGCTGCGACATAATCCGCGGTCTGAACCCCAACATCATAATAATCTAGACCTAAACCAGCAATCGCGCCCTTCCCGACATAAGACGTTGCTCCTGCAACCACAGGTGTACCAGCTTGATTTGCAGCGTCTATCAACCCCTCCATGCCGCTTGCAACCGTGTTATCGGTCAAGGCATAGATAACATCGGACTTCTTAGCAATGGATTCTGCTTTTGCTTCGACATCGTCAACGGTCAGCGCTTTTTCGGTGTGAAGTGTATAACCGAAATCTCGAGTTGCCTTTCTCAATAACCCAACTAACGCAACGGCATTCGCTTCAGCAGGGTTATAAACCACACCGATTGAACTTGCCTTAGGAAGAAGCTCTTTGATCAAAGAGACATGTTGAATGATTGGAGAGAGGTCAGAAAGACCCGTGACATTTCGGCCCGGCTTTTCTAGCTGTTTAACCAGCCTTGCACCAATGGGATCGGTTACCGCTGTAAACACAATCGGTATCGAACGGGTTGCCGAAACCAAAGCTTGTGAAGTCGGTGTCGCGATACCAACAAGTACATGAGGATTTTCACTGACGAGCTCTCTGGCAATCTTGGCAGCCTGAGCCGGGTTACCATTCGCCATTTCATAGGAGAATTCTAAGTTCTTACCGGGTTCATAACCCTTGGCTTTCAATCCTTCAAGAAGCCCTAGACGTGTCGCATTCAAATCTGGATGGTCAACAACTTGTGAAACCGACACTTTGGCAACGTTTGCCATTACATTGCCAGTCCATAGCAACATCAAGCAACTTAAAACCGCTGCCAATACCTTTCTTACAGAACTCATTATCGCTCCCTGAATCAAGCTCTACCCGTCATTACTCGCTCAAAGAGAACAACATCAAAATCACTATTGACATTATTACCAGTAACCATTGATAATTTGAAGTGATATTTAACAAAAATACAACAAGGCTCGAGTTATGTGAGAAAGGTTATATTGACTTCGGAGGAGGGTAAGAAACCAAGTGAATAAGGACAGGTAAGCTAAACGGAAAGTAAGCGGGCTAACAAAGAGAGAAGCAAATCTGAGAACAAGCTATAGAAGATGAATAGTTGCTCTCAGACGAGACGAAGCGCAGGGATTCTTTAGAACCAACGCTCCATTGAGGATTTATCTAACTGACGAAACGCACGATTTAAAATGATTGCCAATTCTTTATAGCGAGGGCGCGGCTTCATAGGCTCTAACGCAAAACCCGTTTCAGTGATCTTTTCATGCAGTTCGCGGTACCACGATACTAGCGCCGGCGGAAGTTGTGTATTTGAGCGATTGCCCAACCACCACATACCTTGAAGCGGCAAGCTGATCGCAAACAAAGCCATAACCACAGCCTGTGGCATCGCTTGGTAATTATTAAAGACCATTTGTGTAAGAACACTAATAGCGGCAATCGCAGGCATCACTTTCACGCCAAAACGGGTCGCTTTAATAATGCGCTGTTCTGGGAAGATCGCGTTTAACTCTTTTCGAACGGGCCAGAGATCCATGTACTTTTGGCCATCTTTTAAACTACTAGCTAAACCAACTCTATTGCTCATATGAGTCTCCCATTAAAAAAAAGTTGAAATCATCAACTAAAAACACAAAAATTTGACGAAAAATAATATTCTTTCAAATTTTTTTGTTATATTTGCACAATATCGCTATTATTTGCAGACCTCAATCTCATTGTTGCCCTTATTTACAATTTAAGCAACTTTGAGAAGACTTCTGCAAGGAATGCACAAGCCTCTTTTTGATAAAGAGCGCTTTCACTTTATACGGAAATTAACTTTTTTTTGACCAAGGTTAGTACGCAAGCCTATGTGCTTCGACTATTCTTGAGATTAATTTTCATCCTTAACTGATTTCGATCAGAAAAATAAACAGGTAGTCATTAATGTCTAAGCTAGTTTTAGTTTTAAACTGTGGTAGTTCTTCTCTTAAATTCGCTGTTGTTGATGCAGAAACAGGTGCAGAGCACCTAACTGGTCTTGCTGAGTGTCTAGGTCTTCCAGAAGCTCGTATGAAGTGGAAACTTGATGGCAAGCATGAAGCACAACTAGGCGCGGGCGCAGCTCACGTAGAAGCACTATCTTTCATGGTAGAAACTATTCTTGCTTCTAAGCCTGAGCTTAAAGCTAACCTTGGCGCTATCGGTCACCGTATCGTACACGGTGGCGAGCAGTTCACTTCTTCTGCACTTATCACTGATGAAGTTCTTAAGGGTATTCAAGACGCTGCGACTTTCGCACCTCTTCACAACCCAGCTCACCTTATCGGTATCGAAGCGGCTCAACAGAACTTCCCAGGCCTTAAAAACGTTGCTGTATTTGACACTGCGTTCCACCAAACAATGCCTTCTGAGTCTTACCTATACGCTCTACCGTACAACCTGTACAAGGAGCACGGCATCCGTCGTTACGGCATGCACGGTACTTCTCACCTATTCATCACTCGTGAAGTTGCAGGCCTACTAAACAAGCCAGTTGAAGAAGTTAACATCATCAACTGTCACCTAGGTAACGGCGCTTCTGTATGTGCTATCAAGAACGGTCAATCTGTAGATACTTCTATGGGTCTTACTCCTCTTGAAGGTCTTGTAATGGGTACTCGTTGTGGTGACCTAGATCCTGCGATCATCTTCCACCTACACGACGCTCTTGGTTACTCTGTTGAAGAAATCAACAACATGCTAACTAAAGAGTCTGGTCTTGCTGGTCTAACTGAAGTGACTTCTGACTGTCGTTTCGTTGAAGACAACTACGGTGAGAAAGAAGAAGCAACTCGTGCAATGGACGTGTTCTGTCACCGTCTAGCTAAGTACGTAGCTGGTTACACTGCAACTCTAGAAGGTCGTCTAGACGCAATCACTTTCACTGGCGGTATCGGCGAGAACTCTGGCCCAATCCGTGAAATGGTTCTTAACCGCCTAGGCATCTTCGGCATCGAAGTTGACGGTGAAGCAAACCTTAAAGCTCGTTTCGGCGGCGAAGGTACTATCACTACAGCTAACAGCCGTATCCCAGCAATGGTTATCTCTACTAACGAAGAGCTAGTAATTGCTGAAGACACTGCGAAACTAGCAGGTCTTTAATTGATTTTCCTGACTAGCTTCACTCGAAGCTAGTCAGTTTTTCATATCAAGAAAATGGGGCTCAACTTCTATTCCTACCCCAATTTAAATATCGGTGGGAATAGCAGTTGAGCTTTTTTTATTTCCAATAGTCAAAGGTGTTCGTCAATGTCACGTACTATTATGCTTATCCCTACAAGCGCTGGTGTTGGTCTTACTAGTGTAAGCATGGGTGTTCTTCGCGCTATGGAGCGTAAGGGCGTAAGTGTTTCTTTCTACAAGCCAATCGCTCAACCTCGCAGCGGTGGTGATCAACCCGATCTAACGTCTACTATTATCAGCGTAAACAGCGACATTAAGATTGGTGAACCAATCGCAATGACTAAAGCTGAAGCTTTGATCGGTAGCGAAAAAATGGACGTACTTCTTGAGTCTGTTGTTGAACAATACAACAAGATCAACAAAGACGCAGAAGTAACGCTAATCGAAGGTCTAGTACCTACTCGTAAGCACCCATTTGCTAACCAAGTAAACGCGGAAATCGCGAAGACACTTGGCGCGGAGATCGTATTCGTTGCGACTCCTGGTACTGACAACCCTACGCAACTTAAAGAGCGTATCGAAGTAGCATGTTCTAACTTCGGCGGTACTAAGAACAAGAACATCAAAGGCGTAATCATTAACAAGCTTAACGCTCCTGTTGATGAAGCTGGCCGTACTCGCCCTGACCTATCTGAAATCTTCGACGATGCAGATACAGCTCAGCAAGCGAACCTTGAAGTAATGCAAATCTTCAACTCTAGCCCTATCCGTGTTCTTGGCTGTGTGCCATGGAGCATCGACCTAATCGCAACTCGTGCGGTTGATATGGCTAAGCACTTTAACGCTGAAATCATCAACGAAGGTGAAATCGCGACTCGTCGTATTAAGAGCATCACTTTCTGTGCACGTTCTCTACCGCACATGATTGAGCACTTTAAACCAGGCTCACTGCTAGTAACCTCTGCAGACCGTCCTGACGTTATCGTTGCTGCGGCTCTTGCTGCGAAAAACGGTGTTGAGATTGGCGCAATCCTACTGACTGGCGGTTACGACATCCCAGAAAGCATTGCTAACCTTTGTGCACCAGCATTCGCTTCAGGTCTACCGATCTTCAAAGCACAAGGTAACACTTGGCAGACATCTCTAAACCTACAGAGCTTCAACCTAGAAGTTCCTGCAGACGATAAAGAGCGTATCGAGTTCGTTAACGATCACGTTGCAAGCCACATTGATGGCCCTTGGATTGATTCTCTATCTGAAGGTACTCAAGGCATCCGTCGTCTAAGCCCACCAGCATTCCGTTACCAGCTAACTGAATTTGCTCGTAAAGCGGCTAAGCGCATCGTTCTTCCTGAAGGTGATGAGCCACGTACAGTTAAAGCTGCGGCTATCTGTGCTGAGCGCGGTATCGCAACGTGTGTACTTCTAGGTAACCCTGAAGAAATCCGTCGCGTTGCTGCACAGCAAGGTGTTGAGCTTGGCGCTGGCGTTGAGATCATCGATTCTGCATCAGTTCGCGAAAACTACGTAGCTCGTCTAGTAGAACTTCGTGGCGCTAAAGGTATGACTGAAGTTGTTGCTCGTGAGAAGCTAGAAGATTCAGTATTCCTAGGTACTATGATGCTTGAAGCTGGCGAAGTTGACGGCCTAGTTTCTGGTGCTGTTCACACAACGGCGAACACAATCGTTCCTCCGTTCCAGATCATCAAGACGGCTCCTGATGCTTCTATCGTATCTTCAATTTTCTTCATGCTTCTGCCTGATCAAGTTCTTGTATACGGTGACTGTGCGATCAACCCAGATCCAACAGCTGAACAGCTTGCTGAAATCGCTATCCAATCTGCAGATTCTGCTGCGGCATTCGGTATCGACCCACGCGTTGCTATGATCTCTTACTCTACTGGTGAGTCTGGTAAGGGTGCAGACGTAGATAAAGTACGTGAAGCAACCAAACTTGCTCAAGAGAAACGTCCTGATCTAGTGATCGACGGTCCTCTACAGTACGATGCAGCAATCATGGAAAACGTAGCCGCTTCTAAAGCGCCTAACTCTCCAGTTGCAGGTAAAGCGACAGTATTCGTATTCCCAGATCTAAACACGGGTAACACGACTTACAAAGCTGTACAGCGTTCAGCAGATCTAGTATCTATCGGTCCAATGCTTCAAGGTATGCGCAAGCCAGTAAATGACTTGTCTCGTGGCGCTCTAGTAGACGATATCGTTTACACAGTAGCTCTAACGGCTATCCAAGCAGACCAAGCTGCTCAAGCTGAAGAAAAAGTAATTAACTAATTTTTCTTTAGTAGAAAGCAAAAACCCTAGATGTTTATCTAGGGTTTTTTTATGTCTGGAGTAAAGGAACTGACTGGTAACCCTAGCCTCGGCCATGTGGCGATTCTAAGTCTAGCTCTGGCCCTTTGGGTACCACTTGAGTCGGATTGATATCAGTGTGGCTGTAGTAGTAGTGACGCTTGATATGATAGAAATCGGTCGTCTCTTTGATGCTTTCGATCTGATACAGCTCTTTTAGATAACCCTGAATATTTGCGTAGTCCGCTATTCGCTGCTTGTTACACTTGAAGTGACCCACATACACTGCATCGAATCGAACCAAGGTCGTAAACAACCGCCAATCCGCTTCTGTAATCTCGCTACCCGCTAAATAGCGATGTTCGCTAAGGTGAGCGTCTACTTTGTCTAAGGCTTCAAACAAGGCGTCATACGCTTCTTCGTACGCTTCTTGTGTTGTCGCAAAGCCAGTGCGATAAACGCCGTTGTTGATGTTCGGGTAGATATAATCATTCCACTCATCAATCTTCTTGGACAACTCCCATGGATAGTAATCATCGGTGTTACCTGTTAACTCATTAAATTCTGAATTGAACATGCGGATGATTTCAGACGACTCGTTGCTCACGATGGTGTTGGTTTTCTTATCCCATAAAACAGGAACCGTTACTCGACCTGAATAGTCCGGTTTGGCTTGAGTGTAGATTTGGTGCATGCGAGTGTGACCAAACAGAGGCTCAGGCAAGCCCATTTGCCACCCTTCACTCATCATGTCGGGGCAAACTACTGTCACATCGATGTGATCGGTCAGGTCTTTCAGTTCACGGAAGATAAGGGTTCGGTGCGCCCAAGGGCAAGCCAATGATACGTATAAGTGATAACGGCCGCTTTCCGGCTCAAACTGCGCGCCCGGTTTGTTCTCTACCCAGTGACGAAAACCTGCATCTTCACGAACAAACTTACCGCCGCTTTCTTTGGTGTCGTACCACACATCGTGCCAAACACCTTCAACTAACTTACCCATATCCAAATCTCTGTCATCCAAGCTTTTCTCTAGTATAAAAAAAGCCAACTTTTTCAAAACTAGAAGAAGTTGGCCTAGTTGTTCGAATTATTTGAAGGAGGCTTGTTCAGACACAAAAAAAGCGCAACTCATAAACAAGTTGCGCTTAAGCCTGTCACAGGCTGAACCGGTTTAAATAGGCTCTAGACTTGTACGTGCAAGCAAGATACTGCGTGTACGTCATCGCCTTGAATGGTTGGCTTAGTTTGCGCACACGCCTCTGTTGCTTGTGGGCAACGCGTACGGAACACACAACCTGATGGTGGATTGATTGGTGAAGGTAAATCGCCTTCCAACATCTGAATCGTTTTGTTGCGCTCTAGACGAGGGTCTGGAATCGGAACTGCAGACATCAACGCTTTGGTGTACGGGTGCTTAGGGTCAGAGAATAAGGCATCTGATTCACCAAGCTCTACCGCGTTACCTAGGTACATCACCAAGACACGGTCAGAGATGTGTTTAACAACCGACAAATCGTGCGCGATGAATACCAAAGACAAACCAAGTTCTTTCTGCAGCTCTTTCAGAAGGTTAACTACTTGAGCTTGGATAGATACATCCAATGCTGAAACTGGCTCATCACAGATGATCATCTTAGGTTTCAAGATAAGCGCACGTGCAATACCAATACGCTGACACTGACCACCAGAGAATTCATGTGGGTAACGGTTGATTACGTTTGGTAGTAGACCAACCTTTGCCATCATCTCTTTAACTCTGTCCTTCACTTCTTGTTTAGAAAGTTCAGGGAAGAAAGTCTCTAGAGGCTCAGCAATGATATCACCTACTGACATGCGTGGGTTGAGCGATGCTAGCGGGTCTTGGAAGATCATCTGAATCTCTTTACGAGTCTCACGACGCTTCACTTCCTGCATCTTAGTTAGGTCTTGACCTAACCACATCACTTGCCCTTCAGTTGCTTCAACCAAGCCGATAATCGCACGGGCAAAAGTTGATTTACCACAACCAGACTCACCTACTACGCCGAGCGTTTCGCCTTCGTAAAGGTGAACATCAACGCCATCAACCGCTTTAAGGTTTGATGGTTTTGCCCAAGGCCAAGCAGACTTAGCTGCAATGCTAAAATGAACTTTCAGGTCTTTAATATCTAATAGTAATTCTTTACTCATTTTGTCCAAGTCTCCCAATCTGAAAAACAAGCACGCTGACGGTCTTTAGCAAATGGCTGCAAAATCGGTGCTTCTTGCTTACAACGGTCCATTACACGGTGACAACGGTCTTGGTAAGGACAACCTGTTGGTAGGCGAAGTAAGTTAGGTGGGTTACCTGGAATCGTCGGTAGAATTTCACCTTCGGTATCCAAACGAGGAATAGCTTTAAGCAAGCCTTCCGCATATGGGTGGCTTGGCTCGTAGAAGATTTCATCAACCGTGCCGTATTCCATTGTACGACCCGCGTACATCACAAGTACTTTGTCACATGAGCCAGCAACAACACCCAAGTCATGGGTGATCATGATGATTGCCGTATTGAACTCATCTTTAAGTTCGTTCAGCAATTCCATGATTTGCGCTTGAATGGTTACATCCAGTGCCGTTGTTGGTTCATCAGCGATAAGCAATTTAGGACGACACAGCAGTGCCATTGCGATCATCACACGCTGACGCATACCGCCCGAAAATTCGTGTGGGTACATGGTGATACGCTTGCGTGCTTCAGGGATTTTCACCGCTTCAAGCATGCGTACTGATTCTTCAAACGCTTCTGCTTTACCCATGCCTTTATGCAGCATAAGTACTTCCATCAATTGATCACTTACTTTCATGTAAGGGTTCAGTGAGGTCATTGGATCTTGGAAGATCATCGCGATCTGTTCGGCACGAACCTTGTTCAGCGCTTTTTCAGGCAGGTTGAGGATTTCATTGCCTTCAAACTTTGCACTGCCTGAGATGATGCCGTTCTTAGCCAGCAGTCCCATCAGTGCAAATACCGTTTGTGATTTACCTGAACCCGACTCACCAACAATACCCAGCGTTTCGCCTTGGTTAAGTGAGAAGTTCAAGTCGTTTACTGCGGTTACGATACCATCTTGTGTGGTAAATTCGACGCGCAGATCTTTGACATCTAATAAGCTCATTATTGCTTCCTTAATCTTTTATAGCTTTTAATTGCTATTTCGTTATCTGTCTTTTGGATCAAGCGCGTCGCGCAGACCATCACCTACGTAGTTAAAGCAGAACAGCGTAACTACCATGAATGCCGCAGGGAATGTTAATTGCCAGATTGCAACTTCCATTGTTTGCGAACCTTCTTGAAGCAATGCGCCCCAGCTTGTCATAGGCTCTTGAACACCAAGACCAAGGAAAGATAAGAATGATTCTGTAAGGATCATGCTTGGAATAAGCAGCGTAGAATAAACCGCTACGATACCCAGTACGTTCGGTACGATGTGACGTGTAATGATCTTCCATTTGCTTACACCACATACGTGTGCAGCTTCAATGAACTCTTTACTACGTAGGCTCAACGTTTGACCACGTACAATACGCGCCATATCTAGCCAAGCAATCGCACCAATAGCAACGAAGATCAGGATGATGTTACGACCAAAGAACGTTACCAGTACGATTACTAGGAACATGAATGGTACTGCGTACAAGATCTCTAGGATACGCATCATCACTCGGTCAGTACGACCGCCGATGAAGCCTGAAGCTGCACCGTAAAGCGTACCAATCAATACCGCTACGAAGGCACCCATCACACCAACCATCAATGAGATGCGGCCACCGACAAGAGTACGAACGTACAAATCACGGCCTAAGCTATCTGTACCGAACCAGTGATCCGCATTCGGACCAACGTGCATTGCGTACCAATCAGTATCGTCATAAGTGTACTGAGCCAGCATCGGTAAGAAGATAACTGCCAGTACCATAAGCGTAAGAATGAACAGGCTCACCATCGCAGCTTTGTTTCGCATGAAACGAATGCGCGCGTCCTGCCACAAACTACGACCTTCAATCTCTAAGCTCTCAGAGAACTTTTCGATCGCTTCTAAATTTTCTTTTTTCTTCAACATAACCATGCGTCCCTGTTAGTAGCGAATTTTCGGGTCAATCAGCGCTAGCAAAATATCAACAATTGCGTTGAACAAGATGAATAGGAAACCAATCAAGATGGTTACACCCATTACTAGCGAGTAGTCACGGTTAAACGCGGCGTTAACAAACAGCTTACCGATACCTGGTAGGCCGAAGATGGTTTCAACAACAACAGAACCTGTGATGATACCTACGAACGCAGGTCCCATGTAAGAAACAACAGGCAGCATTGCTGGCTTAAGTGCATGTTTTAGAATGATATAACGGTAGCTTAGACCTTTTGCACGAGCAGTTCGGATAAAGTTACTGTTTAGCGTTTCAATCATGCTACCGCGAGTAATACGAGCAAAGGTTGCTACGTAAAGAAGAGACATCGCGATAACAGGCAGCACGATGTACATAAATGTACCGCCATGCCAACCACCTGCTGGGAATATGTTCCAGTGCAGGGAGAAAAGGTAAATAAGCGCCGGTGCCAACACGAAGGATGGCATCACCACCCCGAGCATGGCGGTCGACATTATGGTGTAATCGACCCAGGTATTGTGCTTCAAGGCGGCAATCGTGCCGACGGTGACCCCCATCAATAGTGTGAAGATAAAGGCAACGAAACCTACCTTCGCAGATACTGGAAGTGCAACCGCGATCAGCTCATTTACTGTGTAATCTTGGTATTTAAAAGAGGGACCGAAGTCACCTTGTAAGATATTTGTCAAATACGTGGTGTATTGTTCAAATACTGGTTTATCTAAGCCGTATTTAGCTTCGATGTTAGCCATAACTTCTGGTGGTAATGGACGCTCGCTTGAAAACGGGTTACCCGGTGCGAAACGCATGAGAAAGAAAGATATAGTGATCAACACCAACATAGTTGGAATCGCTTCAAATATCCTTTTCATAATGAATTTAAGCATAAACTCACTCTTTCAGTCTGTGACAATTAAAATTAGAAAGACGCTACATGCGCGCCCTGCGCATGTAGTGTCTGTATCGTTATAGTTATATTAACTTTTTAGAATCGAAGCTTATTATTGAGCTTTGATGTATAGGTCTTTCGAGAAGATCTTGTCTTCCGCGTTGTTGATTGGGAAACCACCAACATGCGGGTTAAGTAGACGTGATTTCACGTATTGGTAGATAGGAGCGATTGGCATGTCGTTTGCCATTAGCGCCTCAGCTTCTAGGTAAAGTGCTTTGCGCTCTTCTTCTGAAGTTGAGTTAAGTGCTTTATCGATGATCTTATCGTAAGCCGCGCTGTCGTAGTGAACACCACCGGTAGTGTTGTTACTCTTCATTAGCGTTAGGAACGAAGACGCTTCGTTGTAGTCACCACACCAACCAGCACGTGCTACTTCGAAGTCACCAGAATCTTTAGAAGATAGGTACGTTTTCCACTCTTGGTTCTCTAGTGTTACAGAAAGACCCAGTGTTTTCTTCCACATAGAACCTAGCGCTACAGCAATCTTCTTGTGGTTCTCTGAAGTGTTGTAAAGTAGGTTGAATTTAAGTGGGTTATCTTTGCCGTAACCTGCTTCTTCAAGAAGACGTTCTGCTTCTGCGTTACGCTCTTTTTGAGACATCTTACCGTAAGCTGGTAGCTCAGGATCGAAGCCAGCTGTGATTTCAGGCGTTAGGAAGTACGCAGGTTTTTGACCTTGCGCTAGGATAGCACCTGTTACGATATCACGGTCGATTGCGTAAGAGATTGCTTGGCGAACACGAACATCATCAAATGGTGCTTTCTTCGTGTTGAAGATGTAGTAGTAAGTACATAGGTTACCCGCTACAGATACATCTTCCGCGTACTCTTTTTGAAGACGCTTGAAGTGCTCAGTTGGAAGTTCGTTTGTAAAATCGATTTCGCCAGATAGGAAGCGGTTCATTTCCGCTACTTGGTTTTCGATTGGTAGGAAGGTTACTTTATTTAGAACCGTCTTATCGTTGTTCCAGTATTGATCGTTACGCTTCAGAACTAAACGCTCGTTAACAACCCATTTATCAACAGAGAATGCACCGTTACCAACGAAGTGGTCAGGCTTAGTCCATTGATCACCGAATTCTTCAACAGTCGCCTTGTGTACTGGCTTCATTGTTGTGTGGCCCATCATCATTACGAAGTATGGTACCGCTGCTTCTAATTCAACAACAAGCGTGTTTGCATCTACAGCTTTAACGCCTAGCTCACTCTTGTCTTTCTTACCCGCTACGATGTCCTTCGCATTCGCCATCTTGGTATATTCCATGTACCAAGCGTATGGAGAAGCCGTTGCAGGATCAACTGCACGCTGCCAGCTGTAAACGAAATCTTCAGCTGTTACAGGATCGCCGTTAGACCATTTTGCGTCTTTACGTAGGTGGAAAGTGAATGTTTTGTTGTCTGTCGTTTCCCAGCTTTCAGCAACTCCAGGGATAGTAATACCGTCGCCGTCTTGGTTCACTAGACCTTCTAGAAGATCACGAATTACGTGAGATTCTGGTACACCTTGAGATTTGTGTGGGTCGATAGTCGCAACTTCAGTACCGTTACCGCGAACAAGTTCCTGAACTTTTGCTAGTTCTGTACCTGCTGGAACTTCAGCAGCGATAGAAAGAGTAGAAGTGGCAGCCACTGCCAAACCAGCACCTAGAAGAAGGGCCTGAGTGATTTTATTCTTGTACATTTAATAAACTCCAAGTTTTTCGTATTGCATCCATGACTTCTTTGCTAGGTTCACTGAACGGCAGTGATTTAGATTTATTTAGCTCAAAATTTAAGCATAAAAATCTAAAACCTTACAAAGATTGAGGCACACACTATCAACCATTGAAGTAATTTGCCATAAACAAGTGGCAAAAAATCGGATAATTCTCCGAATTACTTAAGGTAACAGTGTAAATCTCTAATAAAAACCTAATGAATAGTGAGTTACACATAGGGATTAATTAAAAAACAGCCTTTAGTGATGATGTATCTGTATTGATACTTTTTTTTAGCATCTTATGCTAGAACACGGTCAGCAAATTAACATTAATGCCACATTAAATCTAATTGCACATCACATATCCCCTAAATAGACTCTACTATTTGTGAGGATTATCACTTTATACAAAACAGCATAAAGCACTGCACCAAAACAGATTTAGCAATGCACCAAGACAGACAAAATCACGCTCCGAATTTATATGCACCCTGAATGACTAACCATTTATTAATACAGCGCTTATTTATAAATGACTTTGTAGCACGCACAAAAAAGCCGACCTTGATGAACTGACCCCCAATAGTTGGACACCAATTATTGGGGGTCTTTTTATGTCCAAATATAGCCGAGAGCTAAAATGTATCATTGCTAAGCAATACTTAGATGGCACGTCATCTCTCTACTTAGCAAAACAATATTCAATTTCTTCAAGGCAGATACGGTATTGGGCTCAAGTCTTTGCCATCCATGGTACTGATTCATTTTTACCAACTAAGCATGCCGCGACTGCTCAAACAAAACGAAAAGCATTGAATTTAATGTGGACGAATGAATGGTCTCTCACGCACACTAGCGCAGTATTAAACCTCTCATCCCTGGGATACTCTCTGTCTGGCTCAAACGATTTAATGAGCTCGGTATCAAGGGGCTCAAAATGCGCCAGAAAGGAAGACCCTCAATGAAACAGCAACCTCAACGAACCACTAAGCCTGATAATGAAATGACACTTGAGGAGCTAAAAGAGGAGTTAGTCTACTTACGAACCGAGAATGCTGTTTTAAAAAGTTGGAAGAGTTGGAGCAGGAAAAACCGTCGAACAAAGAAAAAGCGGTCATAGCTCTAACTCTTAAAGGCAAGTACCCGTTGAAGCACTTACTGCAGACTCTACAGCTGGCAAAAAGTGTCTTTTATTATCAGGCTCAAACGAGCAAGCGCCCAAATAGCTACGAACGTGAGCTGCGGTTGATAAAGTCAATTTATCATGAACATAAGGGCCGATACGGTTATCGTCGTATTCATTTAGAACTAAAAAATCAGGGGGTCGCGCTTAATCACAAAACGGTTCAAAGGCTTATGGCTCAGCTCAACCTTAAATCGACGGTCAGGATTAAAAAGTACCGTTCATACCGAGGAGAGTCTGGAACAGCTGCTCCCAACGTGCTTGAAAGAGATTTTAGTGCGACTCAACCCGATGAAAAGTGGGTAACTGATGTCACGGAGTTCAAAGTCAAAGAGCAGAAAGTATACTTGTCTCCAGTTGTCGACTTGTTTACTCAGGAAGTGGTAGCTTATAGAGTGGCCAAAAATGCCTGCTTGCCGCTTGTCACGGATATGCTGACGGAGGCTATATCAACGCTTAAACCCAACTCAAAGCCAATTATACACAGCGATCAAGGTTGGCAATATCGCCATCGACAGTATCAGAAAAAGGTAGCGGAGAGTGGGTTAACGCAAAGCATGTCGAGAAAAGGTAACTGCTTGGATAATGCTGTTGCTGAAAACTTTTTTGCTTTACTCAAAACCGAGATGTATCACAACCAAAGCTTTGAAGATGCAGATGCTCTGATAGAGCAAATTAAAGAATACATCGAGTACTACAATACCAAACGTATAAAAGTGAAACTAAAAGGCCTGACTCCGATAGAATATCGAACTCAGGCCTTGAAAGCCGCTTAACAGAAATGTCCAACTTTATGGGGTCACTTCATGATAGTCGGCTTTTTACTGTCTCAATCAACAGAGCGAAGTTTTGAAGCAACATCCTATTACGAGAATTATTTCTCCCAACGCTCCGCAGCTTTTGTATCTGAATCGCGAGAATCAACCCAGCGAGTTGTTTCAGTGGTACGTTCTTTTTTCCAAAACGGCGCTTTGGTTTTCAGAAAGTCCATCACAAACTCACAGGCTTCAAAGGCCGCACCGCGGTGTGCACTGGAAACACCAACGTAAACAATCTGGTCGCCGATATCTAGGTCACCCACGCGGTGAATCACTCGCATCTTCTGAATAGGCCAGCGCGCTTCAGCTTGATCACAGATCTCGCTCAGTGATTTCTCTGTCATACCCGGATAATGCTCCAGAGACAAACCAATCACGTTGTCGCCAAGGTTCATGTCGCGAACTTTACCCACGAACGTCACAATCGCTCCGGCAGCTGTACCTTGAGCCAAGTAGTCGTATTCGTCGCCTACAGAGAAGTCCTCTGCTGTCACTAATACTCTTGGATCCATGCTTAGCCTCCGGTCACTGGTGGGAAGAATGCCACTTCGTCACCGTCTTTCACTTCAGTCGTCAAAGGCACAATAGATTGGTTAAGCGCCGCCAGAAGCTTGCCCTCTTCCAATGCGATATCCCATTTGCCTTCTTGCGTGACAAGGTGGCTGCGAATCGCTTCGATAGTGCTGAATTGCGCGTCGACTTCTAGGCTATCAACACCGACAAGTTCACGAGTTTGAGCAAAGAAAAGTACAGTAATCATGATTCCACCTTAAAGTGTCCTGATTTACCACCCGTCTTCTCTAACAGACGTACGTTCTCGATAACAATGTCTTTCTGAACAGCTTTACACATATCGTAAATCGTCAGTGCAGCAACAGAAGCAGCCGTTAGCGCTTCCATTTCTACGCCTGTCTTACCCGCAAGCTTACATACCGACTCGATACGTACCTTGTTTTCAGACTCGATCGCTTCAAGTTGCACTTCTACTTTCGTCAGTAGTAGAGGATGACACAGTGGAATCAGATCCCACGTCTTCTTCGCCGCTTGGATACCCGCAATGCGTGCCGTTGCGAAAACATCACCTTTATGGTGGCTACCAGAAACAATCAACTCTAGCGTTTCTGCCGACATTTGAACGAAAGCTTCTGCTCTCGCTTCACGTACTGTCTCAGCTTTAGCCGATACATCGACCATGTTTGCTTCGCCAGACGCGTTAATGTGTGTAAATTGGCTCATACTCAAACCACCTTATACAGAAAGATGTGGCATGAAGTTACAAGGGCGGTGGCTAGCATCCATCTGTTGCTTGATGATCTTAGTCCAACCTGTACGGCAAGCGCCTGTAGAGCCTGGCATCGCAAAGATTACTGTGTGGTTAGCAAAACCCGCAATCGCACGAGATTGAATCGTCGATGTACCAATCTCTTCGTAAGACACTTGGCGGAAAAGTTCACCAAAGCCTTCTACTTCTTTGTCGAACAGTGGCTTAAGTGCTTCAGGCGTGCTGTCACGAGATGTAAAACCCGTACCGCCCGTGATCATGATCGCTTGAACGCTGTCATCAGCAATCCACTGAGATACGATCGCACGGATCTTGTACATGTCATCGATAACGATTTGCTTATCAACCACGTTGTGGCCTGCTTCTTTAGCATGCTCAGCTAGGTAACCACCTGACGTGTCATTTTCTTCTGTACGAGTATCTGAAACGGTTAGTACTGCGATGTTTGCTGCTTGAAATTTGCTTTCTGCGTGACCCATTTGTTCACCTATATAAATTTTTCATTAGACTGATTCGCCCAGCCTAAAGAAGCTGAGCGATAAAATGCTTTAGAGTATATAGCGGGTTAACCGCCGATTGACGCCAAGTTTGGAGTCATGCCGCTGTTGCCATCGTGTAAGAAGTGGCTAACGGACTTGGTTTGAAGCTGAGCCTGAATTCGATCAATGAGCTCTTGCTCTTGTTGATCTTCTTGAATCAGATCTCTCAGTTCAACACCATGGTCGCCAAACAGACATAGGTGAAGTTTACCGGTCGCAGAAACGCGCAGACGGTTACAACTCTCACAAAAGTCTTTCTCGTAAGGCATGATCAAACCGATTTCACCCTTGTAGTCTGGGTGGACAAACACTTGCGCCGGACCATCGTTAACGGCTTTGACTTTTAGCAGCCAACCATTAGCAATCAGCTGGTTGCGAATCGCAACGCCAGACACATGATGTTTATCGAACAACTCGTCCATCTCGCCGGTTTTCATCAGCTCGATAAAACGTAATTGAATGGGTTTGTCTTTGATCCAATTAAGGAAGGCTGGTAATTCCTGACTGTTAAGGTCTTTCATTAATACGACGTTGACTTTGACTTGTTCAAAGCCAACCTCAAACGCTTTATCAATGCCTCGCATAACCTCAGTAAACTTATTCTCACCAGTGATCTGATGGAACATACGCGAATCTAAACTATCCACGCTCACGTTTATATGGGTTAAACCAGCATCACGCCATTGCCCTACTTGTTTCTCCATGCGGTAGCCATTCGTTGTCGTGGCTACTTTTTCGATGCCTGGAGTAGAAGCAACAGTATGTATGATTTCAGGAAAGTCTTTACGCAGGCTCGGCTCTCCGCCTGTAATGCGGATCTTTGAGGTACCACAATCTGCAAACGCTTTAACAATACGTTTGATCTCGGGAACACTTAAAAAAGACGAGTTTTTTTGCCCTGACGGTTTATAACCATCTGGCAAGCAGTAAGTACATTTAAAGTTACAGACGTCTGTAACCGACAAGCGCAAGTAATAAAACTTGCGATGGAATCTATCTTCGAATTGTTGCGCCACGGAACACCTTTCCAAACACGGGAGGCATAATCATTTCCAATTAAGCCCTTGTGACAACATGTCACTGGCTCTTGATGCGTATCGGTACAGCAAATACCACTGTGCGACTTAGCATGCGAGAGCTCGGAGTTATGGCAACTGCACGTTATATTCACACGCGCAGTAGCTGAGTTATAAAATACTTAATATTTGTACGTGAATCTAGCTCTGATGGTAAAAAACGGGTCACATCGGCAAAAAAAACGTATCAAACGCTCAAAATAACTCTTGTTGAGTATATAGCGAGAAGCATTTAACCTAAATTATAGTTGGTAATAACCTAACAAGAACAATAAATGAATATTTACTCTTCAAAGAAAGTCGTAGCAATCGGCGGTGGCCATGGCTTAGGTCGCATGTTAGCTGCATTAAAAGACTTTGGTAACAACGCAACTGGCATTGTTGCAACGACAGATAACGGCGGTTCCACCGGACGAATCCGAGACTGCCAAGGTGGTATCGCTTGGGGAGATACTCGTAACTGTATCAACCAATTGATCACTGAACCTTCAATCAGCTCGATGATGTTTGAATACCGCTTTCGCGGCCAAGGTGAACTCGATGGTCATAACCTAGGTAACCTGATGCTCACTGCATTAGACAACCTCTCGGTTCGCCCATTGGAAGCAATTAACCTAATTCGAAATATGCTCAAGGTCGATGTCAATATCGTCCCAATGACAGAGCATCCTTCAGACCTCACCGCTCTATCAATGGACGGCCGCTGGGTAACCGGCGAAACCAACGTTGATGACATGACGGAAAAGCTGCGCATGATGGACTTGTCTCCAGAAGTGCCAGCAACCAAAGAAGCCGTTGCTGCCGTTGAGCAAGCAGACTGCATTGTCCTTGGCCCTGGAAGCTTTTTAACCAGTGTGATGCCTCCTCTTCTCCTTCCAGAGATTGGGAAAGCAATCGCTGAAAATACCAAGGCAAAAGTTATCTTCGTTGAAAACCTTTCACCAGAGCACGGCCCTGCAGGGAAAATGACGCTTCAAGAGCAATTGGAGTGGTGTGAACGTACCTGTAAGGCAAGAAAAATAGACATTGTACTGGGCAATGAACCACACCCTGAATTAGAAGGGCAATGGAATTGTGTGACCACAGATCTTGCATCGGCAAACCGAGATTGGCGACACGACCGTGTGAAGCTTCAACAAGCCATTGAAACCCAGTTAACTTAAGCCGTCAGTTAAAGCGACAGACAACAAAAAAGGAGCATCGCGCTCCTTTTTTAATCTCAGTAATAACTCGCCGTTTTAGAGGTCCGTCATCAACTGCTGATATTCAGTGTATGTTGACAACAGGAGCTCTTGCATATCTTGAAAATCAACTTCTGTCACCGGCAACGCTTGCTTCACTTTTGCATCTAAGCTAATCGCAAAACTACACAAAGAATCCGCGCCAAAGCTTGCTGCGCTGCTCTTAAGTGCATGACTGATATCAGCCAAATACTTAGAGGTATCCGACTCTTTATTTATCTCTAGGTGTTCGTAGTAGCCTTTCAACTCACCTAAAAAGATTTCCAGTAAAACCGGGACATTCTCTTGGCCTATTTCGCCGGCAAGCTCATCAACTTTTTGCTGATTTAATACTTTCGTCATTATTATTTTCTTATTGTTTGATGATTACTGCTTCGCATTCCACGTTTGCAACTTACGGTATATCGTCGATGGACTGACATCTAAGAAACCTGCCGCACGGGGGATGTTGCCATCACACGCTTTAATGGCTTGTTCGATAGCCGTTTTCTCAGTGATCCACAATGGGAAAATATCTTTTACCGTGATGTCTTCATTCTGCTTCTCTTTCAATCGCAGACTGTTTTCAATCGGTTGGTTCAACGGTGGTGGAAGCATGTTGAGAGTAATCTCTTTACCGTTATTTAATACCACCACGTTTCGTAACACGTTTTGTAGCTGACGAACGTTACCCGGCCACTCATATTGATTAAAGCGATCAAGTACTTCCTGAGCAAAACGTACAAACGCCTTCCCCTCCTCGACCGACATATAGCCTAGCAGAGAATACGCGATCTCGATGACATCTTCACCACGCTCACGCAATGGCGGCAAGTGCAATGGAATCACGTATAAACGATAGTATAAATCTTCTCTAAAGCGACCTTCTTGTACTTCTTTCCAAGGGTCACGGTTGGTCGCACACACAAAACGAACGTCGACACTCTTCATCTTCGAAGAGCCGACTTTTTGGAAAGTACCGGTTTGGATAAAGCGCAGCAGCTTAGTTTGCAGCTCTAAGTCCATTTCGCACAGTTCATCAAGAAACAGTGTTCCACCATCAGCAAGCTCAGCAGCACCTTGGCGATCGGTCGCCGCACCGGTAAAGGCACCTTTAACGTGACCAAACAATTCACTTTCAATCAGATCTTTAGGGATAGCGGCACAGTTAATCGCGATGAAAGGCTTATCGCCACGCTTACTCGCCGCATGAATGGCTTCTGCACATACCTCTTTACCGGTACCACTTTCACCAGTAATGAAAATGCTCGCCTTACTCGATGCAGCAGAATCAATCGTTCGGTAAACCTGCTGCATGGTTTGGCTACTGCCGATAAAGCCTTGGTAATTTTGGTTTCCCGGGTGTTCCGAGCTATTTTTAAGCTTGGTGGCTTTGCGGATCGCGTTGTTCACCGTAATACGGAGTCGGTCGGCTTCACACGGTTTGATAAGGAAATCTTGAGAACCATGACGCATCGCTTCTACGGCGGTATCGATAGAGCCATGAGCCGTCATGAAGATAACCGGAACTTCAGGGTACTTCTGTTTTACAGCAAATAGCACGTCCATACCCGTCATATCAGGTAGACGTAGATCTAATAAAATAAGGTCTGGGATTCGATGATTCAAACTCTCGATTGCATCGCGGCCAGTGCCGACAATGTTGATATCAATTTCGAGCGGTGTAAGATACGAGCGATATAAAGCTGCTACCGAAGCGGTATCCTCGACCATCAACAAATACTTCGATTTGTTATCTAGCGTTTTTGATTGCATATCCTAGCCATTTATAATTTGCATTTCTTATTATAGTCGCATTCCGCTTTGCATTATGCAAATTAGCCACAATATTTGTAGTGTGTTTTTTTACTTACTTCAAACAATCAATGTTTTATCTATCTGGCACGAACGATGCAACGGTATGAATGACCTTCGGGTCACCTAGCCAACTGACGTTGTTAGTGGACCGAGTGTTCACAAACGTAAGCCAGTAGAACATTTACTACTGGCTGTTTTTTTGTCTGAAACACTCTCAATTCTTGTATTGAGGGGCTCAACTTCTTGATTGAAAAGTGAGATTAGCTGTTGGTAATAAACTGCTTTCTTAACTGCTCAATTTCATCACGCTTCTGCGCGGCCAATTCAAATTCCAGATTCTGAGCATGCTGATACATCGCAGCTTCTAGCTTGCTGATCTCTTTATCAAGCTGTTGCGGCGTAAGTACTGCATAACTTTCTGAAGGCTCTGCCACCTTAGATAGTGGAACTTGCTTCGATTGGCGCTGCTGCTTCGACTTGGTTAGATCACCCAGTTCCATAATGTCTTTGATATTGCGTTTCAACGCTTGCGGCGTGATACCTTGCTCTTCGTTGTAGGCTTGCTGTTTCTCGCGACGACGATCGGTTTCATCAATCGCTTTTCTCATCGACTTAGTAATCGAATCACCATAAAGGATCGCTCTACCTTCCAAGTTACGCGCAGCACGACCAATGGTTTGGATCAGAGAACGCTCAGAACGCAAGAAGCCCTCTTTGTCAGCATCAAGAATCGCCACCAGCGACACTTCAGGCATATCCAAACCTTCACGAAGTAAGTTAATGCCCACTAACACGTCAAACTCGCCCAAACGTAGGTCTCGGATGATCTCTACACGCTCAACGGTATCGATATCTGAGTGCAAGTAACGAACCTTAACACCATGCTCACTAAGGTATTCGGTTAAGTCTTCTGCCATTCGTTTAGTCAACGTAGTGACCAATACGCGCTCTTCTTTCACTGAACGGATTCTGATTTCAGATAACAAGTCATCCACCTGAGTCGCGACAGGTCTTACTTCGATGATTGGGTCAAGTAAGCCAGTAGGACGCACCACTTGATCAGCAATCTCGCCATCTGATTTTTCAACCTCGTAATTACCTGGCGTTGCCGACACAAAAATCGTTTGTGGGGCGATAGACTCAAATTCTTCAAACTTCATTGGACGGTTATCCAATGCAGAAGGCAGTCTAAAACCAAACTCGACCAAGGTTTCTTTACGAGAACGGTCACCTTTATACATCGCACCAATTTGCGGCACAGTCACGTGTGACTCATCGATGATCAGCAAACCATCATCAGGCAGGTAGTCAAATAACGTTGGCGGCGCTTCCCCTTCCGCACGGCCGCTCAAGTATCGTGAATAGTTTTCGATACCAGAACAGAAGCCGAGCTCAGTCATCATCTCAATATCAAACTGAGTTCTTTGAGAGATACGCTGCTCTTCCAAAAGCTTATTGTTGTCTTTTAAATATTGCGCCCGATCGCGCAGTTCATCTTTGATGTTCTCAATCGCCTCAAGGATTTTTTCTCTTGGGGTTACGTAGTGAGTTTTTGGATAAACCGTAAAGCGCGGCAAGTCTCTTTGTTTCACCGCACCAGTCAGAGGATCAAAAATACTAATGCAATCGACTTCGTCATCGAACATCTCAATTCGAACCGCATCTTGGTCAGATTCAGCCGGGAAGATATCGATCACTTCACCACGAACTCGGAACTGACCACGTTCAAAGGCGACATCGTTTCTTGAATATTGCAGCTCAGCCAAACGGCGCAAAATATCACGCTGATCCATCACCTCACCACGACTCAAATGAAGCATCATCTTCAAATAAGACTTAGGATCACCAAGACCGTAGATAGCCGACACAGAAGCCACAATGATGGCGTCTTTTCGTTCTAGCAAGGCCTTGGTTGCCGAAAGCCTCATTTGTTCGATATGGGCGTTCACAGACGCGTCTTTCTCGATGAATGTGTCTGTTGTCGGAACGTAAGCTTCTGGTTGGTAGTAATCGTAGTAAGAAACAAAATACTCAACGGCATTGTTTGGAAAGAAAGATTTCATCTCACCGTAAAGTTGAGCCGCCAGTGTCTTGTTAGGCGCTAACAGGATCGCAGGTCTTTGAGATTGGGAAATGACGTTGGCAAGGGTAAAGGTTTTACCAGAGCCCGTTACCCCTAATAGAGTTTGATGTGCCAAACCAGAATCTAGTCCATCTAGTAATTTGGTTATCGCCGTCGGCTGGTCACCGGACGGGCTGTAGTCCGATACCAAGTCAAAGAGTTTGCTCATAGGTCGCCATTTCCATACTGTTTTTTTAATCAGGTCATTGTCACTCTAGGTGGAGTGTCGTTGCAACTATTATCTAGAGAAATGCATCTTAAGATCAGATATCAGTTATAGCTTTTATTTTTAGAACTTGGTATTATCCGTGCCCCTGCAAAGTTTCCCCAGCTAAATTACTCGAATTTTAATCCACTACTTTTCCCCAAAAAACCTAAAAATACCGCTTGTTTTACTGTTCGTTTTATAATCTACAAAAGTTATACAATTGCGATTTTTTGCTATAAATCTTTTAAATACATTACGTTAGATAAGATTTTTACATTTTTCGATTTATCCCAATTATTGTTGTTAAAGTTTCACACACACACTTATCCACAATTTTGGTGGATAACTAAAGCAAAGCTAAATCCTATAAGGCGTTCAAGAAAGTAAAGTTTTTTATCTTACTTTTTTCTGATATTTTTTATTGACAGAAATCCGGACAATTATTAGAATTCGCGTCGCTAACAAGCAATTCCCCTTTAGTTCAGTTGGTAGAACGGCGGACTGTTAATCCGTATGTCGCAAGTTCAAGTCTTGCAAGGGGAGCCAAATTCAGAAAAAAGCTCAATCGAAAGATTGGGCTTTTTTCGTATATAACTGCGACTAACTTGTTCCAAGTTAATGTCACAAACCTAGCCGCCCGCGTTCAAGTCTCGACAAGGGGGCCAAATTTAAAGAAGCCGCATCACTCGATGCGGCTTTTTGCGTTTTAGTCGAAACAAAAGCTCTACAGGCACAGCTTTGATTAGCTAACATCCATAAAAAACGCCTCACAAGGAGGCGTTTGGGCTTAGTGACTAAACTGAGCGTTATTCTAGATGAGACGTCGTTTTAGCGGTTATGCTTCTGCTGTAACAACATTTGTCTGAGTCTCTTTACCGGCTTGGTCTTGATCAAATCCTTCATGCAGGTGGTAGTAGCGCTTATAAACAAGAGCACTTACCGTCATTAGAATCGCTGGTAAACCTACCATCATAAACTGCAGCCCCATGATAGTGCTGTCAGACTGTTCCACGTTTGGTACATAACCCACCACAGACAAACCCATACCAACAATAAAACCACCAGCCGCGCCTGCAAACTTAACAAGCATCGTTTGAACAGAGAAGATAACACTCTCACTGCGACGACCTGTTTTGTGTTCACCGTAATCAACAACATCGGCAAGCATTACAGTTTGCAGTGCGTTAGCGATACCCACACCAAACTTGATTGCAGCACCTGCGATACCGATTAGAATCGCGTTACCTGGAGCGATAAAGCCCATGATAAGTAGAGTGATACAAGACAGCACTGGAAAGCCACAAGCGATAACCCATAGGTGCTTGCGTGGTAACACTGATGCAATACGAGGGAACAAGAATACGCCTGCAACTTCAGCGATACCTGCCACCATCATATAAACGGGGAACAAGTCAGCGTTGCCTAAAGCGTAAGAGAAGTAGTAAATCGCAAAACCACCCACCAGCAAGTTTGCTATTTGGAACGACAATACGGTACCAATAAGTGCTTTTAGTTGGTCATTCTTACCAATGATAACCATTACATCTTTAAAGCTGAAACGCTCAGCTGGTTTCGCATTTGCTGGTGCAGATTTTTCTTTTACGTTGCGAGCAATCAAGAATGCACTCATCACGAACAGAACAGCAATCAACATAGCAACGTTGAAGAAACCTTGTCCTTGGTCGCCATCACCCAGTTTACCGACAATGTGTAGCCCGTAAGTACCCGTAATAAACCACGCCAAGCTAGCAAACAATCGTGGCCAAACAACCAGCTTTTCACGTTCTTGACGAGAGCTCGATAGTGCAGGAATCAAAGACCAGTATGGAATATCCATAATAGTGTAGGTAAGGCCCCACAGAATATAAGCAGCCGCTGCATAAATGTATAACGTAGTGCCTTCAAACATATGCGTACTAAAAAGGCCAACAAGCACTACAGCATTTAACAGAGTTCCAATCACTATCCAAGGACGGAATTTACCAAACTTAGAGCGCGTGTTATCAACGATAACGCCCATCATTGGGTCGGTCACCGCGTCGACAATGCGCGCGGCCAAAAAGATAGTACCCACAAATGCCGCTGACAGCCCAGCAACATCAGTGAAGTAAAACATTAAAAAGATGTAGATTGGAGCACAGGCAAAGTCTTTACCTAAAGCCCCAAGTCCATACGATAATTTGGTTTGTAGAGTAATTTGATCAGACATAGTATTTCCTTCAGGCGCGTAACTTCATCTCCTAACAGACGTTGAAACGCTTACCTTTTATTTATAATAATTTATCCACTCAAGTTCTGTTTTAGAGCCACTCTATGGTCGCTTCTTAAAACACTCAAGTATCAAGTCCGACGCTAATGTAACCATTCCAACGCACAGATACTGTGATCAACAACCACTCAATGGAAACGTTTTCAGTCAAATATCTAAAGTGAGAGATCGAACAAGAAAACCCTCGAATTGATAGAGAATATCGCTAATTAAAGTGCTCAAAACAGTTCGTAGTGTGAAGTAACGCATGAAAACGATTACATAAGTGCAGTATCACGCTGGGAATACCTACAGTTCTCCAATCTATAAGGGCAAATCAAATTGATTAGATAGTTCATGACGGCTTATTGAAGGCAATAAAAAACCGCGTAATTTCACCTACGCGGTTCGTCAAATATAAGGTCTATGCTAAAACTTACTCGATACGTTCAAATTTAATCAGCATCGCTGTTTCTGCGTCAAGTATTGGCATCGTCAGCCCCACCTCGGCACACCAAGCACCTGATAATTCACAGCCAGACTCTGTCCATGGCGGTTGATAATTCACAATATCATCGTAATTTGACGGTTTATCAATCACGGAGACCTTGTATAGGCTTTGTGGATCTAGCCCAGGTATGCGCAAATGACCACTCAACGAATTGGTTGGCATCGCCAGCTGTGCAATCATCACCACCGCTTCTGACACATCTTCGGAAACGACCGCATGGATCTGATGGGCACTATCATCCGTTGGAACTCGCCAAGTTCTCCCGCTATGCAGTAACGGACGCAGCATCTTATGTAGCTTAATGTAGTGTTCAAAGCCCTGTTTCTCTTCTTGAATTTCTTTCACAGGGTCTAATTCAATTCCCATATGACCAAACAGTGCTGTTAGGCCACGAAACTCAATACTATGACGACGACGAGTGCTGTGGCAGTGGCTCGCGCCAATATGACTTCCCATTACCTCAGGAGGGAAGAAGTAACTCATCCCGCGCTGAATCGTTTGTCTTTCTAAGGCATCGTTATTATCTGAAGCCCAAAAACGTTGCGTACGCTTAAGAACCTCAAAATCGATACGACCACCACCAGCCGCACAAGATTCAATATCAACCATTGGGTGCTTCTCTCGGACTTTATCGACCAACTCATAATAACGAGCGGTTTGTTGATGAGCCGCAGCCCTGCCTAGATGTGCAGGTTGTACAACCTCTCGGTTCATATCCCACTTAATGTAAGCAATGTTGTACTGACTTAAGAAGTGATCAAGGCGCTCAAACAGAAAGTCGAATGCTTGTTGATTCTGAAGATCGATAACATATTGATTGCGACCCGTTGGTTGGTCATAGCCGTCAACCGCAAGTAACCAGTCTGGATGGGCTCGGTATAAGTCAGAATCCTTATTGATCATCTCAGGTTCGAACCACAATCCAAACTCCATACCCAACTGATTAACGTGTTCAACTATCGGCTCTAAACCATTTGGGTACTTTTCTTCATCTAAGAACCAATCCCCTAGCGCAGCCTTGTCTCCGCAGCGCCCTTTGAACCAGCCATCGTCAATGATAAAGCGCTCTACTCCCATATCAGCGGCTTGGCTAGCCATCGACATAATATAATCAGGATCATGGTCAAAATAGATGCCTTCCCATGTATTAAGATGGATAGGTCGAGGCTTTTGTGCGAAAGACTCCGGCAAGATGGAACCACGCACATGGGAATGGAACTGGTGGCTCATTCCATTTAGGCCTTCCGAACTGAAACTGGCATACAACCAAGGTGTCGTTAAGCTTTCACCTTCATCCAATGCAATCTCGCCCGGTAGATAAATAACTTCCGCTTGCACGTAGCGACGACCGTCTGCTTTTACATCAGCGCGCAATCTGTGGTTACCACTCCAAGCGAAGTGAACGCCCCACACATCACCTGCCATTTCATTGAAGTTGGCGGTACCGACAACCATCGCTGGATAATGTTCATGAGACGTTCGTCCGCGACGATTTTCTTGTTGATAGCCCCCTTGTTGTAAGGGCTGACGCACCGTTTGGAACTCATGTACCCAGCGGCCGTAGTACGTCATCAACTCATTAGCTCTTGTTGGTAATGGCAAAGTATTAGCGAGACGGTTCACCTGATAAAGGCCGGCTTTAACGTTGGTTAAGGTGTGACGAGATTTCACAACGTCATGTTTATCAAGGCATAACTCAGTTGTTAAATGTAAGCCTGCACGCACATCTTCACTCTCAATTATTAAGCTAGATGGTGTTTGTTGAATACCCGTAATAGAGAAAACAGGCGCCCAGTCCAACCCATCTCGGTGCCCTTCTAATGCCGGACTGCTGAAAACACCGCGTCCGAGCTCTGGGCTCAGCGACATAGCGACATCATTATCAAGGCGACCGTAAGGAACTGGCCTTTGAAGAGAAACACGAAAGTTCGTTAGATCGCCACGAACTGGAACTCCCCAATGCAGAATTTCGGCGAAATCACCAAGTTCAACGATCAGTTGCGAGTCTTTACCCGTAATTTCTATTAGGGATTTATTCGTCATTTTATTTAACCTTAACGCGTTTAATTACCCCGTATCATAATTATTGAGCTGAGAGTTTCTGTGATCAAACCCAAAATCATGAAAACGTTTCCATTAAATATTTTGAGATTAATAGATTCAAACAATACCTCCTAATTCAAAGATTTATGCCAACCACCATCTCAACGCATATACTCCTAATCCCAAAGAATAGGGATATTCCACATTAAATAAAGCGCTATAACGTTAAAATTAATAGGAGTTTAACAACAATTAAGCCCTTAAAATTCATTACGTTGTGGTGGATCTGTAATTTGAAAATTGGGTCACACACATTTCCTCTTGAACTCACCACACCACACTCGTATTCTTAACCTTTAGAGTACAACTATGAAGTGTCTCCCTGGGTCCTAACTTTTACATTCCAGCTTGACGGTATAGAACTCAATGCCTGTAGCCTAGCTTCAGCATTGAATTTGATACTTGCTTCCTTGTCTCACATGCCCAGTTATCATTGACTGGGCTGCTTTTCCCCTCAAAAAATCCCCAAGACACTGATAGCTCTAGCCTTACATCATTGTTACCTATGTTCGAACACAACGAGCAACTTCAACTTTAGCGCACGTTCCCCCCTCAATACCCCTAAAATAGAAAACGATTCCATTAAAAACCCACAGAAATCTCTATAAAACCGCCAATACAAGCTCAAGAACCAGATCAAAATCACACAAAATAATCACAAACCCATCAATAGCGTAAAAATGCCAACCTCATCATGAAAACGTTTCCATTGTTCATTTACACTCTCGCTCGAGTTAGGACTCAAACATAAAAATATCCATAAATAAAAAATAATGGAGACATTTCATGAAACAAAAAATGCTAGTTAAAGCATTAGGATTCACTCTGGCCCTCACCCCATTAATCAGCTTCGCTGCAGTGGAAAACGTAACGTATTTTGGTTATGCGAAATGGGGCAACATCTACACCGACAATGACCAACATAACGATGGCAAAGGAGAACGGAACGACGTTATTCGAGCTGGTCAAGGTTACGGTAACTACCGTTTAGGTAATGAACTGAACTGGTGGGAAGCGGGTGTGAAAGCCGATGTATGGCGTGACAATGACGCTTATTTTGATACCACGATTTATCTAGGTAGTGGTGATAGCTGGGGAGACGTAAGTACGATTCAGCTTTGGTCAGCAGGCCATGGCCTTATCGAAGGACAACCTAACGCGAAAGTATGGGCCGGAGAACGTTTTTATCGTCGCCATGAAGTCCACATGATTGATGTTAAGTACTGGGATACATCCAGTACGGGTTTAGGTATTGAAGATTGGGATCTAGGGTTTGCGGATGCACATTTGGCCTGGATGGCGCCAAATTCTTCAAGTGACGATGGGCGTAGTCTTCACAATATTGATGCTCGCTTAAGCGGGATTGAATTGAGTGACACAGCGGATCTTACTCTTGGTTTGAACTACGTGACCACGCAAAACTCGAGCTACGACGATAAAGACATTACTACTTCTGGCGCAATGCTCTCTGCTCTTTACCGTCAAGCTTGGAACTACGGTTCAAACACCTTGGCCTTCCAATATGGTACCGATGCGTTGGCAGGCGGATTAATGAGTGCTGAAGGTGGCTCAAACAGAAAATACAGCACGGGCGTTGAACACGATGGCTCTAGCTGGCGACTGTTTAACCACGGTGACTTGAATATCAGTGAAGATGTTCAAGTGATGTACTCCATCGCTTATCAAGACAAAAACCTAGATAACAACGATGGTGAGAAGTGGTTCAGTGTGGGTGCGCGCCCTCAATATGCTTGGACAGATTACATGTCGACAGCATTAGAGGTGGGTTACGAAACGGTAGAAGCTCAAAACGGAGCCGGCACCAACGATATGTATAAAGTGACCGTGGCTCAAATGTTCCAAGCTGGCAAAGGGGTATGGGCTCGCCCATCAATCCGTATCTTTGCAACTTACTCTGAATCAAATAACGAGTGGGATCGTGGTAACGAAGTGTATGGCACGGCGACGAGCATAAACGCAGAGACCGTCGATGAGATTACCTTTGGTTTCAACGTAGAAACTTGGTGGTAAACCACAACCTCCGAGCGTCTATTCAATTAACGAATTGACGCTCTACACTGGAATAGCAATTTAACGGGGAAAGCCGATGTTTTCCCCTTTACTAAGGTAGCAATCAGATGAAATTAAAATCATTGGTGATCATTGTCGCGGCACTCACCGCTAGCGCATGCAGCGGAATACCTGAAAAGGAACTTAAGACTGATTTCAATGACAGTGCATGCTGTTCTCAGCTAAGTGCGCTGCCAATGACGCAATTGTCTGTTCCATTCCACCAACAAGTGATTATGGACGGTCATTTACCGACCCTTTCCTCTTCATTGTTAAATGACAATACACAAGCGGATAGCCAACGCTTTCCGACCATCGCGTACCAAATCAGTGACACGACACAATCGCTGTCCTTACTCATTCGTTCATACATTAAAAATGATGCGCTATTCGCACCGTCTATCTACGTCTTTGACAAACAATGGCGACTGCTTGGTCAATACAGTACTAACGACTTCACTTACTACCCGACAGCGATGCAAGGGTTAGAAAGAATTGAAGCATCAATTGCACTCGAACCTCAACGAGACAACGCGCAATTTATTGTGGTCAGCGCCGATAGCACTAAGTTAGATAGCGCCATCAATCGAATTCATCCTGAAGATCTGTATTCAGAATCTCAGCAGATTATTGGCAATAAACAACTGCCGTTGACTGCGACGTTGAGCAACGTAGGTGTCATTGATGTTACGGCGAGCAAATCAACAAACAGTGCGGTTTTGACTCTATTGGCTGAGCTTGGCGTTTCATCCAACAATGAGCCCGAAACCTTAGGTTCAACGCAAGTTTCTCAACCATCAACTCAGACAGTTGAAACCAATCAAAAGGCGCAATGGCTGAATATCCAAAAGGACATTGACCAAGCCCTAAACAACAACGACATCAAACAAGCCGCATTTATTGCTAATCAAGCGGCCGAACAGGGCATGCCCGAAGCAAAAGATTATTTATTAAAACAGCTCGCTGAATAGCTCAATAGCTCAATAGCTCAATAGCTCAATAGCTCAATAAGCCAACAGAGCAATACGCAGAACAATACGCAAAACCAACGATTTGATAACGGTCATCACGGCTTAAAAAACCGATGACTTACTAGAATTATGACCCATATTGAACACTTTAAGAGTAGGAATACCATGAAGGCATTTTCAAACATCATCCAAAGACGCGATTGGGAAAACCCACAGTCTGTGAATATCCACTGCCTTAATGCGCACAGCCCATTATCAAGCTACCGCAACCTCAAGCACGCTCGCGACGGCAGTGAATCACAACGCAAATCTCTTAATGGACAATGGAAGTTCAAATACTTTGATGCACCTGAACAAGTTGACGGTAAATTTATCGAAACAAGTTTCAATGACTCACAATGGGACGAGATTACCGTACCATCGAACTGGCAAATGCAAGGCTACGATAAACCTATCTACGCCAACGTAAAATACCCATTTGAAGTGAACCCTCCGTTTGTTCCGGCAGAAAACCCAACCGGTTGTTACCGCACTCAAATTACGTTGACTAAAAATGACCTAAAGAACACCCAGCGTATTATCTTTGATGGCGTCAATTCCGCTTTTCATCTTTGGTGTAATGGCAATTGGGTTGGGTACAGCCAAGATAGCCGCTTACCTGCCGAGTTCGACTTAACTCAGTATCTAACTGTTGGCGATAATACGCTGTCTGTTATGGTGATACGTTGGTGTGATGGTAGTTATTTAGAAGACCAAGATATGTGGTGGCTAAGCGGTATTTTCCGTGATGTGACCTTGCTAGCTAAACCGAAGCAGTGCATTGAAGATGTGTTCGTTACGCCTAATTTAGACGCATGCTATCGCGATGGTTCACTGTCTATTGTCACCAAAATTACGGCACCAGACACTTACCAAGTTCAGGTTCAACTGTTTGACGGTGAAAACGCGGTGACTGAACCGCTTATCGATCGCCCTCATAATCGCCGCATTGACGAGCGTGGCACCTACGACGATGTGGTATTCCAAACTCTTCATGTTCGAGATCCGAAGAAATGGAGCGCAGAAGTTCCTAACCTTTACCGAATTGTCGTGTCATTGCTTGATAGGCAAGGTAACCACATAGAAAGTGAAGCTTATCAAGTTGGATTCCGTAAAGTCGAAATGACAGACGGTCAGCTAAAGCTAAACGGCAAACCGCTATTGATTCGCGGCGTCAACCGTCATGAGCATCACCCAGAGTTGGGGCATGTGATGACAGAAGAAGACATGATCCGCGATATCTGTCTAATGAAGCAGTACAACTTCAATGCTGTGCGCACCGCTCACTACCCTAACCACCCACGATGGTACGAGCTGTGTGACGAATACGGTTTATACGTGTGTGATGAAGCGAACATCGAGACCCATGGCATGCAGCCTATGAATCGCTTGTCTGCGGATCCGCAATGGGCACACGCTTATATGAGTCGCTATACGCAAATGGTCATGCGTGATAAGAACCACCCTTCTATCATCATTTGGTCTTTGGGCAACGAGTCAGGGCACGGCAGCAGCCACAATGCGATGTATGCTTGGTCGAAACAGTACGACCCTTCTCGCCCGGTACAGTATGAAGGCGGTGGTTCAAATACCACAGCGACCGATATCATTGCGCCAATGTACGCACGCGTTAACAGCACTATCGAAGACGATGCCGTTCCAAAATGGTCTATCAAGAAATGGGTTTCTCTGCCTAACGAGCAACGCCCGCTTATTCTTTGTGAATACGCACACGCAATGGGTAACAGTTTAGGTAGCTTTAATGATTACTGGAATGCATTCCGAGAATACCCTCGCCTACAAGGCGGTTTCATTTGGGATTGGGTTGACCAAGGATTAAGTCAGTGGGATGAAAACGGTGAACACTTCTGGGCCTACGGTGGAGACTTTGGCGACATCATCAACGACCGTCAGTTCTGTATCAACGGTTTGATATTCCCAGATCGCAGCGTACACCCGACCTTGGAAGAGGCGAAATACTGCCAGAGAATGATCACTGTGACGTTAGCAGAGCAAACTGAAGATCAATGCCGCCTAACGGTAACCAATGAGAACCTGTTCCGAGCGACTGACAATGAAATCTTACGCTGGCAATTGCTCGAAAATGGCATCGTGATTCAATCGGGGCAACAAGTATTATCCGTTGCTGAAGATAGTAAACAAGAGCTGGTCATTGACCTTGCTTTCACGCCAAAAGCACAAGTCGAATATCATCTCAATACCGATATTACCCTGACTCATTCAACCAAGTGGGCAGAAGAAGGCCATGTTTGTGCAACGGAGCAGTTTGCTTTACGTAACCATGCTGGCTTGCAATTCCCTAGCACGGCAAATGCTTTGGCTCCTCAGTTACATCAGCAAGACAATAAAGTGGTCGTGTCTAGCTTAGATGAAACACATCAATGGCAATGGGATACAGAGAGTGGATTGTTGACCCACTGGATCGTTGATGGGCAACCGCAAGTTATCAAGGCACCTGTCGATAACTTCTATCGCGCACCACTTGATAACGATATTGGTATCAGTGAGATAGACAACATCGATCCAAATGCATGGGCTTGTCGCTGGGACCTTGCAGGCATTGGTCAATGGGAACGCCAGTGTACAAGTTGTGCCGTGCAAGCACTCGTAGACTCAGTACAAGTGACGTCAGTATTCGCCTACCAATTTAATGGCCAAATCCAAGCGATTACAAAATGGCAATACACCTTAAATAACCTAGGCGAAATGATTATCGCAGTTGATGTCACTTTAGCCGATCACTTACCACCGATGCCGCGCATTGGCCTTGAAATGGAGCTGCCTTTACCACTCGAAACAGCCAATGAAACTCCGGTTTCGTGGCAGGGATTAGGTCCTTTTGAAAACTATCCAGACCGTTTGGCTGCTGCACGATTCGGTTTACACAAACAGACACTGGATCAGATGCACACGCCGTATATATTCCCAACTGATAGCGGGTTACGTTGCGGAACCAAAAACTTGAATGTGGGAAATATCGGGATCGAAGGCGATTTTTCATTCAGTGTGAGTCAGTACAGCCAGCAACAATTAACGGATGCTAAGCATACCAATGACCTGACTCGTGAAGAGAAAATCTATGTACGCGTAGATCACCAACATATGGGCGTTGGTGGTGATGATTCTTGGAGTCCAAGTGTTCACCAAGAGTTTCAACTCACCGACAATCAATATCGTTATCAGGTTACGCTAACAAGCGTATCGTAAGTAGATTCGGACCAAGTGCTTTACTCTAAAGCCACTTGGTTCCCTATTACTTTGGGTTACCTGTGATTGCCTTACTTCACGCGACAACAGCTCACACGCCAATGTGACTCAAAAGCCACGCTCAAATCTAGAGCTTGGCTTTTTATTTTCAAACTAATCAGCCAACTAAAAATAAACCATCAAACCTCGTCATATTTGATGTTTAGTATTTGAATTGGCTAACTATCCGTTGTTAAATATCCAACCACCAGCACACAGCATTATATTCAGAATAAGAGAGCGGAATGGCTACCATTAAAGATGTTGCGAAGGAAGCAGGCGTATCAATCGCGACCACCTCTCGAGTAATCAACAATGCACCTCACACCAGTGAAACCGCAATTGCGGCGGTAAAAGCCGCTATGGAAAAACTCGGCTATCGCCCAAATGCCAACGCTCGTGCATTGGTCAGCAAATCTTCAAACGCGATTGGTGTACTGGTTAATGATGTTTCTGCCCCGTTCTTCGGTTCGATGATCAAAGCCATTGATACCGTGGCAAGTGAGCAAGAAAAGCAGTTACTGATTGGCAGTGGCTACCATGACGCCACCAAAGAGCGTAATGCGATTAACCTGCTTATCAACAGCCGCTGCGAATCACTTGTGGTTCATAGCAAAGGCATTAGCGACGAAGAGTTGGTCAAGCTAGCCAATGAAGTACCCGGCATGGTGCTGATCAATCGCATTGTTCCCGATATCGAAAACCGCTGTATTGCTCTCGACAACCGCCGCGGCTCTTACATCGCGACAGAGTATTTGATTAAAAACGGCCACAAACACATTGGTTACATCTGCTCGAGTCACGATATTGAAGATGCTCACGACCGCTTAGGTGGCTATTTGGATGCATTGAAAGATCACGGTATTGAATCAAACGATGAGTACATCGAATATGGTGAACCTGACGAGCTAGGCGGTGAGCAAGCCATGGTTAACTTAATGGCAAAAAACACAGATATCACTGCTATTGCAACGTATAACGATTACATGGCAGCAGGCTGTTTGGCGTTATTACAAGAAAATGGCGTTCGTATTCCAGAAGATATGTCAGTTATTGGTTTCGATGACGGCCACATTGCTCGCTTCATCTACCCTAGATTGACCACCATTCGTTATCCAATCCAAGTTATGGCTAACCAAGCGGTAAAGCTCTCTCTGCAACTCGCAAGTGACGAGCCAAAAGAGCACCCGGAACATAAGCTATTTATGCCAATTTTGGTGCGCAGAGCCTCTGTTCGAAACATTAATTGAGAAAGCTCAGGGTAATAAAAACTAAGTCATTTCGTTCCTCGATACTTTTTACAACAAAGAAAATAGGATTGATTCGATGAGTTATCATTGAGTTGATCTTATTTTTCATTCCCCGCAAATACCCACCTATACTTAACCTGATCCATCTTAATCAAACGGTTACCCGTTGATTTTTTCACCAAGTGTCTAAATCCCTAGTGATCCTTGGTTGTTATTAGGTGAGCAAAGCAGGATAATATCGGGATCGGAATCTCAAGAATTAATCCATTATGACCGAATACCTTTTGTTGTTGGTTGGCACAGTGCTGGTCAATAACTTTGTGCTAGTGAAGTTTTTAGGACTATGTCCATTTATGGGAGTCTCCAAGAAACTGGAGACTGCGATTGGCATGGGCCTCGCGACGACTTTCGTTCTAACGTTAGCGTCGGTCTCTGCATACCTAGTAGAAACCTACATCCTTACCCCTCTGGGTATTGAATACCTGCGTACCATGAGTTTCATCTTGGTTATCGCGGTGGTTGTTCAATTTACGGAAATGGTGGTTCACAAAACCAGCCCGACTCTTTATCGCCTGCTGGGTATCTTTCTGCCTCTTATCACCACCAACTGTGCGGTATTAGGTGTGGCACTTCTGAACATCAATGAAAACCACAACTTCATTCAGTCGATCATCTATGGTTTCGGCGCAGCGGTTGGTTTCTCTCTTGTATTAATCCTATTTGCTGCAATGCGTGAACGTATTGCGGTTGCTGATGTTCCAATGCCATTCAAAGGCGCATCGATTGCGATGATCACAGCAGGCCTAATGTCTCTGGCATTTATGGGCTTTACTGGGTTGGTGAAATAAGCATGAGTACCATTTTAATTGCGATCATTGCGCTAGCCGTTTTAGCCGCTGTTTTTGGCGCTATTTTGGGCTTTGCTTCTATCCGTTTTAAAGTTGAAGCCGATCCTATCGTCGATCAAATCGACACCATTTTACCGCAAACTCAATGTGGTCAGTGTGGCTACCCCGGTTGTCGCCCATACGCAGAGGCGATCGCTAACGGAGACAAGATCAACAAATGTCCTCCGGGCGGCCAAGCAACCATTGAGAAGCTAGCAGATTTAATGGGCGTAGAAGTTGAAGACTCCGCTCATGACTTAGATAACAAAGTAAAAACCGTTGCCTTCATTCACGAAGATATGTGTATCGGCTGTACCAAGTGTATTCAAGCCTGCCCTGTTGACGCCATTGTTGGTGGCACCAAGGCACTGCACACAGTAATTAAAGATGAATGTACAGGTTGTGATCTATGTGTCGCACCGTGCCCTACTGACTGTATTGAAATGATTCCAGTGGCAACAACGACTGAAAATTGGAAATGGCAGATGAACATCATTCCTGTTACTGATATCACTAACCAAGCGACTGATGCGACTGCGTCAGAGCCTAAAGCATAGGGTTAGTATGATCTCTTTAATTGAACAAATTCGCACGGGCTCGATTTGGAACTTCCCTGGCGGCGTGCACCCTGCTGAAAACAAGAAACAGTCGAATACTACTGATATCGTCCATGCAAGGCTTCCAGAAGAAATCGTTCTTCCGGTGAAACAGCACATCGGTAAGCCAGGTAACCTATTGGTTGCTGCTGGCGACACTGTGTTAAAAGGTCAGCAACTTACGGCTTTAGATACAGGTTTTACTTTGCCAGTACACGCACCAACATCGGGTGTGATTACCGCTATCGAACCGCGAACTACCGCTCACCCTTCAGGCTTGAGCGAAATGTGCGTGGTTATTAAACCTGATGGCCTAGACACTTGGATTGAAAAAAATCCAGTTGAAGATTTTTCGACAAAGACTTCTGACGAACTGCTAGATGTGATTCGCCAAGCTGGTATTTCAGGCATGGGCGGCGCAGGCTTCCCTACGGCTAAGAAGCTTCAATCCGGCTTAGGTCGTACCGACATTTTGATCGTCAATGCTGCGGAATGTGAACCTTACATCACCTCTGATGACAAGTTGCTTCAAGAACATGCCGACGAAGTATTAAAAGGCATCGAAGTCGTTGAACACATTCTTCAACCAAAGCTGACGGTTATCGGCATTGAAGACAATAAACCAGGCGCGATAAAAGCACTTGAGATTGCAGCGAAAGACAAAGATATCGTCATTCGTGTTATCCCAACTAAATACCCTTCTGGTGGTGAGAAACAGCTAATCAAGATCCTCACCAACAAAGAGGTTCCGGCTGGCGGCATTCCTGCAGACATTGGTGTTTTGGTTCAAAACGTCGGCTCGCTTTACTCAATTAAGAGAGCAGTAATCGACGGTGAACCAGTGATTAACCGCGTGGTGACTTTAACTGGTAAAACCTTTAAGCAACCTCGTAACGTTTGGGCGCTATTAGGTACACCAGTACACGAGTTACTAGAGGAATTTGGCTACAAAGCGGATAAAAAACTGCCACGTTTGATTTTGGGCGGCCCGATGATGGGCTTTACCTTGCCGCATGCCAATGTGCCAATCACTAAAACGTCGAACTGTATTTTAGCGCCAACGCGTCGTGAGATCTCACCAAGCACTTACGAGATGGAATGTATTCGTTGCAGCGCGTGTGCTGAAGCTTGTCCTGCGTCTCTACTTCCTCAACAACTGCAATGGCATGCGAAAGCCAACGAGTTGGATAAGTGTGAAGAGCTGAATATTAAGGACTGTATTGAATGTGGTGCTTGTGCGTTTGTCTGCCCAAGTGAAATTCCTCTTGTTCAGTACTATCGCCAAGCGAAAGCCGAAATCAAAACAAGAAAAGATGAAGCGACAGCTGCAGAGCGCGCCAAGATTCGTTTCGAAGAGAAAAACGCTCGTATGGAGCGTGACAAAGCAGAACGTGAAAACCGCTTCAAGAAAGCTGCTGACAACCGTCGTAAAGACATGAAATCAGCCAATGGTGATGATGCGATTGCAGCTGCGATTGCTCGCGTTAAAGCGCAAAAAGCCGCGGCAGACCAAACACCTAATGCAGAACCAGCAGTGAAACCTGCGGTAGCTGCTGCTATTGCCAAGGCAAAAGCAAAACAAGCTGCGGCTCAGAAAGCGGATGGCGCTGAACCAGACAATTCTGAAATGTCGAAACTGCGTGAAGAACGCAAACGACAAGCTCGAGAGCGTAAGGCACAACAAGCAGCAGCCGAGACTCCAGCAGAAAGCTCAGGTGATGGCAAGAAAGATGCTGTCGCTGCAGCTATCGCGCGTGCTAAAGCCAAGAAGGCTCAACAAGCGGAATCAGCTTCCGAGGCTCCGGCTGAAAGTACTGGTGATGCCAAGAAAGATGCTGTCGCTGCTGCTATAGCTCGCGCTAAAGCGAAGAAAGCCCAGCAAGTGGAATCGGCTTCTGAAGCTCCGATTGAAAAATCAAGCGACGCTAAGAAAGACGCTGTCGCTGCGGCTATTGCTCGCGCTAAAGCCAAGAAAGCTCAACAAGCGGAATCAGCTTCTGACGCTCCGGCAGAAAGCTCTGGCGATGCCAAGAAAGATGCTGTCGCTGCGGCCATTGCTCGCGCTAAAGCCAAGAAAGCTCAACAAGCGGAATCAGCTTCTGACGCTCCGGCTGAAAGTACTGGTGATGCTAAAAAAGACGCCGTTGCTGCAGCTATCGCTCGCGCTAAAGCGAAAAAAGCACAACAAGCAGAATCAACTGCTCAAACCGAAAGTGAAGCTCCGGTTAAAAGTTCTGGCGATGCTAAGAAAGATGCTGTCGCTGCAGCCATTGCTCGTGCTAAAGCCAAGAAAGCACAGCAAGCTAAGCAAGCTAAGCAAGACGAAGCAGCAGAAACTCCTGAGCCAGTGATTGAAGTTGAAGCTAAAACTCAACAAGAGTCAGTCGATCCTAAGAAAGCTGCCGTTGCCGCTGCAATAGCTCGCGCTAAAGCGAAGAAAGCACAGCAAGCTAAGCAGGTCGAAGCAGAAGCAACCGCTCCTGAAGCTGTAGTTGAAATTGAAGTGGAAGCTGAGATTCGATCAGAACCAGTCGATCCTAAAAAAGCAGCTGTTGCTGCCGCAATTGCTCGTGCTAAAGCAAGAAAGGCGCAGCAAGAGCAAGACAAAAAGAATAATGAGGAGAAAGAGTAGTGGCCTTCTTTATCGCCAGCTCACCGCACGCACACAATCGTAGAAGCACCCCTGATCTCATGAAATGGGTCGCTATTTGTGCATTGCCAGGTCTACTAGCTCAAACCTACTTCTTTGGATGGGGTACGCTCATCCAGTTAGTATTCGCTATTGCACTTGCTGTTACCTTTGAAGCCGCTGTAATGCTGCTAAGAAAACGACCACCAGTGATGGCACTACGTGATTACAGTGCTGTTGTCACCGCTTGGCTACTCAGTGTCGCGATTCCTCCACACTCTCCGTGGTGGATTCTAGTGATAGGTATGTTCTTCGCAATTGTCATCGCGAAACACCTATACGGCGGCCTTGGGCAAAACCCATTTAACCCAGCGATGGTCGCTTACGTTGTTTTGCTAATCTCGTTCCCAGTTCAGATGACCAGTTGGAATGCACCCGCGAGCTTAACGGCTGAAGCAACCAGTTTTGTTGACTCATTCTTGATGATCTTTACAGGTTTCAATAATGAAGGGTTATCTCTACAGCAAGCTCGTTTAGGGATTGATGGCACCACAATGGCGACGCCACTCGATGCCTTCAAAACCGCATTAACAGCAGGCAACACCGCTTCTGAAGCACTGTCTCAACCGCAATTCAGCTGGTTAGCTGGCGTGGGTTGGGAATGGGTAAACCTTGCTTACCTTATTGGTGGCTTGGTGCTTATCAAGCAACGCGTGATTCAATGGCATATCCCAGTCGCGTTTCTGGGCAGCTTGACCCTATTTAGCCTAGTGTTCTTGATGTTTACTCCCGGCGAAACCGCATCACCGACCATTCATCTATTGTCTGGTGCGACTATGCTCGGCGCATTTTTCATTGCGACCGACCCAGTTTCAGCATCAACAACAGTGAAAGGTCGCTTAGTGTTTGGCGCTCTGATCGGCGGTTTGGTATTTATCATCCGCAGTTGGGGTGGTTTCCCTGATGGCGTGGCGTTTGCTGTATTGTTAGCCAACATGTGTGTTCCACTGATTGACTACTACACCAAACCTCGTACATACGGCCACTAAGGGAGCGGATACCATGCTAAATGCAATTAAGAAAAACGGCCTTGTACTCGCGATTTTTGCGTGTGCTTCGACGGGTTTGGTCGCGGTAACTCACTACCTGACCAAAGATCAGATCAAACAACAAGAACAGGCTCAGTTACTGTCTGTTCTTAACCAAGTGATCCCGCACGATCTGCACGACAACGAGCTGTTTTCGTCTTGTACTTTGGTTCAAGCAGAAGAGCTTGGAACTGAGCAAGCGATGCCTGCTTACATTGCTAAAATCAATGGTGAGCCGAGTGCGATTGCGATCGAGGCGATTGCCCCAGACGGCTACAACGGCGCGATTAAAGTGATTGTTGGAATGAAGATCGACGGTACTATTTTAGGTACTCGCGTGCTTTCTCACCAAGAAACGCCAGGTTTGGGTGATAAGATTGATTTGCGTGTAAGTGATTGGATTCTTTCGTTTGCAGGCAAACAAGTTACAGATTCTAATCTTGACCGTTGGAAGGTTCGTAAAGACGGTGGTGACTTTGACCAGTTTACTGGTGCAACCATCACACCAAGAGCGGTCGTGAAGTCAGTCAAACAAGCGGTTCAATACGTTAACCAAAACAACCAAGCATTGCTTGCTCAACCTCTAAATTGTGGTGGTGAATAATGAGTGACCATAAAACACTGATCAAAAATGGCATGTGGGCCAATAACCCTGCCCTAGTGCAACTTCTTGGGTTATGTCCGCTGCTGGCTGTATCGTCAACAGTCACTAACGCACTTGGGCTAGGTATTGCTACCTTGCTTGTACTGGTCGGCTCAAACGTTTCTGTTTCTTTGGTTCGTAACCATGTGCCAAAAGAAGTGCGTATCCCAGTATTCGTAATGATCATTGCCTCGCTAGTAACGTGTGTTCAATTGCTGATGAACGCTTACGCCTATGGGCTTTACCTATCTTTAGGTATCTTCATCCCACTGATCGTAACCAACTGCATCATCATTGGTCGTGCGGAAGCCTTCGCTTCAAAGAATGAAGTGCTACCAGCGGCTCAAGATGGTTTCTGGATGGGTCTAGGCATGACATCGGTATTGGTTGTGTTAGGTGCGATGCGTGAGATTATTGGTAACGGCACTCTATTTGATGGCGCAGACCTGCTGCTTGGTGACTGGGCTTCGGTGTTACGAATCCAGATCTTCCAATTTGACAACAGCTTCTTGTTAGCCCTGCTTCCACCGGGTGCCTTTATTGGTGTTGGTTTCTTAATTGCTTTGAAAAACATCATCGATAACCAAGCAAAATCTAGACAACCAAAACAAGAAAAACCAGTCATTGAACGCGCTCGCGTTACCAATGCTTAATAAGTTAAATTAACTTAAACCCCGCTGAGTTAGCTCAATCACCCAGCGGGAAAAATCAGATCTAAACAGTACATATAATAATGACGCTCATAAGAGCGCGTAACCGATGATAAAACAGAAGCAATCCAAGCTTCATGCCCTAACTATTTGAAAGTAATGTCGCTATGAACAATGTAAAACGAGTAGAAATACTTGAGCGTTTAAGAGAAAACAATCCAAAGCCAGAGACTGAGCTTAACTGGAACAGCCCATTCGAACTGCTGATTGCCGTTCTATTGTCTGCACAAGCAACCGATGTCAGCGTGAACAAGGCGACGGATAAACTGTACCCTGTAGCCAATACTCCACAAGCTATTTTCGACCTAGGTGTTGATGGTTTAAAAGAGTACATCAAGACCATCGGCCTATTTAACTCAAAAGCAGAAAACACCATCAAAACGTGTCGTATGCTGCTTGACCTACATAATGGTGAAGTACCGGAAGATCGCGCTGCATTAGAAGCCCTTCCAGGTGTTGGACGAAAAACAGCAAACGTAGTGTTAAATACCGCATTCGGTTGGCCAACGATTGCCGTTGATACTCACATCTATCGTGTATCAAACCGCACTAAGCTAGCGATGGGTAAAACCGTCGACGATGTCGAAGCAAAACTACTTAAAGTTATCCCAAAAGAATTCAAACTGGATGTCCACCATTGGCTCATTCTTCATGGACGTTACACCTGTGTCGCGCGTAAACCACGCTGTGGCAGCTGTATCATAGAAGACCTATGCTATTTCAAAGAGAAGACGGACGTCTAGGCTCATAAGCTGTTAGCCCTAAGCGAAAGAAGCTAACAAGCCTATTGGCCAAAAGCGCCGCGTTTATCTCGCGGCATAAAACAGAATTACAAAAACGTATACATAGTTAAAGCTAGGAGCAAATCATGTCAAACGGTCGTATTTTACACACCATGCTACGCGTTGGTGATCTAGACAAGTCTATCGAGTTCTACACCAATGTAATGGGCATGCAGCTATTACGTAAGAACGAAAACAAAGAGTACGAATACACGCTGGCTTTCGTTGGCTTTGGTGACGAATCTCAAGGCGCTGTGATTGAGCTGACTTACAACTGGGGCACGACTGAATACGACCTTGGCTCAGCTTTTGGTCACGTTGCTATCGGTGTTGATGACATCTACACAACGTGTGATGCAATTAAAGCAGCAGGCGGTAACGTAACGCGTGAAGCTGGCCCTGTAAAAGGCGGCTCTACTCACATCGCATTCGTTAAAGATCCTGACGGTTACATGATTGAGCTTATTCAGAACAAACAAGCAAGCGCAGGTCTAGAAGGTTAATCCCTCAACCTCTTTGCGAAGTTGGGCTTGAACGCCTGATGAAATGAAAAAAAAAGCGAGCACTGTGCTCGCTTCTTTTTTATGTTTCCACGCACGAACAATACCCTTCACCAATTATTATTAACAATCTCACCAATGAAACTTTACATGATAATGATTATCATTTAAATTAACCACCTATTGATTAGTGAGGTAATACAATGATTAGCGAATGGGAAAAACACACGTTACTTGCCGATACTGCATTGCAGCTCGACGATCCTGTACGAAGTATTCTTCACTATCAGCAAGCATTGAACTTGAGCGAAGAAATCACTGAGCGTACCGATATTCAGGCTGACGAACGCCTACTGATCTCAGTGATTTCTTGCCACAATCTCGCGCAATTCTGGCGTTGGGCTGGTGATACCGAATACGAGCTCAAGTATCTTCAATTGGCTTCAGAAAAAGTGCTGACACTGATCCCGCAGTGCCCTAACACTCAATGTTCCAGCTTTATCGATTCTATTGGTTGCTGTAAGAAAGCGCTGATCGATTTCATGAAACGCCATCCCAATCCTAAAATTGCTTCTATGGTAGAAAAGATCGATACCGCGACCAACTGTGAAATGATCGCTCGTTTCCGCTTGAACTAAACGAGTTACGTTTAGACAATGGCTCCAAATTTTAAAGACAAAAAAGCCCGTCATTACGACGGGCTATCTGATTTCAAAACAAGCAATTATTCTGATTAAACCTGCGTACGACCTAAAGAGATAACAACGCGTCGGTTCTTGTCTTTACCAATTGGCGAATTGTTGTCTGCAATCGGGCGACGTTTACCATAGCCCTGAACTTGGATACGATCTTCTGGCAAGCCTAAAGATTTGAAGTACTCTCTTAACGATTCCGCTCTGCGCTCTGAAAGGTTTTGGCTAATACCTTTGCTGTCGACAGAATCGGTGTACGTTGCCACCAGCACAAGGTCGATGTCTTGGTTGTAACGAACATAATCAGCAATCTGACTCAGCCTTTTACGTGACGACTTGTTCAATTGATCGCTGTTGCGGTCGTAATGCAAAATAGTGAAAGAGATATCTTCAAAGCTGTAAGGCAGCAGGTTAGCAACACAGTCACTGAACACATTGTATTTTTCTTGGAATAGCACTGACGACAACGACACTTCGATACGTTGATCTCGGCTCTGCCACTCTTGGTAGCTGAATGTCGGATAACGCCCTTTCTCTAACTCACTCAAGATGCCCCAAGCTGTTTGACCGCCGACATAGCCGTCAAATTGCTGGAAGAACTTAATGGTTGTCATGCGATCAGCACTTTCACCCGGACGCCAAGGTGGCGGCATAGAGATCAAGCTTACATTGCGCGTCGCACCCATTGGGCGGCGCATTTTAAGCTCAAAGTCCAAAATAATTTTTTTACTTGCGCGAGATGAGAACTCAGCATCACCAAAGTTTGGAATTGGGTGAACCAAGCGACATTCTAGTGGCGTGTTGGCCACCATCTCCCACGTCGACTGTTGAGGAGATGCTCCGTAACGCTTTTCTTGTGCCATGACCGATGATGACACAAGTAGCGAAAATAGCATTGAACCTGTTATGAGTTGTTTCTTCATAAAGTGGAGTATCTCTTAAGCAATTCGTTTAACAATGCAGCCAATTGCCGCATTTTTCTCTCACGTTTAAATATGCAATTATCAAGCCGTAATGGGTTAGGTAATTTATGATTTATTGCCCTTCCCTAGTTTTTATCACTGCTATTATCTGCAATAATGCAGCCTTAATCACACTTATTTGGGCTAACATGACTGTAGAAAACGAAGCTCTGACCCTAAAAAAACGCTTTCGCGGCTATTTTCCAGTGGTCATCGACGTGGAAACCGCAGGGTTTAACGCTGAAACCGATGCATTATTAGAAATCTGCGCCATTACATTAAAAATGGATGAGTACGGAGATCTGCACCCTGCATCAACGCTTCATTTTCACATTGAGCCTTTTGAAGGCGCAAATATAGAGCAGGCAGCATTAGACTTTAACGGAATTAAAGACCCATTTAGCCCATTACGTTGTGCTGTGTCGGAACAAGAAGCCCTTAAAGAAATCTACAAGCTAGTGAGAAAAGAACAAAAAGCTTCAGATTGCAGTCGCGCAATCATGGTTGCTCACAACGCTACATTCGATTTGAACTTCGTTAATGCGGCAAGTGAGCGCTGTAAGCTTAAACGCGTCCCTTTCCATCCATTTGCTACTTTTGACACTGCAGCTCTTAGTGGTCTTGCCTACGGTCAAACCGTTTTGGCTAAAGCTTGCCGCACTGCAGGGATGGAATTTGACAACAAAGAAGCACACTCTGCTTTGTATGATACGCAAAAAACCACAGAGTTATTTTGCGGCATTGTAAACAAATGGAAAGCCCTTGGTGGTTGGCCTCTTGTTGACGAAGAATAAAAAATAGAGTCGGTAAACGTTTTTTCGTATTGCCTTCATAAAAAACACAACATCCCGAGAATAATATGAATCCTGTTGTAATTTCAGTTTGCATCATGCTTGTTTTAGCTTTGATGCGTGTAAACGTAGTCGTTGCTCTGACGTTCAGTGCAATTATCGGTGGCGTAGCCTCTGGTATGAGCTTGAACGACGCAGTCGCGGCTTTCGAAAGTGGATTAGGCGGCGGTGCAACGATTGCACTTAGCTACGCTATGCTTGGTACATTCGCTGTTGCTATCTCACGTTCTGGTATCACAGATCTCCTTGCTCAAAGTGTTATCAAACGCATTCACGGCAAAGAGAACAGTGCAGCATCGACTGGTCTTAAATACGGCATGCTTGCGTCGTTGATCTTAGTGACCATGTCTTCGCAAAACGTGATTCCGGTACATATCGCCTTCATCCCAATCTTAATCCCACCTCTACTAGGCGTATTCGCAAAAATGAACCTAGACCGTCGTCTAGTTGCGTGTGTACTTACTTTTGGTCTGATTACGCCTTACATGGTGTTACCAATTGGTTTTGGCGGCATCTTCCTAAACAACATCCTGCTTAAAAACCTTCACGACAATGGTCTTGAAAACGTTGTAGCAAGCCAAGTACCTATGGCAATGTTGTTACCAGCAGCAGGCATGATCTTCGGTCTTCTTACTGCAGTATTCTTTACTTACCGTAAGCCTCGCCAATACAAAGAAACGTCTCATACTGTTGTTTCAACCGAAGTGAAAGAGATCAACAAGAAGCACATCCTAGTGGCTGCTGCTGGTATTGTTGCTGCGCTAACGGTTCAGCTATCGACGGGTTCTATGATCATCGGTGCTTTGGCTGGTTTCATGGTATTCACCTTCGGTGGTGTAATCGCTTGGAAAGAGACACACGATGTCTTCACTAAAGGCGTTCACATGATGGCAATGATCGGTTTCATCATGATTGCAGCGGCAGGTTTCGCGGCAGTTATGAAGCAAACAGGTGGCGTTGAATCTCTGGTTGAAGCACTTTCAACAAGCATTGGCGACAACAAGCCTCTAGCAGCACTGCTTATGCTAATCGTTGGCCTATTGGTAACAATGGGTATCGGTTCTTCGTTCTCTACGATTCCAATCCTTGCAACTATCTACGTTCCACTAGCAGCAGCATTTGGCTTCTCGCCTATGGCAACAATCGCTCTAGTGGGTACAGCTGCAGCACTTGGTGATGCGGGCTCTCCGGCTTCTGACTCAACATTAGGTCCAACGTCTGGTCTAAATGCCGATGGTCAACACGAGCACGTTTGGGAAACAGTAGTACCGACGTTCCTGCACTACAACATCCCACTGATCGTATTCGGTTGGATTGCAGCCATGGTTCTGTAATTAGGTTCTATAGTTAAAGAGCCCTGCGCTAACTTTTATAAAGACCGCCTCGTGCGGTCTTTTTTGTCTCTGGGATTCATTCTACTCTTCCTTCCGCTCACTCTCATTGAACTAGCGACACCAAACAAAAAAGGCTTACTCTTATGAGTAAGCCTTAGAAATCATTGCGTCAATACAGACAACTCTCGCTGAATTATGCAGCGGGAGCATTACTCACAAGAATTTCGCGAATAGACTTAAGCGTCGCTTCCGTTGAATGGTAATCCAATTCAACTTCACTAAAGATGCCGTTCACTTCAAGCATTAAGGTCGGGTAAGAAAATACACCCATCGCTTCTTTAAAGCCTAGCTGGTCATCTAACTCACTTTCCAATAACTTGCTAGAAAGGTCATTTTCAAACTGTTGAACATTCATACCTAGCTCTTCAGCCAACTGCAAATGTGTGTCTTGGCTATGAGGCAGCATCGCACGAAGGTAGTAAGCATGTTGAATCGCTTCAAGCATCGCTTCGTAATGGTCTTGAAAACCAGCGGCAATCACGGCGCGGCACGCAGGGTAAGTACTGCGAACAGGTTGGCACTCAGTCCAAAAATCATGGTTAAACTCAGTACCTAGCTTAGCTTCGATCTGCTTCCAAATCGCTTGCAGCTTGCCTTTCATCTCTTCTGACATTGGCTCATCAGAATCCGGGGCTAAACCACCCACTACATAGTTAAACTCAATGCTCGCAGGCAATTGTTGTTTCAATAACTCAAGTGTTTGCTTGTAACCCCAACACCAGCTGCACATTGGATCATGCACATAATGAAGTTTTACGTTCATTGTTCATTCCTTATCGAGTCAATGATTCGATCAATTCAAACAAAAAAGGAGCCTGATTAAGGCCCCTCATTTTAACTATTCAGCGCAAAGGCTAGAACTTATTCAGCGTCATCGCCAGCAACTTTAGCCGCTGCTTCTTTGATGATCGGCTGAAGTTCGCCTTTTTGGAACATCTCAAGAATGATGTCACAACCACCGATTAGCTCACCTTCAACCCAAAGTTGTGGGAAAGTTGGCCATTGTGCGTAAGCAGGAAGCTCTGCACGGATATCAGGGTTTTGTAGGATATCTACGTAAGCAAATTTCTCGCCACATGCCATTAGAGCTTGAGACGCTTGAGAAGAGAAACCACAGCTAGGTAGCTTAGGAGAACCTTTCATGTACAGTAGAATAGTGTTTTCTTCAATTTGCTGTTTGATTTTATCGATAGTTTCCATTGCTTCCTCGTTAATGGATTACGGCTTTTATTGCCTTTATTCTACCCCAAACTAAAAGAATAAAAACCATATAAAAAAAGCGGTTAACAAGCTAAGCTAACAATTCACACAAAAGTAATGAAATAAGCTTTTAATAAAGTAAAAACTTGCTAAACTATATCGCAAGTCAGCAAATTGACCATGGTTGGCAGTATAGCGAGCCATGAATAATAATATCACTGGAAGCAATCGAAAGAGTTAACTCTTTCATATCAATGGAGAATTGAGCAATGGCATTTGAACTACCGGCTCTTCCTTACGCGAAAGACGCGCTAGAACCACACATCTCAGCAGAAACGCTAGATTTCCACCACGGTAAGCACCACAACACTTACGTTGTTAAGCTAAACGGTCTTATCCCAGGTACTGAGTTTGAAGACAAAACACTAGAAGAGATCGTTAAGACTTCTACTGGTGGTGTTTTCAATAACGCTGCTCAAATCTGGAACCACACGTTCTACTGGCACTGTCTTGCTCCTAAAGCAGGCGGCGAGCCAACTGGCGCTGTTGCAGAAGCTATCAACGCTGCATTCGGTTCTTTCGAAGAATTCAAAGAGAAATTCACTGATTCAGCAATCAACAACTTCGGTTCTTCTTGGACTTGGTTAGTTAAGAAAGCTGACGGTTCTCTAGACATCGTTAACACTTCTAACGCTGCTACTCCTCTAACAGAAGAAGGTGTTACTCCACTTCTAACTGTTGACCTATGGGAACACGCTTACTACATCGATTTCCGCAATGTTCGCCCTGACTACATGGCTGCATTCTGGAACCTAGTAAACTGGTCTTTCGTAGAAGAGAACCTAGCTAAGTAATTATTGCTTACGCTGCGCTATTTATAGCGAGTTGTCTATTGAGAGCTCATGCCCCGGCGTGAGCTTTTTTGTATCTGTCGTATTCCACAAAATCTAGGCCTTTCTTAGCCTATTAACCAGTTAGCCAGTTAGCCAGTTAGCCAGTTAGCCAGTTAGCCAGTTAGCCAGTTAGCCAGTTAGCCAGTTAGCCAAGAGAGCTTACTTCTCGACCAATTCCTAGCACTCTTCCCCGCCCTGCATAAATTCTCTATTTGCCTGTAATTAAACACTAAAGTTTGCCGACTCCATGCCGTTAAAGGTGTATCCAATGAGAGGCAGCATGCAAATACATACTTTAGACAAAGCAGGAATCATCAACGAACTGAAGTTCGGCATCGGGATCAGCCAAGCGGTTGAGCAAGGTCGCCGTGCAGATTTCGCGTTGCTGTTGTCTATGTTTTCTAATGACGTTCGTGATTGCACGCCGATTGACACCATTGAAGTCACAGAGACAACTGAAGATCGCCTGCGTAAACACTTCGGCGTGGCAGAACCGCAGCAGCTGCGTTCGAACCAATCTTCTTATGAAATTTCAGCTCAGCAATCTAATCATTTTCATCAAGCTAGCCTTGCCAGCGCAAAACTCAGCCATTACTTGAAACCGGAAGCGCTTGCCTTCATGCCTGAAGATACAGCCGACTTACCCGAAGAGGTTTACCAAAACCTTTCTGGTCATGACCGACGTAAATTGGCAAACAAACAGGTACCTGATTTGCCACTTGCTACGCTCTACAATGAACTATCAACAGCCCAGCGTCAGTACCAAATTCAAGCTCAAGTATAGCGGTCACCTACCTTTCCTCTTTTTCGTTCTCTATCCACTGCTATTCTTGATTAGTTCGCCGCATTTCAAATCATTCACATGCGTGATATGAACCACCAGCCTTGGGTGAACATGAAATACGAATTGTCGATTACTACTTGAAGTTACTGCGAAATGTGAGCTGCCACTAAGTTCATAAAAACTTATCAATTGGCACGCCTTAGTTTGAACCTCTTCACACCCATTGTATGAAATTTAACCCATCCTTATCCGACATGGACGATTTATTTAGGTGCTGGGATGGAAATAAAAAGCTCAATCATATTGGTGACATCTGCAGGCTCACAACTCGGAGGGACGATTGCGAACCACTTTGTTAACCTTGGAGCCACCGTCATCCTTTGTGATAAAGACACGGAAGCACTTCAAGAGACCTATTTACAATGTGCTCGTTTTTCTGACTCGGTTTACCACTACACACTCAAAAGTAATGACAACCAAGCAATTCTCAGCGTGTTTGATTTTATTCAAACCACCTTCAACACTACACCCGATGTACTGGTCAATAATTGGATAAGCTCCCCGATGCCAAGCCTAATTGGCGATCAACCTGTCAGTAGCTTTATCAATGATCTTTCTTCTATGGCTACGACTCTTTTCGCATTTGGGCAAATCAGTGCCGAGAGATTGCGAGAGGAGGATAAAGAAGGCGTTATTGTGAATGTGATCTCTCACGATGACTTCCATGACGTGTCCGGCCTAGAAAGTGCGAACTCAATGATTACTGGCTTTACCCATAGCTGGGCCAAAGAACTGACTCCATTTGGTATTCGAGTCGGCGGTGTTGTCCCTGCAATCCATAACTCCGATGGCAAGCTCAACCGATGCCACTGGGCTCAGCTGCAAGATGAACTGACCAGAACAACGGAATACATCGTCTCTAATGATTACTTTAGTGGACGAGTGGTCGCTGCTGAGGTTTAGTTCTTCCCCGATGCCAAGCACATTTGAGCCATTCATTTCTAATCGAGTGACATTTCTCTAGCCTTTCAAGCCGCGTAGATCAGGCAACAAACATAAAAAAAGCCCCAGTCTCTCGACTAGGGCTTTGATCTTTTCCCGATAGATAAGGTTCGTGCTAGCGAAAACTTATCTCAAAACTAATGCTTACTTATTACGCGTTAGCTTTTTCTTTTTTAGCTTTTGGCGCTTTCGCGTCAGCTGGCTTTTGGTCAGCTTTCTTAAGAATCACTGTAGTGCCTTCGAAAGTTTCACCTTCAACGTAAGGAGTACCGAAGTAAGACGTTGTTAGTACTTCTTTTAGCTCAGTGATTAGTGGGTAACGTGGGTTAGCACCTGTACACTGGTCATCGAACGCTTCAACAGCTAGCTCGTCTAGTTTAGCGATGAAGTCAGACTCGTTAACACCCGCAGCTTGGATAGATAGTGGGATGTCTAGGTCAACTTTAAGCTCTTCTAACCAAGTCAGTAGACGTTCAATCTTCTGAGCAGTACGGTCACCAGCTTGGCTTAGGCCTAGGTGGTCAGCAACTTCAGCGTAACGACGACGTGCTTGTGGACGGTCGTACTGAGAGAATGCAGTCTGCTTAGTTGGGTTATCGTTCGCGTTGTAACGTACAACGTTAGAGATAAGTAGTGCGTTAGCAAGACCGTGTGGTAGGTGGAACTCAGCACCAATTTTGTGAGCCATTGAGTGACACACACCTAGGAATGCGTTCGCAAATGCTACACCAGCGATAGTTGCTGCGTTGTGTACTTTCTCACGAGCGATTGGGTCAGCCGCACCATTTTTGTAGCTTGATGGTAGGTATTCTTTAAGCATCTTAAGTGCTTGAAGAGCTTGACCGTCTGAGTACTCGTTCGCTAGAACAGATACATAAGCTTCAAGAGCGTGAGTTACTGCATCGTAACCACCGAACGCTGTTAGAGACTTAGGCATGTTCATAACTAGGTTCGCATCAACGATAGCCATGTTTGGCGTGATTTCGTAATCAGCTAGTGGGTATTTAGCACCAGTCTTGTCGTCTGTAACAACAGCGAATGGAGTAACCTCTGAACCCGTACCTGAAGTTGTAGTGATACATACAAGCTCAGCTTTTTGACCCATTTTAGGGAACTTGTAGATACGTTTACGGATATCCATAAAGCGCATTGCTAGTTCTTCGAAGTGAGTTTCTGGGTGCTCGTACATAACCCACATGATCTTAGCAGCATCCATTGGAGAACCGCCACCTAGAGCAAGGATTACGTCAGGTTGGAAGCTCTTCATTGCTTCAGCGCCTTTCTCAACAACAGATAGCGTTGGATCCGCTTCTACGTCGAAGAAAGTTTGAACTTCGATGCCTTGTGCTTTAAGCAGGCTAACTACGTCATCTGCGTAACCGTTGTTGAATAGGAAACGGTCAGTTACTAGGAATGCGCGTTTCTTACCTTCTAGGTCGCTCATTGCGATTGGAAGGCTACCACGACGGAAGTAGATAGACTTAGGTAGTTTGTGCCACAACATGTTTTCAGCTCGCTTCGCTACAGTTTTCTTGTTGATAAGGTGCTTAGGACCTACGTTCTCAGAGATAGAGTTACCACCCCATGAACCACAACCTAGAGTTAGAGAAGGTGCAACGTTGAAGTTGTACAGGTCACCGATACCACCGTGAGTAGTCGGGATGTTGATTAGGATACGAGCAGTCTTCATCTTGTCACCGAAGTAACGGATGCGGTCTGCGTTAGTATCTTGGTTAGTGTAAAGACCAGATGTGTGACCGATACCACCGATTTCAACCATAGTTACCGCTTGAGCAACTGCGTCTTCGAAGTCGTCTGCGCGGAATAGACCTAAAGTTGGAGATAGTTTCTCGTGAGCGAATTCGTCATCGTAAGAAACTTTACCAAGACCTTCACCTACAAGTACTTTTGTATCAGCAGGAACTTTAACACCCGCCATTTCAGCGATTGCTGGAGCAGGTTGACCTACGATTTTAGCGTTTAGGTTGCCGTCGATAAGCAGAACTTTACGTACTTTATCAGCGTCAGCTTTAGATAGAACGTGAGCTTTGTGAGAAGCGAAACGCTCTTTCACTTCGTCGTATACTTCACCAACTACGATTGCAGCTTGCTCAGAAGCACATACTACGCCGTTATCGAAAGTCTTAGACATAAGGATAGATGCTACAGCACGTTTGATGTCAGCTGTTTCATCGATAACTACAGGAACGTTACCAGCACCAACACCGATAGCAGGCTTACCAGAAGAGTATGCTGCTTTAACCATGCCTGGACCACCAGTAGCAAGGATAAGTGCGATACCGTCGTGCTTCATAAGCGCGTTAGAAAGCTCTACAGATGGTTGGTCGATCCAACCGATGATGTCTCTTGGAGCACCAGCTGCAACAGCTGCGTCTAGAACTAGTTTCGCTGCGTCGTTAGTTGAGTTCTTTGCACGTGGGTGTGGCGAGAAGATGATGCCGTTACGTGTCTTAAGAGAAATTAGAGATTTGAAGATTGCTGTAGAAGTTGGGTTCGTTGTTGGAACGATACCACAGATGATACCTACAGGCTCAGCGATAGTCATTGTACCTAGGTTGTCATCTTCTTCTAAGATGCCACATGTTTTTTCGTCTTTGTATTTGTTGTAGATAAATTCAGATGCAAAGTGGTTTTTGATAACCTTATCTTCAACAATACCCATTCCAGATTCAGCAACTGCTTGTTGAGCAAGTGGAATACGAGCGTGGTTAGCAGCAAGAGAAGCTGCGCGGAAGATTGCGTCTACTTTCTCTTGAGAGAATGTTGCAAACTCTTCTTGTGCTGCTTTAACGCGAGCTACTAGAGCATCAAGTTCCGCTAAGTTAGTTACAGGCATGGTGGATCTCCTAAAATAATAAATATTAAAAACTTTTTATTAAATTCGCTGCTTGCCGTTAACCTTAAACACCAGCGTTCTTAGTAAATTGCTTTCAGGGCTGAGTATATTATTTCACTGTGTGAAAAAAATTGACCCAGATCAGTTACCAAAAAAGAATTAACCAGAAAGTAGTAAGGCAATCGCAAAAATTAACTTAAGAGCATGATTTATATAGATTAAAATCACACTTTTCGTTCGCGCAAAAAACAAGCAAACAGACAACTTTTTTCTACATAGCGTAATAAACTGTAAAAAAGTTTCATTTTTAGTCCGTTAAATTACATGTATACAGCTATATTCGTGCTACTGAGAGTATATCTATACCGTTGCACGGGCTAGATTCTGACATAATTTTTATTAATTTCGTGCGTCGGTTAACAGTTACTCAATAAGAAATTACAAAATGAAACACTACCGACTAGCTTGCAACAAGCCTAAAACAAAAGTGAGATTCAATTAGTTTTTCTAAAAAGAATCACCCATTTCAAGTTAGTTTTTTTCATTCGTGAAAATGTAGTTTGTCCCTTACATTACGCGCCTAGACTATTCACAGATCAACCCTTCAACCTTAAAGTACGCTAACTGGAGATCACTCTCATGCAAGGCTTAGAACTCGCAATCTTTATGCAATTCTTCCTTGGGCTTGTTGCTGCCGTAAACCCTATCGGCATCATGCCTGTTTTTGTTTCTCTTACTGCTCATATGCCGCCAGAAGAGAGGAACAGGACAGCCTTACAAGCAAACATTGCTGTTGCCGTGATCTTGATTGTGTCGCTTGTTGCGGGGCAAATGCTGCTTGATATGTTTAGTATCTCGCTGGACTCATTCCGTGTTGCAGGTGGTTTACTATTACTGAGCATCGCATTTTCGATGATGAGCGGTAAGCTCGGTGAAGATAAGCAGAACAAACAAGAAAAATCTGAATACATCAGCAAAGAGCAAATCGGTGTTGTTCCACTGGCTATGCCGCTAATGGCAGGCCCAGGTGCCATTAGTTCAACGATTGTCTATGGCTCTCGTTATCCAGCCGCAATCGATACGGTAGGCATTGGCATTAGTATCATCGCTTTCGCAACGTGCTCTTGGCTTCTGTTCCGTTCAGCGCCGGTTATCGTTCGCTTTCTAGGTCAAACAGGGATCAACGTTATCACGCGTATCATGGGCTTGATTCTTGGTGCACTAGGTATCGAATTTATAGCTAACGGGCTTCGCAACTTGTTCCCTGGCTTGGCATAAGACTCAGGGGCATTTAGCCCATTAAAAAAGTGAAACTAAAACTGATTATTGTGAGGCGAGTAAAGCAAATAGGCTTTCACTCGCCTCGTTATTATCAAGCTTGTATAATGACTGTTAATACCTTTAACAGAAGATGAACTTCTCCTTATGTCACGCAAGCCACTCAAGCATCATTTATACGTCATTATCTTTGGTACTCACACGCCAGCTGGCCGTGCATTTGATATATCACTGATCGTTGCAATCTTGGCTTCGCTGTTGGTACTTATTCTAGAGTCCATCCCAAATGTCATGACCGAATGGTCACAACAGCTGCGTTATATCGAATACACTTTTACAGCCCTCTTCACTGTTGAGTATTTATTGAGGCTCTATTGCTCTCCAAAACCAAAATCCTACGCCACCAGCTTTTACGGTGTCGTTGATCTATTAGCGATTCTTCCAACCTACCTTGCGATCATCTTCCCAGGTGCTTCGTTTATGGGCGTAGTGAGACTGCTGCGTGTGATGCGTATCTTCCGAATCCTAAAGCTGGTTCGCTACCTGCAAGATTCCAATATTCTGTTGCGCTCACTATTAATGGCACGACGAAAGATACTTATCTTCTTTAGCACCGTCGGCATCTTAGTGGTTATCTTTGGCGCACTGATCTTTGTTATTGAAGGCCCTGACAATGGCTTCACCAGTATCCCTCACAGTATCTATTGGGCGATCGTGACTATCACTACGGTTGGTTATGGTGACATGGTGCCGCAGACCGCGCTTGGTAAAGCCATAGCATCACTGACCATGCTATTGGGTTACTCTATCTTAGCGGTGCCGACCGGAATCATTACTGCAGAACTTAGTAATGAGATGAACTCGCACAAAGAATTGGTTAAGTGCCCTAACTGCAACCGAGCGGGCCATGATTCGGACGCCATGTATTGCAAGCACTGTGCTAGCGAATTGGCTGATCCAGACAAGCGAGTCGTCTCCGACAAGAAATAAAAGCAGACACGAGATTCGAGTAGCGAGATGCGAAGATATTTAAGGGCAGTTTCGAGGGCCGAATAACGAGGTAGCAATAAACTAAAAAGGGTTGACGTTTGTCGTCAACCCTTTCGGTTTATCAGCTAATAGAATTTAAGCAATCTTGCCTATTACGCTTTCTCAGCAAGGATAATGCGTAGAGTACGACGTAGTGGTTCTGCAGCCCCCCAAAGCAGTTGGTCACCAACAGTGAAGGCGTTTAGGAAATCGTTACCCATCGACATCTTACGCAGACGACCGACTGGTACAGACATTGTGCCTGTTACTTTCGCTGGTGTTAGCTCCTGTGCCGTGATGTCGCGGTCATTAGGAATCACTTTAACCCAATCATTGTGCGTTGCGATGATCTCTTCGATCTCATCCATTGGCACGTCTTGCTTAAGCTTAATCGTTAGTGCTTGAGCGTGACAACGCATTGCACCGATTCGTACACAAGTACCATCAATTGGGATTGGCTGACCATCTAGACCAAGAATCTTGTTTGCTTCAACACCGGCTTTCCACTCTTCTTTGCTCTGACCGTTTTCACGCTTCACATCGATCCAAGGAATCAGTGAGCCTGCAAGCGGAGCACCAAATTGGTCGGTTGGGAATGAAGATGAACGAATCGTATCAGCAACTTTCTTATCGATATCAAGAATTGAACTTGAAGGGTTTGCTAACTCAGAACTTACGCTGTCGTTGATCACACCCATTTGTGAGATCAGCTCACGCATGTTCTTAGCACCTGCACCAGAAGCGGCTTGGTAAGTCATGGCACTCATCCACTCAACCATGCCTTTCTCGTATAGGCCACCTAGAGCCATAAGCATTAAGCTCACAGTACAGTTACCGCCAACGAACGTGTTGGTGCCGCTGTGAATGCCTTGCTGAATTTGAGCCAAGTTAACAGGATCAAGAGTGATGATTGAATCAGCGTCCATACGCAGAGTAGAAGCTGCATCAATCCAGTAACCTTTCCAACCTGCTTGACGCAGTGCTGGGTATACTTTTGATGTGTAATCGCCGCCTTGACAGGTAATCACAGCATCAAGCTGTTTTAGGCTATCAATATCAAAAGCGTCTTGAAGTAGACCCGCATCTTTACCACCTAGAACAGGGGCAGGAATACCAATCTGAGATGTGCTGTAATAAACAGGCTCAATCAAGTCGAAGTCTTTCTCTTCAACCATACGTTGCATCAGTACAGAACCAACCATACCGCGCCAACCAACTAGACCTACTCTCATCGCTCACTCTCCATGTATAAATTAAAAATTGCTCTCCCCCATCTATAAGTTTTTCAGAAACAGAACTCAAGTGCTTTTTGTCAAAAAGTGTAACTTTTTCGTTTCTTTTAAGTGAACGTAATGAATCGTGCAGTTATCTCTGTATCGACATTCCATCTCCACCTCATTGATTAGGCGCCCATTATCGTCAAATTCAAACATTTACATCGCCAAAATCGATTCAATCGACGCTCATCACAAACAGTAAATCCCTCTTTTAAACCAAGGTTAATCAGAATTTTATTTTACAAAACGAAAACAACGTGCGACAAGTTTCAACATGTAACAATCATGAATTTAACAAAATTTTAGGTTATGAAACCACAATTGATTGAGTTAACAGTCAAATATCACAACTTGGACGTATTTTTTCGATATAATAAACTAATTACTGTAGTGTCCGTTTTGCACCACACACTATAACGAAGCACTATAAATGCTCGAAATCACAAGAGGCTTTTATGAAGCAGAGTAAAACTCGCCTACCGAACCTATTGCAGGTATTCATCGCGTTAGGACTATTTCTATCCCTTGCTTTTTCCTTTACTGCAAAGCTTGACCTTCCAATTCAACTTGCCTTGTATATTGGCTGGTTCATTATCATGGTTCTTGGTATTCGTCTTGGACACCAATACAAAGACTTAGAAAAAGCAGCACTCAAAGGAATATCCAATGGCTTAGGCGCGGTTTTAATACTTTTAGCCGTTGGCGCTCTTGTTGGTACTTGGATCTCAGGCGGGATCGTACCTACTATCATTTACTATGGTCTGAAAGCTATCCACCCTTCTATCTTCCTTTTAGCGACCATGATCATCTGTTCTCTAACTGCATTGGCGACCGGTACTTCTTGGGGTGCTGCGGGTACAGCAGGTATCGCGATGATGGGTATCGGCCAAGGTCTAGGTGTTCCAGCACCGGTTACTGCAGGTGCCGTGCTGTCAGGCTGTTACTTCGGTGACAAGATGTCTCCGCTTTCTGATTCAGTGATTCTGGCTTCTTCAATGTCTGGTGTTGAAGTGGTTGAACACATCAAGGGCATGTTGCCAGTTGCGTTAATCAGCTACGTGATTACAGGCATCATGTTCACTGCGTTTGGTTTCCACTACGCGGGCAACGTTGACATGAGCCAAGTTGACTCTGTCATCAAAGCGATGGAAGTTCAGTTCTACATCACGCCTTACTCATTCGTTCCGGTACTTATCGTGCTTGGTCTGTTGGCTTTCCGTATGCCTTCATTCCCGGTCATCAGCTTTGGTTCTCTGCTGGGTATTATCTGGGCAGTCATGATCCAAGATATCGACTTCCTAACGGCATTCAACACTGCTTGGGCACCGTTCTCAATCTCATCTGGCGTAGAGTTTATTGATTCAATTCTTAACCGTGGCGGCATGTCTTCAATGCTAGGTTCAGTTGCGGTTATCGTATTTGGTCTAGGTTTCGGTGGCTTACTGGATAAAGTGGGTGTACTAGAGACAATCGCTAAGGTGTTTGAGCGCCGCGTAAATAGCTCAGGTTCACTAGCGACGAGCACAATTGGTACGGCTTTCATGGGTAACGTGTTCGGCTCTGCAATGTACGTATCGCTCATCCTTACACCAAAAATCTGTGCGAAAAACTACGACCGCTTAGGCTACAAACGTAAGAACCTTTCTCGTAACGCTGAGTTTGGTGGCACGCTAACGTCAGGCATGGTTCCTTGGAGTGATAACGGTATCTACATGGCGAGTATTCTTGGTGTTGCAACGCTGTCTTACGCACCCTTCATGTGGTTAAGCTTCATCTGTATCATCGTGACTATCGTGACATCTTACATGGGTTGGTTCGTTGATAAGTGTGAACCAACAGCACCAGCGTTTGAAGCTGAAGAAGCGACAGAGTTAAGCAAGCAACAAGCTTAAGTTCAGGAGCTAACGCTTTCGAACTTAACTCAAAACGTTAATAGATAAATGCAAAAAGAGCGCCCTAGAGCGCTCTTTTTTGATCTGCTGATTTACTTATTTATCTATCTATTTATTGGCGGTTCGTTTACCCAACCAGTAACCGATGCCTAACGGTGCAAAGAACACCACTAAGATAAACAGAATGAAGTAAATAATCACACCTTTGATTAACTCCATCAGTTTATCAATCGCAAGCACGACCACCTCTTGAGAGACCCGATCAAGGTCTTGCGTGAACAGTTCTCTTTCTGAAGTCACAATGCCGGCAATCTCAATGCGCTCTTTGGCAATCATCTCTACCAGCGCTTCTCTCTCTCGCGTCACCATTTTTTCTAACGCCACACGTTCATCGCTCAACATCGCTAATTTTTGGTCTGTCTTGTCGCTCAGGTCGTTGAGCACTGGCTGCATTTCTGTCGACATAATAGAAGCCAGTGTTTGCATGTATTCCGGATTATTCTCAATGAAATCTTGCATGCTTGCTGATGTTTGACGAAGGCTTTCCAGCGTCATCGATAGGTCTTCACCCGTTAGCGAGCTATTCAATGCAACCAGCTCCGCCTTCCACGACATCAGTTTCGGTGTCTGGTCAGCCATAAGGCTTAAACGATCAGATGCGTCACTCATGGCTTCGGGCATGGTGCCTAAGCTCTGGACGATTTGCGATTCGTCTTTACCAAGGTAACTTAGCCATTCACGGTAAGCAGGTGTGCTTCTGAATGTGAGGTCTTTAAATGGGTGGTTAGCAGCAAACTGAGCAACGAACGCTTTGCTGCTTTTGAAATCACTGGAGCTCAATACACCCTTTGCCAGTTTCTCAGCTTCTTGATCAAGAAAACGAGCAGTCTCTACCGCATCATCCGTGGCGAACAGATCCGCGCCGTCGCCTTGGCTATAAAACTGATTCATTTGGGCAGTGAAAACCCATGAGTCAATTAACGCAGACATTGGAGAAGTTTGGTAAGCCGCTTGTTGTAAGCCCTGCTCTGCATGGATCTTCCAAAGCAACACATAAGATTGATGTAAGGTGTCATCAGCATGGTAAGATTGCGCGATGAGATCGGCCGAGTCTTCTACTCGAGTAAAGAACATCTTGGCGTATTCACGCGTCATGATCCGAGCATTTAACTCTTGTTGAGTGAGAGGCGTCGTTTGATTATCTAACTTAACTTCTAAGAGAGAACAACCACTTAGCACAATGCTAAGCACCAACACCATCCAACTTCGACTCGAAACTCGTAACATATAAACCTCTGACAAAGACTAAGGGCGCGGATTGTATGAGCGCTTCGTCAGAGTATTGTCAAAAATCCTGTAAAAGTTAACGCTGACTATCTAAATATTCATGAGCAGAATCCACAGTGGCTTTTATAGCCTGCTCTAGTTCAGCTAAATCATGTTCACTGATCGCTCTAGACTGCTTCATTGTCATTTCAATACTTGCGGCAATGATGGCTAACCGAGACGCTTTAATACTGCCAGCCACACCTTTTAAGCTATGCACAATGCGAGCGGCGGAGGTTTCATCTTTGGTCAACAAAGACTTAAACTTCTCGTAGTCTCCTGCGTGATCTTGTACAAACACACCAAGCAAGAGTTCGACAGATTCAGCATCACCGTCGAGCGTTTCTAACATGTCTTCGATATCAATCGCAGGCTTAGAATCTGTGACACTGGCAACGTGTTTCTCTGCTACTGGTACCTGCTCAGAGGCTTGCTGAATAGAGTCTTGCTGCACAATTGGTTGGCTTGTAACGTTAACGCTATGCATAGGTTGAGAGGCGGAATACTGGCTCGTTGACTTGTTTTCGGATACATAAGCGTCGCTATCTGCTTGTTTCACTGCTGAGGAAACAACATCGCTAGAAGAAGCGTCCTCCTTACTTGAATTAATTTCGAGTTCAGAGCTGAGTTCTTGGTCTGCTTCTTTCATCGTTTTTGTGGACCTAGCGCCCCAAAACACTATCCCGCTCATCGCTACCAAGCTTAAGCCCAGCATCACCAACAATAGGTTGAATTGACGGTCATGGAACTCAGCTTCGAGTTTTATGATCTGCTCATTCACAGAGTTTTTCTTAATTTTATCAACCAAATAGTTAAGTTGAGCATAATCACTCAACAATGCTGACGCATCAGCCAGTAACTGCTGGAGTGCATCTTGCTCTTCGGTTTCTAGCGAATAAGATTTGTCCAAAATGGAATCAAAGGCGCGATAAGTCGCTGACGAACTTTGATTGTCAGAATACATGGCTTCAAATACCACAACACCGAATTCGTTGAGGAGTGGTTTGAGCTTAGGGGAAAGCTCTTTATCAGCACGCAAAATCTTAATGTTATCAACGATGTCTTGAACTTGGCTTTCGATTGGAATGAACTCATCGAACTTTTCAAGGAACTGATCAGCTACGTACAACAGTTGTTTCACATCAGGACGAAACAAGGCGTGTTGGAAATCAGATTCAATCTGCAGTCGGATCGAATAAACCAATTGAGCATCGAGTGCGAGATCATTGATACGAGAGACTCGAAGTGGTTCTGAGAAATAAAGCGATTGCCTCAACTCGTTGACTCGAATACCGAGCTCTTCGATTTGAGCAAGAGAATTGGTGTAGGAACGGCTTAGATTAAGAAGAGCCAATGAAGGAAGTAACCACAGAGCCAAGAGCACAACCAAAAAGGTGGCTGGTTTTTTAAAGCGTTTGGGCTTTGCTACTGATTGTTCCATCTATATTCCTTGTGCGTGTTAACTTGAAGCCATGACCGTAGCTAAAAGATTAAGCACAAAATAAGCGACAACGTCCTACTGCCGCTTTTATCCGTTAACTTCGGACTATGACTTATTGCGAGTCAGTTGGTCACGTAAGTTCGGTGGAGTGCCTTTAATCGTTAGCGTGTCTGTCTCCGGATCGTAAAAGATACGTTCGCCTAGAAGCAGACTATCAAAACTAACATTCAAACCGCCACCAGCACCAACAAATTTTGTTAGTTTACGCATAGTTGCGCGGTCGGCTGGGAAGCTGTCTTCTAACTCGTAGCCTTGCTCACTAGTGTAGTCAAAGAAGCTTGTGCCATCTGTGCTTGCTGGCAACTCACCAGAAAGTTCACGAACTTGCACTTCATCGCCCGCTTTAAGCTGCTCGTTACAGTAATCCGCAACCTGTTTTTTGTAGCTGATCGCTTCTTCTTTCTCCAATTTAGAGTCAGAAACAAAGTCTTCTACCGCTTGCATCAGTACTTGGTTTTGCTGTTTCGCATCCAAACCAACTTCAGCTTGTAAGAAATCTAAGAAGAAATCCGCGACTTTACGGCCAACACGTCCTTTAATGTAAGTTAAGTAACGGTTTGACTCTTTGTCAGTCTCATAAGTTGAAAGGTCTAGGCGAGCCGCGATATCCATTTTTGAGATATCAAGGTAGTCAGTCGCACTAATATCAAGCCCTTCAGTAACCTTTAGGCTTTGGTTTGAAGGCAATAAACCAATGAAAAGGTAATCTGTTGCAAGTGACTGATATTCAGCCATTACCAAGATACCTTCGTCAGCGAATGGATACTTTGATAGTTCGTCTTTTAGACGTTGCGCACTCTTTTGAGAAAAATCGTAAAAGTTTGTCTCACCAGCACGAAGTTGATGCAACCACTGCTGGAATTCGCTGTCAGATTTGAAAGAACCAAACCCTTTGCCTGCTTTTGAATTAAAAACACGGTGAAGTTCAGCAACTAGGCTTTCAGATGAAGCATCGTTTTCTAGAGATTCAGCACGGTAGTTAACAATCAGCTCATCCTGATCGTTCTTGCTCAGCTGGTGTAAAATTACGTTGGAAAGGTGAAGGCTCATAGTGAAAATATTACCGTTCAGGTTTCAGTTGTCGTGCATAGTAGGTTATCATAAGCCGCTTTTACTATCATTATTAGAGTCCTTATGCCGATTATATCTAAATACACAGATGATCAAGTTGAAAAAATCCTAGCTGAAGTAAGTGCTGTACTAACTAAGCACAAAGCTTCGCCAGAACTTTCACTGATGATCGCTGGAAATATCGCAACCAATGTCTTAAATCAGAATGTTGCTGCTTCACAACGCAAAGGAATTGCTGAAAAATTTGCCGAGGCTTTAATTTCTTCTCTTGAAGATAAAAAGTCTCACTAAATTTGATTGACGGATAAAAGAATTATAAATGGTAGACAGCGCAAACTCATATAGCGATCGTGTATCTCGACTGGTTGGTTGGGGTCACTGGTTTGCATTTTTCAACATCATTGCTGCGATGTTGATTGGTACTCGTTATATTACTCAATCTGCTTGGCCAGAAACCTTGCTAGGCCAATTCTATTTGGCTGCATCGTGGGTTGGTCATTTTGGCTTTTTAGTGTTCGCGCTCTATCTATTAGTGCTGTTCCCGCTCACTTTTGTTCTTCCGTCGAGGAAGTTATTACGTTTGGTTGCCGTTATCTTCGCGACCATAGGTTTAACTGTCCTGTTGATTGATACCCAAACGTATCAAAATATAAACCTCCACCTGACGCCTGTCGTGTGGGAGGTTTTATTCAGTGGAGAGGAATCTGCATTCACGTCTGATTTGCAGCACCTCTTCATTGTTATGCCATTTATCTTCTTACTACAGCTTGGTCTGTCTGAGTGGGTTTGGCGTAAGCAGCGTAAACTGTCTCATAAACACATTGGCCGTCCGATTACTGCCGTCTTCTTCCTGTGTTTCATCAGCAGCCACTTGACCTACATGTGGGCTGATGCGTACTTCTATAACCCAATTACTAGCCAGAAAGCGAACTTCCCACTGTCTTACCCAATGACAGCGAAAAGCTTTATGGAAAAACATGGCCTATTAGACCGTGAAGAGTACCTTGAGCGTTTAGAAGCGAACAAAGAGAACGTAAACCTAGTTAGCTACCCGCTAGAAAAAATTCAATACAACCGCCGCAGTGATGATCTTAATATCCTGATGGTGAGTGTGAACAACCTTCGCTCTGACGCACTTAATGCGACGGCGATGCCAAACAGCTATGCCTACGCGCAACAGTCGATCAACTTCACCAACCACTACAGTTCAAGCAACGATATGTTTGGTATTTTTGGCTTGTTCTACGGCCTACCGAGCAGCTACGCAAGCAGCATTGAAGCTCAAGGGTCAAGCGCAGTATTGCTCGATGTTTTAGAGAATCACGATTACAAGTTCGCTGCTTTCAGTGGCGACAACTTTAGTGATGCACTGTACTCGGATATCATCTTCCGAGGCCGTGATGTGATGCCAGAGCAAGCAACTTATGATGACCAGAGTGCCATAAAAGCTTGGTCTGACTGGATTCAATCACCGCAAGCTAAGCGTCCTTGGTTTAACTTTATTGAACTAACTACACTGGATAACTTCGCCAGCTACGATTCAAGTTCAGAGTCGGACTCTACGCTAACGACAGCAGAGCGTTTTGCAACAGACTATCAAAAGTCGGCGACAGCGGCCGATGCTCAGCTAGCAACTATCTACGCTGAACTGGAACGCTTAGAGCTTGCCGATAACACGGTGGTTATCATTACCTCTAACCACGGTACTGAGTTTAACGAAACCAAAACCAACAGCTGGGGTGCAAACTCCAACTACAGTCGTTATCAGTTACAAGTACCACTGTTTATCAGCTGGCCTGGCAAGTCTGCTTCTGAATACACCCACCGTTCTAGTCATCTAGACGTGTCAGTAACACTGATGCAAGAGCTATTGGGTGTATCTTCGAACCCAACGGATTTCAGTAGTGGTCGCAGCCTGTTTAATGAACGTAATAGAAAGTGGATTCTCGCGGGCGACTCTCGTGAACTTGCTCTTGTTACTGACCAGCAAACAACGGTGTTAGATAAATTTGGTAACTTCAAATTGTACGACCAGAATTACAAGCGCCTGAAAAACGTAAGCCCTCGCTTACCTGTGTTGATGCAAGGCCTGACTGAGCTACAGCGTTTCTACACAAAAAATGACTAAATAATCAGCAAACAGCAAAGGGAAGCCAATGGCTTCCCTTTTTTATTGCCGTGAATGATTAGAAAACAAGCAACAAAACAAAATTATGAAAATTAAGGGTTTACAAGATCCTCCACCCCTTATATTATTCACGCCACTGGAGGGATGGCTGAGTGGTCGAAAGCACCGGTCTTGAAAACCGGCAACCGTTAATAGCGGTTCTAGGGTTCAAATCCCTATCCCTCCACCACTTTAAAGAAAGCCGCTGAGAAATCAGCGGCTTTTTTGCATCTGAAGCTTTTTAAAATATAAAGCTCATCTAACAAAACTCTCTACAGTCCCAGTTTCAAACCCATTCACTTTATACCTAGTTTTAAATTCCGATCTCACCGTTCTAAACTAAAAGTTCATGCGCCTAAGCCACTCCCCTCATAACTTTACCTGCAAGCCAATTAGATACTTTCTTTTTTAATAGCACAGAAACACTGCGCGTATAACAAAAGTTGGAAATACTTGGTTTGTTGAATATTAGATTTTGTCAGCTTCTTAATAAACCGAACAATAAATAATCATTCAGAACAAAAACACCAAAAAGCGTTCATAAAAAAAGCAGTCAGTTAATAAGGGTATTTACAAGCGAAAGCCACCCTTATATTATACGCGCCATTGGAGGGATGGCTGAGTGGTCGAAAGCACCGGTCTTGAAAACCGGCAACCGTTAATAGCGGTTCTAGGGTTCAAATCCCTATCCCTCCACCACATTAAAGAAAGCCGCTGAGAAATCAGCGGCTTTTTTGTATCTGGCGTTTGCGTAAAGAGCTTACGTAGTTTCTACTACACCACCTTTCGACTCACTTCAAAGCGTCCAATCAATTGGTCTAAGCGGCTCAATGAATTACCCATCAAAGAAACTCGACGTGCGAGTTGCTTAGTAGACAGTTGTAAGTCAGATATTGAACGTTGGGCTTTATCTGCCGTTTGTCCGTTTTTCTGACTGTTCTCATCTAGATTGGACATCGTGGTAAAGAGATCACTCACCGCGGCTTGAATTTGTTCACTGCGAGCATTTGAGTCGACTGTTAAGTTTCCTTTACTCACATTCTCAACGCCTCGCTCCATGGACTCAACAGCACTGCGAGACTTACTATGCAGCTCTTTCATTAGGTCACTAATATGATTAGCGGCTTGTGAAGTACGATCAGCCAGAGTTCTTACTTCAGAAGCGACGACAGAGAACCCTCTCCCGTGTTCACCTGCTCTTGCCGACTCGATGGCCGCATTCAAGGCCAAAAGGTTAGTCTGCGCGGTAATGTCAGTAATGATATCTATAATGTCAGACACCTTGGTCATTTCATTATTCACCTCATTCACGCTATGCGCCGAGCTTTCTACGATATTGCGAACAATCTCCATGCCTTCGACAGACTGGTTGTATTCCTTTTCCGCGCTCAGGACGGCTTGTTTCATCACCGTATCCATTTGCGTTGCTGAAACACTCGCATGAGTAATTTCGCTCTGTTGATACTGACTCAACTGAAGCATATTGCTTAACGCTTGTGATGCATCATCACTGGTTTGCTTCATCACGACACTGCGACGAAACATCGATTCCGAAACCTCTCTGACTTCGTGACTCGCATGGATCAACTCACTCACCGTGTTATCTAAATTGTCGATAAAACTGTTAGTCCAGCGCCCTAAGTTGCCAAGTTCATTATGACTGAATGTGGTGGGATCAAGTCTCCGACTTAAATTGCCATCACCTTCGGCTAAGGTCTGCATTACCCCGGTCATTTCGTGAATCTTCTTAACTAATGGTTTGGCGCTAACTAAACGGAATAAGCCCAATGAAAGCAACGCGCAAGCGAACATAATGCCACTCTGCATAAAAGGTGTGAGTGTATAAAGGTTGGCAAACAGTAATGGAACAAATAGAGGCAGTAGCATGCAGCTGATGAAGTGTTTAGATAAGGTATAACTTAGGCTTCGGTCTCTGTAGACCTCTTCTAAATCGGACTCACACATCATGCCAAAGGTATCTGGCGAACCATCTAATTGAAAGGTGATACCTTTGCCAATAACGGGTATGTGGCGATAGTCGGAATACCCCGGATAACCTATAAACAGGTTACTGCCATTTTTGATGGTTTCTCTTACGCCTGGGTGAAGCTGATTAGTGGCTGGGTCCGTAAAGCGAATCTCAAATTCGGTATGCTGCTGGATCTTAACCGCTCCCCAATCAGTATGAATCCCTTGCTTTAAGTTCTCGCCGTGTGAAAAGGTATTATCTTCAAAGCGAGAACGAGAGAGCGCAACACCCGGCTGAGTATGAGGATCATGAATGGAGTCGACCATAAAGATATAGTTATCACCTGACTCGCTATAAATATGCCCCGCTTCTCTCTGAATAATGTCACCAATAACATCATTTGGAACTCGGCCACATAGGAATTGTTGCGCCCCTTCATCCCTAGAAAAGGGGACATAAAACATCAGCGTTACTTGATCATGAAACGATGAACTCGACGCTCCCACGTTCAATGTGCGTGGATCCATATACGGCCCATGAAGATAACGCTTTGAAGCTCCTTCAACTAAAGCCTTCTTATCTCCAAGAGTAACCCCGACATGCTCATGATAACTCGATGCTTGTGCTACCCCCTTAGCATCGACGATCGCCAACTCAGAAAAATCCGTACTGCGTTTAAGAAGGCTAGCTAACGTCCCCTGAGCTTGTTCTTCCGTTCGACTTGCTAAATAAACCGCAGAGTCTTCTAAAAAATCCCATTGATTCTTGACCCAGTTATGCAGAAGTTGAACTCGCGTGTGAGCAATACTTTCAAAAGCTTGTTCAAGCTCCTCCGTCCTACTTCGATTGAGGAAACAAGCTCTGCGCATAGCCAGTTTTCCTGTTGCGCCAAACCAATTAAGCCAACTACGTTCCTTGTCCGTTAGGTTCATTTTTATCCCTTGTGTTTTTATAGACACATGGGTAAAGCAATTTACAGACCACAATTAATCACACAAATACGTAACTAATTAATAAAAAAGTACTTTATATGAATCATAATGGTGCAACCGTGTCTTTTATGGTGCAAGAGACCTTATTTCACACCATCAATTCAATGAGCTATCAGTCGCCAATTTGAGAGGTTAACCGTAAACATGATAAGCCGCTTTTAACAGCTGCATGTGAATCGGCACCAAATCTTGATGTTGAGTTCGATATCCGCCACCGACTACGCAGGCCATCGGAATAGACTCTGATTTTGCTAATTCAATCATGAAACAGTCGCGTTCAAATATCCCTTGTGTCGAGACATTCAAATAACCCAGTTCATCGTCTTGATGGATATCGATCCCCGCATCATAAATAATCAGATCAGGTTGATGGTGAGCAATCGCTAACTTAGTGACTTGTTCGAAACACCTTAGAAACTCTTCATCTTCAGTTTCACGGCTTAATGGCACATCTAAATCCGATAATGGCTTTCGTGCAGGGAAATTTTTGTCACAGTGGAAAGACAGAGTAATAATCTCATCGCTATCTTGGCAAAGAGTCGCTGTGCCATCACCATGATGAACATCGCTGTCGACGATAAGCACTTTATCGATATGCTCAAAGGTCAGCGCGTGTTTTGCCGCTAAAACCAGATCGTTCAACAAACAAAAGCCACTGCCAAAATCATGATGCGCATGATGATAACCACCACTCAAATGAATCGCTAAACCACTCTCTATTGCCATTTCAGCGGCCAAGCAGGTTCCACCACTTGAGTAGAGTGTTCTCTCAATAAGTTGCTCGCTCCACGGGAAACCGATGCGTCTCATTTTAGCCGCAGGCAAATTACCAGACACGAGCAAATCGACATATTCGCTATCGTGAACCTGTTTTACCTGTTCAACCGAAACCGGCGTTGGTTGGCACACTTCAAACTTGCTTTTCCATCGAGGTTCACGATCCATCAGCGCCTCAACAGCACTATGCAACAGCTGATATTTGTTGATTGGGTAGCGATGACCTTCTGGTAAAGGTAACTGTGAATAGATTGGGTGGTAAATTAAAGGAATCATAATCAGGTTAATTGCGTATCTTTCTCAAAATCATAACAGTCTCAGACTTGGCGACAACCTGAATTAATGATAATGATTATCGTTAATATCAATTAACGGAAAGAGACAACAATGAAAAGCGTAATACTCATCTTTGGGGTGATCTGCGGCTCAGCGGCAGCAGTAATGATTTTTGTAGGAATGCTAATGGCCAGTTGGTGGAGCGTTGATTTTCTCGTGTTAAGCCATCAAACTTAACTAATTGAACTGAAAAGGAATCACCATGAGCGTTATTTTTATTACTGGGGCGAACCGCGGCATTGGCTTAAGCCTGACTCAACAATACCTGGAAGGTAACCACAAGGTGTACGCGACTTATCGTGACGACAATTCAGCAAAAGAATTGCTCTCACTCGCAGGCCACAACACTAACCTGACCTGTATTCAATTAGAGATAACCGATTACCAAGCAGTAAGCCAACTCCCTTCGCAAATAGAGTCGATTGATATCTTGATCAACAACGCTGGCTACTATGGACCAAAAGGCTATGGGCTGGGTAATACCGATGTTGAAGAGTGGCGTCGTGTATTCGAAGTCAACACCATCGCTCCACTAAAGCTTGTCGAAACGCTATTGCCGCTACTAGAAGACAGCCATATCAAAAAGGTCGCTTGTCTATCCTCTAGAGTCGGCAGCATGACCGAAAACACCTCAGGCGGCGGTTATATCTATCGCTCCTCTAAAGCCGCTCTAAACTCCGTGGTGAAGAGCCTAAGCAACGACTTAACCGAGAATGGCTTTACGGTGTTAGCACTGCATCCAGGTTGGGTACAGACCGAAATGGGCGGCCCTAATGCTCTGATCGACACCGACACTTCAGCTTCTGGCCTGATTGAAGTCATCGAGTCCGCGAATACTGAAGTAAGTGGTCACTTCTTCAATTTCGATGGCAGCGAAATAGACTGGTAACCCGCAGATGAATTTAGGCCCTCTCTCAAATCTAGTTAAGCACTCAACACTGTTTTGTCTGACAGTGATGCTAGCTGGCTGTTTTGGTGAAGGCCCCGGCGACTTGTTTGACGACTATCAAACCAAGATAGCCAGAGTACAAGATGCTGAAGAACTCAAAGAAGATTGGGAGTTTGAAAGCCTACCGAGAAAACGAGAACTGCTGCTTGACGTGCCCTCACTCTCTATCGGTCTCATCGACAGTTACCAACTTCGTCAGTGTGGATTGTTCAATCTGATTGCAGAAAGAAATTCAGTTCTGGGCAAGGTTTCGGATGAGTTTCGTAATTACGATTATCAAGTCGCACTACTTGCAGGTGTTGGAAAATGTTTATCCGCTAGCGAATTAGACCCTGAGATCGTAGAACTACTGAAAGAAATCGAGCAGCAGAAACTCGCACAGTTTCCACTGCATCAATGGAATCTAATCTATGCCAGCGATGCGATGCAGTCTCAGATGCGTGGTAGCCAGTGGTTACACGCTGATATCGGCGATCAGGTACGACAAACCAGTGATGCCTTAGAACATATCAATCAAGCGTTAAACGTTCCGCTCGTTTCGGAAAAGACTACTGAGGTTCAAGAAGTATTAGAAAAGAGCTCTACGCTCGGGGATTTATACTACTCGCTCACGCGAGCTTCGGCCGAACTTGATACCATCACCAAACAGCTGACAACTTTTGATCACAATATCATCTGTGGTAAACAACGAGACACGACCAAGTTTCGTTATCTCAACAATGTGTTCGAGCTGCAATACATAGACAAAGTTCAGCCGTACATGGCGCAATTAGATGGCTACTATCAGCATTTAGCCCCGCAACTTAGTATGTTTGACGCGCAACCTGACCTACACAGTTATTACTTTCCCATCAAAGATGCGCATCACGCCTTTCGAGCATCAACTCGTCGCCATGTCGACTATTGGCAGCAGCTGTTTAAACGTTGTGGCCGTAAAGTCGGACGTTAATCCTAACCTCAATAAATCTTAGCTTTTGGTGCCTTTTTTAGCGGAAGTACCTTTCTTAGCATAGGTACCTGTCTTGGCATAAGACTTCTTCGCACCGCCACCTTTACGGCGTTTAAAGGCTGGCCTTTCGACTTTAGGAAGATGACGCAGAGACTCAGGAACTTCGCCGGTTTTTACCTTGCCCATCAAACCATCAATCTTGCTTTCTAACGCTTGCATGAAAGGTTGATACGCTTGATTACGCTCAGCCATACCTTGCAACTGGTGCTCCCAGTGTGCCGTCATGTCTGGGAAAGTAGAATCCTCAGGTAAGGCATGAATCAAGCCTCTGCCCGCAGGGCTACTGTGAATGCTCTTACCTTGGCGCGTTAGCAGTTGCCTTTTGAATAGAGTATCTAAAATGCCCGCACGGGTTGCTTCTGTGCCAAGGCCGTCGGTCTCTTTCAAAATGGCTTTAAGGTCTTTGTTCGCGACAAAGCGCGCGATACCTGTCATCGCTTGTAGCAAGGTCGCTTCCGTGAAGTGTTTTGGCGGCTCGGTTTTCTTATCGCCAATCACACCTTCACGACACGTCAACACAGAACCTTTATCTAGCGGTGGAACCGCATCAGTTCCATCCCCCTTCTCTTCGGTATCTGTTTTGCCCATCAACACCTTCCAACCAGGGTTGATAAGCTGACGCCCCTTTGCGATGAACACACCACCAGCAATATCAAACACAAGCTTGGCATCAGCAAAAATGGCCGGCGGATAAAACTGCATTAGATACTGACGAGCGATTTGCTGATAGATTTTCATCTCGTTGGCAGACAGGCCGTTCACCGATGACTTTTTCGGAGTAGGAATTATCGCGTGGTGAGCATCGACCTTACTGTCGTTCCATGCTTTGGATTTAAGAGAAAGATCCGCACCTTGAGCACCACTTTGCAGCTCTTTCGCATTGTTAGCGATAGCATCCACGACCGACTCTCTTTGTGAGTAGTGATCTTTAGGTAGATAGCGGCTGTCAGAACGCGGGTAAGTGATGAGTTTGTGTTTCTCGTACAACGACTGACAGGTGTCCAACACCTGCTGAGCACTCATACCAAAACGTTTAGACGCATCAATCTGCAAAGCTGACAGCGAGTAAGGCAGTGGCGCAGCTTGTTTACTTTGCTTTTGCTCTGATTCCGTCACCGTCGCAGGTTGATTCGCAATTCGGTTAGCCACGTTCTCAACCAGCTTTCGATTGAGCACTCGGCCTTCTTCATCTTGCCATGGTTTACATGCTTCGCTTGGTTTCCAACGCGCTCGAATATCAAAGCTCTGGCCGTTGTTTTGATAAGGGATCAAAGCGTGCAGAGTGAAGTAATCTTTAGGAATGAAATTCTCGATTTCTTCATCACGTCTTACCACCAAACCAAGTACTGGCGTTTGCACTCGCCCTACCGACAACACGCCTTGGTAACCCGCCTTTTGACCAAGCAAGGTGTAAGCTCGGGTCATGTTCATGCCATACAGCCAATCGGCTCTAGAGCGTGCTAAAGCAGAAATAGACAGTGGAATAAAATCTCGGTTACTGCGCATCTGAGAGAGCGCACGCTTCACCGCTGGTAAGTTCAAATCGCTGATCAGCAGCCTGTCCATCGACTCTTTCTTGGCCTTAGATACCTTGCAGTAGTCGATCACTTCATCGACTAGCAGCTGCCCTTCTCTATCCGGGTCACCCGCATGGACAATTTGGGTCGCGCCCTTCAATAGCTTTCGGATCACCGTGAGCTGTTTGCTTGACGTCTTACGAGGTCTTAGTTGCCATTGCGCTGGCACGATAGGAAGATCGGCTAAGTTCCACTTCTTATATCGGTCGTCATAAGCGTCCGGCTCAACCTGCTCCAATAAGTGTCCAATACACCAAGTCACCACATCCCCATTGCCACATTTGATAAACCCTTGGTCTTTCTTTTGTGGATTCGGTAGTGCGGCGGCAATGGCGCGGCCTAGGCTTGGTTTTTCAGCAATGATAAGACGAGACATGTTTTTCCAGATGCTACAAACAATTAGAGCCACATTATCTAATGTAGCCCTAATAAATCAAGAAAAACTGGTTGTTTATACAGTTAACATTCCACTATTCAAGCTTCAGCTTTCTTTATAAGAACTCAACGAACTTAGAGAAGTCGCGCTCTGGCACTTTCATTGGTGTGCAGCCAGGAGTACCTAAGTATAGGAAACCAACAATTTCATCGTCGCCTTCTAGGCCGAAAGCTTGGTGAACCTCAGGGTGGAACATCCACTTACCTGAGCGCCAAAAACCTTGGAAACCTTGAGCAACGGCAGCCATTTGCATGGCTTGTGCAGCGCAACCCGCAGATAGGTGTTGTTCGAACGCGGGCACTTTTTCGTGCTCAGTTACCTTTGCGATGATAGTGATCACCATCGGAGCTCGAAACGGCACTTTTTTAACTTTCTCAATGACCGCTTCTTCGCTGTCATCCGCTTCAGCGGCGCGCACCAAGATGTCTGAAAGCTTTTGTAGGCCTGAACCTTGCGCGATAACAAAGCGCCAAGGTGTTAGTGCACCGTGGTCTGGAGCGCGCAGCCCTGCTTTGATGATGTTTTCTAACGCCACACCTTCTGGTGCCGGATCAGAGAGTTTTGCGATTGAGCGTCTGTTGAGCAATAGATCCAAAGCATCCATTTGAAGTCCTTACTATTTCTTTATTATTTGTATACTTGAACTTTAGCACAGAATACAAACGATAATAAATCTCAACGACTAGCCATTTGGCCTAGATTAGAAACAATAAAGGCTCCTAAATCTATGACTTAGGAGCCTTGTTAAAAATCTAGCTCAGCAAACTAAGTAACAATATCTACCGATAAGATTACAGTTTGATAGATGATTCTATAACTTAATCGCTAGCTCAACACCTTGACGGATAGCACGTACGGCATCCAGCTCACCGGCATAATCGGCACCGCCTATCACGTGCAGTTTGCCACCAAACTCTTGCCACATATCTTCGAATGGACGAACTGACACCTGACCTGCACATACGATAACCGAATCAGCATCCAGCACCTGATCTTTCTTACCAACGCTGATATGCAGACCTTTATCATCAATCTTGTTGTAGCTTACGCCGCCTAAAAGGTTCACACCGCGTTTTTCTAGGGTTCGCTTATGAATCCAGCCTGTAGTCTTGCCCGGCCCTTTACCAACACGACCCGCTTTACGTTGCATCACCCAAACCGTTTTATCGCTGAACGAATCAGGGTAAGGGTAAAGCCCACCCGGGTGTTCCATATTCTTATCGATGCCCCACTCATGCAGCCAGTCATCTAAACTGTGCGAGGTAGGCTCAGTTAGCATGGTTGCCACATCGACACCAATACCACCAGCACCAACAATTGCGACCTTTTCGCCTACTGGTGTCTTTTCGCGAATCAAGGTTTGATAATCGACCACGTTTTCTTGGTCGATGCCCTCAATATCGAGCTTTCTTGGTTCAACACCCGCAGCCATCACCACTTCATCGTACTTCAACAACATCTCAAACGTTGCTTCAGTATCCAGTTTCAGGTTCACGCCTGATGCATCGATTTGGTTAGCAAAGTAACGAATCGTTTCTCTGAATTCTTCTTTACCCGGAATCTGCATTGCCAATCTAAACTGGCCGCCGATACGGTCATTCTTCTCGATCAAGTCAACCTTATGCCCACGTTGAGCTAGGGTCGTCGCACAAGCTAAGCCTGCAGGGCCTGCACCGACAACCGCAATGGTCTTGGTGGCTTGAGCAGGTTGAACAACAATTTCAGTCTCGTAACAAGCTCGTGGGTTAACCAAACAGCTCGCACGTTTACCTTTAAACACGTTATCTAAACAAGCTTGGTTACAACCGATACAGGTATTGATGAACTGAGCTTGGTCTTGAGCGGCTTTATTAACAAAATCCGGGTCTGCCAAGAATGGGCGAGCCATTGATACCATGTCAGCCTGTCCTGAACTAAGAATGCGTTCAGCCTCTTCTGGTGTGTTGATTCGGTTACAAGTCACCACTGGGATCGACACGTATGGTTTCACTTTTTCCGTCACCCAAGAGAATGCGCCTCGTGGCACTTGCGTCGCGATAGTCGGAACACGAGCTTCATGCCAACCAATACCAGTGTTGATGATAGTCACGCCCGCTTCTTCTAGCTTCTGAGCCAAAAGAACAACATCTTCAAAGGTGCTGCCTTGTTCAACCAAATCCAGCATCGACAGTCGGAAAATAATAATGAAATCTTTACCCACCGCTTCGCGAATCGAATTAACGATCTCTAGCGGGAAACGCATACGCTTCTCGTAAGATCCGCCCCATTCGTCGTAACGCATATTGGTACGTTTACAGATGAATTGGTTAATCAAGTAACCTTCAGAGCCCATTATCTCAATGCCGTCATAGCCAGCAACTTGAGCGAGCTCGGCACTGTTGGCAAAGGCTTCGATGGTCTTTTTGATCTGACGAGGGTTCATTTCGCTCGGTGCGAACTTAGCGATTGGCGCTTTAATGCCCGACGCACTTTGCGCGAATGGGTGCATGGCATAGCGACCAGCATGCAATAGTTGAAGCGCAATTTTACCGCCGTGCTTGTGGACGGCTTCAGTAACAACTTGGTGCGCTTTGGCGTGCTTTACTTTACTGAATTCAGCACTGAATGGGGTTAATCTGCCACGTAAATTAGGAGAGAAACCACCGGTAACAATAAGGCCAACGCCTCCTTTTGCTCGCTCTTCATAAAACGCGGCGAGTTTGTGGAGACCTTCTTTATTTTCTTCTAAACCTGTATGCATTGATCCCATCAATACACGGTTACGTAACTGGGTAAATCCAAGATCGAGTGGTTCAAGTAAATGTGGGTACATGGCAGACATCACTTCTATTATTTTATCCTTGTGGTCTGACCACAGTATAGTTCAATTACCAAAAGTTCAAACAACCGTTTACATTTTTGTAACACCGATCATAATGCTGAAGGTATTAATCGTTCAGAAACCCTTAATTTGACTACACTTAATGAGAATATATATCGATTAACAATTCTTGGTGTAGTTTGAACTTGGGAATTATCGTAGGATACTAAGCAGTTCATATTATTGAGATTAATGGTACTACGGCTTGTTAAAGCGATGTAATCTCACTGCGGAGACAGAATGAAAAAAATATTCAAATTTATAGGCATGATCTTTAAAGGGATTTGGAAGCTCATCACGTTTGTACGTCTTGCGCTGGTTAACCTCTTCTTTTTACTCAGTATCGCCATCATCTACTTTGTGTACTTCCATTCAGATACGGCTCAACCGACGGTTCCACAGGACTCAGCTTTAGTGCTTAATCTATCTGGCCCTATTGTGGAACAAAGCCGCTATATCAATCCGATGGATTCGGTTACAGGTTCACTGCTTGGCAAAGACCTTCCAAAAGAGAACATCCTGTTTGATATCGTTGAAACGATTCGCTACGCAAAAGACGATGACAAGGTTACTGGTATCGTTTTAGCACTCAAAGAGTTGCCAGAAACCAACCTGACCAAGCTACGCTACATTGCTAAAGCATTGAATGAGTTCAAAGCAACAGGCAAACCAATTTATGCGGTAGGTGACTTTTACAATCAAAGCCAATACTACCTAGCCAGCTACGCAACTAAGGTCTTCCTGTCACCAGATGGTGGGGTTCTTCTTAAAGGCTATAGCGCTTACTCACTTTACTACAAAACCTTATTAGAGAAGCTAGACGTAAACACGCACGTGTTCCGCGTGGGCACTTATAAGTCAGCTATCGAGCCTTTCATTCGTGATGACATGTCAGACGCAGCGAAAGAGTCCGCTTCTCGTTGGTTGAGCCAACTATGGGGTGCGTACGTTGATGACGTCAGCAACAACCGTCAGATCGATGCTAAAACACTGAACCCAAGCATGGACACCTTCTTGAAAGAGCTTGAGTCTGTGGACGGTGACATTGCAAAACTGGCCGAGAAACTTGGCTTAGTGGATGAGCTAGCGACACGCCAACAAGTTCGACTAGAGCTTGCTGATGTTTTCGGCAGTGATGGCCAAGACAGCTACAACGCGTTTGGTTACTACGAATACCGTGCAACCATGCTTCCAGACATGACCAGTGAATCACACGACGTTGCCGTGATTGTAGCGAGCGGCGCTATTATGGATGGCAAGCAACCACGTGGCACCGTTGGCGGAGACACCACTGCAGCCCTACTTCGCCAAGCACGTAACGACGACAAAGTGAAAGCCGTTGTACTTCGTGTCGATAGCCCAGGTGGCAGTGCCTTTGCTTCTGAAGTTATTCGTAACGAAATAGAAGCGATCAAGCAAGCGGGTAAGCCGGTTGTTGTGTCGATGTCGAGCCTTGCTGCTTCGGGTGGTTACTGGATCTCGATGGGCGCGGATAAGATCCTAGCTCAACCAACCACACTAACGGGTTCGATTGGTATCTTCAGTGTTATCACGACCTTCGAAAAAGGGCTTAATGATATTGGTGTTTACACTGATGGCGTTGGCACCTCACCTTTCTCTGGTCTTGGTATTACAACTGGCCTTAGCGATGGCGCGAAAGACGCGTTCCAAATGGGCATTGAAAACGGATATCGCCGATTCATCAGCCTAGTTGGAGAAAATCGCGGTATGGAAGTCGATGCTGTCGACAAGATTGCTCAAGGCCGAGTTTGGACAGGTCAAGATGCGATTCAGAAAGGCTTAGTCGATGAGATTGGTGATTTCGATGATGCGGTTGCGGCTGCGGCTTCACTTGCAGAGCTTGAAAGTTACAACATCTACTGGGTAGAAGAGCCACTTTCGGCCACTGAACAATTTATTCAAGAATTTATGAACCAAGTTCAGATGTCGATAGGTCTAGATATTCAATCGATGATACCAAGCAGTTTACAGCCTGTTACTCAGCAGTTAGCTCAAGATAGCCAGCTGTTAGGCAACTTTAACGACCCACAAGGCCGATACGCTTTCTGCTTAAATTGCCAAGTTCAATAAGTTGAGCCAATAACTCAATAACTAAGGGGTGCCTCTGTGTGAGGTGCCTCTTTTTATTGCATGATAATTCGCTATAATCGCCCCCCTGTTCCCCACATCACACTAAGTATTAATCGCCATGGAAAGAAAACACATCTATATCGCGTACACCGGCGGCACAATTGGCATGCAGAAGTCTATTGACCACGGCTATGTTCCTGTCGCAGGTTTCATGGATAAGCAGCTAGCTGGCATGCCTGAATTCCATCGCCCAGAGATGCCTGAGTACACCATTCACGAATACTCTCCATTAATGGACTCTTCAGATATGACGCCACTTGATTGGCAGACTATCGCTGATGACATTCGCGCGAACTACGATAAGTACGATGGTTTCGTTATCCTGCATGGTACAGACACTATGGCTTACACTGCCTCTGCACTGTCTTTCATGCTTGAAAACCTCGGCAAACCTGTGATTGTTACGGGCTCTCAGATCCCACTAGCAGAGCTTCGTTCAGACGGACAAGCAAACCTGCTGAATGCTCTGCACATTGCCGCAAACTACCCTATCAACGAAGTGACACTGTTCTTCAACAACAAGTTGATGCGTGGTAACCGCAGCACAAAATCACACGCAGATGGCTTCAATGCGTTTACGTCTCCAAACCTGAATCCATTGCTAGAAGCGGGTATCAATATCCAACTTAGCAATAACGTCAAGGTAAACGAACAACCTGAAGGTGCTTTCAAGGTTCATAACATTACTCCGCAACCTATCGGCGTAATCACAATGTACCCAGGCATCTCACACGAAGTGATCCGTAACACGCTATTACAACCTGTTAACGCGATGATTCTGCTTACTTTTGGTGTGGGTAACGCACCACAAAACCCAGAACTGCTTCAGCACCTGAAAGATGCTTCAGAGCGCGGTGTTATTGTGGTGAACCTAACTCAATGTTTGGCTGGTAAAGTCAACATGGGTGGTTACGCGACAGGTTGTGCACTAGCAGAAGCGGGCGTGGTGAGTGGTTACGATATGACACCAGAAGCGGCACTGGCGAAGTTGCATTATCTATTAAGCCAAAACCTAGGCTACGAAGAAGTGAAGGCTCAGATGCAACAAGTATTACGCGGTGAGATGAGCTTATAACCTGTTCAAGGATTCACGTTAAAGCCAGTTATTCTATGAAAGTAACGGCGGCTTAACGTGAACTAAATCGTTTTATTGCTTATAAATAAACGAGTTAAACTAAAAGGGGTGGCACATTGCCACCCCTTTGTTGTAATTTAAGCTGAATGATTCGGGTTAACCCTAACAATGTCTTCTTGATCTGACTTAAACTGTTTCTTTAGTTCAGACTTAGATTTAAAGCTAATCTCACCACCAGCTGCAATTGTCATATGTTGAGCTTCAGAGTTATGTTTAGATTGGTATAACATAACCGCTTGCATACACGAGTCGCGCTGTTCTTTTGAGAGCGCCGTACCTTCTGGCCATTTACCCGTTTCAACTGCGTAGGTTAAACGTTCGTAGACCTCGGGTGTCATTGCGCTAAGAAGTTGTTCTGCATCCATGGTAAAGCCTTAGTTTTAACAATTTTCACCAGAAAATAACCCGTAACAGAATTGAGTCAAGAACCTGACCAATAATAAGTGCATCTGATCACAAGTGAAGGAATATGAAAATTATGAAATGGTTGGCGATTAGCCTATTGCCTTTCACTCTGGTTGGGTGTCTTGAAGGGAACAAAAATACCGATCAACTGTGCCAAAGCAACCCGGGTCTTCAGTGTGAACAATTGAACATGAACGATGGGCAATGTCGTGTCGCACGTACCGACCTCATCTGGCATCGATTTGAAGTTCAGAAGCAACCCACCGAAATCAACAAAATTAAAGAATTCGAATTAGTCACTGCCTACAAAAAGTGCCTAGAGCTCGCGGCACAGATCGAAACGATCGATCAATCTAAGCTGCAAGAGCGTCGCTTTACCTCTTTAATGCACAGTATCGAAGAGTCTGAGCGCATTGTTGATGAGCTATCGAAATCCGATACACCGGAAACGCTTTACTTCTTGTGGTCGCAAACTGGGGACACCAATGCCAGACGCAGCTTCCTACAACTAGAAGGCTCTGAAGCGTTAAACACAGCCGAGATGCAATATGCCTTGGCAACCTTCTATACTACCCGCGATCATGCAAAGACACTTAAGTTACTCAATAATGCGCTAACGCTTTCTAATGGCTCAGTAGCCAACACTGAAATCTTCAAGTCGATGGCAAGTATCAACCACAGCCTTGGCCATATGGAAAAAGCGTACGTTTGGGCGATGGTTGCCAAAGACTTTGACGTGCCGATTGCTTCTGAAGCAGAGCTAACTGTGCTGTACCATTTCGACAAGGCAACCTATAAGAAGCTAAATAAAGACGCAGACAACATCGTCGAAGCGATTGAGGATGGAATTTACAGCCCTTCAATCGTCCCGAGTTACTGATCGCCTCATTTATAGTGTTCTAACTTAAGCTTCTTATTCACCTGCTTTTAAAAAACAGCTACCTTTTTGGTAGCTGTTTTTATTTGTACTAGAGTTAAATCTGAAATCTTGGGCGTTTCAGCATTCCTAAATCGACAAATGCGACCTGTAAGGATTAGACAATAGTTACAAGTTATTTCTCACTTTTGTCATTTTTGTTGAAAATTAACGACACTGAATTAACACAGAACCGTTCACCTGTGGTCTTCGGACCATCAGGAAAAACGTGACCTAAATGGCTATCACAGGCGGTACAACGGATCTCTACACGCTTCATTCCGTGACTTAGATCTTCTATATAGCGTACAGCTTCATCATTCACTGGGGCATCAAAGCTTGGCCAACCACACCCAGAGTCATATTTGTTATCCGACAGAAACAAAGGGCTTTCACAGCATGTGCAGCTATAGACGCCAGTCTTATGGTTGTGCAGTAACTTACCGCTATATGGGGCTTCAGTACCACGTTCACGACACACTGCAAATTCGTCGTCTGTTAGGCGTTCACGCCAGTATTCATCAGGCTTTATCATATTTCCTCCCTTTTGAATCACGTTAATATCTCTCCACATTCTCAGTTATTATATTTACTTTTTTCTATAAAGGCTTGCATATCAGTCGTTTTGTAGCACATACTTTCTCACCAGGAAACATTGTACATATACACTCATAAGTGAATCATCATTTAGGGGTATTTTACCCAACTGGAAGGGTACAGAGCCACTTGCAATGGTCAATTTTCAACCACTTACACCCAATTGTTAAGAAAAGCGTCGCTTTTTTTTGACATTAAACAAGTTAAGTCGGATTATCTATTGCAGATGTATACTGGATTCTGTAATTTTACTACCAGTTATCTTTAATCAGAAATTAAGTTGTGGAGCAACTACAATGACTATCAAAGTAGGTATTAACGGTTTTGGCCGTATCGGCCGTTTCGTATTCCGCGCAGCTCAAGAGCGTGCAGACATCGAAGTAGTAGGTATTAACGATCTAATCGACGTAGAGTACATGGCATACATGCTTAAGTACGACTCAACTCACGGCCGTTTCAACGGTACTGTTGAAGTTGAAGGCGGTAACCTAATCGTTAACGGTAAAACTGTACGTGTTACAGCTGAGCGTAACCCAGAAGACCTTAAGTGGGATGCTATCGACGTAGACGTAGTTGCTGAAGCAACTGGTCTTTTCCTAACTGACGAGACTGCACGTAAGCACATCACTGCTGGCGCTAAGAAAGTAGTTCTTACTGGTCCTTCTAAAGATGCAACTCCAATGTTCGTAATGGGCGTTAACCAAGCATCTTACGCTGGTCAAGACATCGTTTCTAACGCTTCTTGTACTACTAACTGTCTTGCACCTATCGCTAAAGTACTTAACGATAAGTGGGGCATTGAATCTGGTCTTATGACTACAGTTCACGCTACTACAGCAACTCAAAAAACTGTAGATGGCCCTTCTGCTAAAGACTGGCGCGGTGGCCGTGGTGCTTCTCAAAACATCATCCCATCTTCAACTGGTGCTGCTAAAGCTGTAGGCGTTGTTCTTCCAGAACTAAACGGCCTTCTAACTGGTATGGCTTTCCGTGTACCAACTGCTAACGTATCTGTAGTTGACCTAACAGTTAACCTAAAAGAAGCTGCATCTTACGAAGAAATTTGTGCTGCAATGAAAGAAGCTTCTGAAGGCGAAATGGCTGGCGTTCTTGGTTACACTGAAGACCAAGTAGTATCACAAGATTTCATCGGTGAAGTTCAAACTTCAGTATTCGATGCTAAAGCTGGTGTTGCTCTAACTGACAAATTCGTTAAAGTTGTATCTTGGTACGACAACGAAATCGGTTACTCAAACAAAGTTCTAGACCTAATCGCTCACATCTCTAAGTAATTTCTTTTTAGAAATCGCTTTAGATAAGCATTAGCGAAGACTGTTTTGAGCAGACTTTGAAAAAGGCGACCTTAGTGTCGCCTTTTTAATACCTGCTATCTTTTAAACCGCGTCTATCTAAGCCCATAAAGATAGCCCAAACGCAAAATTCAATTCTAATACTGACTCTGCTGGTTACTCATGAAAAATCAAGCATCACTCTAGTCAGCATTTGAATTCAATTTCCTTAGAAGGATCATGTAATGGATTTATCTACTCTACCTGCACTGGCGGTACTTTCTGACAACGTGACTATCGTTGAAAACGAAGGTGTAAAACTGGTTCGCGTTATCCACGATAAAGCAAACGCAGCGATTTCACTGTTTGGCGGCCATGTGGTGTCATTCCAACCGCAAGGTCAAGAAGACCTGATTTGGATGAGCCAACAAGCTAAATTCGACGGTAAAACGGCTCTGCGTGGTGGTATTCCAGTATGTTGGCCTTGGTTTGGTCGCATTGCAGCACCAGCACATGGTTTTGCCCGTTCAAGTGAATGGCAATTGGTTGAGCACCGTGAAAGCGAAGCTGGCGTGATTGTAAGCTTAGGTCTGAAGGCAAGCGAAGAGACGCTAGCAGTATGGCCTCATCAGTTTGATGCACGTTTGAATGTTGAGATCGGCGAGCAGCTAAAAGTAACGCTGAACGTGAAGAATACTGACTCTCAACCATGGACTTTCTCTGGTGCACTACACACTTACCTAAACGTTGGTGATATTCACACCACAACCACAACAAGTATGGGTGCTGAGTACATTGATAGCCTACAAGGTGGCAAAACCTGCCAAGGCGGTTCTGAACTGGTACTGACCGACACGATTGACCGCGTTTACACGCAACCAGAAGCGAAAATCTTTGTTGCTGACAAGAAGTTGGATCGCACGCTAACAGTTGAAAACCACGGTCATAACTCTGCAGTACTGTGGAACCCGTGGGCAGAAGGCGCTGCTGGTATGGGTGATATGCAAGACGACGGTTACCTAACCATGTTATGTGTTGAATCAACGCTGCACGCACCAAGCCTAGAAGCAGGCAAAACATTGCAGCCTGGCGAAAACCACCAGTTGATTACGGTGATTTCAGCTCAGTAAGCGACTCAAAAAACTCTTCAAAGGCCGGTTTATCCGGCCTTTTTTACAGCTATTTTTTATAACACTACGATGACGATTAGTTAGCTTTACTGCTGTGAATAGTGAACTAAAGTTTCTCTATAGAGTGACAATAGAGCATTGTTGTCCACTTGAACGCCGACCTTTTGTGCAGGGAATGAACTCCACTCATCATTCATATATTTACGTTGATCAACTTTCTGAATTGTCATCCCTTCAGCGGGGCCATCAGTCACTACTCTGACTGAGCCACTACGACAGGTAAATAGAGATGGTTGGATAACATAAGCAATGGCTGAAGGATCGTGAACATGACAACCCTCCATTCCTACTTTTTCAGAATAGAACTTTAAGTAGTAACGGCTAACATCCCAGATAAACTGCCCTACCTCTCCAGCATCATCTCGTAAATCATCAAGGTATTGACCAGTAAAGAAGCTCTCCTCAGTGACATCTAATCCGATAATCACGACAGGCCATGATGCCGTAAACACCTTATCCGCAGCGTGAGGATCATCATGGATATTCGCTTCAGCAAATGGCGTCACGTTACCTCGATGGTCATTTTCACCGAACGCGCCCCCCATAATGACCACTTCTTTTACTAAGTCGACAATTTCAGGATCCGCTTCCAGAGCGAGCGCGAGGTTAGTAAGAGGGCCAACCGCCACAAGAGTGATCTCTCCCGGTTCAGCTCGAACACTATCGATAATGAACTGGTAAGCCGGCTTATCAAGCGCTGTAACATCTAATGAACTTGGCGCTTTCACATCCCCAAATCCAGCCTCGCCATGCACCACAACCGTGGCTCCAACAGGATCTCTTATTAACGGCTTATCCGTTCCCTTAGCCACAAGCGCCTTCATTCCAAACTTCTGCTTCAGATAAAGGGCATTTTGAGTCCCGTTGTCTATCGTCGCATTACCATAAACAGTAGTGATGCCCACTAACTCAATATCAGGATGTGCTTCCGCAAATAGGATGGCCATTGCATCATCGATGCCCGGATCTGTATCTAGAATGATTTTCTTTGTCATATCAGCTTCTAATTAAACAGTAGGAAAGCGTAGACGATACCCAGAAAAAACGCAGATAAACGTGACCTAAACCTAAGCTCTGATTTTTATTGTAATAAGCCATAAGCTCACTATTCTAGAAGCGGATATTCTCGCCTTTTTATTTAGCCTGATGCAGACCTTTTTGATAGAATCTTCGCCCAACTCTATGCCTCTGAGATCGTCATGACTTACCAATGCCCTTTGTGTCACCAACCTTTATCTCAAAACGATCGTACGTTTAAGTGTGAAAAGAACCATCAGTTCGACCTAGCGAAAGAAGGCTATGTCAATTTGATGCCTGCGCACCACAAACGCTCAAAAGATCCAGGTGACAACAAAGAGATGATGCAGGCACGTCGTCGTTTCCTTGAAGGTAACCACTATGACCCAATGCGCCAAGCGGTGGTGACATTGTGTTCTCGCTATCTACCAGCTGAGACACCTAGCCTATTGGATATTGGTTGTGGCGAAGGGTATTACACCAACGAAATTGCAGTGAATCTTCAAGAAAAGAATGGTGCTACTTTTGGCCTAGACATTTCTAAGATTGCTATCAAATACGCCGCTAAACGCTACCCTTCTGTCGACTTCTCAGTTGCATCAAGCCATCGCCTACCCTTTGCTGAAAAAAGCTTAGACGGCATTCTACGCATTTACGCGCCTTGCAAGGCTGAAGAGTTACAACGCACCATCAAAGACAATGGTGTGGTGATCACCGTGACACCAGCTAGCCGACACCTGTATCAACTGCGTGATGCAATTTATGATGGCGTTCGCTTGCACGACGAAGATCCAGAAGTGGTCGAAGGTTTTACGCTTGAGCATCAAGAGCAACTAAACTATATGATGGAACTATCGGGGTCAGATGCATTCGACCTGCTACAGATGACGCCGTTTGCTTGGAAGGCGAGTGAAGAGTTTAAACAACAACTCACCGAGGCAGAGCAATTCAACTGTGAAGCTGACTTTATGCTGCGAGTGTACCGCAAACAAATTTAATTGATATTGATTATCGTTTGCATTGAAATCTTATCTTGCCTCCTTTAGTATGCGTGTTCTTCAAGGAGGCATTTCATGCAACGTATTATTCTTATCGGATTAGCTACTCTTCTCACGGCTTGTGCTAGTCAACCTGCAAAAGACACTTCTCAAAAAGTGGCTCAAACGGAATCCGTTTCCACATTCTATGACTACCAGTTCGCTTCTCCACAAGGCGAAACACTTTCTCTCGATGCATTACCCGAGCAGCTGATTGACGCTGATGTGGTTCTAATTGGCGAATGGCACACGCATTCTGCCATTCACCGCTTCCAAACCGACTTCTTAAAAGCGCGCCGCAACGCAACATCAAACATTGCGCTTTCAATGGAACAGTTCACTCGAGAGCACCAAGCCACACTTGACCAATACTTAAACGGCGAAATTGGCGAACAAATTCTCATGTCTCAAGCGGCAGCTTGGCCAAATTACGAAAGTGATTATCGCGCGTTAGTTGAGTTCGCAAAAGCCAACGACGTCGATGTTATTGCGGCAAATGCACCAAAGCCATTCGTGCAGTGTATTGGCCGTAAAGGATTGCCTTACCTAGACCAATTATCGACCGAGCAACGCCAATGGATTGCTGCCGAAGTGAATACTGGCGATAGCCCTTACAAAGAAAAGTTCATGGCTTCTATGCACCACGGTACGCCAGAGCAAACAGAAAAACAGTTTGCCGCTCAGGTAACCTGGGATGAAACCATGGCTGAGTCGATTGTGGATTACCTAGCATCAAACCCTGATAAACAAGTAATTCATGTGGCTGGCAAGTTCCACACCGAGGGTGGTTTAGGGACGGCGGCATCAATTCTACGTCGTAACCCTGATTTGAGAATCGCCATCATCAGCCCAGTTGAAGAGGTTTCATCAGATAGCAATAACTACCAGCTAAAAGTACTTTCACCGCCGGCTCGCTTTGTTAAGAAAGAGAACCGAATGAAGGCATACAAGCACCTGTCAAAACGCAGCGCTAGCCTAGAGTGTGAGTAAGGTCTGTTGATCCACTCTTCTAAGCTAAAGAGTCGATGGGCTAATCCTAGATAATTAGCCCATCGTCAAAACTTGACCACGTTCCCGTCATTCATCCTAACTCTATCTAAATCAAACATTCTTATCGGCACAAGACTTGCTTAGTAAATAGACGATTTAACCAAGCAGACGAAAATGTAATGTGCGAATAAAAAACATCACTATCGATGATTAATTGCACAAGTTTTTCACACCTCTGCCGATACTATATTTAAGGATAGGTAAGGAGAGCGATATGACGCCAGTAGGAACGAGTAATACTCAGCTGTATTCACCTTCGCAAATGAATGCACAAGCTAAAAGCACTGAAGCTGAAAAGCCTGCGCCGCTTAAGGTTGAGCAAAATACCGTGAAGCTTTCTGATGAAGGCAAAGCCCTATTATCTGCACTTAAAGAAATCGATAAAGAAGCCAAGAAAGTCGAAGCTGAAAACGAGACCGTTACCGATAAGGTTGAGTCATTTGCTCATGGCGCTTTAGGTATGGATCACCCAGATAAGATTGAAGAAGAGGACGATGGTTCTTATTCAGCTGGGCAATACTTATCCGCAGCGGCAACCGTTGGTGGCATTCTACTTGCCTTAATCTAACTTTCCCCTCTGTTACTGCACTTTCCTCTCTGCATTAAAGCGATTTGTCGTCACGACAACAGACCCGATTTGGTCTAAAAAACGAGTTCATTCCATAATTCCGCTCTCATTTTAATGGAATAATACTCGTGAAAAACACTTTTGAGCTTATTGATAAGCCTACTTTCTTTGGTGCGATTGCACTCCTACTCACGATAGTTTTCCCGCTCATTTTGTTCCCTGCACAGGGCGCAGACTGGATTGCGGTTGCGAAAACATTCATGACGGACCAACTTGGATTTTTATATCTTGCGCTAGGCCTCGCTGCCTGTGCATTTATGGTTTACGTTGTGTTCAGTGATATGGGACAAATTAAACTGGGCGAAGCTGATGAAGAGCCTGAATTCAAAACAGCATCATGGGCTGCAATGCTATTTTGTGGCGGTATCGGTGCAAGTATCTTGTACTGGGGCTGTATTGAGTGGGCTTACTACTACCAATCACCGCCTTTCCAACTAGAGCCGGGCAGTGAAGAAGCGGTTCGTTGGGCTGCAACTTACGGTTTGTTCCACTGGGGACCAATCGCGTGGTCTATCTACCTGATCCCTGCGATTCCTATCGCTTACTTCTTCTATGTACGTAAACAGCCAGTTCTAAAGATCTCTAGTGCGTTAATGCCTGTTCTTGGTGAACACCGCAGTAAAGGCGTACCTGGAAAAATCGTCGATATCCTTTTCATTTTCGGTCTATTAGGCGGCGCTGCAACAACGTTAGGTTTAGCTGCACCTCTAATCACTGAAGGTCTGAATCACCTATTTGGTCTACCTAAAAATAACCTAACGCAAGTGATGGTGCTTTTAGTGTGTACTGCGATTTTTGCTTACTCATCTTATGCTGGATTGGAAAAAGGCATCAAGATCCTAAGTAACATCAACTTCTGGGGTGCAATGGGTCTGTTAGCTTTCGTTCTGATCGCGGGTCCAACAATCTTCATGTTAGAAACAGGTTTAGACTCAATTGGTCGTCTACTGTCTAACTTCTTCGTGATGGCAACGTGGGCTGAACCATTTGGTGGCTACGGTACATTCGAAAACACTCACTTCCCACAAGACTGGACGATTTTCTACTGGGCATGGTGGCTAGTATTTGCACCGAGTATGGGTCTGTTTGTTGCGCGTATCTCTCGCGGCAGAACCATCAAACAAATGGTGTCAGGTTCGATCTTCTTTGGTTCTCTAGGTTGTTTCCTATTCTTCATGATCTTAGGTAACTACGGCCTATCACTTCAGCTTTCTGGTGAGCTGGATGTCGTTGCGATTTTGAATGCTGAAGGCGCAACCAAAGCTATCTTCTCGATGCTTGCACAATTGCCAATGAGCACGCTGGTTATCGCTGTATTTACAATGCTGTGTATTATCTTCACGGCAACGACATTTGACTCGATCTCATACATCCTGGCGTCTGTTGTACAAAACAACGTGACCGAAGAGCCAATGCGCTGGAACCGTATGTTCTGGGCATTCACTCTATCGTTCTTGCCAACGATTCTGATGTTCTTGGGCGGCCTAAGTACGCTACAAACCGCAGCGATTGTTGGTGGCTTACCGCTGCTTGCTATCTCTGTCATGTTGATGATTTCAGCGGTTCGTGCGACTAACCTCGACCTACGCCATCAAGATGCGTACATCGAGCCAACGATCAACATCGAAGAACTGCCAGACATGGACCCTTGGTCTGCTGAAGGTATGGCGCTGGCTCAATTTGAGAAAGAAAGAGATGCAGCACAAGAAGCTGCAGAACTTGAGCGTGTTGCTTACACAGAACTTGCCGCAGTGAAGAAAGAAATTCGCGCTTATGTGCTAGAACAAGGTTCACAAATGGAAACTCACGAGTTACCAGAGAACCTACAACAAGCACTTGAGCAGGCCGAGAGTAATCTTAGTGCCGCACAAGCGAAAAAGATCGAGTTATCTGAGCAAGCTCAGAATGCTCGTATCACGTTCAACCAGGTGGTTGCAGACTTACCGCTTGCTTGACATTAGCCATGACACAGTCCATTGATTTGGACCCTCCTAAATACGACAAAGGCTCACAGAAATGTGAGCCTTTTTTTATGCTTTTCTAAAAGCTTGAGTTATTGCTCAATTTTATATTAATGAAACAAACATGAAACAACTTTGACACAAATAGGTGTTCTAATCATCCCGCTTATATAAAAAGGACAACTAATGAAGCACTTTATGAAACCAATTGTTACCGCAATGGTAACCTCTACACTCTCATTCAACGTACTTTCAGCAGAAATCAAAAATGTCATTCTGATGATCGGTGACGGCATGGGACCTCAACAAGTTGGCTTATTGGAAACCTACGCAAATCAAGCGCCAAATTCCATCTATAAAGGAAACAAAACGGCCATTTATCAACTTGCTCAAGAAGGGGTTATTGGTTCATCCCTAACGCATCCGGAAGACGCAATCGTAGTGGATTCAGCTTGCTCTGCGACCATGCTCGCAACGGGTATCTACAGCGGTTCAGAAGTGATCGGTATCGATTCCCAGGGTAACCATGTTGAGACAGTACTTGAGAAAGCGAAAAAAGCAGGCAAAGCGACCGGCTTAGTTTCAGACACACGCTTAACTCACGCGACCCCTGCTTCTTTCGCCGCTCACCAACCTCACCGTTCTCTAGAGAATCAAATTGCATCTGATATGTTAGCAACGGGCGCTGATGTGATGCTCTCTGGAGGACTGCGTCATTGGATCCCTAAATCGACCAACGACAAAGGTGAAACCTATAAGCAACTTGAAAAACTGACTCAAGGTGATGTTTATCTCAAATCGAAGCGCAAAGACGACCGTAACCTGCTGACTGAAGCAGAGACAGACGGCTACCAACTGGCGTTTAATCGCAACATGCTAGACGACGCTAAGGGCGATAAACTACTTGGTCTATTCGCCTACTCAGGTATGGATGATGGCATCGCTTACAGCAACAAGAAAAAGAGTGGCGAACGAACTCAGCCAAGCCTGAAAGAGATGACACAAAAAGCGCTCAACATCCTATCTAAAGATGGAGATGGCTTTTTCCTAATGGTCGAAGGTGGCCAAATCGACTGGGCGGGACACAGCAACGATGCAGGCACCATGCTGCATGAATTGCTCAAGTTTGATGAAGCGATACAAACGGTGTACGAATGGGCAAAAGATCGTGAAGACACGATCGTGATTGTGACCGCAGACCACGAAACAGGCTCTTTCGGTTTCAGCTACTCTTCTAACGACCTACCAAAACCTCAGAAACGTTCTGGCGAAGCCTTCGCCGATCGCGACTATGCACCTAACTTTAACTTTGGCGCATTCGATATTCTTGATGGTCTATACAATCAGAAGCAAAGCTACTACGGCATGATCAGCGAATTTCAGAAGCTGGATAAAGCGCTGCAAACACCTGAAAAGCTGGCTGAGATCGTGAACAAAAACAGTGAGTTCCCTATCACAACGGAACAAGCGAAAAACGTATTAGCCAGTAAACCGAACCCATACCGATTGGCTCAGCACAAATACTTATCGGCAGAAGAAGTGCCTGCTATCAACGATTTCGATGCTTTCTTCCCATATAACGACCGTGGCAACCTACTTGCTCGAGAACAAGCAACTGGTCAAAACATCGTTTGGGGTACAGGTACACACACTCACACACCAGTGAACGTGTTTGCTTGGGGTCCTGCTGAAAAGATACTGCCAGTTTCGAAAATCATGCACCACTCAGAACTGGGTGAGTACATTAAACAACAAGTAAACTAGCCTGAATCATTTTTGCTCGTTTAACTTTAGCGCCCTCCGGGGCGTTTTTTGTTATAAGCCTTTAAGTTAAGTAAGTTAGTTTTTAATTTTAGGCGGCGCCAAATAGCAAAACAGCCGCTAAAGAACGGCTGTTTTTATAATACTTAACGGTTTGGGTGATTTAAAATCTTCAAGAATTAATTTTTGTTTTTATGAATCATGAGAGAGACCAGCAATACCAATGGGTTCATGACTTTCTCAACAAAAAGCCCTTTCTCTAAGCAAAACCTGAGAAATTCATCCAAAAATTCTCAACTATCCCATCAAGTCGATCAAAGCAATTCTCAACATTTTGTTACTAACCAGCGCTCTGCGATACAAGCAAGCAATCCTCCGTTGCATCATACATGCCTCTCATACAACCACAACATACAACCACAACTCTGCGTTAGAAACTTTTGGACAAAACCTTCTTAGAGTTAAAATTCTAACAGTCATTCGCATGATGATTTTTTTATGATTTAATGTGATTCTATTGGGAAAACTCTAAAACCGTTCCAATTTCACCGTACCACTACATAGCGCCTATGAGTAAACGCTTGGTCTTTCGGTATTGTGATTTGAATGTGAAAGACAAACACCCTCCATATCCCATATTGACAAAACTAAGCAGACAACATTTCTGTTACTGGAAGAAAATAGATCGGTAATGGTGACACATAACGTAATGCCAAATTAAATTTCGCTTTCACAACTACAGTCTGCTCCTTGTTCATCAAGTCAAAGTTATCTCCAAACAGTTCACTGAAGTCAGGTGAATCAGCAGTCACGATCTCCAAAGATATCGGGTTATTTTCCGTTTTAGAAAGTGAAAGAGACGTTGAATTGATCTGGAAATAGTAAAGCCCAGCATCACACAAGCCTAACGTGTTGTTCTTATCACGAAGTTTATATCCCTTGAGGTATGCCCTACAGGCGTCGTTTTGTCACTTTGCATCTCGCCATTTATTACCGTTATCCAGTGACCTGTAAACTGTTCAACCTCCTCCGGCAAACGTTGTATCAAGGTGCGTTCAGTATCGTTTAAGTGCTCAGCCATCGACAAGAGAAAGGTTCGCATCAGCTGCTTCGCCAAATGTCGAGAAGGATTAGCTGCCGAAACGCTATCAATTGGCTTTAAGAATGTGCGTTTATCTATCTTCGCTATAAATGAATCTTTTATGTTGCTATTGTTATCAAGTAATTCAAGCTCAGGGAATACGTTGCTAATTTCCTTCGTAAATCGTTTTGTAACTTCTTTGGTGATCTCACGCGTTATAGAAGGATCTAGATCAGCATTAACAATTTGACGATGTACTAGTGCCTGAAGCTGGTCATAAAAAGTGTTTAATTTACCCACAGCTTGATCAACAAACTGTTTAATCTCCCCTCTATTCGTAGCCGTACCCTTCGTTAACAATGAGAACTGCTGTTGATAGTCGTCTGAGCTTACATAATCTAGGAGATTTTTGGCTTCCCAAGTAGTGAAACTTGTCTTGCTGATCAGCAACTCCATATTTCTGATGAAATCTATCGAGAATGGCTGACTACCTCCGGGGATACCAAACAACAACAAAGCTCGTGCTCGATTAAAAAACTCATTTGATGTATTCGTATAAACGTCGCCATCTTTTATGTATCGCAAGTCAGACTCTGCTGAATGGTAGGAAAAACCGTGACGTAATTTAAATATTTCATGGTAGATAAATTCATGATAATAAAGCTCGCGGAATACCACAGCATTTAAAATAGAGCGAATGGTGTCCATTATGAGTACTCGTTCTCTATCCGCGCCATCCTGTATGCTGATAGCATCTAAACGTAATGTCAGTAATGCGAGAGCTTCTAGATAAAAGGCCACCCTGACAGTCGCATTCCACTGGTGGTGGAGGTATCAGAATCTAAATCATAATATTTATCTCTAACGGACAGTACCTGAATAAATTCGGACGCGGCAGCTAGTCGATGTTGACTAATATCAACTAGAGGCTCATAAAGAACACTTTTGAGCTGTTTTTCATTTCCAACGGAATCGATTACAAAGTTAACGAAAAACTCACTCTCATTTTTAATAAATTCGACATAGCTATCAATATCCAGCAAGTCTTGCGCTATTCGAAATATAAAAGTACACAAGAGTGAGGTATCACTGTAATGGAAACTTGTAACCATCGCGCTCTTTAAGTTGGAAACTATGCTCGCTCTTTGAGACAAGGTCGCACGATTTTCGTAAAACAAATGAAGCAAACCGTTAAATGTTCTTTCTATCTCATCTTCATCTGTTAATAAAAACAGCCATTTAAGTGATTCGCCAAGATCTTTCTGACTGGCAAGTCTAATCGCATGATCATAGACGTTAAATTGTAGCTGAGAAGCTAAGTCATCATACAAGACTAGATCGCATTCCATAATACTATCACCAAGTGTTGCCAAGAATGCAGTTTCCAAACTGGCTCTGTCAGCGTCTAACAATGTGTTAATGGAATAGCGAACAGGCGCATCAGAATCCAACCGTCCGGGGCGCACACTTATCGTAAAATCAAAAAGCCCTTTTTGGTGCATAGTGTCAATAAAAGCTTTTAGCTTAGCCGCATTATAGCTATATATTAAGCCTGAGTGAGACTCTGGAAGTGAAATTGCTCGTGGGCGAAACTTTCGATGTGGCTCTTGTGTAATATTAAGTGATATAAGTGTATTAGAGTTGTTGCTAGCCACTCTTTCGATCTTATCATTTAAGGATTTAGCACGGGCTTTGGTATCCTTTATTTCAGCTTCAACAAACTCTTTCATTACACCGGGTGAGATGCTAACTTTTTGTAGATAGCGGTAGACATAGGCATAGAAAATCAAGAATGAAAAGGACATCATCATTGATATGATGTAAAGAATAATCCCCCCTTTAATAGCAAACCACCCAATACCGATTGTCAGGCTACTGATAGACCAATTAGAAAAACTTTGGAAACGAAGTCGCTTAAATACAGCTTGACGTGCGATACCCTCTAGAGATGGATTAAAAGCTTCTGCAACACGGTCAATCAGTGCTCCATTCAAAGTTAAGGATAACGCAGCGATTGTCCCATGTATGGCAAGCAAGGCTGCCCAAAGTGTAAATATCTGTTCGCCGAACAATGGATGTGGTGAAAACAAAAAACGCAGCCACCAGATGTTTGTAGAATGAGAAAGGAGTTTAAACGCTATACCTGCCGTCAAAAATCCGATTGTAATAGAGAAATACCGAGCAGACAGCTTTTCTAGTACATTAAATATTTCCGCTAGTATCTTATTCTGACTCATACAATTCACATATCTCAAGTGTGCTAACTAGGTGGAAATAGTAACAGTGAGTGGATGCTCAAACTAGGCTAGAGATTAACAATTCATTAAAAAGCAATTGGTTATTTGACACAACTATCTTTTTTACAGGCCACTCTATGTGGCAGAAAGATGCCTCGACCCGACTAGGTATTACACACCACCACAGCACCTCAAAGGAATGGAATAGACGGTAAAAAGTATATTTCTCTAAGACACTTTTGAGACTGACGTACTGTACTGCGAGTAATTTGACAGCATGACCATTCACTTCAGCTCTGATGGCTACTAACCCTGATTTAGCTCGCTATTGGGAGAAAACGAACGTAATACTGACCATGACATATCATGTGCATATTTCGGAGTATTCCGATCAGTCATTTCGGGATTATCCGATCACCCATTTCGGTTTAAACCGATCACTGATTCCGCGATTATCCGATCACTTTTAGTCTAACTCCGAAATCGGTGATCGGAATAGCGAAAACCGCGATCGTAATGGCCGAAACCCTTCCTTTTTCTCTTTTAAATCAATAGCTCGCTATTCTTTACTTCTTAAACAAGAAGGAAAGGAAGCGACAATGGCCAAAAAGAGAACTCCAATGAACAAAATCAAAGAGGTATTACGCCTTAAATACGACTGCGGTCTCTCAAATCGTGGTATCGCTTCTTGCCTTAAACTCGGCCCATCCACCGTATCAGAACTCCTTACTCGCTTTAAACAAAGCCAACTTGGTTGGCCTCTACCCGACAGTTGCAGCGATGCAGATCTCACACAGGCGCTGTATCACGGCAAGAAAGCCAGTCGAGATAAAGTTATGCCAGACTTCACTCAATACGCAGTCGAACTCAGGCGTAAAGGTATGACAAAGATGCTGCTCTGGCAGGAGTATCATGAGCAATATCAAGAGCAAGCTTACGCTTACACTCAGTTCTGCGAGCACTTCACTCGTTGGTTCAAAACCCAAAAACGCAGCATGCGCCAGCTTCATGTCGCAGGTGATAAACTGTTTATCGATTACTGTGGGCCTCGGCTTCAGGTGGTCAACCCTGACACAGGGGAAGTGCGCGAAGCGGAGGTGTTCGTCGCGACTTTAGGCGCGTCCAATTACACCTATGTTGAAGCCTTCCCCAGCCAAGGGAAGCCTTACTGGTTAGAGGCGCATGCAAATGCGTTCGAGCACTTCGGTGGCGTACCACAACTCTTAGTTCCCGATAACCTACGCAGCGCTGTCACTAAAGCGAATCGTTATGAGCCGAGGCTGAACGACAGCTATCAAAAACTGGCTAATCACTATCAAACCGCTGTGATGCCAGCTCGCCCCTACAAACCGAAAGACAAAGCCAAGGCAGAGAATGCCGTGCTCTTAGTAGAGCGCTGGATCATGATGCGGCTGAGACACCAAACCTTCCATACCTTCAAAGAGTTGAATCTCGCCATCCGCGAACTCATGAATGAGTTAAATCAGCGTAAGATGAAACAGTATGGCGCTAGCCGCCAAGCGTTGTTCGATAAACTCGACAAACCTGCATTAAGGCCATTGCCTAAGCAGCGTTACCTGTATACCGAAACTAAACGAGCCAAAGTTGGCCCTGACTATCACATCGAATATCGCCGTCATTACTACTCAGTTCCCCATCAACTTGTCGGTCATCATGTCGAACTAGAAGCCTCTAATCGTCTGGTGCAGATCTACCATAAAGGTAACGTGGTCGCCCAGCATCCACGTAGCCAAAGAGATCGCGGAAACAGCACCCAACCAGAGCACATGCCAAGCAACCATCAACATCAGAAGTGGTCACCAGAGCGCTTGCTTAGTTGGGGCCAATATCGGCGCAGCCACACGAGAAGTCGTCAATAAAATGCTGAACTCCAAGCCTCATCCAGAGCAGTCTTATCGTTCCTGTCTTGGCTTGCTCAGTCTGAGTAAAACCTATGGCGAACCGCGCCTTGAACAAGCCTGTAAAGATGCGCTGATGCTGACAAAATCCAATTACACCTTCATCAGTAATTTGCTGAAAACAATCGTGAAGGACAGCTGAGCAAAGACAACACGAGCACGCCGAACCTTGTTCATAGCAATGTTCGTGGCCCGAACAGTTATCACTAGGAGAAAGGATATGAATACACTGAACGACCAACTCAAAACCCTACGCTTGAGCCATGTAGCGAAAGCATTAGAGCAGCAACAAGAGCAACTGACTACTTACGCAGAGTTGGACTTCGAGGAACGGTTAAGTTTACTTCTGGAAAGCGAGATCTTGAATCGCAATCAGACCAAAATCCAACGCTTAAAACGACAAGCCAAGCTAAGAGTGGATGCACAGCCGAGCCAACTCATCTACAAAGAGGGACGAAACCTCAATCGCAAACAGATGAGCGAACTTCTGACTGGCAGTTATCTATATAAACACCAAAACATCTTGATCACAGGCCCAACGGGCGCAGGCAAAACATATCTTGGCTGCGCACTGGCCACCAGTGCCTGTGACCAACAACAAACGGTTAGGTACTACCGATTAACTCGCTTGCTTGACGACCTGACCGCTGGTCGTATGGATGGCAGCTATCAAAAGCAACTCCAATCACTGGCTAAGAAAGCCTTACTGATCCTCGACGACTGGGGGATGGAAAAACTGACACAAGAGCATGCGGGTCACTTATTAGAAGTGCTTGAAGATCGTTATCAAAACAGCAGTACAATCGTCATCAGTCAGTTACCTGTAAAGGAGTGGTACAACATGATCGGCAACGCGACCGTTGCCGACGCGCTAATGGATCGGCTAGTACACAATAGTCATCGACTAGAACTGGGAGGTGAGTCAATGAGAAAACTGGCGCAATCCGATCACTTAGAGTAAAAATAAGAAGAGAGAAAAACGGTAGGATCAGGCGATCGGAATAAACCGAAACAGCCGATCGCAATCACCGAAATACGCAATCATGAGAGAAATTAGGGAAAACCGATGTTAACAGTCTATGAATGAGTAACTACGTTAGCTCACAATGGGGCACGATGATCGCGCTGAGAAGCCTCTGGACAATTCCGAGTTACAAACGGGGGAATTGGTAAAAATTCAAGCTAAGGGTTCATTTACTAATAATCACATATCGTTTGCGTTGATTTACATTACACGACCTAGTATATGCACCAGTAACTCAACCAGCTCAGCACATTGATTTACAAAGATTAAAAACTATACTCAACTTTCATACTTACTACTGGATCTTTATTGATGATTAATATAAATAATCAAGTATTCGCTCTTTCATCCATTGCCCTGCTTTTGACGGGTTGTTCTCCATCCTCAGACCCAATGGTTAGTGAAAACATCAATGATTACAAGGGATCAGCTAGCATTACTCAAGGTCTTGCAAAAACAGTAGAAACGAATCTTTTTGAGTGTGCAAATGGTCGAAGTCGTGTGGCAGGCATCGGTGAGATTGCTGATGCTGACGGGAAAGTATGGACAGTTCCTGCTCAAAACCATTTCACAACTGCACCAAAAGCTGTCGATCTTTATGAAGAGTGCGCCAATATCACGCCTGATAGTATAGCTGATGTGGATGAAGAGTCTGTCCCTGTGGCTGTTATTGACTCAGACGGTGAAGAGATCACAGGTTACATCTTTGCTGACAACTATTTCGAGTTATATGTTAATGATCAGCTTGTTGCAGTAGACACGGTACCTTTCACACCGTTTAACTCTAGTATCGTCAAGTTCAAAGTAAATAAACCATACACGATTGCTGTAAAAGTAATCGATTGGGAAGAAAACTTAGGTTTAGGTACAGAAGATAACCGTGGCAAAGCATTCCATCCCGGTGATGGTGGCTTTATCGCAAGCTTTAGTGACGGCACTGTGACGGGTTCCGACTGGCAAGCACAGACATTCTATACTGCACCAATCTATGATCTTAGCTGCTTAAGTGAGATTGATGGTAAGCGCTTATCGGAGAATTGCACAACTGAGGGCACTGATAACGGTGCAAATGCTTATGCCGCTCATTGGGAAACTCCAAGTAACTGGATGGCAAAAGATTTCGATGCAGCTTCATGGCCCCAAGCGACTGAGTATTCAGAAGATGAAATTGGTGTAAATAATAAAAAATCTTACATGAACTTTATTGATAAATTTAGCGGTGCTGGGGCAAGCTTCATCTGGTCAACAAATGTTGTTTTGGATAATGAAGTTCTACTAAGATACGAAGTGAAATAGCTTTTTCTCTAGCCTCAAAAAGCAGTTATGTTATCAGTTGATAAAGCATAGCTGCTTACTTTTTCAATCGTTAATTCTGCTACATCTTTCCTTTCCTGACTCATAAAGGGCAGAAACGTGTTGAACGAAGCCGCTCTGCGGCAGAAAAGATACTCTTCTGATAACCATACTCTTTAGTACCACCATCATATCGATGGTGCTTTACTGGAGAGTATATTATGACGCCTTCCGAACAACTACGTTTCGACGATCTACATCAACAACACCTTACTCAATTAAAGCTTCAAGGAAAACGTCCAAAAACGATCCAAGCTTACTCACTCGCAGTTAGACGAATAACACAGTACTTTGACCGCTGCCCTGACACGCTAACGATTGAAGATTTACGACGATACTTCAGTCAACTTATAGGACAAGTCTCATGGAGTACCATTAAGCTTGACCGCTGTGGGCTTCAATTCTTCTATAAACATACGCTGGATAAACAATGGGAATGGATAGGTATTGTTAAGCCACCTAAAGTAAAGCGGCTCCCTAATATCATATCCCCAGAGCAAGTCGCTCAAGTCATCAACGCGACTCGAGAGACCCGCTACAAAGTGCTGTTTCTCACCATTTATACAATGGGGCTAAGAATCAATGAAGCGCTTCACATTACTATTCCTGATATTGATAGCCATACCATGCGAGTCCATATTCGTCATGCTAAGGGAGGTAAAGATAGGCTGGTTCCAATCCCAAATCGAACCCTGCATGCGCTTCGTCGCTACTGGTGCACCCATCGACACCCTAATCTTCTTTTCCCAAGTAAAGGGAAGTGCTGTGATGTTAGCCCTAACGATCAAGGTGCTCAAAAAGCACTAAAGAAGGTCATCAACGAATGTGGTATCTACAAACGAATTACACCTCACTCTTTACGTCACTGCTTTGCGACACACCTTCTAGAGCAAGGGTTAGATCTGCGTTCGCTGCAAATACTACTGGGCCATAGCAGCCTAAATACCACCGCTCGCTACACACAAATGACTCAATTGAAATTGCACGATGCGAATCAGGCACTCAACCAGTTGGCCGATAAGCTTCGCCTCGATTGGGAGCTGAATGTATGAGCACTTTTATTGAGTTACTTCGCCAATACAAGAATCAACTTGAGTATAAATACGGCTATCGTTTTAGCACTGACACCAGAAAGGCGATTGCAGCGATGTTACGCTGCAAGACTGAGAAGCAAGGGTTATCACAATGGTATTGCTCACACTGTCATCATGATGACAGACTGGCCTTATCGTGTGGTAATCGGCATTGCCCCCAATGCCAGCACAGTACCACATCAGGTTGGCTTGAAAGACAGAAGCGAAAACTGTTACCCACTCACTATTATATGGTGACGTTTACTGTGCCTTATGAGCTTAGGTCTTTGGCTCGTCGAAATCCAAAGGCTCTTTATCAAGCGATGTTCACTGCTGCGTCCTCAACATTGAAAGACTTTGCTCGTCGGCAATCAAAAGGTGAACTAGGGTTTACCATTGTCCTTCATACACACAGTCGAAAAAGAGAGTTACACCCTCACCTCCATGTCATTGTTGCAGGGGGGCAATATGATTCAAAGAGGCATGAGTGGCATAAGGGGAAAAAGGGCTACTTATATAATGAATTCGCATTGGCAAAAGTATGGCGAGCTAGGTTGTTAGACATGATTCATCACGATGCAGAGATGATGCTGCCTCAAAATGTGCCTAAAACATGGGTTGTTGATTGTCGATGTGTCGGGTATGGACTTCATGCCTTAGAATATCTGTCACGATACCTTTATCGAGGCGTCCTTCCAGATAACGATATCCTCAACATCACTGAAAGTGATGTCACTTTCCAGTATCAAGACAGTCAAACGAAGCAGCGACAAACACGTACGCTCCCCATACTTGAGTTTTTATGGCTTATTTTACAACATGTGCTTCCTAGGGGTATGCAACGAGTACGAGATTATGGCTTCCTTCGAGGCAATGCTAGACAGCTATGCGTTCAAATCCAATTATTCTTTTTACCAGAGAGCATTGCTTCTGAATTAGAAGCCACACCTAAAAAACCTCGAGCTGTACGGCCATGCCCTTGCTGTCAGAGCACGATGGCTTGTGTGGGGATAACTCGACCGATCTAGCCGAAAGGCAAACGATAATAAGGAGAATAGCATTAACTATAACTAAAAAGGGAGGGTGTAAATATATGATATAAATCAGAAAACTAAAGGTGTGATGCTACAATGAATCACGCTCTAGATTTACTCGCCCTTAAGAAAGACACTACTCAAAAGAAGCCTCTCACCCCTAGCCGAAAATTACTAATAAAGAAGAAGCACGGGCTTGTTCAACTCTGAATAAAACTGTCGGCTACGCGACAGCTATTCTTGTTTGTTACGTCCCTTTACCCCATTACACTTTGAGCGTGGGAAAGTGTTACTTTATGGGTGTCACAACTGAGTTTTCATCTAACAGCTCTTGTTGTAGCTCAAACACCCTGAAACGGAGCCTGGCATTTTCAGCCTCTAACTGCTTCCGGGCCTCAACTGCATTGTTTCGTTGCACCCTGTATTTATCCTTAAGCTCATTTGCTTTTTTTAATTCGTGTTTTAGCCTATCAAGCTCAGACAAAGGGACATCTAGCTCAATATCTAAGCCTGTTGTCATCGCCTTATCGCGGTTGAGGTTGTATTCATCGAGAACAGGTTTGGCATAGGCCACGAACTCTTTGAACTTATGGACATAGCTATTGCCAAGTTGGGCTTCATTATTGATTCGGTTCAACGTCAGCTTGCCAGTCGCCTTAACATGAAGCGGCTTGCCATCTAATAAGCGCTGAAATGCATTGACCAGTAACCCTTCTGCCTTGCAGGTTGCCTTATACTCAACTTTCATCACCATACCGCCTTAATATCATCATTGAAGCCATCAAATGGGATGCTGTGTTTGACCAATGTAGGTTCAATGGACTGAATCTTCTTTTTTCTGGCATCCAGAATCAACTCATTGGCATAATCACCCATATCATTGATTGCCCGGAACGAAGCAATGAGGTTGTCCCGCTCCTTTGAAAGCCTTTTAGCCGCTTTATCAGTGATTACCTTATGCTCACAGGGGGCTTCAACAATATCCATCAATGAGCAAAGCCGCTCACAATTACGATTGGTGCAGTAGCCACCTGTAGGAAGCAACACAATGGATTTGTCACCAGACCTTACCAAAGCGAGCAACTCACTTCGGGACATAACAATTTCTTCCCTTGTGCTAGCCGCTCTGCTTTATTTTGGGCTATGCGCTCGCCTTCAGCACCACTTAAGGTATCGGATACATTGTAAATCTCATCCCATGCGTCCACTGCTGAGTTTTCAATGGCTTCATCAACTTCACTCATTAACTTTGTATCCATCAGCAGTTGGTTGGTACGCGCCAGTTCGGAATAATTCGCGTACCAGTTGGACATATTAATATTGCGGTGTTTAAGTTGGTATTTTACTGTAAGCGCATTGCCCAGCCGGTTTTTCACCATAAAGACCACAAAACTCCTTCGTAAGTCATGTGGACTAAGCTTTGGTAAACCGCCTCCAATCTTTAAACTTCCTGCTCGCTCTGGATTTAACAGGTCGAATTCGTCAACGTCTTCGGCGGTCGCAGTAATGTTGAACTCTTTCATATTCAATGCATCACGAGCCCCGTCAATACCGTATTTTAACGATGCTTTATTTACGAGAGCTTCACGGTCATAAGAGAAATCAGAAGAAATAAAGGCACTTTCAAGGTCTTGTTTCTTTGCATTATATTGGTCTTGGGTTAACAGACCATTTTGATAGCAGTCATCCAGTCGTTCTAAACTGTATTTTCTCGCGGCTTGCGTGGCGTCATAAGCTAGCTCCAGTGCCAGTTTTGCGATAGGGGCAGTATTCCACGTCGTATAAATTCTTTCACCCTTATTTCCCTTTGTCGAAAACCCTGAGACCTTGGGCACAGCAGCTAATGTATCGTCATAGCTCTCTTTGTTCATGGAGAGCAGCTCTTCCTTTCGGGCGGCGGAGAATAAGCCGACACAGATAAAGCACATCCTGAGCATTGCTCCTAACCAGCTTCCTCGCCTGTAAAAGGAGAAGTTAGGAATGGCTTTTCGTTCAGGCCATTTCTTTGTTCTATCAGACATCCTTTTGCTAAATGTCATCATTTGCCTATCGCTTAGGACACTGACACCTAGCGCTTTTAGCTCAGCGTTGAACATTTCATCCTGATAGGTGTAAAGCTTTTCCATCGCCTCTGAAATCTGATGGCGATAGGGGTGATAGGTTTCCACAAACTCAACAACAGTTTTTAAAATACTGACATGAATCGCTTCAGGAAATGCGATGGCCTGACCATCACCAGCATCAGGGTTAACCCACTGGCTATACTCTCGTTTATGGACATAACGCGTTACAAGGCCCGCTTTATTCAGTGAATTAATGCCCGAGGCAAGTTGTCGGCACGTACCTTCACTGCCAACCCCATGCAATGTTTTACTGCATCTTTTCCACTCTCGCTCGCTCGAAAGTAAGCTGAAGTCACTTTTACCCCAACGTGTGGCGATGCCTTTTAATTTATCCCTAATCGTTCTCAGCGAGCTAACAGCCTTATGGGAATTGGAGTTTGATGTTTCCTTTTGGTATTGAATCAGTGCATAAAGGTAAGACTGAATATCGTGGCGGTACTTCTCATCAGTATGCCCAAAAGACAATGTTTTTTCATTCTGGTTCAGGGCGTGAAAGTCCCACTTTGCATCGAAGACACGAGAAACACCTTTCCCGTCAGAGTCAAACGTCACATACGGATTTTCAGCGAGTTCTTGGCGAAGCTGTATAAGCTGTTTAGACATAAATTACCCCTTAAAGAATTGGCTTGCACTGGCTCGGTCTTGGTAAAGCGGGTGGTAGTCGCCATCATCCACTTTTTGTTTTGCTTGAGCGTAATTTTTGGGTGCTTTTTGTTTCAGCCTGATAAGGACTTTTTCAACACCCTCCACCACAAAATACTCATCCTTCGGTGCGGAATTACTTGCCACCATCTCTTTGAGGTCTTCGATTTGTTCTAAAAATGACAACATCAACCAGATGTCATTTTCTGACGCCACCAATTTATGGCTGTCACAATCAAAACAAGCAAGAAAATCCGTGCAACGTCCCGTATCTTTCGAAAAATCGATGCCCGACTGCTTCATGCGCCTTGCTTCCGCAATAAGCTTCTCTGGTGTTGCCCCTGCGCATTTGATGCCACTGGGCGTGGTCATTAATGGCTGCTCTTTGCTTTCACGGCTGCGCAAATTCTTATAATCATAATCTGACAAAATATCGCTGCGCATCGCCTTTGCATCCTCGATGGCTTTGCCTATCTCCTCGCCCTTGGCAACCGCGTATTGTGCGTCCATCGTGGCATTAAGGTTGTTATCATGGTCTGCCTGAACACCACTAGAGTAGCGTTGGGCGACAACATTTATTTCATTATTCAGCCCCTGTGACACAAGGAAGATATCCTCAGTGACTCGCATCAGTACATCAGATTTTGTCGCCCTGAATCGACTTGTCGTAACCGTTAAGCCAGTTATCTTCTCAAGCTGAGTATTGATGTAGCCAATATGTGAACTCTGGGCATTGAATGTCCAAACCTCACCGCTGGCACTAAAGAAAGGGCAAAGTGGTAGCTCGTTTGACAGCGGGATGCCTAGTGACTGGTACATCGCTTTAGAGGTTTTTAGCCATCGGGTAATCAACTCTTTAGTTCGCTGACTAAAGCCAGCGCTATTATCCAAGCCTTTATAGCCTGCCCTGAATTTCTCACCGTCAAAAACAAACCGCCCACTGCCAATACTTTTAAATGAAACGTCCTTGTGGCGCACATTAGCAAGCACCGATGTATTCATGCCTGTCAGCATTGAGAATATGAAAAACCAATTGCGTGAAGCCTGATTATAAAATACCTGACGATTAAGCTGCTCAAGTTGAAGCGAGCTACTCTTTATTGTTCCAGCCGCAGGTTTCATGCATTTCTTGAGGCCATATTTCTTAAAACTAATTTGCTTTGGTGTCCAGCTATTACGCTTTGCTTGTTCATCAAACCGCTCTTCATCAAAAAACGGATGGATATATAACAACTCATTGTTCTCAATCGCCTCCTGAAAGGCCAGTGCACCTTTAACCAAGACCTTGGATAGTGGCTTCAACTCTGTTTCCACATGGAACGCTTTGTTCGCAGCCAAAGGGCGTGCTGCAACTTCTGGCAATACATTAAGGTCAGACTCTCTATTCCACAGCCTTAACAGGAAAGATAAGCTGATTTTAATTTGCGCTGCTTTTGATACCTGCTCACCTTTCTCGCGTAATTTATTGAAGTGCTTTAAGCAATCAATCATGACGGCATTAGCGAAAAAGTCACCGTGATGTCCAATACCATCAAGATATTGGAAGTAGATTACAAGCCCAGACAAATAATTCTGCTTTGACTTGTTTTTAGGTAAGAGGCTTAGTCGTTGGTGAATGTCCCTAACGATACCATCCCGATTAGCTAAGACCTCACTCCCTGACTTTATTTGCTTTACTGTTGGAACATTGCGGTAGCGTAAACGGTATGTGTAAGATTGAACTCCATTGCCGCAGTCTAAAACCATTTCTTCAAAGCAAAGTGGAATAATTGGCGCGCTGGTCTTCTTTATCTTAATTTTGGTGCGCTTTCGTCCTTGAATCATAATGACCCCTCTAAATCATCAAACGCGCCAATATAGTCCAGTACGTCCTCGTAGATTTCATCGGCAGAAGGCATATCCTGTGCAATTTTCAGGTATTCCATCGTCGTCGCCCTATCTTCATGGCCTAGCAACACTGACACCCTATCCAATGCCTCATCGGGTGTGATTGACGGGTTGCCATGCTCATCCTTTTTATTTAAAAGGTGGCGGAATATATTCACGGCAAATGTTGAACGCAGATTATGTATAGAGCCGACAATAGGCTGGTCAAGACCTTGGGTTAGGTTTGCAGTGTTACGTATTTCCACCCAGCGCCCAGTAAAGTCTTGTAACCGCTTAAACATCGGTTTCCCGGACTGGGTAATAAACAGGTATTCCAGTTCAGGGTTGATTGCATCATCACCCTCAAAGAAATGCGTATTACCTGCCTCAGCCTGCTCCTTGCACCATGCTTTGAATTTCTCAAGGCGCTTTTGATACCTATCAGACTGCGAGTAATCGTAAAGCATCTTCATCAATGTGGCGGGGATAATGGTTTCGCGGCTTTTATTCTTCTCTGCGAAGCCCTCAGCAGTCTTTGTGAGTGATTGATACTTATCACCGACACCCAAATCCATCACAGGCTTTTTAAACACCTCTTTGCCGCCCTGAATCATGGTTTCGGGGTTAACAATCTGTCCTAAATGAAGGCTCGCTGCTTCCTCTCGGCGTAACCCCGTATTACGGCAAATCATTGGGTGCAGGCAAAACTCAATCGGCAGTGAATGCAGTTTATTATTGTCACCATGACGAACCACCCTACGAGACTTCATTAATATGTTTTGCAGGATGTTCCATTCATTATTGGTAAACGGCTTTAGATCACGGCGCAGGTTGCTGAGGTTTGTGCCGCCACTGCGTGATGACTTAGAAAACTTAATCCGCATATCCGTCGTGTGTACCTGCTTACGTTGGTAAGCTTTCATACTTGATGCAGACGCTTCGAAATGGATGTTAACTGTCTCAAATTGGAAGGGCGGATTATTGAAGCGGATACCTTGACGAAGACAATGTTTGTAGAAACCAACGACACTACTCATATATTGCCTAGCCGTTGTTTTAGCCAATACGCCATTAATAGCGAGCTGCTTTATTCCATCTCGATATTGGTAGGTTACCCGTTCTTGTTTGTTGCGAGGAAAGATACTCCATTCTGGACGGGGGTCATCATAGAGAGGGTCAAAGTCCCCTTCATCGTATTCAGCATCCCACTCAGCCTGCTTGTCCAATACAAAACTAAAGTAATGAGCAAGCCCTTGTGCATCTGTACCAAGCTCAAGCACGCCATCATCGATTGCTTTCGACAATAAGAACTCATTAACCATGTCTAATGATTGATAGCTGATTAGTTTGTCTTTATCGTCATACTCAGCAATATGGAGTAAAGGGAGCTTTTTGATGAGGGTTTTATTGCCATTGGCACGGTAGGTAATCTGAGGCTCGCCATTCTCATCAATAGATACTAATGGTTTCTCGTAAACGAAGTTAGGTATAGTCGAAATTTCTACTTCTTTTCGTATGACCTTTTTCTTATTTGCATCTTTATCTGACATACTAAACCTTATACTGTACATACAATCAGTATATACAGCATTCTCAACTTTGAAAGTTAATTGTGAGGTTTTAGTCTATCAGGTAAGTTTTGTCTCAGAATTTCGGTCACAGTCACTCTATCCTGCCATGACAAAATCTATGGCAAACCATTATTAACAGAATACGAATGAACAAATGCTCTAAACAGCTTTGGGGCAGCTTTGAGTTAAGGCCCCCAGATACGCTAATGCCAAGTGACCTTTGTCCAACACCACTCAATGTCGAAACATCGTTGGACAATTCTGAGTTACATCCTGCACTAAATTAGTATTTCATGTATTACTAAAGGTATTACAAAACCTCTACTCTAGTGGCCAAATTAACCCAGCCACTACATAAAAACATTGAAGCAAAGTAAGTAAATCTGAGATAAGAAACATAGCTCAGACACATAATCAGACAAGCAGCCAAATCAACTAAGTACTCGCACCATTGAGAACATCTCTTCTTTGGTTTTACCAGCCCGCAATTCCAAAATTTCATCTATACGGTTCAGCCTCGCTTCCTTTTTCAAACCGAATAAATCCAATTGATCAAGTAGGTACAGAACAAGTGATGTGAGAACAGCAGTGAGTACTGATGAAATCATAATTGACCAAGGCTCACCAATACCTGTTGAATTTAACCAAGACTCAATCCCAATGCTGGCGAAAATACTTAGAGAAGTAGCAGCTAGTTTTAAAATAGCGTCACCTTTTTCTGCCATTGTTTTACTCTTGTCCTGAAGGATCGGAGCTATCTGCATCAATACTTTAAAGCCTTCTTTGATCATTCGGAATATGCTTTTGAACACGCCTACGAAACAGTTTACGATACCTTCAAGTAACATCGATAAAAAATTTTTAAAGAAAGAAAACAATCCATCTTTGAGTGTATCTCCTGCTTTCTTCATAACAAATGCTTTTATGCGATTGACTCTGATTGAAAGCGCTGATTTAAATGAATTCACATTCACACCTTCTTCTATACCATTAATAAAACAATCTTTTAGTTCGTAATATAATGGCTTAATCATAAAGATGATTACATCTCCAAGCGATTGGTTTGCCGCAGAGTTATATGCATCATTTGAGATGTTACTACGAACTTCTTTACGTCCTTTAAGCTTCTCATCAACATGCTGTTTCAGTTCTTTTTCGTCTACTTCTCTTCCTTGTTTAGCCTTTAAAGCTCTGTATTCTTTTTCTGTTCGATTCTGAAAACTTTTTTCACTTTCTACAAAATTAGTAATTACAGTTTGATTGGTTTTAGTATCGATAGCCTGTTGAGCACTATCCATTTCTTTGACCATATTTTTTCTTACTTCTAGGTTCTCATTAGAAAGGTCGCCTTCCTCTTTGATATACCCTTGGTCAATTTCTTTTTGTAGCTCATCTCGTGACTTATCGAACTTTCCTATGCCTTTACCACGATTATTTTCAAAACTTGTTGCGGTTAAATTCTCTTCGATATTAATGATATCCTTAATATCAGAGTCACTTAATCCTTTGTTTTTCTTTAAGTTGTTGCATATTTCTGCACAGGGGACAATATGATCTATTTCTGTTCGCTGACTTTCTTTATCTACACCTTTTGCATGTGTACTGTTTTCGTAAATCTCATTTTGTCCACCGTACCCATCAGAAGCGGTTGAATCCCCGTTAAAGTGCTCTTTCTTAGCAGCACTCATTTTTCCACCATCACGCATATTCAAATTTTGTGACGTATCAGACGAGCCATAATCTAGCTTACCCTTCCTATAGTCAGCTCTTTCATTATATTTGGTGATATTTTCTCGCTCATTCAAATGCTCAGTATAACTGTCAAGCATTAAACTACCGTTAGAAGAGGTGTTATAACTGAATGATTTACACTCATTATATAGACGAGATGCTGTAATTCCTTGCTTAGTTCCAATCTTGAACGCACGCATTGTTCCGTCAAATAAACTAAGAAATACTGGTTCTAAGATATGTTCCATTGGATCAATCTGGTCATCTAAAACCTTTAGAAGCGCATTTACTTCCTCGTTTGAAGCCGACGTGTCAAAGTTACGAATATGCTCAGAGTATTCTTGAGACATATCTGCGAACGTAAGTGCTCCAATATCAGCATCACCTTGTAAATGGCGGTTGCCTTCGTTCATTTTAGGGACAGAGCGAATATGAGAACGTTCTTTAAACTTTCTCAACTTTGCTCGTCTATTTTTTAGTTTTTGTAAATCACTCATAAATACCCCTAGTTAGGCAACCAAGCTATTCCAAGCATCAATAAACTCTACTTCATGATCATTCTGTTCGTCATCGGCCCAAATGACCATTTTTATCACGGTATCGAGAATAGCAATATCCTCAGGCGTATTGAGTCCATTCTTTTTGATCAATTCCCATACAGTATTCAAGTTCGGTGGATTGTTGAACCACTCCTCAACCCTATCTTTCGTCGCTTGAGAAAGCTTATTTGACTTACCAATACCGGCAACTAATACCTCTAATTCTTCACGCTCATCACCACAAATCTCATGATCAGCATTTGCTGCGCAAACTCCTACCGCAAAAGCTGTAACGAGGAAGTTTTCCCGAGCCTCTATATCAGATAGTTTGCTAGCTAGTTCATCCCGGAGTTTTTCCATTTCTATGTTTTTACTCGCCTCAGCTTCTTGTTTTCCCATGCGCTTTCCTTTAGCGACAGATTCACTTTCTGAGTCATCGTAATACTCAGCGACCCCGCCAGCAGCGGCTCCGACACCTGCCGCAACAGCAGCTCCAACAGCAGTAACTGCACCAATGGGACCCGCAACAGGTAAAGCAACGACTGCTGCCACACCAGCACAAGCACCACCCAAAACTTTCCAAAAGCTCATATTAAATTCCTTATGTAATAAACTAAGTGACTAAAATGTGAGTTCAGATTTATGTAAAACTGCGTGATATGCAATATCTTGAAACAGTTTATCGTTATTCGTCACACTTTACGGGTCTAATGGGGTAAAACTAAGTTCATCACACAACTGCGTGATTGATTTGTAACTTGATGTATGGAATCCACTCCCTCCTCTGCCAATCTAGACTTAGGAGAGTGAGACAAATCTGAGGGTTCCAATATGTTGACTAAAAATGTTATCGCCATCGACTTAGCAAAAAATGTTCTCCAAGCCTGTCATATCAGCATTCATGGTGAGCTATTGTCCAATAGACCTCTGAGTCGCCAGAAAATGAAAGAGTTTCTGGTAAAGGCTAAGCCTTCGATTGTCGCTATGGAAGGCTGTTGCGGTTGCCACTACTGGGGACAATTAGCAGAAAAATTTGGCCATGAAGTCCGAATTATTAACCCTAAGAAGGTGAAAGGATATCTAGAAGGTCATAAAACGGATCATAATGATGCTCTCGCCATCGCTAATGCCGCAATGCAAATTGGTATCAAGTTCAGCCGTCCAAAGTCATTAGAACAACAGTCTATGCATTCTTTAGAAACCAGTCGTAGATTCTTATCTCGTAGTGTGGTTTCCCTAGCGCTTCACATTCGAGGAACGATTTTGGGCTACGGCATAGCAAACCCTAGAGGTGAAAAAGGTTTAAAGGCGTCGGTTCAAACAGTGCTTGATGGTGATACTTCAATACCCGCTAATGTTGTGTCCGTTCTGTCTATGCTATGGGAGCAATATAAAGAAATGAAAGCAAAACTCATTGCATTCGAGAAAGAGAAAAATGCTTTAACGCGTCAGATAGAACCATGCCAACGATTGTTGGAAATTGAAGGTGTTGGTGAAACAACGGCCGCGATGCTCTATACAACTCTTGGTGATGGAAAGCAGTTCAAGAATGGAAGGCAAGCTTCCGCGTTTGTTGGCCTTACGCCCAAACAACACAGTTCAGGTGGTAAGGTATTTATGATTGGGATCGATAAATGCGGTGGTGTGAAGGAGCTACGCTCCTTCTCTATCTTGGTGCAATGTCTTACGTTGGACGGCTGCCTGAAAAGCCAAGAACTCAGAAAGATGCTTGGTTGAGGAGCATCATTGACCGTATTGGCTTCAAGAAAGCCTGTATTGCATTGGCTAACAAGGTGGTACGAACTGCCTGGGCAATGCTTCGGTATGAAACTGAATACAGACCTGTTTTACTCACCGATTAATTAATAACAAATTCATAAATTTTACAAAATGATGAAGCATAAAAGGTAAGACCAACCTGCTGAAAACCTGACCATTCTGTCATGCTAAGCAAGCTGCTAACACGATAAGGACAGTAGGTGCGCAAAACATCAAAGGCTAGAAGGTAGCTCCTTCAATAAGAAGCCGAATATACGACCGCATCTTAACTTTTATTGCCAAATTACTTTGTAAATACGTGGATTCCATATATGGAATGGGGCAAAGACGAGCTAGCTCGAAGATGGACATAAACGTTTTACAAGCTTCGGGCGTTATCTACCTTCCTCAACTCCCAGATAGTAAAACGGCACCTCATGAATCGGTGCCGCTGGTGATAGAAACTGGACAAAAGCTTTCACCTTTGCCCTACGTAATTAGTTTTACTTTATGCAGTAATTCGTAGAAATTATGCAATACCTCATCTATCACTGAAGTTAGTAGGTCAACCTAAAGATAAGACGTGGTCTGTCAGGGAGAGCGTGGAGCTAACTTTGCCCAATATGATTGCTAATTGCCTTAATCGCTTTGGTCAAGGGTAAAACTTGCTCGGACGGTAGAGGTATAGCAGTTCGAATTGGAGGTATAATCAAATAGGCCATACCACCTCCATACGGAGTTAAAGTACATTCAACTGCACCATCTTTTACATCAATAGATAAGCTATCAAGATCGACGGTAAGCAGCATTTTTTTTAGTTCATTATCTGTATCTAAAGCAGATAGAAGTCGAGCGCAAAAATCTCCGCTTGTTTTGCCAGTAAACGTTCCCCCACGAGCGCCTTTGAACACAATTTTACCCTGATACGAATGAGCCGTGTTATGGGAAAAAACAATATTCATCGCACACGTGCCACCCATCCAACGCTTGTTGAATCCCGGTTTAATTTGCAAGTTTTCCAGGCCATCGGGCAAGCGACTAAAATGTACGGTTCCTTCGTCTGACTGCTCTGCATCTCCCCAATAAGGGGAAAATGCCAACGCATGATTATAAAGGGCAGACTGCGCCATGCTAAGGGTATTGGGTTTTACACTCATAAAGTTCTTCCTGCTTTTTTATCTGCTATTCGTCATCTTGTTCCCCGGTACGAATGTTATAGGACTCCGCTACTGGAATGACAAACACACGACCATCACCACGATTACCTTCCCCTACTCGGGCAGTTTTTATAATCGTCTGAACTGCATCATCTTTCATGTAATCTTCGACTACGGTCATGATCATCTCTTTTGGAAGTTCTTTGTAACAAATGTCGCCAACCTTGAGCCCACTTTGTCGGCCCCGACCAATTACAGGCACTTTAGTGAGCGCCTGAATATCTGCTTCTGCTAACGCGTCTGTTACTTCTGCCATTTTTTCTGGGCGAATAATCGCTTGAATTAAAAACATAATGTCATCCTCTTTATTCATTTATATCCAAGATTACGCAGTTTTGGTGTGCGAATCCGGTTCAATCACAAATGTCGCTTGAATACCAGTAGGCACCAGATCATCATTAACTCTTCTCCACTCAACCTGAGCCTCTTTGATGCCTAATGGCTGGAACAAAGGTTGCTTGACCACAAACTTAAGCCAAACCACGGCATATACAAGGGCCAATACAACCATGATTCCAACTAAGTTATAGATTGCATCTGCCATTTCAGGTACCGGAGCAATATTTAAGATTGCGTAGCCAATACCTAACGAACCTATAATCTGCGGAACAGGATAGAAGCGAGCCTTATATGGACGACGAGTCTTTGGATATCGGAACCGTAAAATGATGACATTTAAGTGAGCTATGATGTAACAGAACAACCAGGCACAGCACGCAGATAAAATGTATACAATTAGGTTTGGCGAGTTAACAATGCCTCCGAAAAAGAAAGCTGCGATACCACCAGACATAAATAGGATGCCAACCCACGGGGTTCTGAACCTTGGGTGAATCTTACGGAAAACTTTAGGAAGCTCATGACTTAAAGCCATTCCATAAAGCATACGTGGAACAACGCCAATCACGGTGTTAATGGTACTGGCACTGGCAAAAATGGATACGATTGATATCCAAATCATACCGGGTTTACCAAGTACAGCCAGGGCCATATCTACATGTGGGTGATTCGAAGTTGCAAGTTGTTCAGCCGGCACGTATTTTAATAAAGCAAACCCATATACAAGGTTAACAGCAAAGATAACGACAAGGCCTGCAATCATAGCGCGTGGAATATTCTTCTCAGCTTTTTTGGTTTCCTGAGCTAAAGGAGTCACAAACTCAATACCTATATACAGCCAAATAGCTAACGCCGTTAAGCTGAAAACCCCTGTACCCATAGCATTAAATGGTATTTCAGCAATTTCCGGGGCCGGTAGAGCGCCTATTCCGGTAAGCCCAATAAAACCTAAAAGTGCAATCGAAACAATCATGGTAAGAGTGAATACAATCTGTAGGCGAGCAAAAATATCAACCCCTACGATGTTCATTACCATAAGAAACCCTAGAATTAGCCCTCCAAGTAAAACCGGAGACAAGCTAGGGAAAAAGGCTTCGCTTAATACTGCTCCTGCAACGGTAAGCTCGGCCGGTGCAGCTAGCAAATTTGGCACCAAGTAGCCAAGTAAGGTTGCGACGACTGCAGGTAAAGCTCCCATCGCAACACGTGTATATGTACGAATACCACCGGATGCTGGCATCATACATGCGAGCTCAGCATAGCTCTGGGCAGAAAAATGTTGCAGCAACCAAGCCGCGATCATTGCAATAACAAAGCCACCGCCGGCAATACCCATTCCTTGCCCCAGTGAAACTAGCGTACTCGAAGCAACCACACAGCCTACTGCAACCGCGAAACAAGACCAAAATCCTAGAGTCTTTTTGAGGTTAGTACCCATCCTTGTATCTCCTTTACATTTTTGAGTGTTCTCAAACACTCGTATTACAAGCCACTAAATCAAAAAGCTTTAGCGCAGCTTGTGGCCCTATCTATGGGCATCGACACGCTTAGGTTGTTTCCAAGCGCCAGTTCTGTGAATAACAGCTTTCTTTCATACTATTGGTCGCAATGGTTCTTGTATTGAATTTTTGCGACATACCATTTTCAAAACAGCTTTATAAGCTTCGATCGGCAAAACGCTCATACCCTAGTTCGCTAATATCTATAGAAGGCGTTTCGTCACATGTCAGCTCTGCTAAAACCGTGCCCACAGAAGGTGCAATCCCAAAGCCATGTCCGGAAAGACCACATCCCAGAATTAGTCCGGGGACGTCTCCCACTTTGCTTAGAACAGGAACCTTGTCCTCACACCAATCGATAACGCCAACCCAGCTACGTACAACTTTTGCGTGTTTAAGCGCAGGGAGGTAGCTCAGAATTCCCTGGCATGTTGCAGCAGTAGCTTCTATTGGCGTATGGTCTTCAGTACTACTAATGACATCGGAATTAAGAGGTGACCCGCCTCCAAAAACAAAAGAGCCGTGGGTTGTCTGGTGACCATAAAAATCAGCCATCGCAGTACCAAGCATCTGATAAAACATTGGTGGCTGCGCATCAGTAACCAAGGTGTCCAAAGCAATTGGCTTCATGGGCACATCAACACCAACACTCTGAGATATTCTCCGACTCTCCAGGCCAGCAGCCAGAACTACTCTGTCTGCTTCAAACACTCCTCCAGCAGTAACGATCTTGCGTGCCTCGCCCGCTACCGTTTGTAAAGACAGCACATGCTGCTCTGTCAAAAACTGAACACCGAGTTGGCGGGCGGCGTTATGGAATGCCAGAGTTGTTTGCAGTGGGTTAGCATGACCGTCAGAGGGGCACCAACTCGCTCCAATCACTTCATCGGATAGGTGTGGACAGATCTCTCTGACTTCTTCACCACTGATCATCTTCACATCGAGTCCCTGACCAACAGCAGTAGCCGTCAGGCCCTCCAGAATATCGATGTGTTCATCTGTTTTGCCTAAGCGCAAATTTCCATGCTTATAGTATTCAACATCTGTCCCGAGCTCTTCGGAAAGGTGTGGCCAAAGGTTCTTTACTCCGTACATAGCTAACGCAAGCTCGCGCTTATCACGTCCTGACTGACGTACTCCTCCACCGTTGCGCCCCGAACCCCCGTAACCAAATACCTTGCTCTTTTCAAGAACGATGACTGATTTTCCTTTTTTTGCCAGGTAGTAGGCGGTTGAACATCCGATAATTCCGCCTCCTATAATGATGACATCAGCTCTTGTCTTCATTATGTCTCACTCCTTCTCATCAAATTCCATGTTGGCATATTGCCCTATACTCAAGGGCTTTAGTGGTGTCCGAATACGCATAGCTCCAACCTCAGTGATATCCATTGAGCAGCTATCAGCAATGATTTCGGAAATTGTTACAGCACACATACGGCCCTGACAGGGCCCCATCCCGGCTCTGGTTTTACCTTTGATCTGCGTCGGATGACGTGCGCCCTGAGCGATGGCTTCGCGAATTTGACCCGCTGTAATTTCCTCACAGCGACAGACCATTGTTTCATTGTCTTTAGGAACCAGAGTCTGGCGGTTTGGGGGGAAGACGTGATCGAGAAATGGGCGAATCGATTTTTCTTTTTTTAGGTTTTTCTTGTGCTTCACCGCCAGGTTATCTCGTTCGCTTACACTGATTTTCTGTAACTTGTATGCACTGTCGAGAGCAGCTAAGTGGCCTTTGACTGCTGCCATAGGGCCACCGCCAATACCGGAGGAGTCGCCCGCAATGGAGATTCCCTCTACGCTGGTTTGTCCGTAAAGATCGAGTACAGGTTTCCAGTAACGTTGTGACTCATACCATTCATGCTCGCAGTTAAGGGCCTGGCTCAATCGCAGATTGGGAATAACGCCTTCATTCAGTAAAACGGATTTTGCGGCGATATCGATCTGCTTCCCATTGTGGGTAAAACGCAGCCCTTCAGCTCGCTCACAACCGATAACTTCGAGATCCCGGCAACCCATATAGAGAGGCACACCCGCACGTTTCAACTTCCATCTCATCTGCATCCCTTTAATAAGGTAACTGGATCTGAGTAAGGCTTTGGGCAAGAAGGGAACAGCCTTAAAGTAATCTTTAAAGCCAGCAGTTTCGACCATCGCCGCAATTTCGACACCGTTGTCTACCAGGTGGCAGGCAGCCAGCAACAACAGAGGCCCGCTTCCCGCAATAACCACAGGCTGATCTGGAACCATGTTGGCAGACTTGAATAAAATGTCTGCGGCAGCCGCCCCCATCACACCAGGCAGTGTCCAGTTTTTCATCGGTACAGGGCGCTCGACAGCTCCGATACCAAGCAGCATGCGCCGTCCCTTCACTCGCTTTATTGCCCCGGAGGACAAGAGGTCTACATTGAAGTCATCGGAGATATTCAGAACCGTGGTGCTTGGCATATAGGTAACACCCGAAGCACGGAAAGCCTCTATAAGCGTTTTTCCTGCAAAGTAGTCCTTACCAAGTACATGAGCATTTTCTGAACGGCTACGCTCCATAGAGCGATAGATCTGCCCGCCTGGTTCCGGCTGTTCATCCACCACTAGCGTGTTAACCCCGAGGCTGTCTGCCGTGACCGCGGCCGCTATTCCGGCAGGGCCAGATCCAATAATGATAAGGTCGTAGATTTTATCCATTCACCAACACCTTTTTACCTTCCTGACGATTGACAACCATACCGTCGTGCACCGGGATAGCGCAGGCCTGCTGATTGGGGATACCATCTATTTCCATTAAACATTCAAAGCAAACTCCCATCTGGCAGTATCCCGCCCGATGGGCCCCACTAATGGGTGAGGTACGGTTGTAGCCTGCACTTGCGGCCATCACAGAGGCTAAAACCGTTTCACCAGCCGGAACCTGTAACTGTTCTCCCTCAAAGGTGATAGTTACAAACTCGGTAGCAGGACTGCTTTCATGCAACCTTTTCAACATATTTAACTCCTTGCGGCTACAAGGGGAGGTTTGCAGCCGCTGTTATCTATTCGGCGCAAACTTTGCAGCCAAGCATTGCTTCGAGCTCAATCTCAACCAGTTGACTGGGACGGTTGAGCTTCGGCGTTTCAACCTGAGTGAACAGTGGGCGGAACTCTTTAAAATACTCGCTGTAAGCGACGCCAACATCTTTGGCCATCGCCATATCGGTCACGTAGGCCTTCACCTTGTAAACATCTTTAGCTTCGGCCCCTGCGCGCTGAAGCAGATCAGTAAATTTGCTAAAAATAAACTGAGCCTGTTCGTAAGCAGTATCTCCAGAGACGGAACCATCCGGCAGAACAGCGGTTGTGCCGCCGATATGGATCTGGTTGCCGACTTTCACCATACGTGAATAACCTGCGAAATCTTCGAGTGGCGAGCCAGATGAATAGTTAATGCGTTGCATAATGCGTTTCCTTATTTAAGTACCGGTTCATCCCAAAGATTCAGTGAAACACCAATACCTTTTTCGATCGCGTTTCGATAAATTTTGGTTGCCCAAGCAACGTCTTCTACTGGCATACCACCCACGGACATCACTATGATTTCTTCTTCGTTTTTACGACCTGGAGTGACGCCGGCAACGATCTCGCCAAGATCTTCCAATTCACCCTTGGTCAATGTCCCCTCTTCGATCATGTCCATATAACGCACCCCTACCAGAGGAATAATGTTATGCGCAGGTTTCGGCACTTCTTCAAACCATGCTTCATATAAGCCTGTGTTATCCAGAACCTTACGAACATCGGAAGCTTCCATACCCTCATCAAGTCGGCAGCTTGCAGGCATCGCCAGAAATGCACCTGGTTTTACCCAATCGCGTTTTACTTCCGGATAAGTCATCGGATCGCCGGTTTCGCCGGAATTACAGTAGGTAACCAGATCTGAATCGCGCACGACGTCTTCAACAGTATCGACGATTTGCACATTGGTGATCTGTGGATATTCAACCGCGAGCCAGGTAATAAAACTGTCTAAGCTCGCTTTACCCCGCCCTTTAATTTTGACCGTGTCTATACTTGGGCATGCAGCCATAAATGCAGCCACAGTCGTTTTACCCATCACACCAGGCCCAAGCAGACCTATGACTTTAGAGTCTTTACGGGCAAGGTAGCGAGCGCCTACACCCGGAATAGCACCAGTACGATAAGCGGAAAGTAAATTGGCCGACATATAGGCAAGTGGTGCGCTAGTTTCTATATCGTTAAGGATGAACATGAGAATGGAGCGAGGCAGCCCTTTCTCCCGATTGGCAATATTGGAGCCGTACCACTTAACACCACAAGTTTGGAAGTCGCCACCAAGGTAAGCAGGCATCGCCATCAGGCGACGATCGGCGGTTGGTTTTGGCATATTCGGGAAAGGTGATTCTTCAGGGAATGTAACCATTGCACCGTGTGAGTCACTGTTTGGACCCGCCATACGGTAGTCTCCCTTTTGAAGAAGAACAAACATCTCCTCCATTGTATCGACGCAACCAGGCATGTCGGTTGCACCAGCCTTAATCATGTCCTGTTCAGAAAGGTATATAAAATCTATTTTTGTGCTGTCTGACATATCGTTACCTATATCCATATTGTCTGTTTTAGCTTCTTGCTCTACTCATATGCCCGTGTTGGTAACAACGTTTACCAGGGGATGAGTCACTGCTTTCGATACTATTGCTCGCATATAGATGTGTATTGTAATTTTGCGACATTGGTCATAATCCGATATGGGTAGCTGACTTGGCATTCACCTTGCTTAGCGTACCTAACACTCAAGCATTAAAGGACTAGCTATGTCTGCTTCATCACTGTTCTCGAATATTTCTGGGATTCACTCTAAGCAACCTTTTTTTGTCTTGAGTTCAGAGCAATTTCTTACTCATCTGGCACCAGATATCCCAGAGGTTTCTCACTTCTATAGTTTTAAAGCTGGTCGCTCTCAAGAATCAACGATAGCAATCCCGGACGGCTGTATTGATATCGTGTTTGACTGTAATTCGGCATCACCTGTTGGGCAGGTCTGTGGCACAAGACTAGAAGCAGGAGCGGTCTCATTTGATCCTGGCCATCAGTACTTTGGCGTTCGTTTTGTTCCCGGTGTATTTCCTGACTTTTTAGCTATCTCAGCGAAAGAACTTATTGAACATGAACTTGATTTACATGATGTAATAGCAGGTTCCGATCGCTTGCTTGAACAAGTAATATACAGCGAGAATTTTTCGCAAAAAGTGGATGTGGTAAGTCAGTTTTTGAAGAAAAAGCAGCGACGAAAAACCTCTGAGTTAACTAATCAGGTGATTGCAAAAATTCGTCAACACAAAGGAAATATTCAAATTCAGGATCTGGAACGATTTTCAGGTTATACCTCCCGCACCTTGCAGCGTACTTTCAAGAATGATATCGGTTTGACTCCTAAAGGGTTTAGTCGTGCAATTCGTTGCCAATCAGCGGTTTATGATATTAACCACCGTGAAGATCTCACTTTTTCCGATCTTGCGATTGATCTTGGATTCAGTGACCAATCCCATTTCCTCAGAGAGTTTAAAAAGCTAGTTAATTTTACCCCACAGGAATATCACAATAAGGTCAAAGAAAAGACCTACCGTGAACGTATCCATTGCTACTGAGGGCTCAATATTGGTGCAAGTTGCACCAATATTGACTTCATTCACAAAGTTTAGCGAGCGTTAGGTGCACTTAATGCATGATTATGCATACGTAGAAATTGATTAATAATGTTAAAAAGTGACAAGCTTTGGGAGACTTCCACCCGCATCTCGGCTTACTTTCAGGTGAGGACGCCGAGAAGGTAGGGGTGAAATCTATCGGCTGAGAATCGAGTTGTCACACAAAGGGGCAAAGATGATTTACAAAACAACTTGTTTCGCATCAACAGTCCTACTTTTTCACTCTCAAATTAACTTAAGCACCCCATTCACATAGCCACGCCGGTAAACCTCTATGCCATTTTCATCTTTAACTTGCCCAGTCGGCATCACAACCCATCTTTTTTCATCCATAAACTCGTCAGAAACGGCAGCCCTCAGAGCCTCCACTTCTATTGGCGTCAGCTGATTTGAAGTAGCCGCCACCTGAGGCTGAGATTTAGTAGTTCGGTCAATGACAATATCGGCATTCGCTTTTAGTACGTTAAGCTGATCCCTGTATTTGTTCCTCTCAGCAATTAACGAGCCAACAACCGCTCGAATGACTGGATCATCGATAGACTCCAGTATGTGTTGGTCATTATTGTTGAGAAGCTGCTTCTGACGCACCGAGAGTGGCTTCTTACGAGTCGTTCCTGAATAGGCTGCCCACGCATCAATCAATTGCTGAAAATGCTTTCCTGTTCGATTACGAATGGTCTGTGTCGAAGGTCCGCCTTGTTCTTGAGATAACTTTCCAATCGTCACGATAGAGAAGTCCAATGACTTGGTCTGGCTTTGTTGTTCTAGAATGTTGTGCAATGTTCTTAGCGCTGTCGTTGTGCGGGCAGTCGCGCTGGAACACAGTTCTTCCAGAATAATGTACGGGTCCACTGGGTTAGCCATTTTTAATTACTCCCATTTTATTTTTCGACAAGTCGGCAAGTCGTAACATATTGATTCCCGTTTGCGCCTCAATAGCCTTTACGCCTACCTCTAATAAACCCGCATCTTGTAAATACGTTTCCGTATCAAGATACGATGCGATGAGACCCATCGCTTTGGTTTTATCAAGCTCTCCTGTCGCTTTGAGCATGGCATTAATCATTGCATTACCCGCTAAGAGCTGAGTTTCATCATCAAGCTGCATCAAAAATGGCATGTAACCCGACTGCATGAGCATTGAATTTAACTTGTTTGATCGATGACTGATTGCTGGCGTTTTTCTTAAATCATCTCGTAGATCCGCGTAAATTTCGGCGTCATCGCATAACTGTATCAATTGTCTAAACTCTGACTCTGTATCAACAAAGCTAAAGAACGGGGAGATTTCCGTGTATGATCCTATTGCGATGACTTTATCGACGGTGTCTTCAGGGAGCCGCTGTTCTTCGATACGAATAAGCTTACGAATTATCTGAAAACAGGCGACCAAATCTTTGCAGTATTCATCCGCATCAATTTTTTGTTTTTCAATTCTGCGGTCTATTTGATGTAAGTATTCATACTTCTGGAACGGCTCGTTGTTCACTTCACAGAAGTATTCTTCGTCTAGTAATTCGGCTTGTTCGGCTTCTAACTCTGCGGCAATTTTGGCTGATTCTGACGCGTGATAGCTAAGATTATTGAAATGGGCGGTTAAAGAATGGATGTATTTAATGTCGGTAATGAACCAACGGCAACGGACGCAGTTTTCGATACCATGAGGAACGGGGCCATACAAATCCGCCTGGCTACGATTCGCTTTTTTTAGTTTTTCACCTCCGTTCCAACACCCTGCAGTGGAAGTACTTTCTACTAGTGGCGTAGGGCGTTGTTGCCTAAATCAGTTGAACCTTTTCCAAGATCTGCGATCTGATCCTTTGTGATGATTAGAATGGTGGTGACATGGGCAAAGCGAAAAAGAAGATTACTAACTGGGCGGAGTATAATAAGGCTCTGTGTAAACGTGGTTCGGTTACGTTCTGGATAGATGACTCAGCCATAGATGCATGGAAATGCAAAACCCATCATGGCAAGCGTGGTAGAGGCTTTCAGTACTCTGATACAGCGATTGAAACCGCCTTGATGATTAAAGGGGTCTTCTCTCTGCCATTGCGTGCTCTTCAAGGCTTTATCGACTCTATCTTTGAGTTATTAGATGTTCCGCTGACATCCCCTGATTACACCTGTATCAGTAAACGTTCGAAGACAGTTCAGGTCAAATATCGTAATAAATCCAGAGGAGCTATTCGCCATATAGCCATTGATTCGACTGGTCTTAAAGTCTTTGGCGAGGGTGAGTGGAAAGTGAAAAAGCATGGTGCAGAAAAACGTAGAACATGGCGCAAACTGCACTTAGCTGTTGATGTAGATACTCACGAAACGATTAGTGCGGAAGTCAGCCTTGTAAATGTTGGCGATAGTGAAGTGCTACCGACGTTGCTCAATCCACTACGCAGAAAGGTCATTGCCGTATCTGCCGATGGAGCATATGACACTAAAAACTGCCATGAGACTCTGAAAAATAAGGGATGTATTCCGCTAATACCGCCTCGAAAGAATGCGGCGCTTTGGGAAGATGGGCATCCCAGAAACGAAGCTGTAGAGGCTCTGAAAAATGGAACAATAGCGGAGTGGAAATCGGAGTCTGGTTACCACTATCGCTCAATATCTGAGACCGCAATGTCTCGATATAAAGGACTAACCAGCGGTAAATTGAGCTTGAGATGTTACAACGCTCAAGTGGGAGAAATCATGGCGAATGTCAAAGCTATAAACAAAGTCATAGGACTAGGTATGCCTGTTAGAAGTTAACGGCTTGTCATATATGGCTTCGTTGATCTTCAAGCTGATTTGATCAACAACGCCGTGGCGTAGTGTTCCCTCCAGCTAAACAAATACCTATCGCCTTTTCTTGCCAACCTGCGGGGTTTCGCACTCTTAGTACTGTTCGAAGGGACTCTATATCGGTATAAGCGGATTGTAAGCCAATCTCTTCTATCGATTTATTGATCAAGAATGAATGCAATGTCGCGTCGTTTTGTTCTTCAATTTTGTTTTCCGCTGCCTTCATCTTTTTTGCCATCATCACGGGGGATACTTTTGTGTAATGCATGGTCATGATAAGCCGACTGTGACCGACCAATAGCTTGGATAACACCGGAGCTGGGATTTCACCTTCAATGGTGTAGCAGGTGATCAAAGAAACGCGTAACGAATGTAACGGAAATAGTGTCTTACGATGATTAGCTGGGTCAATGAAGTGAATTTTGCTGCCATCCATGAGTGTGTGGTCATCTTTTTGAATCTTGGTTTCAAGTTCCGCCATCAAACTGACCCAAAGCGTGTTCAAATACCCTTGAGTAATCGGCATCTCCTTTTCACTGTGCTGAGCGGCGGCGGCATTACGAAACAAAAAACAAATATCACCAATCTCATTTCGTTGAATATCCGTTTTGGTACTTCCAAAATGTTTATAATCAAGCTTATGGATAGAAGTCGTTTTAGTAATGGGGTTGTATTTCTGCTGCCAGTTTCGCAGCTTTTCTAGCCAATATAAGACTTCTTCATGCTGCCAAGGGATCACATAACCTCGCGTGATTTCATCCTTATTTTTATCGGCGGTCTTATTAGTATTTATATAAAGACCAGTCATCACATCACCAATATCGGGTGTGATAATTCGGTGAAAAATACCTTTTTGCCAAGGGCGCTTTTCACTGCCTTCAACAAACTCAATCATTTCATTGGCAACCCAGCTTCCACTCTCGTAGCGCCACGTATCGGCTTCACCAGAATCAAGCATGCGAACCTGAAAAGTGCGTAATGGAAGCTGTAATTTTAGGTACAGCGCCATTGCGCGGACGGGTGACCAAATCACATAAAAGTGGTCACCTTCCTTAAACGGCGTTAACACTCCATCAATTCTAATACTGCGAGGCTTATCTACTTTGATTTTCCGCCACACACAGTCAGGGTCATCCTTATCAATGGCAGAGTCGTCAACCATAAACCAGTCTCTTTGATGCCGGCCATTTAATATAAATGCGTCACTTTGCTCAACCGCCCATTCCCAGTCTGAAAAGTTGCCCCTTTCCATCGGGCAAAGAATTTTTCGCAACCGTTTAATGTAGGTATAAGGTAAAGCGTTGTAGACCGTTTCTTGATTTTTAACTGGATTAGACCCTTTTTGAAAAGGGTTCTTAAACATGGCAACCAACTCACCGTCATCATCAGGTTGAGAATAATAGGTGGTTATTACCCAATCAATGAACGAGCACACCTCATTGTTTTGTCGAATCCTGTAGCCTTCCGACAATTCGAATTGACCGAGAAACTGATCATAATTTTGCGGACCCATTTCGAAAAACTCGACGGGATCAACAATGAATTTCGGAACTAAGTATTCATCCAAAAACCGGTCCAACGCATTCTTCTTATGATCAATGCCATATTTGTTGTGATGCAACCATGTCGCCGCAACTTCTCGCCACGTATCCCAACCCGTACCATTCTTTTCGGTGAACCAATTAAATTCATAGTCTGTTGATTTCATGAGGCTCGCTTCCCAAACTTAGGTGCTCTACCTGAAAATAAACCATCAGGATCAATATCTTCAAACCCAGATTCCATAATGATTTCCCAGCTCAACTCCACATCTCGCTTAAAGTTCGCATACTGCTGACCATCGAGTTTCTGCGTGGCACGCTCGCAAGCAAGTGTGACATCACGAACGCCTGGTTGCGTGTAAATCGACTGAGATAAGAGAGAAGAATGATGCAGTGCTTTCTTGATGAATCGCACATCCACCCCGGCATTCGACATCCGTCTTCCATAGGCATGACGATGACCATGAGGCGAGCGACCTTCTGGCTTTGATGCTAGTTGATCAATTCTGCCCATAGCCGCCGCATAGCTTTGATTAAATGCATTGAGTGTTAATGCGTTACCCAGTTGCTTTCTAGCAAAAGAAACAAAGGCGTAAGGGTGATTTCGCTGAATAGGAAGCAAGGCCATTAAGTATTGCTGCCATAAATAAGCAAACACTTCCCCGTAATAGGAAGGAAACCAATGAAGTTGAATGTAGTTATCATCATGATCGACCACCTTGGTTTTCCAACCGACTCTGGCGGTGCCCGTGAGTTTATTTCGTGGTGTTAGATGGTACTTTTCAGCGAGATAGGCCGAGCGGGTACTTTGCCGTTTTCTGCCGACCCAATGGTTGGGAGCTTTGCCATCTTCAGGATGGTATAAACGAACGGTCACACTGTCAGAATTCATTGGATCAAGAAACACATCATCAACCCACAAGTGCAGGGCATCACTTTCTCTAACCCCAGCCCCGTGCATCAACAGTAAAATCAATTGATCACGAATAGCCACTCTTGAATCTCTCGCACTACCGACACCGTCGATAAAAAATACTTTAAATAGCTGTTCGGGAAACGAAATCGCATCGCCATCCACTTTAATCACATCTTTTTTTCCGCGAACTTTCCTCACTCTTTTCAGTAGCTCTGAAGGCGCATTTTTTTTGATATGACCAAGAAAATCATGTTGATTTCTCTTATGCCACGCCGCGTAATTCAGTCGCTCTTGGTGAGTGGTTGCTTCTTCAAAGCCGTTAAGACTGCTTGTATTTTTATGGATAGAGAGCCAATCTGTTAAGCCGTTCAATGCCGACAGAAGTTGGTTGACGTTAGAAACTGATCTCGGCAACCAAAACAAACCTGAGGAATCAAATCCTTCTTTGTCGATAGTGCCTGATGAGAGTCGTTGCACAAAAGATTGAAATAGAAGGCTTGGCTCTGAGAATAGTCCCCGATTGGCTTCCATGTATTCCAATAATAACTGGCATGCAAACACAACTCGGTTCATCCAAGGAAGGCTTTTTATATGAGATTGGCTAATGACGTAATCAAGCAAAGGTTCGAATACGCCCTGATCTGTCATTAATACAGGGATGTCGAGCATTAAACCTGAGTGATCAATTTTAACCTGAGCTTGAACTTTGACGATCGCAGACATCCAACACCACATCAAACGAAACTGGTATTAGTAGGTATAGTAGAGGAATTGCTATTGATCTAATGGAATAGAGATTAAGGGTAGAAGATGAAACTGCGTACTTTAAGGGGATTTAGTATAGAAAGAAGTGCTATAGATATAACATATATTGCAGGCTTCATAAGGGGTGGGAACCCAGCCACATCCCGGCACACAAGTCACTCGCTGCGGCTGCTCCCTTCCAGGCCTGACCGAGTTCACGAGCTATTGTTGCGGGAGGACCAGGCCCCCATAGATTCGTTTTCTATGAGGCTTGCCTCAAAGAGTGATTGGATTATTAAGCATCACAGCAACCATTGCAAGCCCTTCCACCCTATTTTTGAACAATTGCGGTCTAAGTGCTTATCCTTTATTCAAACCATTAGAAAATCGCAGGTAAATTCACCATTTACCTGCATTTGGAAGGTTTGGATTGCTGGAGTACTAGATATCGATGTCTTCGTTATCTTCTGTGCGAATGATGTAGTCTGTCATCCACGCGGTACCTAATAGACACAACCACACCACAAAGACTGGGCTTGGCACTTCGATGCTTGGAGTAATCACCAGAGCCGCAAAACCGACCGTTGGCAGTGTCCAACACAGTAGTTTATTCCAGCGAAAGGTTTTCAAGCGCGTCAGCGTTTCCATCGATGCCATGATGCCCGTTATACACAAGGCCACCAAAGCAGCATAAGGTAAATCGGCTATCCATAATGGAAGTATTAAGCCTAATGACCACCAGCTGTGTCGGCTGGCTGGCTTAAGGTGATTTGCCGCCCACCAAATTACGATGATAGATAAGGTTTGAAGTGTGGTAACCCACGGGACGCCTTCAAGCTTGCCTGCTGATTGCGTGACCATGATTCCGACCTGCAACGTAGTCACGATCAAGCCAGAAATAATCACGACCGACAAACTACTGCGTCTTGAGAAGACCACCATCAATAGCGGGAATAGTACCCACGCACTGACAGACAGCGTGATGGGCTGCAAAGGAAGGGTTAGACCATAAGTAGTCATGGAAACAAGCAAAGCTAATCCAGCTATGCCCCCCTGCGGTAAAATCCATAAGGCAGGAATGACCATTGCAAGCACCGGGATATCTCCCTCACTTAAACTGATTGCTCTCGCGCAAACAACCGCTAATAATGTGGTGATCAAGAACTGAAACGTTGTAAATACCATAGCCCTCTCCTTCTACCGATCCGTGGTATTTATGAACTAGGAACATTTAGTATGGACCAATTTTTGAGCCAAATCTTTGCTGTGATTCACCAAATTCCATATGGGAAAGTAACAACTTATGGAGACATAGCACGTTTTTCAGGATTTCCGGGCTATGCGCGCCATGTTGGTAAAGCGTTGGGTAACCTACCAGAAGGTAGCAAACTGCCTTGGTATCGAGTGATAAACAGCAAGGGAGAGATCTCTTTAAAGGGCGATTCATTCGACCGACAAAAGCGGCATTTGGTTAAAGAAGGGGTTGAAGTGAGTGATGCCGGAAAGATCAAACTAAGAATATACAAATGGCAGCCCTAGAGCTGCCATTTATCGAAAGACGTTAATTAAGATGCCTTAACAATGGCATCTATTTCTAATTAACGAACACCAACCAAGCGTAGGTCTGCTTGTTGCGTGTTTTCTACGTCTGTAATCACTGACTTAATCGTGTCAGTTGTGAAACGCAGTTTGCCATCGACATGAATCGACGCACGCATGTTGTAGCGGTGGTTAGCTTTAATCTTGTTGTTGTCGTAGCTCAGTTCGAATGCGAACGGTACTTGCTTACCATCAGTAGTGAACTCTTGAGTTGCGATAACCGTCGATGGTGCGTCAGCCAGTGAGATATCTTCTAGCGTAACGGTAACTACTGCATTCTCTGGCAATGCAATTCTTTCACGGTAGCTAACTGTTCCTGAAATCACTTGAGTGTTCTCTGCAACCACTTCTTGAGAAGCATTCGTTTCTGATGTTGCTTGGCAACCAACAAGTAGGCCAAACGATACTAAAGACGTAATAAGAATTAGAGCCTTTTTCATATTCAATTTCTCTCAACATGTTTGCCGGACTCGGCAAATCTACTCAGCAATTATAAGAGAGCTTTCATATTCTGTCTTGAAACCCTATGATTTATTGACAGATATCTGACTAAGCTAAATGATTAACACCATAATCTGACACCCATTTTACGAAGAGGAATGCTGGCGATGAGTCAACCTTTACAAGAATTATTAAGTTTACTTCAGCTAGAAAAACTGGAAGAAGGTTTATTCCGTGGGCAAAGTGAGAACCTAGGCCTACCACAGGTATACGGCGGTCAGGTATTGGGACAAGCGCTTTCTGCTGCTCGTTATACCGTTCAAGACGACCGTAGTGTTCACTCGTTCCACAGTTATTTTCTGTTTCCCGGCGATCCTGAAAAGCCAATCATTTACGATGTTGAGAACCTACGAGATGGACGCAGCTTTAGCACGCGCCGTGTGAAAGCGATTCAAAATGGCCGCCCTATTTTCTATCTCACCGCTTCTTATCATGGCGATGCGCCAGGTTTTGAGCACCAGATTGCAATGCCTGATATTCCTGGACCAGAGAACTTTGCTTCAGAAACTGAATTAGCGAGCCACATTGCAGAATTCTTACCAGAGAAACTGCGCAAAACCTTCTGTGGCGAAAAGCCGATTGAAATGCGCCCGGTGACGGTGGTAAATCCACTGAAACCTAAGAAGACGGAAGCGAAACAATACCTTTGGGTAAGAGCGAATGGCGCGATGCCAGACAACCAATTGATCCACCAATACCTGCTTGCTTACGCATCGGATTGGGGATTCTTGGTGACGGCGCTTCACCCTCATGAAGTCTCTATCATGACACCAAATTTTCAAGTGGCGACGATTGACCACTCAATCTGGTTCCACCGCCCATTCAAAATGGACGAATGGCTGCTTTATGCGATTGAAAGCCCAACGGCAGCGAACACTCGCGGCCTAGTGCGCGGCGAGATCTTCAACCAGAAAGGTGAACTGGTAGCGACGGCAGTACAAGAAGGTGTGATGCGTTTTACTAAGTAGCGCTCAAATTAATAGCGGATAAACGCTTCTTACAAGCCCCAAATACGCACAAACAAAAAGAGGCTAGGTTTAATACCTAGCCTCTCTTTTTTATAACACTTACGAAAATCCGTCACTTAAGAGTGACTAAAATCTATTCTGCTTCTAGCGTAGGCTCAAACTCGCTTTGTACTCGCGTTTTGATGCCATCTCCGGCATCTCGCAGAAGGTTAAATGGCGATAACATCACACCTTTCACAGCGCCTTCTGCAGCGTCCTGAGCCAAAGCTTGACTCTTATCTGCCAACAAATTAGCTTGCACCAAAATATTCGGCACTTCCGCTCTTAGCATTTCAGATTCAGTAACAACAGCGGGGATAGTTTGCTCACGGTACGATTTACTTTCCGCGAGCATAGGTGGCATTACGTCTACGCGGTATCTCTTTAATTCCGTTAATGTAGGAGGAATAACATCGGTTCTTACCTGCTCGACTTCCGTTCTAACATTTTTTACTTCATCTAATATCGCTGGGATTTTATTGTCGACCGAGGCTACGGTTTGATTCACGTCATCGATCGTCTTTCTAACTTCTTCGACAGTGTTTAACACCTGAGGAGCAAGATCGCTGACATGTTCAGCAAGCGCTAATAGCTCTTCTACTTTGAGCCCTTTGGTGAGGCCCGATATGTCTTCGATAACTTGCGGGTAAGTATCAACGATTTCACCGACTTTATTGGTCAATGAGTAAATGGTGTAACCCAAGTAAAAAATGGCGACCGCCAATACCAGCTGGATAGCGGTAGATACTTTTGCAAACATGAATAATCCTTTTCTTTATCGCAGAGGCGAGATCTAAACTGAGACGATAGTTAAACTCAGACGATTGTTAATGCGTAACTAGGCGTAGCTTAAAGCGGCAATGCTGTCGTATACTTCAATGGTTCCATCGCAAACGTCGAGGTCACATTAGAGATACCATCAATGCTATTCACCAAGCGCTTATAGAAATCATCAAAGCACTTCATATCTTTAACCTGAACCTTCATCATATAATCATATTCGCCAGCCATGCGATAGAACTCCATCACTTCTGGAAATTCCGACACAGTATTCACAAAACGACCGAACCACTCATGAGAATGATTACTGGTTTTCACTAATACGAACGCAGTAAAGGAAAGATCCAGTTTTTCTGGGTTCAGCAGTGCGACTCTTTTCTCAATAATGCCGTTCTCTTCGAGGCGCTTAAGCCTTTTCCAACAAGGCGTTGTGGTGAGATTGACCGCTTCAGAAATATCGTTCAATGACAGGGTGCTGTCTTCTTGCAGTAACCCTAATATTTTTTTATCTACGGCATCTATCACACTTTCACCAAGTCGCATTTAAAGAGAATAATTTTCTACAATTTAAGCAAAACAAAGCAAATATGGCAAAGTTTTTCTCTAGGATTATAGATAAATTAGAACCATACCAATTACAAAGAATTCCTACACTCGATCAGGAGAACGCTTATGTGCACTGACCATCAATGGATTAACAACGCGATTCGTAAAATTGAAGCGGACTACCAACGCTCAGCGGATACGCACCTTATCAAGCTCGATCTACCAAGTATCGAAGGCATTGATGTTTACCTTAAAGATGAAAGCACACACCCTACAGGCTCTTTAAAGCACCGTTTAGCGCGTTCTCTCTTCTTATACGCTATCTGTAACGGTTGGGTTGGCCCAGAAACAACAATCATTGAATCTTCATCAGGCAGCACTGCCGTATCTGAAGCGTACTTTGCTCGCCTACTTGGCCTGCCGTTTATTGCGGTAATGCCAAAATGCACAGCGAAGAAGAAGATTGAGCAGATTGAATTCTACGGCGGCCAAGCGCATCTTGTTGACCGCTCAGATGAAATTTACGATGAGTCTCGTCGTTTAGCAGAAGAACTGAACGGTCACTACATGGACCAATTTACTTACGCTGAGCGCGCAACCGACTGGCGTGGTAACAACAACATCGCGAACTCGATTTTCAATCAAATGCAGATGGAAGATCACCCAGTTCCGGCTTGGGTAGTAATGAGCCCAGGTACTGGCGGTACTTCAGCGACGATTGGCCGTTTCATTCGCTACCAACAACATGAAACTAAGCTTTGTGTTGTCGACCCTGAAAACTCTGTATTCCACGAATACTTCCAAACAGGCAATGCGAACGTGAAAGGCAGTACATTCAGCAAGATTGAAGGCATTGGTCGCCCACGAGCAGAACCAAGCTTCATTCCTGGTGTGGTTGACGAAATGCGTAAAATTCCAGATGCAGCAAGTATCGCAACGACACATTGGTTATCTGACATTCTTGGTCGCAAGGTCGGCGCATCAACCGGTACTAACATGTACGGTGTGCTTCAGCTAGCCAGTGAAATGAAAGCGCGTGGCGAAACAGGCTCTATCGTGACTTTGCTATGTGACAGCGGTGAGCGTTACCTAGACACTTACTTCAATGACGAGTGGGTAAACCTGAATATCGGTGACCTACAACCTTATGCGGCGAAGCTAGAAGCTTTCTCGCAAACGGGTGAACTGGCTTAACCACAGAACAAACAGCGACGCAAAAATAAAAAGAGCCCTGATGGGCTCTTTTTTGGTTTGTTCTATTCATCAATTTCTAGCGAGAACAAATTATTCTGGCTTCTGCTTCGCTTCAAACGCCGCTAGTTGCTCAGGTGTCGCTTTTGGTTGGTGGTTTTGTTTCCACTCATCGTAAGTCATGCCATATACGCGCTCACGAGCGTCATCGATATCCAAGTCTAGGCCTTGTTGCTCAGCTTCCGCTTTATACCACTTGCTGAAACAGTTACGGCAGAAGCCCGCCAAGATCATAAGGTCGATGTTCTGCACATCCTTATTATTGTCTAAGTGTGCTAGCAGACGACGAAAGGTTGCTGCATCCAGCTTATCTTGTTCTTCTTGAGAAAGATCTTTGTATTTAAATTCAGCCACTTTACTTTCCTTTATTCGATTTATTGTATTAATTCGTTGAGCTCTGTTTGTTATACAAAAAAACCTGCAATTCGCTAGGAGCAAACGCAGGCTTTTCAATATTGTTACACTATTGCATGTTCATTAGCCGTGCGTGTTCATTAACCGTGAGAGGTTCTTCCCACGTTGTCATGGCTAAGCTCTTTATTAAGCTCCGCTTCCACGTGACCCGGAGAGCGTGTTGAGCCAGAAATCAGTCGGTACATCGCAGGGATAACAAACAGAGTAACCAATGTCGCGAAGCCCATACCGAAGAAGATAACCGTACCCACTGCCACTCGGCTTTCATAGCCTGCGCCCGTTGAAGTAATCAATGGGATTGCACCCGCTAGTGTCGTAAATGCCGTCATCATGATTGGACGCAAGCGTCGAGCCGAAGCATCAATGATCGCCTTTTCAAACTCAATACCACGGTCACGGAGTTGGTTAGCAAACTCAACGATCAAGATACCGTTTTTAGTTACCATGCCGATCAACATGATCATACCAATCTGGCTGTAGACGTTGAGCCCTTGACTCATCACTACCAAGCCTAAGAAGCCACCAAAGATACCCATAGGTACGGTGAACATCACCACCAGCGGGTTAATAAAGCTCTCAAACTGCGCTGCAAGTACCAAGTACGCAACTAACATCGCTAACGCAAACACCACTAAGATGCTTGATTGGTTCTCTTTGAAGTCTTTAGACTCACCTGAGTAGCTCACAGAGATGTCACCCGGTAGCTGTTCAATCGCTTGCTCATCAAGGAAATCCAGAGCATCACCCAGTGTGTAACCTTCCATTAGGTTAGCTTTGATGGTCACCGACTTTTGCTTGTTGTAGTGCGACAAACGAATCGATGATGCCACTTCTTCAATGTGTGTCAGTGTATCAAGCGTTACTAGCTCGCCTGACTGAGTTCGCATGTAGATTTGGCTTAAATCGTTGGCGTTGTTGAAGCTGTTCTCATCACCACGCAGGTAAACATCGTACTCTTCACCACGGTCAACGAAGGTGGTTTCACTGCGTCCGCCAAGCATGATTTCTAAGGTATCTGAGATGTCTGAAACGCTAACACCTAGCTCTGCTGCACGCTGTTTGTCTACAGTTACCAATAGCTCTGGTGTTTTCTCAGAGTAATCAATGTCCGCGCCTTCCATCATTGGAGAGTCTTCAGCCGCTTGTTTTAAGAGCTCTGCCCACTTCTGAAGTTCAGAGTAATCAGAACCGCCAAGTACGAATTGAACAGGCTCACTTGAACCACCTTTGAAGCCCGGCATGAACGGGAATACACGCACATCTGGAATGCCGTTCAACGATTTACGAACTTCGTTCAACGCTTCTTGTGCGGTAACGTCACGCTCATTCCAATCTTCTAGGATCATGATGACGAAACCTGTTTGGTCGCCGGCATTACCGCCGAATGCTGGTGATTGAATACTGAATGACTTCAAGAAGCCTTGACCAAGCAATGGCATTAGACGTTCTTCAACAATGTCCATGTTGGCAGACATGCGGTTGTAACTGGTTGCATCTGCGCCACGAACAAACGCAAAGATAACACCACGGTCTTCTTGCGGAGTAAGCTGTGCTGGCACTTGTTGCATCAAACCATAGCTACCACCCAAACATGCGATAATGATGATAGGAGCAGCCCAACGCCAATTTAACGCGCGGCGTAATACCGAGCGGTATCCAGACTCTAATTTACCAAATACACGTTCAACAAACAGATTAAAGCGGTTTGGTTTCACGTTCGCTTTTAGGATTTTACTGCCTAGCACTGGCGTTAGCGTCAATGCAACTAGCGACGAGAAGATCACCGACATAGCAAGCAATACCGAGAACTCGGTAAACAGCAGACCTACCATGCCGTCCATGAACGAGATTGGTAGGAATACCATTACCAATACAAGCGTTGTTGCGATTACCGCGAAGCCTACTTCACGAGTACCTTTATAGGCAGCAAGCAGCGGTGACTCACCACGTTCAATATGGTGGAAAATGTTCTCAACCACCACGATCGCATCATCGACCACCAAACCAATCGACAAGATAAGTGCCATCAAGGTAATCAGGTTGATAGAGAAACCGAAGTAGTACGCGGCAATAAACGACGAGATCAGAGATACAGGTACGGTTACCGCTGGAATAAGTGTTGCACGTGCTTGACCAATAAAGATGTAAAGCACAAGGATAACCAAGCCGCCCGTGATAAAGAGCGTGCTGTAAACCTCTGAGATAGAACGATCGATGAAGACTGTTGAGTCATAGTCGACAGCTAAACGAGTGCCATCTGGCAAGAACTTTTGAATTGCTTCGACTTCTTTATGTACTAGGTCAGCCACTTCAAGCGGGTTTGCATCTGATTGAGGCACAATACCCATACTGACGTTAACAACGCCGTCACTCTTAAAGGTCGAGTTCTCGTTTTCTGCGCCAATGTAAACATCCGCTACGTCTTTTAAGTAGATAGGTGTGTTATCAGAAGCGCGTTTTACCACTAAGTATTCGAAATCTTCCGCTTCAGTGTAAGAACGAGCGGTACGAACCGACATCACAATTGCATCGTTACGTACTTCACCACCTGGGCTTTCAATGTTCTCACTGTTCAACGCAGAAGTGATGTCCGAGGTAGTAACACCGCGACCAGCCATCTGAGCAGGTTTCAGCTTCACGTACATTACTTTGTACAAGCCACCGGAGATATCCACCGAGCTCACGCCTGAGATCAAACTAAAGCGGTCAATCAACACACGTTCTGTATAGTCGGTTAACTGCGTTCGGTCCATCTCCGTCGAGCTTAAGTTGATGTAGACCGAGGCTTCACCACTGCCGTTGTTCTTATAAACAATCGGGTCACCGGCTTCATCGGGCAATGAACGCTGCGCACGAGCTACCGCATCACGAACATCACTCACACCGGTATTGAGATCGTAACCAAGCTCAAAAGTAATCGTGATACGCGACATACCGTTACGCGTTGTGGATTCGATCTCATCGATACCACTAATGCCGGATAACTGGTCTTCAAGGTTGGAGGTTATTTGGCTTTCAATGATGGTGGCAGACGCCCCCTCATAACGAGTACTGATCGATACCACCGGGCTTTCAATATCTGGCATCTCACGAACCGCAAGCTTATTGAAAGAGACAATACCAAACACAACCAATAATAGGCTCAATACGACAGCCGCTACTGGTCTCTTTACAGAAAAATCAGATAACAACATTAGTTAGCGCCTTCTTGTGCTTTTTTTTCACTTGCTGCATCAGCTGGGCGATTGACGGCAAGCTCTTGAACCAAAACACCATCACGCATATTCACTATGCCCTGCACTACAATTTTCTGACCAATGTCGATGCCTTTGTCGATCACGACTTCGTTGTCGATACGAGCACCAAGGAACACTTCGGTTCGTGTCGCTTTGTTATCTTCGCCAATGACATAAACAAAACGTTTAGTACCTGAGTATTCAAGTGCTTGAACTGGAATAATGGGTGCTTCCACCGGTGGAAAGTCCATATCAGCTGCCACTAACATGCCCGGCTTTAAGTAATCATTATTGTTGTCGAAGTGAATTCGAACTCGAAGGTTCAAGGTTTCAGCGTTAATACGAGAATCAATGCCCACTACAGTGCCAGTGAACTGAGTATCTCCCCATGCACTGGTGCGAGCCGTCACTTTCATGCCTTTAGATAGCTTGGAAAGATAACGCTCAGGGATCTGGAGGTCTAACTGCATTACTGAAAGGTCATCTAAGGTCACTAGTTCAGTACCTGCTGTCACCATTTTACCGCGGCTAAAGTCGATAAAGCCGACCGTGCCAGAAAAAGGCGCGCTAATGTGTAAGTCTTTAAGATTAGCATTCGCAGCAGCTAGGCGAGCATTGGCGATCTCTACATTAGTTTTCTGAGCGTCAATTTCAGTTTGCGTGATCGCGTTGCGTTTCACTAGTCGTTGGAATTCCGCTAGCTTACGTTTCTCGTCTTTTAAATACGCTTGCGCCTCTGCAACCGCCGCTTTCGCTTTATCATCGTCGAGCTGGACCAACATCTGCCCTTTGGTGACATCTTGATTGGCCTTGATGTTGATAGAGTCCACTCTGCCAGCCACTTCAGAAGTAATCATGACAGATTGCTCGGCTTCTAACTTGCCGACCAAAGAAAGAGATTGGCTAACTTGGTGGATATCAACTTGCTCAGTAACAACAGTGACAGTGCTAGGGCCCATACGCTTAGCAAGTGCGGCTGGAGACGCCATAAGAATAGACAAGCTAAGCAGGGTTAAAACAGATTTATGCTTCATAATAATGGTCTGCAAGTAAGGTTATACCAATCACAATGAGCAAGTGGTCAGAAATAGCGTAGGAAAAAGGCTTGAGAACAAGACAGGATTTTCGATAAATAGTTATTCTACAATCAAAAATTCTAACGCCGTTATCGAGCATTTTAACAAGCTAGGATGACACCTTTATTTACTACGATTGGTATTATTACCTATAAATGAAATTAACCGTATTCTATCAACTGATGAATGCTGTAACGTCAAGAAGTGTAAATCTAGATTAAATTCCATTTACGTTTCTTCACGTTCTAGACACATTGAATAGAATACAGAAAGCCAATTACCTCAAGGTGTTATCTATCAGTACGTAAACCTTAGTACAGATGTTCACTTCACGAGCAATATGCGTACTTTTCGCCATCTTTGCCCAAAAAGGCAGCATTTAACACAAAACCATAAGAAAAACCCTTTACAGGTTTAGCGTGTTTGCTATGATGCGCTCCGCACTTGAGAGATGCGTTGGGAAAAACATCTCTTTAGCCTATCCATTATGAGTTAGGAAAAAACACCCTGGAGGGGTTCCCGAGTGGCCAAAGGGAGCAGACTGTAAATCTGCCGGCTCCGCCTTCGATGGTTCGAATCCGTCTCCCTCCACCATATTTCTTCTTACCTCTTTTAAGAGTTAAGAGAGCAACCTGATTGATGGGCTTATGGGAAAACATCAATTTAGGCTTACTTTGTGAAGAGTAAGACACACCCTGGAGGGGTTCCCGAGTGGCCAAAGGGAGCAGACTGTAAATCTGCCGGCACTGCCTTCGATGGTTCGAATCCGTCTCCCTCCACCATATTCTTCTTACCTCTTTTAAGAGTTAAGAGAACAACCTGATTGATAGGCTTATGGGAAAACATCAATTTAGGCTTACTTTGTGAAGAGTAAGACACACCCTGGAGGGGTTCCCGAGTGGCCAAAGGGAGCAGACTGTAAATCTGCCGGCACTGCCTTCGATGGTTCGAATCCGTCTCCCTCCACCATATTCTTCTTACCTCTTTCGAGAGTTAAGAGAACAACCTAGTTGATGGGCTTATGGGAAAACATCAATTTAGGCTTACTTTGTGAAAAGTAAGACACACCCTGGAGGGGTTCCCGAGTGGCCAAAGGGAGCAGACTGTAAATCTGCCGGCACTGCCTTCGATGGTTCGAATCCGTCTCCCTCCACCATATTCTTCTTACCTCTTTCGAGAGTTAAGAGAACAACCTAGTTGATGGGCTTATGGGAAAACATCAATTTAGGCTTACTTTGTGAAAAGTAAGACACACCCTGGAGGGGTTCCCGAGTGGCCAAAGGGAGCAGACTGTAAATCTGCCGGCACTGCCTTCGATGGTTCGAATCCGTCTCCCTCCACCATATTCTTCTTACCTCTTTTGAGAGTTAAGAGAACAACCTGATTGATGGGCTTATGGGAAAACATCAATTTAGGCTTACTTTGTGAAGAGTAAGACACACCCTGGAGGGGTTCCCGAGTGGCCAAAGGGAGCAGACTGTAAATCTGCCGGCACTGCCTTCGATGGTTCGAATCCGTCTCCCTCCACCATATTCTTCTTACCTCTTTTAAGAGTTAAGAGAACAACCTGATTGATGGGCTTATGGGAAAACATCAATTTAGGCTTACTTTGTGAAAAGTAAGACACACCCTGGAGGGGTTCCCGAGTGGCCAAAGGGAGCAGACTGTAAATCTGCCGGCACTGCCTTCGATGGTTCGAATCCGTCTCCCTCCACCATATTCTCCTTAATTGGAAAATCGAAAAGCCAACTCATTGAGTTGGCTTTTTTCGTTTCTGTGTATAATATTTCTCTGTACCCGTTACCTTTCTCGTTCAACGATCTTGATAACCTATCATCCAAGTTGAGAAACTTCTCTCAACAACTGAATAAAAGTCAAATATGCAGCTACAAACTCTAGGAAAAGGACGCTTCGAAACTGAGTGGACTGAAGACAAGCAACTAATCGAACAAACCATTCGTGATTGTATTTGTACGAGAAGAATATTTGAGGAAAATGAAAAGTTATTAACTCAAGGAGAGCATGTAGATAACCTTTACCTTGTTGATTCTGGAAGAGTTTCTATGGGAATGACAGCTCGCAACGGTAAAACATTTTTGTTAGGTACTCTTGAGTGTGAGCAACAAGTCTTCGGGGAAATGGAATTCTTTACCGGATACCGCTGCCAAATGGATATTATGCCAATCGAGCCCGTTAACGTATCTATCATTGATGCTCAAAAGCTAAAGAAGTACTTGTTAGAACAACCTAGGCTTTCTCTCTATTTCGCTAGCGCTATCGCTATTGACTATCAAGACACGGTCGAGATCCTAACAAGGCGTCTTCTATATCCGATTACTTATAATGTTGCCTACGATATTTATCATCAATATTTGAATGACTTACCCGTCGATGGCTTTCAAAAAAATTACCTCGAAGCAGAACGTTTTGCTACAACTGATAGAGTCTACCGCCGCGCAGTGAAAGAGCTTGAGAGCAAAGGTTTTATTGCTAAAGAAAAGAAAGGACTAAGGATTCTTGATCTAGAAGGGCTTAGAAAATTTGCGGAGCAATAAAGGCCTGCACAAATACAGACCTTTTCAGTGTCGCTTAAACCGATAACTATTTATGCAGTTTGAGTTTGATTGGATTGGCTTGCTTTGTACTTTGTAGATGCAATAAGCATCACCAACACAACAGCATATATTGCAGGGATGGCATACATAACTGTTTGTAAGCCAACAATACTTTCCATCATAGAGCTAATCGCAGGGCTAAACATTGCACCAGCACTGCCGCTAACCAATATATAAGAAACATTCTTACTTGATGCATTGCGCACAAATGACACACCATAAGCAATGAAAGCATTATAAAGTGCAGCACAAGCAAACCCGTAACCATAAGTCAGGTAAGAGAGCCATTCTAGTTGATTTGTAGTAACGATGACGCTCGTTATCACCATTGCAAGTGTAATGATCGTCAATAAGAAGTACTGAATCTTCATACGCGACACAATGACAGTCGAAACTAAAGCACCAACCAACGCTGCTGACCAATACTGAGTAATAATGTTACCCGCTTGTTCAAATGGAATATCGAACTTCTCTTTCACAAACATTGGAGCCCAAGTTAAGAAAGTATAAAGGGCAAGCATTCCTAAGAATAGTCCGATACCACCACTAATAATGCCGAAGTTCCATTCAGACTTTGATTCAGTTTGTGTTGCGCTTTCATCACCACATTGATTGAAGTTAGTCAGCAAAGCGATAAACATTGTTGCCAATGCAACCACGCCAACACTCAAGTAACTGATGCTCCAATTCATTGCATTAGTAAGTGCGTAAGTGGTGATCATTGGGAACACAACACCTGCAATGTTAAATGTCGCGTCTTGTACCACTAACATTGTGCTCTGAATTTTGTCTTTCCATAATGAAACGACAATAGTACCAGCGATACACAGACCAACACCTCCACAAAAACCAATAATAGCCATACATAACATCACGATCGATAACGAAGGTGCAATGTAAAGGCCTAATGAGGACAGTGCGATAATGCCATAGCACAACACCGTCATGCGTTTAATACGTAAGCGTCTAATTAAGCAGTGAGGCCTTATTCAACCTCATCTATTTCTAAGTTCCAAGGCATAAGATCGTTCAGATCGTCTTGAAGGGATCGCGTTGGTAGCACTTTGAACAAGTGTGCGAAGTAGTAATACGGGTTGATATTATTCGCCCGACACGTCATCACTAAGCTATACAAGTTGGCACTTGCTGTAGCGCCCTCAACCGAGGTTGAGAACATCCAGTTTTTCCGGCCCGTTGTAAACGGGCGGATGTCTCGCTCAGTCACATTATTATCAATGCTGATGTCGCCATCTTCTAGATAGGTGAGCAACTTAGGCCATTGATTGACCGTGTAATTGATGGCGCCACCGAGCTGACTTTTCGGTAGCACTTTTTCCTGGCTTTCCAGCAACCACTCGTGGAACTTGTCTAAGATAGGTTTTGATTTTTGTTGGCGTAACTGCTGCCTTTCGATAGCACTTAAGCCTTTAGCTTCTTGCTCAATGCCATAAAGCTTGGCGATAAAGTTAATTGCCTTTTCAATACGGCCTGATTTCTTCTTCGGTTGGGCTTTTTGTGCATCAGTAAATTTGCGCCTGACATGCGCTAAGCAACCGGCTTGGCTGACATTGTCGAGACCGTTATAAGCTTGATAACCGTCGGTAAGCAGGTAACCGGAATAATCACCTAAGAAGTCTTTGACGCATTGTCCCGCTCGACTTGGTTGATAGTCGTAAATCACCACAGGCTGTTTGACGAACTCGCCGCTACGATAGACCCACATGTAAGATTTGCTCTGAGCACTTCGGTCTTGCTCTCGCAGTACTTGAACGGTGGTTTCATCGGCGCAGATTAGCTTCTCATTCAGTAAATGGGCTTTCATCGCTTCAACGATGACATTCACCTTATTACCCAGTTGCACACACCAGTTGGCAAGCGTCCCACGGCTTAAGTCAATATCAGAACGTTTTAAAATCTCAACCTGACGATACAGCGGCAGCGCATCAACATACTTCGCTGTCACGACTGCGGCGAAAGCTTCAGGGCTACCCATGCTTTTCGGGAGCATATTGGCTGGTCGAGGCGCTGTGATAATTTTGCTGCTGGTTTGTGTCTTTTCACACTGACGGCAAGCGTACTTGGTACGCTCATGGCGCACGACGCTGACTTTCTGAGGGATGATTTTTAGCTCTTCCGAGACTTCGGTACCGCATTCATGCAGCGGTTCATTACAGCATTCACAGTAAGGGGCATTGAGTGTGTGCTGATGTACTTCACGCTCTAACTCTGCAGGGAGCACTTTTCGGCCCTTCTTATGATGCTTGGGAGCTGGTTTTGGTAATGCATTCTGCTGCTCGGCTTCGTTGAAAGTGCCTTTGGGCTCTTTTTCGCTTTTGGCCGAGAAGCGTTTGGATTTACTCAAGTTAAGCTGCTCAAGGAGCAACTGCATTTTGTTTTCTAACTCAACGACTTCCTCAGCTTGAGTGTCGACCGTCTTTTTGAGTGCACTGTTCTCTTCCTGTAGCTTAAGCAGCATCGCTTTGAGTTGTTCTACATCATCAGGAAGTTCGGTCATGGTTAGGGCTCGTTATCTATCATTTCCACTTAGTCTGACAGCGAAAAAGGATCGTTCAAGCCCAATATGATGATCAGTATTCTAGCTCACACTTCTCGACCATAAAGGGGCTGATGAGCCTTAGGGTTTTCAAGATTCAGCCCAGATAATAGCCAGTTAAGTTGTTGAGTTGAGATATGGATATGACCCGCTGCTGTAGGTCTGGGCCATTTAAAGCGGCCTTTCTCTAATCGGCGATAGTAGAGCCAAAATCCGTTGGTGTCCCAAAAGAGAATTTTGATTTTATCTCGGCCACGATTGCAAAAGATGAACCACGCGCTGCTTAATGGATCCATTTCTAACACGTCTGCGACAATGAGAGACAGACCATCAATCGACTTTCTCATGTCGGTAATACCCGAGACGAGATAAACGGCACCACTTGGGATCATTGCAGCGCCTTAAGCCAAGTTTGAATTTGTGTCAGTGATAACGAGGTCGGCAGCTCTGCTTTAAGTCCATTCGGTAGATGAACAACAACCGTCTCTGCACTTAATGATGGACGATCATTCATTACCACTTGGTGGGCGATTTGTTCATCATCAGTTTGTTTGAGTTTCTTCAACCAATAATGAAAAGTGGCGTAATTGATGTCGTGCTCTTTGCAAAACTGCGGAACAGAAAGTCCGCTTTCTTGCTGGTTAGAGACAATGGTCGTCCAATGTTGGTGTTTTTCAGATTGAGTCATAGTTCCTCCGTTAGGTTGGAAAAACTATGACAAAGGCTGGTTGGAATTAGAACGTGTGGTTAATTAGACGCTTACTTTAATACCGACTTTTTCAATTAAGAAGAAAGCCGCAATAGTGCCGGCTAGTGCTCCACCATTTAATAAAGAAAATATTGATGCTACTTCATTTACATTCGCGTTAAATGCATTAGCTATTGGCTCGACCAACATACCAAATTGTGTCGCAAAGCCCGCCATAACGAAATTAGCGAGGAAACTGATAGCAGTGAGTGTCATTTTATTTTTCATTGTTCACTCCAAGGGCTCGTAGGTTAGATGTTTTAATTTGGGAGAGCTTAACTTTAAGCCCTCCACACAGGCTTAAGCTTTGATTGCCGTTTCTAGAGCAATTTCAATCATGTTGTTGAATGAAAGCTGACGCTCTTCTGCGGTGGTCTCCTCACCCGTGATACAATGATCAGACACCGTCAGGATCGCTAATGACTCAATACCAAATTGTTGTGCTAGCCCGTATAAGCCTGCAACTTCCATATCGATACCAAGCACCCCAAAACGCTCTAAGGCAGGGATAAGATCTTCATCAGGATCGTAATAAAGGTCGCCAGTAAACACGTTGCCAACTTTAACATCTATATTCTTCTCTTTTGCTGAAAGGTAAGCATTATGTAAAAGCTCAAACGTTGCCGATGTCGCCATGTGATAGCCACTGCTGCGCTTGGCATTAGTTGGAGAGTCTGTACCGGCGGCTTGTGCCAAAATCACATCACGCATCATGACATTTTTCTGCGTTGCACCAACACTGCCGATACGAATAATGCGCTTAACACCGAAGTCATTAATCAGTTCGTGACCATAGAGAACCATTGATGGTACACCCATGCCATGCCCCATAACTGAGATGCGCTGCCCTTTGTAATAGCCAGTGTATCCAAGCATGTTTCGAATATCAGTCACGAGTTTTGCGTCTTCTAAGTAGGTTTCAGCAATGTATTTCGCTCGTAGTGGGTCACCCGGCATAATTACTGTAGATGCGAAATCCTCAGCAGTGCCAGCAATATGTGCAGTCATAATGTTTCCTTATTTGTTTTGTTGGCGCAATCATAAGGAGTAATGGCACAAAGCATTGAGGACAAATGTCCGCTTTCAAAGTACTGCCTCTCAAATTTGAATCTCTCTATCAAAACAGAGAAGTAGCCGTTCTAAGAACCTAGTTATGATTGGCTTGCTACCCTCAGCACACAAAAAAGCCCCTGCTGATTTCTCAGCAGGGGCTTTCTATTATTTGGTGTCATTCCGGATAACTACATCCTATTGATGCTGAGTTAAATCCTGGAATTAACCTTGAATACCAACAATTAACCAAGGTGCATTGTTAGTTGTTAGGTCACGCTCTAGGTGCCAGATATCAGTGATATCTTCTTCAACGCCATCCGCTGTGTCACGGTAACGACCGCTAAACTGAAGGCTTAGCTGTGCTTTGCTACCATCGTGATCTGCGCGAACGATTTCAGCATCAACGTACATTACGTCAGTGTGCTGATCACCGTCTAGCTTATTACGCTCAGCTTTTAGGTCTTCAAATAGGCTTGGAGATACGTATTCTTCAATTGTGTTTAGTTCGTTGTGATTCCATGCACCTTGCAGTGTACGGTAGTGCTCACGAGAACCATTGATGAATGCCGCTTGATCAAAGCCCGGTGGGTAGTTATGTGGAACATCGCTTTGTGCACCAAAACCGAAACCACCAGCAGCGCCTTGTGATTGAGGTTGTGCTTGCTCGAAGTTATGAACATTTGGTTGTTGCTTAGGTTGTTCAAACTTGTTCTGACCCATGCCGCCGAATGCTGGCTGTTGGCCACGTGCATTCTGCTGATTCATTGAGCCCTGCTTCGCGCCCAACATTCCACGTAGGAATTTAAACGCTAGGAAAGCAATCAGACCCATGATCAGAATATCCATGAACTGGATACCTTCAAATGCGCCACCAAAGAATGCAGCTAAAAGACCACCAGCAAGTAAGCCACCTAGCAGACCGCCCATAAGGCCTTTCTTGCTAGAGTTAGCTGCTGTGTTCTTACCTGTTTGATCTTGACGGATCGAATTCGTGTTTTGTTGTTTTGGTGCTGGAGCCGTTTTAAAGCTTTTGCCAAATGACTTACCACCACCAAACTTTTTCGCTTCCGCGATTGGCGTCACCGCGACTGTTACCAACAGGATCGCGACTAGTGAGAAAAATCGTTTCATTATTATCCTTTATAATAGGGTTCTTTATCTTTCGACACCTTAATCATACTCGTTAACAAAGAACAATGAAATATTCACCGTGCTTACACATGTATCATAATATTGCAGCTATTAATTGATTACTAAACTAGCGAAGGGATTGACGGCACTCAGGGGCAGCATTAAAATATTGAACGATGTTCATTTAATAGAAAGTACCCATGGCAAGACGAAACGATCATACTCGCGAGCAATTAGTGCAATTAACCTTAAAAACGGTAACCGACTTCTTAGAAGAGCACTCTTATCACGAGCTAAGTCTACGTAAAATCGCCAATATGATTGGTTACGTTCCAAGTACCTTAGTAAATGTATTTGGTAACTACAACCTACTGCTTTTGCATGTGGTCGCTCAAACATTAGATGAACTGGCGTCAGAATCGGCTGCAGCTGTTGAACAATCGAGCAACCCTCAACAAGCTCTATTCAACCTTGCCTACTGCTACCACGATTTTGCACAGAGACACCCACACCGCTGGCAGCTTATCTTCGAGCACAACATGAACGGTGAAAACCTTCCTGAATGGCAATCAAACCGCATCGATAGAATGACAGGCATGCTAGAGCAGTTGCTCGTAGCGATTGCTCCTGAACATACGAAAAGCGAAGTCGTTAAAGCCAGCCGTGTATTATGGTCTGGAGTACACGGAATTACTCTACTTAGCGTTGATGATAAATTTTTCGCCTCTGAGCCTATTGATGGTAAAGAGCTGATCAATAACCTAGTCTCAAACTACTTAACCAACTGGTAATCATCCAAGGAAAGATAATGAACAACAGCAGCCAATCTTCGCTGTTAACGCAAAAAAGGTTCCTACCCTACTTTATTACCCAATTTCTAGGAGCCTTTAACGACAACATATTCAAAAATGTCCTGTTACTGTTTGTTGCTTTCGCAAGCGTAGACACGCTGCCTATTTCCAGCAATCTATTCATTAATTTGGCCGCTGGCCTTTTTATTCTGCCCTTCTTCTTATTTTCAGCTTTGGCCGGTGTACTGGCCGACAAATACGAAAAATCGTGGTTTATCCGTAAAGTTAAGCTCCTTGAAGTAGTGATCATGTCACTAGGTGCGATCGGATTCATCTACGAAAGCTACGGAATATTACTTCTGCTTCTGTTCCTTATGGGAACGCAGAGTGCTTTCTTTGGTCCGGTGAAATACGCCCTGCTTCCACAGCAGTTAGAAACAAAAGAACTGGTATCTGGTAACGCTCTCGTCGAGACAGGTACATTCTTAGCGATCCTGATTGGTACTCTAGGCGCAGGCATTATTGCATCTGAAGAAGGCGCGAAGCTCATTGCTGCGGTGTGTATTGTTTCGTTCGCCGTACTTGGCTATGTATCAAGTTGCTTTATCCCACAAGCACCAAGCAATGCACCAGATCTTAAAGTAAAGTGGCAACCTGTAAAACTGACCCGCGCGACACTGGCGATTGCCAAAAAAGATCGCCCGACCTTTCAAGCTCTGATGTCTATCAGCTGGTTCTGGTTCCTTGGGGCGGCTTACCTAACTCAGTTTCCCAACTTCACCAAACTGCACCTCAATGGCACTGAAAGCTCGGTCGCCTTTTTACTGGCGCTGTTCTCGGTAGGCATCGCGATCGGCTCTTTGGCTTGCGATAAGTTATCGAATCACCGAATTGAAATCGGCATCGTGCCAATGGGCAGCTTAGGTATCTCGATATTCGGCCTTTTGATGGCGATATCCATCCCGGAGTCTTTGCCTGACTTTAGCTCTTTCCATCAATTCGTAACCTATTCAGAGCTGTGGCCGCTATTTGCTTACCTTCTGCTTCTGGGTATCTCTGGCGGTATCTTTATCGTTCCTCTGTATTCACTGATGCAGTTACGCGCCAAGCCCGACGAGCGTGCCCAAGTGATTGCCGGGCTCAATATCTACAACTCACTGTTCATGGTGGGAAGTGCGGTATTAGGTATTGTTTGCCTTAGTGTTCTAGATCTTTCAATTCCACAGCTGTTTATCTTGCTCGCAGTAGGCAACACTTTGGTGATGCTGTACCTGTTTTATCAGGTGCCTATCTACGCTTTCCGCTTCTTTACGTGGGTGGTCACTCACACCATGTACCGGGTTAAAAACAAGAACTTACATCACCTGCCAGAAAAAGGCGGTGCGTTGATTGTCTGCAACCATGTGAGTTATATGGATGCACTGCTGCTGAGTGCGGTTTGCCCTCGCTTGATCCGTTTTGTGATGGAAGAGGATTACACCAAGTTACCGCCAATTCGACGCTTCTTGAAAAGAGCTGGGGTGATTCCAATCTCCGCGACCAACCGCAACTCGATTCGAAACGCTTTCAAAGAAGTAGAGCGTGCGCTACATGAAGGTCACATCGTGTGTATTTTCCCAGAAGGAAAGCTCACCTCTGATGGCGAAGTGGCTGAGTTCATGCGTGGTATGGAGCTGATCATCAAACGTTCCCCTGTCCCTGTGATTCCAATGGCTCTCAAAGGGTTATGGGGCAGCTACTTTAGTCGTTACAAAGGCCGTGCCTGCAAAGGGTTACCGACTCGCTTCTGGACCAAGTTAGAGATAGAAGCTGGCGAGCCGATTTCACCTAAACAAGCCTCTTGTGAAACGCTTCGACAGTCAGTCTCTGACCTTCGCGGATCACTACGCTAGTTAACCAGCCTTTTATTCATATCAGTTGAACAAGCGTTAAGTTTTCCTTAACGTTTGTTCAATTCATTTAGACTTACTTATCATTTTATTGAACGTATAGTGGTCTCATCACAATAACACCACAACAAAACAAGACTCTAAATACAATGAACCTAAAAAAGTCCGTTCCATTTTATCTTGCTGCACTGTTTTGCTTAACGCCTTGGGTTAGCTCACCGACAGCCCTGGTTATCGGTTTCCTGCTTGCTAGTTTAGGATTAGTCCCTGAACACTTGGAAGTCGGCAAACTTACCAAAAAGCTACTGGCCTACTCTATTGTTGGCTTGGGTTTTGGTATTCAGTTTGAAAAAGCATTAGCAGTAACAGGCGATGGTATTGGGCTCATTGTAACGACCATCATTGGTACATTAGTCATTGGTTGGTTCTTGGCTAAACGAATGGGGCTAGACCGCACTACGGGCTATCTTATCTCTTCTGGTACCGCGATTTGTGGTGGTAGCGCGATAGCAGCAGTGGCACCCGCGATCAAAGCAGACGATGAACAGATTGGCTTGGCATTAGCCACTGTATTCGTGTTGAACTCGGTTGCTCTGTTCTTATTCCCGATGATTGGTCACGCGCTTGAACTCAGCCAACAAACATTTGGTACTTGGGCAGCTATTGCGATTCACGATACGTCTTCTGTAGTAGGTGCAGCTTCAGCGTATGGCGAAGAAGCACTGACGACAGCGACAACGTTGAAGCTCGCTCGCGCACTTTGGATCATCCCAATCGCTTTAATCAGTGCGATGATCTTCAAGAACGATCAAAAGAAGATTACGGTTCCTTACTTCATTTTCTTCTATTGCGCCGCTATCGCGGTGAGTGACTTACTGCCACAATTTGAGATGGTGTATCAAGGGATCTTTGATGTGTCTAAGCGAGCACTGGTGGTGTGTTTGTTCTTAATTGGCTGTGGTATTTCAGTTGAAAAGTTAAAAGCGGCAGGGCCGAAACCACTGATGTTTGGTATTACAATGTGGGTCATGATCTCAACAGGTTCTTTGGCGTGGTTAACTCTCGCCTAGCCCGCATAGAAATGCTTTAGATGGTTGTTCGGTTACCTAGACACTCAGGTTAGCGAGCAACAAAACAAAAAGGCAAAGCTCCAATGGGCTTTGCCTTTATCGTTTGTGGTAAGGGTATTCTTTGTTGTAACAATCACGAATCAAACAGGGGCTTATCACTCTTCTTACTCTCTCTTTTCATTAAAACAAGTACCACAACCAACACAAATGCGGTGAGCTCAGCCAACGAACGAGTCAACCCTGACGAGATGACCGCTTGGCCTATCTGCAGTAAAACCGCAATGATGAGGGCAATTTTCATAATAAGACCTTATTCTATAATCCGTTGTTTATATGGCTTATTATGATGGATGGTTATAAAGATAATAAATTCTGTTTTGAACTATCTAATTGCTAAATTAACTAACCGCCTGACAGCTTAGTCACCTAACAACTTCGCAAATAACGTCGAGGTAAGCGCTTACCTTTAACTCCTATGCTGAGACAACCAATATGCCAATCCTGCGCGTGAAACCTTAATGCCTAGCTGTTCTTGATGAGGCATTCGATAGTACTCGACAGGAAATTTGAACCGTTCCAGACGGCCATTTAATTGCTCGGTAAACCATTCTTTGGTTGGTAAATCCGTACAATCCACAATAGCGACAGGTCGAAACCCGAACTCATCATCTTCAATTGGAACGATAAACGCCTGATTGATTAAAGATAACTGATTCAGTGCTCGTTCAATTTCTTCACAGTGGATATTCTCTCCCCCAGAAATAAACTGATTATCAGCGCGACCAATAATCGACACTTGTTCGCCATCCCATTCGCCGAGGTCTTTACTGTCGAACCAACCGTTCTCATCCACCAACGGTGTTAACTCGCCCTGATAGTAATAACCTGAAGCAAGCGTATTACCGCCAATAAAGATACGTTGGTCTTCAATTTTTAACTGGCGTTGGTCGAGAACAAAACCTGCAGTATTACTAGAATCGACTGGCTTCGCGGTCACTGTTGAAGCCGCTTCTGTCATGCCGTATCCAAGCCAAGTTTCAATGCCCATTTGTTGAGCTTCAAGCCCTAGCGCTTCTGGGATATGGCTACCGCCTAAAAGCACATGAGTTAAAGTAAGTGCTTGCTTACTCTGCAATAACCTATGTAGTTGAGTAGCCACTAAAGAGGCATGACTGCAACCTTCGATGTCTGACTCAAGCTGACCTGTGCCTATCTTGATGCAGCCACCAGCCGCTAACCAACGATGAACTATCGCCAGCCCCGACACATGGTACATAGGTAAACTCAGTAACCAAGTGTCGGTTTGTTCAAAGTTGAAAACGTCTAGTAAACCCTGAGCTGAACATAAGTGTTGCTGCAACGTGTGAGCCACCGCTTTCGGGTTTCCAGTAGAGCCAGAAGTGAATACGATGCTTGCTAGATTTTGCGGATTGAAGTTGGAGTCTTGAGATGTCGTTATCCGATTATCATCACCATCGACCTTCACTTCATTTAAGCAAGACAAGGTCACCAACTGAGTATTTAAATCGACAGTCTCTGATTGCTCTATCCCGCTACTGTCCAAAAGCCAAAGGTAGCTTTGTTGACCCGCTTGATATAAGGAATCGAGCTTTTGCTTCAGGCGTAAGCGAGGTTGAGGCATGGTGAAAGCGCAAATAACACCCAAATTAAGTGCGGCAAGATAAGCAGGAATCACTTCAGCTTGATTCTTACCAACAATCGTCAGTACATCACCTTCAGATAGGCCTTGATGAGATAGCTGTTGCTGGTACTCACTCACTAGCACAGACACTTGCTGCCAAGTATAAGTGTGGTGAGTAGTCACTAACGCTGTTTGATGTGGGTTTTGCTGCGCCCACTGTACCCAAAGCGGGTGATGATTAGATTGTGGGCGCATCATAAGATAACCAAGTTATAGATTGAAAACGGTCTAAGCCAATCGAACGATCAGCCTAAGAAGACCAAATCAATTGTTGCTGTTCAAGAGTAGAAACCGGAAGCTGACAACCCGGCCAAGAAACCTCTAGCTGTTGCTGATACAAGCCAATTGTATCAAGTCCTGGAACTTCATTAGGCAAGTATTGTTGTGCTAATCGAGCAATCTGAGTTAAGCCAAGGCTAGACTCTATGCTTGAGCTTAGTACTGGTTTGATACCGAGTTGCTGTGCACGCTCAATGATTGCCACACAACGCTCGACAGAACCAATAAGAGTTGGCTTGATCACGACAGCTTTAACACCAGTAAGGTCGCTAAGATCAAACTCTGGGCTTCGCACCGCTTCTTGCAATGTTTCGTCCCACGCAATCGCTATGCCATGGTCAATGGCAAATGCCAAGCTGTCTTCTGGTTTTTGGCAAGGCTCTTCAATAAAGCTAATACGCTGACGCAGTGACGGCGAAATGTACTTAATGAATTGCTTCGCTTTCTCTGGCTTCCACGCACGGTTAGCATCAAGTCTTAGGGTCAAATCAGGGATCGACTCAAGAAATAAGCTGACAAGCATGCCATCACGAATCGCTTCGTAGAGGCCGACTTTCACTTTCGCGACCTTCTCGCCTTGCATCTCATTCAATACAGGAATCAGTTCATCTGGATCGCCTGTACACAAAGGCGCCGCTTGGTAGTTTCCTTGAGCGTTAAGATCGCCTCGCAATTCCATCATCGCCATTGAAAAGCCAAACGCGACAGAAGGATACAGCTCGTCGAGAGGCGTTTGAGACTTATTGTGGCTCCAAAGCTCTAATTCGTGTTGAAGCTGAATGCCAGCTTGTTCGGTATCTTCTTGGCTAAAACCGGGCAAAGGCGCAACTTCGCCAAAACCAGTTTTACCATCACACTCAAGTTGGATGATATAGCCAACGCGTTCGTTCAACTTGTTGTCACGAAGAACCACGCCACTATCCATAGATAATTGATAACGGTAGAGTTTAGCGTGACGCTGAGAATTCACTGAGTTCATAAAGTTTCCTAAAAAACGGGGAACATCAAAACAAAACGAGCCGCTATTAGCGACTCATTTTGAAGAGGAGAAAGACTATGGATTACGCGGGAACTTGTCGAAGTCCGGTCGACGTTTCTCGTTGAATGCGTTGCGGCCTTCTTGGCCTTCCTCTGTCATGTAGAACATCATGGTTGCATTACCAGCCAACTCTTGTAAGCCTGCTTGACCATCACAGTCAGCGTTCAGTGCCGCTTTCAAGCAACGCAGTGCCATTGGGCTGTGTTGAAGCACTTCACGACACCAACGAACGGTCTCTTTTTCTAGGTCAGCAACAGGAACAACAGTGTTTACAAGGCCCATGTCCAGTGCTTCTTGTGCATCGTAGAAGCGGCACAAGAACCAGATTTCACGCGCTTTCTTTTGACCAACAATACGAGCCATGTAAGAAGCACCCCAACCGCCATCGAATGAACCCACTTTAGGACCCGTCTGACCGAACTGCGCGTTTTCAGCGGCAATAGTAAGGTCTGCCATCATGTGAAGTACATGACCGCCGCCTACTGCCCAACCCGATACTGCTGCGATAACTGGTTTTGGACAAGTACGAATTTGACGTTGGAAATCAAGTACATTCAGATGGTGTGTACCTGAATCATCTTGGTAGCCGCCGTAGTCACCACGAATACTTTGGTCACCACCAGAACAGAACGCCTTCTCACCAAGACCCGTCAAAATGATCACGCCTACTTTCTCGTCGTAACGAGCGTCAGCCAGTGCGTTGATCATCTCTTTTACGGTTTGTGGACGGAACGCATTGTGGACTTGAGGACGTGCAATCGTGATTTTTGCAATACCATCGTCAGATTTGTGGTATTGAATATCTTCGTATTGACTGCTTTCATCGCTCCAGTTAACTGCCGCGTAAAGTTCTTCTTCTGTGATGCCTACTGTTTTAGCCATGGTGATTCCCATTGTTCTATTAGAGACCACGACTAACGAATAGTCGTGACGGTGTTGCTCTGCTTTTGATAGTGCTTGATACGAGAGAATCGCTCAGTCAGATTAACGACGACTGGCGATACATTGGATTATCAGGTTAGAAAACAGCTCAGGTTGCTCAAAATGAACATTATGACCCGCGTAATCCACCTGACTATATTCAAAGCCACTATTCTCAGCTAGCTCCATGAATTTACGATCTTTTTCTCCACATACATAATGCAATAAATGCTCATGAGATTTCAATGTGGCACGTAAATCCGGTTGCTTAGCTAACGAAGTAGATAACAACATATTTGCTACGGATACTCCAAGGTTACCACTACGCTTTATGACCAAAGTTTGTCTTTGCTCATGATTTAGTGAAGAAAAGACGCTTTGTTGATACCAATCGTCTAAAACATCTTCAATCGACTGCTGTGCAAAGCGAACAGCCCATTGTGTATCGTGTACTAACCTTTGTGCTCTTTCTTCATCACATTCCAAGCCAAAGTTGCCACCTTCAATGATGACTTTCTCTAGATTGAGCGTCTCAAAGCAAGGGCTTGTCACCCCATACATAGCAAGCCTTCCACCCATAGAATACCCAATCACCACGATAGGATAATCGGCAGGAAGATCGTTGAGAGCCAGTTGGGATGTGATGCACTGGACAATTTTCTTGCAGCAATGATCAAACCCTACCGGATCGATAAAGCGACTTTGTCCGTGTCCGGGTAAATCGATGCAAAGGAGAGGAAAATTCTCGAGGAATGGATGACATGCACTCCAATCATCCCCGCTTCCGAGTAAACCATGTAAGAAAACAAGCAAAGGTTTGTCAGAAGAATCTTGTACAGCTGGGTAATAATCAGAGTAAAGCATGTAAAGTCCTTAGGCTAATGCCTCGGTGAGCATTGAACTGAATTGTTTCAGCAAAGTAGACGCTTGTTCGGGAGGCGTCTTAACTTCCACGAGCAAGGTACCCTGACCCTGTTCGAAATGTTGTTCGATAATGTTTTGATAGCAATTCAAAGTTTCTGGCACCGCATAACCAAGCTGGAATTGCGCAGCAGCGTGTTCAAAACTGAAACCATGAGGCATTTGATAAAGTGACTGTTTCTGCTGCTCTGGTACCGGCAACAAGTCAAAGATCGCACCACCGTCATTGTTGGTCACAACAATAACCATCGGCGTTAAATTATGAGTCAGCAGAGCCAGTGAATTGAGGTCGTACAACAAAGAGGTATCACCAATCAACATCAACAAAGGATTCTGGTTGGCTTTCACCACGCCCGCAGCCGTCGCCACCAAACCATCAATGCCCGATGCACCACGGTTACTGTAAACTTGATTCGCAGATATTGATGACAGCATATCCACCAGCCTTACCATCAAGCTATTTCCCACAAATAGCTCTCTACCTTTAAGTCTAGACGACAAGTCAACGGCAACACTGAGTTCCGTCAATTGGTCATTGTTGGATATTTGCGCGAGGGCGAGTTGCTGAACAGTATTTGCGACCTCGATTAAAGGCGTCGCCCAACCCGAGTGTTTGCCCAACAACGTTGGCAGGTGTTGATCGGTTATCCATGACTCAATATTGGCAACAATATGAGTTTGAGGCAGATGGTCTTGATTTATACGGTGCGCATCAGGTGAAACCACGACATATTGCGTGCAATCGAACCAAGCCGCTTGTGACTTAACCCATTGGTTTAATCGCTTAGAAACAATGCGCTCACCAAACTGAAGAATGAAATCACACTGGTTGAGTTGCTCTTTGACTGAGTCACTCTGTAACCACAGATCATAATGCTTCCAATTACTGCTCACGCCCGATTGAGGATCACAGAAAATTGGCCAGCCCAAAGCCGAAGCAAACTGCTGCGCTTTTGTTGCCGCTTCTTTATCAATAGAACCAATAATCACCGCACCTTTACGCGCTAGGTAATCGCCCGGCGCTATCGGCTGTACAGTCAAATGGTTGGGTAAACAGGTATTAGAATACGGGGTTGTTGACGAGCTCCACCCAGCGATACTGTTAGTGTAGTCAGCATACATGTCAGCACTGTTCTTAGAATAGAGCGGCTCTGGGAACGGACAATTGATGTGAATCGCACCGCCCAGATTGCGTTGTTTCGCAAGCGCGCTATCAACCGATGTCAAAAACCAATTCAAAGAAATCTGTGTGGTTGGGCTTGGCAGGTTTAAAGCACTTTCTACATGGGAAGAAAAGATACCATGCTGCTGAATCGCTTGATTAGCACCACAGCCGACCAAGTCGATGGGTCTATCAGAGGTCAGTAAGATCAGTTTCTCTCGTGTCAGCCCAGATTCAGCCGTCGCAGGAAGCAAATTCGCCACAGCAGTTCCTGATGTCACAATCACCGCAACTGGCTTATCACTTGCTTTTGCTAAACCTAAAGCTAAGAATCCAAGACCACGCTCATCAAAGTGCGTGTGTAAGGTTAACTTGGAGTTGGCTTCAGCTTCGAGAGTTAATGGCGTTGAGCGAGAGCCCGGCGCAACACAAACATGTTCAACGCCATTGCGTGCAAGCTCTTCAAGTAACGTGTGACACCAAACTCTGTTTAATACGGCTTGGTCGTGATTCATGACGCGACACCCAATGGAGGGTGATCTGAAATTAAGCTAAGCAGAGTAGACATCTTCTTGTTCAGCTCTTGCCATTCATGTTCGGCAACCGATCCCGGCACGATCCCCGCGCCAGCAAACAGTTGTACTTGATCGTTTACAATCAAGGCGCTTCGAATCGCCACGCAGAATTCCGCTCGCTGATGACTGATATAGCCTACAGACCCTGCATACCAACCTCTAGCAAACGGTTCGTGTTCAAGAATGAAATCCATCGCCTCTTTACGCGGTAAACCCGCTACCGCAGCAGTAGGTTGCAATGCAGCAAGCAACTGCACACCGTTAACGCCATTATTAAGCTGAGCGTGGATATTACGCTTAAGATGCTGCACCTTACGCAAGCGCACAAGACGCGTATCCTTTTCAACATGGACCTTTTGAGAATGAGGAGTGAGGCGCTCAATGATGTCATCTACCACATACTGGTTCTCATTGAGGTTTTTGCTGTCTTGAGAAAGCCAGTTCGCTAACTCCATATCTTCTGTCGCGTTTTCTCCGCGACCAATGGTTCCCGCTAGAGCTTCGGTATCGAGCTCAGTACCATGTCGGCTATATAAGCGCTCTGGTGTCGAACCAATGAAACTGTGTTTAGAATCCAGTACCAACATAAAGTGGAAACTGTGGTGATTTTGCAGATAGCTGGCTTTAAGTAATTGAGCTGCGCAGATAGGCGCATCGAGCTGCAATGTGGTTTTACGCGCTAAAACGACTTTTTTATACTCTTCGTCGCTAATGCCTTGCAGCACTTTATCGACAAGGTTACCCCACTGTTCTCTTTCTGGAACGTGATTGATCTGTTCAATATGGGCAGACAAAGGCGCCAATATCGCGGCTTCCACAGAAAGCTTATTCAAAGCATTGATAGAAGAAACGCGATCAGGGGACAAATTAACCGCCAGCGACCACGTATTGTCAAAGCGAATCAATTCAACCTGAGGAAGGAAGAAAAACGATTCCATGCAACGACGGTTCTTTGCGGTATGTCCATCAAATGAACGTCCACCCCAGATTCGTTGGTCTTCACCAAGAATTGCGTACGCGGGAGCAGGATCAGAAAAAGTGTGCAGTTGACCGAGCGCGACGACCTCTTCACGAGTGTCACGTGACTGCCAGTAGAACTTTGGAAAGAGCGGTTGAGCATGAAGCCATTCTATAAATGCAAACGATGGTTTTTGCGTTAGAACTTCAACACAACGAACTTCGCTTGCTTGGGCATTTTGTACTCGCTCAATCAAAGCGGAGATAGTTTGCTGGAAATGTGACAAATCGACCTCGTTCACATCTAAATTATTATTATATTAGTTTGATACTTTATGGGCAGTACCCACTTAGATCAAGAATGTACTATATCTTTTCAACATTCCTGTGATTTTAAGCGATCCCGCCCCTTTATTCATCTTAACCAATAACCAAGAAAGCGATTAATTAAAATTTAGAAAAGAGTGACAACAAAAAGGCTAAACGTGACACTGAAATGCGACATTCATCAGATTTTTATTCTATCAAACGCCATTTTGCGGTACTTTAATAAAGTATTTAAATTAATTTCAGGAAATCGGCAATGCAAAATATCGGGATGTCGTCAAAACTCAACAGCGTATGCTACGAAATCAGGGGGCCTGTACTCAAACATGCTAAGCGCATGGAAGAAGAAGGGCATAAAATACTGAAGCTTAATATTGGTAACCCCGCCCCATTTGGTTTTGACGCCCCTGATGAAATCCTTGTTGACGTAATCCGCAACCTACCGACATCTCAAGGTTACTGCGACTCAAAAGGCATCTATTCAGCCCGCAAAGCGGTTGTTCAGCACTACCAGAAAAAAGGCCTACGTAACCTTGATGTAGAAGACGTTTACATTGGTAACGGCGCATCAGAGCTTATCGTTATGTCTATGCAGGCGCTACTGGATAATGGTGATGAAATCTTAGTTCCCGCTCCGGACTACCCACTATGGACAGCGTCTGTTGCGCTTTCTGGTGGCACACCGGTTCACTACATGTGTGATGAAGATGCTGATTGGTATCCAGATCTAGACGACATGCGCGCGAAGATCTCACCAAAGACGCGCGGCATCGTTCTTATCAACCCGAACAACCCAACGGGCGCGGTATACAGCCGTGATTTCCTACTGCAAGTGGTTGAGATTGCTCGTGAGCACGGTTTGATCATCTTCGCCGATGAAATCTACGACAAAGTACTTTACGACGGTGCGGTACACACTTCAGTGGCAACGCTTGCTGAAGATGTATTAATGGTGACGTTCAACGGCCTATCTAAAGCTTACCGTGTGTGTGGTTTCCGTGGTGGTTGGATGTTCTTAACAGGCCCTAAACACCTAGCAAAAGGCTATGTAGAAGGGCTAGAAATGCTGGCCTCAATGCGTTTGTGTGCCAACGTTCCGATGCAACACGCTATCCAAACCGCACTCGGTGGTTATCAGAGTATCAATGAGCTGATTCTTCCTGGTGGTCGACTGCTTGAACAGCGCGACCGTGCATGGGAACTGATCAACAAGATCCCTGGCGTTTCTTGTGTGAAACCGAAAGGCGCAATGTACTTGTTCCCTAAGATCGACACCAACATGTACAACATCAAAGACGATCAGAAGTTTGTACTCGACTTCCTTAAGCAAGAGAAAGTGTTATTGGTTCAAGGTACTGGCTTCAACTGGCCGAAACCGGACCACTTCCGCATCGTGACTCTGCCGCACATCGAAGATCTAGAAATCGCGATTGGTCGTCTAGAGCGCTTCTTACAGACTTACAGCCAAGACGACCTCATCGAAGGTTAATAAGCACAAAGAAAGATGGCTACAATTTGCTGTTTTAAAAGACTTTAACTTGTATTCATTCACTTCTATGCTTAAAAGGCTCCTGTTTAGGAGCCTTTTTTGTATCCGCTGTCTCGTATGCCTGCGCAAACACAAAATACGAGTGGAGCACTCTCTAGATAGGACATTTATGAAACAGAGCCATTTCTTCGCCCATCTCGCACGCATGAAGCTTATCCAACGCTGGCCTTTGATGCGCTCAGTCTCAAGCGAGAACATTTCAGAACACAGCCTACAGGTCGCTTTCGTCGCCCATGCCTTGGCACTTATCAAAAACAAGAAATTTGATGGCAAACTCAATCCAGAGCACATAGCCCTGCTTGGTATGTACCATGACACCAGTGAGGTGCTGACTGGAGATCTACCAACGCCGGTTAAATACTACAATCCAGACATTGCCCAAGAATATAAAAAGATAGAAGCCGCAGCAGAGCAAAGATTACTTTCGATGCTGCCAGAAGAGTTCCGAGACGACTTCGCCCCCTTCTTAATATCTGGTACTGCGAGTAAAGAAGAGCAAAGCATCGTCAAGCAGGCAGATACTATCTGTGCTTACCTGAAATGCTTGGAAGAGCTCAGTGCGGGCAATCATGAATACGAACAAGCCAAGCGCCGACTGGAAGAGACACTCGAACAACGCAAAAGCCCAGAAATGGACTATTTTCTCACCACATTTGCGCCGAGCTTTGAATTATCACTAGACGAGATAAGCTAGCTGGGTATAAGTTGTTTTTAATTAGCTAAATAAAATCAATTTGATAGGTGCTATTTTGAATTCTCTACTCGAACCCCCCTTTGTACTCGAACAAGAATGGCAGCATCGAAATGACGATGAACACAAAATAAGACGTGATGATCATCGCAGCCCGTATCAGCGTGACCGTGCACGCGTGCTTCACTCTGCTGCCTTCCGCCGCTTACAAGCGAAAACCCAGATCCATGGCACCACGGTCAACGACTTTCACCGAACGCGCCTTACTCACTCTCTTGAGGCCGCTCAGCTTGGCACCGGTATCGTCGCTCAACTGAAGAAAAAGCAGCCCGAATTTCGAGACCTATTACCCTCAGACAGCTTGATTGATTCACTGTGTTTAGCTCACGACATCGGTCATCCACCATACGGACATGGCGGCGAAGTCGCACTCAACTATATGATGCGCGACCACGGCGGCTTTGAAGGCAACGCTCAAACGTTTCGCATTGTCACTCAGCTAGAACCTTACACTGAGAATCACGGGATGAACCTGTCTCGACGCACGCTACTGGGGTTAATTAAGTACCCTTCGCTGCTCAGTCAAGTCCAAGCGAGATTACAGTCTGAACCTGTAAAGCATCAACGACAGCTCCGAGCCAAAGATTGGATGCCGGCAAAAGGCATCTACGATCATGATGAAGAGTTGTTTAACTGGGTGCTTGAACCGCTTTCAAGCAGCGACCAACAGCTCCTAAAACAGAAAAGAAAAACGCATACCGAGCCACTTGAGCACAATAAGACCAAATATAAGTCACTGGACTGTTCGATCATGGAGCTGGCTGATGACATCGCGTATGGCGTGCACGATTTAGAAGATGCGATTGTGCTTGGTTCTGTGACCAAAGCTCAGTGGATCGAATCGGCTTACCCTCAGCTGAAAGAGATGGCCGACCCTTGGATTTGTGAACACCTAGATTCAATTACAGAGATGCTTTTCTCTGGTGAACAGTATCGTCGAAAGGATGCGATTGGTGGAATCGTCAACGCATTGTTGACCAGTATTTCAATTAAGCGAGTGGATGCTAGCTTTGAGAATGTGCTTTTGGCTTACAATGCGGTGCTTGAACCAAGCATGGACGGCACGCTTGATAAACTGAAACACTTTGTCAGCGAGTTTGTGATTCAAGTGCCTCAGGTTCAAGTCATCGAATACAAAGGCCAACAGATCATCATGGATATGTTTGAAACATTCAGCGCTGATCCTGAACGCTTGCTGCCACTGCCCATCAAGAAGCAATGGCTACAGCATCAAGATGAGTCTCGAAAAATGCGCGTGATTGCGGATTACATTTCATCAATGACTGATGATCTTGCGCAGAAAATGCATCAGCAACTGTTCTCGGCTCATACCGAGTTTTAATTCCTGACTCATTTTACTGAAACGGCTTAATCTAAGTAGTTTTTCTCAAACACACCCGGCGGCATTTGATTGATTTGAAACTGAATCATTTGATCAAATGCCGTTAGCAAAGGGCTAAATTCGCCATCACTCTCTAACAAGCTAAGCAAATGATAGCCAGCTTCAACGGTTGAAAGGCTGTTTTCACTGGGTGCTTTGCGAATTCGGTAATTACCCTTGAGATCTTTGGGTAAGTGGACCGTGTTCAACGCATGCAAGTTATTCGACACTTGCCACATCTTGAATGCTTTCTTCCACGTCCCATCCAATAAAATCACACGTAGCTTCTTGCTTGGGTATGTTGCCGACTCAACAGGCACAGAATTTTCACTTGGGTATAAAATCACATGTTGGTACTGTTCATCGGCCAGCAATGCGTTCAGTTGTTCGTTGTCTGAAAAGTCTTCACCAACAAGCGTCACGCTGTTTTTTAGAGATAACGAGAGAATACGCGCGGTTCCCTTCGGACGGTGCTCTTCTGATGGGTGCTGAAGAATGATAAGCTCAACATTCGATTCGAGTGGTGTAACCCACTGACAAATACAAGCTTTCAAAGCCTTGCTGCATTGGGGGCAATAACGAGACATGGATTTAATGTGTACCCTGTTTTAATTTTCACTTCACTTTTATGCGTCTTATTCCAATTTGAGCCAATACAAGCTTGGGTCGTATGGGATAGCAATGCGATTGCCGAGGGGCAATGGTGGCGGATCCTAACAGGAAACTTTTCACATACCAACTACTCGCACCTTCTGATGAATCTAGCAGGCTTATGGATCATCAGCTATCTGTTTCAACCGAGTAAAAAACAGCTTGTTCTTGCTCTGCTTGTGATTAGTCTAGTGACTGGGATCGCTCTGTTGTTTTCGAGTATTCAGATCTATGTTGGCCTATCTGGCACTTTGCATGGGTTGTTTGGCTTATTCGCGCTCAGAGAGGCTTTAAACGGCAGGAAATCTAGTTGGCTATTAGTGTTGGGGTTAGTAGCTAAAATCGCTTGGGAGCAGCTTGTTGGCCCCTCTAGCACGACTGGCGAACTGATTAACGCTCGTGTCGCAATTGAAGCCCACCTAGCAGGTGCTCTGGTCGGGGGCTTCATAGCTATCGTTCTATACCTAACCAATAAAGAAACGGATCAAAGCTGAATTCTTTCGCGGTTCTTTTTAACTGTCGCTTCACCTATCCCTTTGACACTCGCCAAGCCATCAGCAGTTGTAAACGCCCCGTTCTGCTCTCTGTAGTCGACAATCTCTTGGGCTTTTTTGTCACCAACACCAACCAGCAGTGCTGATAGCTCTTCTGCTGTCGCGGTATTGATGTTAACCGTAATCTCAATGCCATCGTAAAGCTCAGCTTTAGTTGGGCTGTCTGCAAACACTGCAGGGCTTAAGAGCATCAGAAATGAAAGAAGTAGTGTTGAATATATCGTGCGCATAAATCGTTCCTTTGTACAAAAAAGGTAACTTATGCATTTGCCGCACTAGATAACACAATCACCAGACAAAAATAAAGCGGGTCACCTAAGTGACCCGCTTCGTTATACATCTTGTTTTCATCAGTGTGTTTGTTGGCTCACAAATCTGATTTATCGAATAAACCTAATTTGAAAAACAACAACCATCGCATGTGACTCTCGGTAGTCAGTAACCAAACAGGCTTAACTACCGGGCTAATCGATGCTTACTGACCTTGGCCTACTACGTAGTATTCAACGTCTGCGTTTTTACGAAGTACGTTTAGTACGTTAGTCAGATCTTGTTGGTTACCAACTCGTTCCAACTGTGCACCAATTTGAGTGCTGTAAGCTGGGTTGATTTCAGTCGTTACCTTAGAAAGCTCAACAACAACGATGTTACCGTCTTGGTCTTTAGATTGACCGAACACAGCTTGGCCTGCTTCTGGTTTCGCTAGAGCGAATACAGATGCTGCTAACGGAGAGTTGCGGTCAATCGTTTCAAGTTCAGTGAACTCAAGATTGTTGTCCGCTAGCACTGCTTCATTGCCTTGCTTTAGTTCGTTCACTAGAGAAACACCTAGTTCAACCGCTTGTTGCTCAGCTTGTACAGCAGACAATGCAGCGACAACTTGATCTTTCACTTCAGCTAGAGGAAGAACTGTCTCGTCGCGAGTCTCTTCTACACGAACAACGATCACGTGCTCAGGAGCCACTTCGATAACTTCAGAGTTTAGACCGTCTTCTTTCACTTCAGGGCTCAAGATAGCTTGCATAACTGCAGGCGTCATCAGAACTTCTGGAGCGTCAATTTGAGAGATGAAATCTGTTGTTGTGATCTTCGCATTGATAGCTTCTGCAGAATCATCAAGAGAATCTGGGAATTCAAACGCTACTTTTTCTAGCTCAGTTTGTTGCTCGTAGAACTGGTCTACAGCGTGCTGGTCTAGAAGCTCTTGCTTAATCTCTGCCGCTACTTCAGTGTAAGGCTGAGCTTGAGACGCTTTTAGTTCGTCGAGCTTGATGATGTGGTAGCCGAAATCAGATTTAACTAGACCAGTCGTGTCACCAATATTCTCAAGAGCGAAAGCCGCGTCTTCGAATGCTGGGTCCATCACATCACGTTCGATCCAACCTAGGTCACCGCCAACGTCAGCACTGCCGAAGTCGTCAGATTTCTCTTCCGCTAGCGTAGCAAAATCAGCGCCTGCATTTAGTTCGTCTAGGATAGACTGAGCTTTCGCTTCGTCATCGCCTTGAACTAAGATGTGGCTAACTTTACGTTGCTCTTCAGTTGAGTACTTATCTAGGTGCTCTTGGTAGTACTTCTGCGCTTCTTCATCGCTTACTTCAAGCTGAGACTTAAGTGCTTCAGCAGAAAGCTCAATGTAAGATACCTTCGCTTGCTCTGGACGAGTGTAAGCTGCAGGGTTCTCTTGGTAGTACTGTTCGATCTGTTCGTCAGTTAGCTCGATGCCTTTCGCAAGGTCAGCAACAGACAGTGTCACTGTGCGAATGTCACGAGTTTGTGCGATAAGCTTGCTCTGAGTATCGATTTCACCTTGAAGAACGAATTCACTGCCTTGAAGTGCAGTCACAAGCTGGTTGCGCATTAGGTCACGACGCATGTATTCAGCGAAGCTCTCTGCGCTGAAACCTGCACGACGTAGTGCCGATTGGTAAACTTCTTGGTCGAATTGACCAGCTGTTTGGAACTGAGGCATTTCTAGAATCATGGTACGGATTTGAGAATCACTGATTCGTAGGCCTAAAGACTCAGCTTGCTGCTCAAGCAGTACATCGTTGATCATGCGATCAAGTACTGATTTACGGAAAGACTCTACGTATGCAGGGTCTGCAAGCATTTGAGCGAAGTAATCGCCAAGTTGAGACTGCATGCGATTACGTTCGTTTTGGTAAGCCTGTTCGAACTCACCACGAGCAATTTCTGTGTTGCCAACTTTAGCTGCTGCGTTGTTACCGCCACCGGTGATGTAGCTGCCTACACCTGCGAATACGAATGACAGGATAATCAACCCAAGGATAATTTTTACCGCGATGCTATTCACGCCTTCGCGTAATCGATCCATCATAATTTAAGTGCTCTCCGGATATGAAGCATTGGCTTCAAAATAAAAATCTATTCACGCGATATTATCAGAAAAAGAAATGCGCATCAGTAGGATGCGCATAATTTAAATAAGTTCAATGTGCTTTGTACACATACTGTTTAAGAATGAAACATCATTTTTCAAACAGTAAACGCATTTTACAGCCTTCCCCTCGCAAAACCGAGGTTTCAGCCGTAGAAATTAGTTACATGCGTCTTTAAGTGCTTTACCCGCTTTGAAGCCAGGTACTTTAGCTTCTGCGATTTGGATCTCTTCACCAGTTTTTGGGTTACGACCTGTACGAGCAGCACGAGTACGAACACTGAAAGTACCAAAGCCAACAAGTGCAACTTGGTCGCCTGATTGTAGCGTTGTGCCAACTGCTTCGATGAATGCGTCTAGAGCGCGGCCAGCTGAAGCTTTAGAGATGTCTGCGTTTTCTGCGATTGATTCTACTAGTTGTGTTTTATTCACTGTTTTTCCCCTATGTGTCATCTGTGACTACTTCTCGATGACTGTACGTTCCATTTTGGTTTTAATTTAGCCGCAAGCCTTATTGCAAAAGGGCTGCCGCTTTGATCAATAACTTAGCGTCCAAAAAAAACGCTGACAAGCCTTTTCGAGCCTATCAGCGTAATTCTTTACTTATTTTTGCTATGCATCACTATTTTTTCACGTCAAACTCGACCCCTGACGGATCTCGTTCTAGCGCGACTTTGAGTACTTCATCAATCCACTGAACCGGGATCACCTTCAAGTCAGCGATTACGTTGTCTGGAATCTCTTCCAAATCACGCTCATTGTCTTTAGGAATCAGTACAGTTTTAATGCCGCCACGGTGTGCTGCAAGCAGTTTTTCTTTCAAGCCACCGATAGGCAAAACTTCACCACGAAGGGTAATTTCACCTGTCATACCGACCTCAGCTTTAACAGGGTTACCCGTCAAGCTAGACACTAAGGCAGTACACATTGCGATACCCGCACTCGGGCCATCTTTCGGTGTAGCACCTTCTGGTACGTGAACGTGAATATCGCGCTTTTCGTAGAAATCTGAGTTAATACCCAGTTTTTCTGCACGAGAACGAACCACAGTCATTGCCGCTTGGATCGATTCTTTCATCACATCGCCAAGTGAACCGGTTTGCGTTAGCTTACCTTTACCCGGCATTGCTTCAGTTTCGATAGTCAGTAGATCACCACCGACTTGAGTCCAAGCTAAACCAGTTACTTGACCAATACGGTTGCTTTCATCCGCTTTACCGAAGTCATGACGTTGAACGCCTAAGTACTCTTTCAGGTTATCAATGTTAACCGTTACAGACTTAAGGTCGCTGTCTAGCAAGATGTTCTTCACTGCTTTACGACAGATCTTAGAGATTTCACGTTCTAGGCTACGTACACCCGCTTCACGTGTGTAGTAACGAATGATGCCGATGATTGCAGAGTCTTCGATCTCAATCTCATGAGGCTTAAGACCGTTGCGTTGAACTTGCTTGTCCAATAGGTGGCTCTTAGCAATGTTCAGCTTTTCATCTTCTGTGTAACCAGACAGGCGAATTACTTCCATACGGTCCAGTAGTGGGCCAGGAATGTCCATCGAGTTAGACGTTGCCACGAACATCACATCAGACAGATCGTAATCGACTTCTAGATAGTGATCGTTGAATGCATTGTTTTGCTCAGGGTCTAGAACTTCTAGAAGCGCTGAAGATGGGTCGCCACGCATATCAGAAGACATCTTATCGATTTCATCTAATAGGAACAGTGGGTTCTTAACGCCAACTTTAGACATCTTCTGGATTAATTTACCCGGAAGTGAACCGATGTACGTACGACGGTGACCACGAATCTCAGCTTCATCACGAACGCCACCTAGTGCCATACGTGTGTACTTACGACCCGTTGCCGCAGCAATCGAACGACCTAGTGAGGTTTTACCTACACCAGGAGGACCTACAAGACAAAGGATTGGGCCTTTTAGCTTGTTGATACGGTTTTGTACTGCCAAGTACTCAAGAATACGTTCTTTAACACGCTCTAAGCCGTAGTGATCTTCGTTTAAGATCTCTTCCGCTTTCGCTAAATTCTTTTTAACTTTTGAACGCTTAGCCCAAGGAACGCCAACCATCCAATCAATGTAGCTACGTACTACTGTTGCTTCAGCAGACATTGGCGACATCATTTTCAGTTTTTGCAGTTCTTGCTCAGTTTTCTCACGAGCTTCTTGAGGCATCTTAGAATCTTCGATCTTCTTCTTCAGAGTCTCGAATTCATCAGGTGCGTCGTCCATCTCGCCAAGTTCTTTCTGAATCGCTTTCATTTGCTCATTCAGGTAGTACTCACGCTGAGATTTTTCCATCTGCTTCTTAACGCGGCCACGGATGCGTTTTTCAACTTGCAGGATGTCAATTTCTGACTCCATTTGGCCCATCAAGAATTCCAGACGTTCAGTTACATCTAAGATTTCTAGAACGTGCTGCTTGTCTACCAGTTTAAGTGGCATGTGCGCAGCAATCGTATCAGCAAGGCGAGCCGCCTCATCAATACCGTTCAGAGAGGTTAAAACCTCTGGTGGAATCTTTTTGTTCAGCTTAATAAAGCCTTCGAATTGATTGATCGCACTACGAACAACCACTTCTTGTTCTTTTTCGTCAAGTTCTGAGGTAACAACGTATTCGGCATCCGCTAGGAAGAATTCACTTTCTTTGAATTGGTGAATTTTTGCACGCTGCTGACCTTCAACAAGTACTTTAACCGTACCATCAGGGAGCTTTAGTAACTGAAGAATAGTAGCGACTGTACCTACGTTAAATAGGTCGTCGATTGAAGGCTCATCAGTGTCCGCTTCTTTCTGCGCTACAAGTAGTACTTGTTTGCTAGCTTCCATTGCCGATTCAAGGCATGTAATCGATTTTTCACGACCGACAAACAATGGAATAACCATGTGTGGGTAAACCACTACATCACGTAGAGGTAGCACGGGGATTTCGATACGCTCGGAACGTTCCAAGTTCATATATTTCTCTCTTCCGCTTTAACTTATAAAGCAGTATATGGGGCTTAAACGACTGGATTCAATGGAAGAATAAAAAAAAGGAGGTAATTGCTTACCTCCTTTTTCAATTTGAGTGACTTGTCTAAAAAAGACCTACTCTGCAACAGCTGCTTGATTATCTGAGTTGCTGTAAATCAACAGTGGTTCTGACTCACCATTAATTACCGACTCATCAATCACAACCTTGCTTACATCAGTTGAAGATGGCAGTTCGTACATAGTTTCTAGTAGAACACCCTCCAAGATAGAGCGTAGACCACGAGCACCTGTTTTACGGTTCATTGCTTTCTTAGCAATTGCGCGTAGGGCGTCTTCACGGAATTCTAACTCTGTATCCTCAAGCTCAAATAATGCTGCGTACTGTTTTGTCAGTGCATTCTTTGGCTCACATAGGATTTGGATTAGCGCTTCTTCATCAAGCTCTGTCAGTGTTGTTGTCACAGGTAGACGACCAATGAATTCTGGAATAAGACCATATTTCACTAGATCTTCAGGTTCTACTTGAGTGAACAATTCACCGATAGTTTTGGTTTCGTCTTTTGAACGCACTTCTGCGCCAAAGCCGATACCTGAACCTGTTTCTACACGCTGTTCAATCACTTTATCTAGGCCTGCAAACGCACCACCACAGATAAATAGGATCTTAGACGTGTCCACTTGCAAGAACTCTTGCTGTGGATGCTTACGACCACCTTGAGGTGGAACTGAAGCAACTGTACCTTCAACAAGTTTTAGTAGAGCTTGCTGTACACCTTCACCAGACACGTCACGCGTGATTGATGGGTTTTCAGCTTTACGAGAAATCTTGTCGATTTCATCGATGTAAACAATGCCGCGTTCCGCTTTCGCTACGTCGTAATCACACTTCTGAAGCAACTTCTGGATGATGTTTTCAACATCTTCGCCCACGTAACCTGCTTCGGTTAGTGTTGTTGCGTCTGCCATTGTGAAAGGAACGTCTAGGAAACGAGCCAATGTTTCAGCCAGTAGTGTTTTACCACTACCAGTAGGACCGATAAGAAGAATGTTACTCTTACCTAGCTCTACGCCTTCAGCTGTCGTATCACCATTACGTAAACGCTTGTAGTGGTTATAAACTGCAACTGCTAGCACTTTCTTCGCGTATTCTTGACCGATTACATAGTCGTCAAGATGCTCACGAATCTCACGCGGCGTTGGCAGCGATTCCGATTCTTTCTTAGGAAGAACATCTTTAATTTCTTCACGAATAATGTCGTTACAAAGATCGACACATTCATCACAAATGTAAACAGAAGGACCTGCGATTAACTTGCGAACTTCGTGTTGGCTTTTGCCACAGAAAGAGCAGTAAAGCAGTTTACCGCTACCACCCTCTTTGCTTTTATCTGTCATTCGCTAACCTCTTAGCCTTAACTCTCTATGCTTGAGTGTATATCAATTTGAATCACTTTGCGTTAAACAATTGCCCTGCAATTATTGACCGCGGTGATTAAGAACTGAATCCACCAAGCCGTATTCTACTGCTTGATCAGCAGACATGAAGTTATCACGATCTGTATCGCGCTCAACAACTTCTAAAGGCTGACCAGTGTGCTCTGCCAATAGTTTGTTTAGCTTTTGTTTGATCGTTAGGATCTCTTGCGCGTGAATTTGAATATCAGACGCTTGGCCTTGGAAGCCGCCAAGTGGCTGGTGAATCATTACACGTGAGTTTGGAAGCACGTGACGCTTACCAGGAGTACCACCCGCTAGTAAGAATGCACCCATAGAGCAAGCTTGACCCATACATACTGTGCTCACGTTTGGCTTGATGAACTGCATTGTGTCGTAGATAGACATGCCTGCTGTTACGCTACCGCCAGGTGAGTTGATGTAAAGATAGATATCTTTGTCTGGGTTTTCTGATTCCAAGAAAAGCAGTTGAGCCACGACAAGATTTGCCATGTGGTCTTCCACTTGACCTGTTAAGAAAATGATACGTTCTTTTAATAGACGAGAATAAATATCGTAAGAACGTTCACCACGGGAAGTCTGTTCAACCACCATAGGAACTAGTGCGTCCATAATCGATGGCATTGTATTTTTTTCTTGGTAGCTCATATTCTTATGTCCCTAAAATAAATGGCCCGAATGATTAAATCATACGGACCATTGTTAGCAGAATTGTTGACCGTACGTCAACCTTCTACGTCAGATATTACTATATTAAGCAGGTTGCTGATTCATTAGCTCGTTGAAGCTAACTTCTTTATCAGAAACTTGAGCTTTAGCGATGATTGCATCAATAGCTTGCTCTTCTAGAGCAACATTGCGCATGTTGTTCATCATTTGCTCGTTTTGCTCGTAGTAAGCAATAACTTCTGTTGGATCTTCGTATGCTGTAGCCATCTCTTCGATGATAGCTTTAACTTTCTCGTCGTCAGCTTTTAGCTCTTCAGTCTTGATTACTTCACCAAGAAGAAGACCTACAACTACGCGACGTTTAGCTTGCTCTTCGAACAGCTCACGTGGAAGTTGGTCAGCAGCTTCAGTGTTGCCACCGAAACGTTGAGCAGCTTGTTGACGTAGAACACCGATTTCTTGATCGATAAGAGCAGAAGGTACGTCGATGTTGTTTTCGTTAACTAGACCGTCGATAGCTTGCTCTTTGATGCGGTTCTTAACAGCTTGCTTAAGCTCACGCTCCATGTTCTTACGAACTTCAGCTTTAAGACCTTCAACGCCGTCAGCAGCGCCGAACTTAGAAACGAATTCTTCGTTTAGTTCTGGAAGTTCACGAGCTTCAACTTTGTTCAGCTTGATAGAGAACTTAGCTGCTTTACCTTTTAGGTTTTCAGCGTGGTAATCTTCTGGGAAGTTTACGTCGATTTCGAATTCCATACCTGCTGTTTTACCAACGATACCGTCTTCGAAGCCAGGGATCATGCGACCAGCGCCCATCTCTAGTGGGAAGTTCTCAGCTTTGCCGCCTTCAAACTCTTCACCGTCGATAGAACCAACGAAGTCGATAGTTGCACGAGAACCAGCGTCAGCAGCAGCTTCAACTTCAGTCCAAGTTGCTTGTTGCTTACGTAGAGTTTCGATCATCTCTTCAACGTCAGCTTCTTTAACTTCTACTGCTGGTTTCTCAACAGTGATGTTTTCTAGACCTTTCAGCTCAACTTCTGGGTAAACTTCAAAAGTTGCGTTGAATACTAGGTCAGCGCCTTCGTTGTTTTCAACTGGTGCGAAAGTAGGTGCGCCAGCTGGGTTGATTTTCTCTTTAACGATCGCTTCGATGAAGTGACGTTGCATTACTTCGCCCATCACGTCTTGACGTACTGCTTTGCCGTACATTTTAGCAACCATCTTCATTGGCACTTTGCCTTTACGGAAACCATCGAAACGACGGTTTTTCGCGATGTTGCGTAGTTCAGCTGTAACTGCATCTTCGATGTTAGCAGCAGGAACAGTAATATTAAGACGGCGCTCTAGGCCTTCTAGCGTTTCAACAGTAACTTGCATTATATAAACCTCAAAACTGGCTCAGTAATCTGAGCATATGAGCCGTAACTTAGCTTTAATTCAAAAGCAGACGTTGTTGGCTGCATCCTTGTGTAGTGCTCTATCCGAACACCTAATTTAAAATCGAGCATTGATGTCTGAATTGATTATTCAACCAAACACCAGACTAATCAGCGATATCTTCGTTCTTTATACGTCGATTAAAACGCAATAAAGCTTGTTTTCAGAAACAAGAAAGGTATCTCCGATTAGCCTCAGGACAGAAATTTTAGACGCGACATTCTAGCGATCTGTTTAATCTCTGTCGAGCCGTTCACCTCTGCATGATGATGAATGCTCTAAATTCGTCCAACTAAGTGATACAAAAACGATCAAATCATCACTTAGCACAACAGAAATGGGGACAATAGCGACTTTTTCAAGGGAATCGAGGGCTTTTTTTGCTAAAAACCTTAAAAAGAGATCTTGCTCTTGTTTTACCCCTCAGAGTCGATAACTTTTTCAACAATCCCCGTTACAAACCCTTAACCTACATCCATCTGTTCACTCTCTGCTTTCAGCAAAAACTACCGCTATTTGCTACCATAAACGAGAGAAGACAGGCTTGATTGTTTACCAAAGAAATCAGCGGAGAGCCTTCATGTTTCAAGCTTTTAGAATCCCAATACTGTTAATGGTCACATACAGTTTACTGATGGTGTTTGGCGGTCATTGGGTGTGGAGCACGAGCCATGAAAGTTTGTTAAATGATCATCAATCTAAGCTAGACCGCTTTTCTGTTCATATTTCAAGCCAATTGGATAAGTTCGCGCACATTCCCGAGCTGCTTTCAAAAGACAAAGAGCTGGTCGATGCCCTGCACTCTCCAAGTAACTCTGCGCAAATCGAACTCACTAATCGTTATCTAGAGCACGTAAACTCGGTGATTCAAGCATCCGACACCTACCTACTAGACAGTATCGGCACCACCATTGCAGCCAGTAACTGGAATCAACCGCGTTCTTTTATTCGTCGTAATTTTGCTTTCCGTCCTTACTTCCAAGAAGCGATTATTGGTAATGAAAATCAATATTTTGCGCTAGGTTCAACCTCAGGAAAGCGAGGCTATTATTATTCTTACCCTGTCTCCTATGCCGCCGAGATTATTGGCGTCATTGTCGTAAAGATGGATTTATCGCTGATTGAAGCAAGTTGGAAAGGCAAACAGAGTTTTTTTGTTGCTGACGATAAAGACCAGATCGTATTTATGTCGAGTAACCCTGAATGGCTGTTCAAAAGCCTTCAGCCGCTAAGCGAAACACAACACACTCGAATTCAAGAAAGCAGGCAGTACCTCGATACAAAAATAGAAAGCCTGCACTTCTCTGGTGATTTAGACAATGTCACCAGTCGTATTGAGTCGCCACACAAACTCGTCCAAGAGCAGTTCTTTAGCTCTTCTCGCTTCCTAGCCGAGCCAAAACTCACCATACGGGTATTTTCTCCGACCCACTTAGTTTGGTGGGACTTGGTTGCTTACCTTGTGGTTTTGAGCCTAATCTTTGCGATTATTTATCTAACAATGCAGCTCAACCACCATCGACAACAAAGACGAGCACAGATAGACAGGCTGCAATCCGAAGCCAAGCAAAAACTCGAATTTCAAGTGCTTGAACGTACATCAGAGTTGCATGTTGAGATCAAACACCGTATCGAAACCGAGCATGTTCTGAGGCAAACCCAAGACGAGCTCATCCAAGCCGCCAAACTGGCAGTGCTAGGGCAGATGTCAGCGAGCATCAGTCACGAACTGAATAACCCGCTTGCCGCGATTCGCAGTTATGCCGACAACGGCCGACTGTTTCTTGCCAAAGAAAAAACCGATCGTGTCGATGACAATCTATCGCGAATCTCAGCACTCACTGATCGTATGGCGAAAATCAGCCACCAGCTTCGCTCCTTCGCCAAGAAATCCACCGCAGAAGAGCTACACACATTACAAATACTCCCAGTTTTACATTCATCGAAAGAGTTGATGAAGCCACAACTTAAGAGTGAACGAGTTAAGGTCAACGAGCTCCCTGAAACCTTTGATGCTTGCGTGCTCGCCAACGCCATTCAACTGGAACAGGTGATCATTAACCTGCTGACCAACGCGATTCAGGCGATGGAACAACAAGACGACAAACAATTAGCTATTCTGTTAGAGATTAGAGAGTCCGACCATCAACAAGCCAATACCTTGCTGATTCATGTCGATGATAACGGCCCCGGCTTCACCTCCCCTTCGAACGGAAACTTTTTTGAACCCTTTCATACCACCAAGAAAAACGGACTTGGACTTGGACTATCGATTTCTCAACAAATAATCAGCGGAATAAATGGCAAGCTCGTTACCGGTAGTAGCCCTCAAGGCGGGGCTCGATTCAGCATAGAGTTGCCCCTTGTTGGACATGAACAGCAAGCAAAAACTCAGCAATAACCAGAATACAAAGAAGTAAAGGAATCACTATGTGTCACGTCTATTTCATTGATGATGAATCCGATCTAAGAATGGCGATTGAACAGAGCTTCGAGCTCGCCGACATTGATGCCGAATTCTTTCCCGACGCGGAGTCTGCTCTGCTCGCGATTCAAGAAAACGGCTTACCTCACGTGATCATCACTGATATCTGTTTACCGGGTCTATCCGGGCATGATCTGCTCAACACAGTAATGCACAAAGACAAAGAGATCCCCGTGATCATGATTACTGGTCACGGCGATATTTCAATGGCCGTTCAAGCCATCCAATACGGCGCCTATGACTTCATTGAAAAACCTTTCGCTAATGAACGCCTAGTCGAAACCACCAAGCGAGCGATAGAAAAACGTCAGCTCACCCTTGAGAACCTTGAGTTAAAACGTTCACTTAAGGCCAGCCAAGCACTTGGTCCAAGGATCATTGGTGACACGCAATCAATGACGGAGCTGCGATCTATCATCACTCACGTTGCCGATACCAATGCCGACATATTGCTATTTGGCGAAACAGGTACAGGCAAAGAATTAGTTGCACGTTCTCTGCATGAACAAAGCAGTAGGCGAGAACAAAACTTCGTCGCGGTCAATTGCGGTGCGGTCCCTGAAAACCTGATTGAGAGTGAACTGTATGGCCATGAGAAAGGGGCATTCACTGGCGCGGAAAGCAAACGAGTGGGTAAATTTGAATTTGCTCAAGGCGGAACTCTATTCTTAGATGAAATTGAGTCTATGCCAATGCAGGCACAAATTCGCTTGTTGCGCGTCTTGCAAGAGCGTGTCATCGAAAGGGTTGGGTCTAATGGTTTAGTCCCTCTAGACATTCGAGTGATTGCGGCAACTAAAGTCGACCTAAAGAAAGCCGCTGAAGAAGGCACTTTCCGCCAAGATCTCTATTACCGACTCAATGTTGTGACCCTAGATTTACCACCGTTAAGAAGCCGACAAGAAGATATCCCAGCACTCTTCCACCACTTCTTACTGGTCGCTGCGGCGCGTTATGGCAAGACAGCCCCTGCCCTTCCACAAAAGGAGCTGCACGCGCTTTTGGCTCATGATTGGCCAGGAAATGTTCGAGAATTACGTAATACTGCAGAGCGTTTTGTGCTTTTAGGAAAGCTTTCTCACTTATCAGACAGCGCCACTGAAACTACTCAAGAACTGTCTTTGGCAGAATTGGTATCTGACTTTGAAAAAAACACGTTGAAGCAGGCACTTATTGAATGCAATGGCAGTATAAAAGAGACCATGGAGAGGCTGCAATTACCGAGGAAAACCCTCTACGATAAGATGCAAAAACACCAGCTCACGAAAGAATCTTATAAGGTAGAACCAAACTAAATTAGATTTGGGAGCAAGATCACCTATACTTATTTCGACAACAGGATGTTATGCAATAAATATAATAAGGAAGTCGTTATGGGTGAGAAAACAAAAGTGCCATCGATTACCGATACTTTCGAGATAGATGGTATTTTTTATACTGATAATCATGTCGATCTACACACGCCAGAATTAGAGGCAAAACGTGCTCTGTATGAGCAGATAGACCATCATTCAAATCGTGGCAGAAATATAGATGAGGAGGTCTAGTGACCTCCTCATTTTTTATGGGTTAAATTCCATGTCACCAAATAACTACTTGGTTATGATTTCCGGTCCCATCAATGTGGTCGGCAACCATGTTGATACCCAAGGCACGTAAGTTACGATAATCAAGAATAAGAACATCACGCCAACCCATGGCAGTGCGGCTTTTACTACGTTCATCATCGACATCTTCGCGACCCCTGCGGTCACAAACAAGTTGAGCCCGACAGGCGGCGTTATCATCCCTATCTCCATGTTCACCACCATCATGATACCAAGGTGAATTGGGTCGATACCGAGCGCAATAGCGATTGGGAATACCAATGGTGCAACGATGATCAGCAAGCCTGATGGCTCCATGAACTGACCACCAATCAAGAGTAAAACGTTTACCACAATCAAGAAGGTGATCGGACCTAAGCCCGCAGATAGCATAGACTCAGTGATCATCTGAGGAATACGTTCTTCTGTCAGTACATGCTTAAGAATCAGAGCATTGGCAATGATAAACAGCAACATGATGGTCAGCTTACCCGCATCATAGAGCGTGTCTTTGGTGTCTTTATGGAAAAACGTTTGGAACACTTTCACCAAAGCAGGCTTTGTATTGTTCTTGTCCGCAAACGGGCCCATATCTTTGTAGATAAAGTTGGCAATGAAGAACGCGTACACCGCTGCCACTGCCGCCGCTTCTGTCGGAGTAAAGATACCACCGTAGATACCACCTAAAATGATAACAATCAGCAACAAGCCCCAGCTCGCATCTTTCGCGGCTGCGAACATCTCGCCCCAGCCCACAAATGGCTGCGCCGGAATCTTCTTAATACGAGCTGCAATGTAGATAGCAATCATCAGCATCACACCCGCCAGCAGACCAGGAATCACGCCACCTAAGAACATACGACCTACCGATACATCGGTCGCCGCTGCGTATACCACCATCACGATTGACGGTGGAATCAAGATCCCCAAGGTACCCGCGTTACAGATAACCCCTGCCGCGAACTCTTTTGAGTAACCGTTTTTGATCATACCTGCGATAACGATACTACCGATCGCCACTACCGTTGCAGGAGATGAACCAGAAAGGGCTGCGAACATCATACATGCCACAACCGACGCCATCGCCAAGCCGCCGCGGAACCAACCCACCATCGCGATAGCAAAGCGGATAATACGTTTCGCCACGCCACCAGTAGACATGAAGCTAGAGGCCAAGATAAAGAAAGGAATCGCTAAGAGTGTGTAGTGACCTGCAAATGCATTAAACAGCGTTTGTGCGACTGAAGCTAATGACGCATCTGAATGCATCAATAAGAATATTACGCTCGATAAACCGAGGGAAATTGCAATTGGTACACCGACCAACATGAAAGCAATTACCATTAAAAATAGAAATAACATTGCCATGATTAGTCTTCCTTACCGTTAGATTTTGTACTCGACGCATTCGCTTTGTTCTGCAGAGTCGAATTCAATACCGCTGTCGCATCTTCGTCAGAGCCCGCTAGCACGTCCGCTTTCAACGCATCCAGCTCTTCTTCGGCTTCATGTCCTGCAATCATGCGGTCAAGCTTGCCTGTGACGACTTGGTAAGCAACTTGAGCAAAACGGAACGTCAGCATTGCCATACCAATCGGCAGCGCCATATAAGGAATAAAACGTGGCAGTTTCTCGTATCGCTCGCCTTCATTCAGCCAGTCAGCAAGAAACTGAAGCATCTCTGGCATTGGAATATCGTCGGTCTCGTACCATGCGCGATCGGTCGCGAATGGGTACCAATAATTCCAAGAACCGATAAGAAGTAAGATTGAAAATGCTAGGCAGCTTGTCACAGCGATTAGCGCATACACTTTGCGTAGCTTTTCTGGGGCAAGGTTGATGATCACATCAACACCAATGTGGAAGTGTTTTTTAACACCATAAGATGCGCCCACTAACACCATCCAAGCAAACATGAACACAGTCAGTTCCAGAGCCCATAAGATGTTGTCATTGAATGCGTATCGAAATACCACGTTGGCAAAAGTAAGTAGCGTCATTGCGCCAAGAAAAAATGCGATTAATGACTCTTCAATCACATCCGTAACTCTTCCGACTTTGGAAAAAAGAGAGGTTTCCAGTGCTGATTCGCTAGAATTTGGTTGTTCCATTTGAGGCTTTTCCATAATTGACTCCGCTTATAATTGTTTTAATAAGGAGTGACGAATACTCGCCACTCCCTTAGCGGTGTTATTGGTTTGAAGCTAACGCTGCATCGATAAGGTCTGAACCGATGTCTTTTTCAAACTTCTTCCATACTGGTTGAAGTGCAGCTACCCATGCTTCACGCTGTTCAGGCGTAAGTGTACGAACCTCACCACCCGCTTCGATGATGTTGTTTTTGTTCGCTAGGTTAACTTTTGAAGATTCTGCATTACGCGTCTCAGACACTTCTTGAACGATAGTGCCAAGCTGTGTGCGTACATCTTCAGGTAGGTCTTTCCAGAAGTCGTTTGACGTTACAACTAGGTAATCCAAGATACCGTGATTGGTTTCAGTCACGCCGTCTTGTACTTCAAAGAACTTCTTACCGTAGATGTTTGACCATGTGTTCTCTTGGCCATCGATAACCTTGGTTTGCAGGCCACCGTACACTTCTTTGAAAGACATCTTCTGTGGGTTAGCGCCTAGTTGTTCAAACTGAGCCACCAATACATCCGATGCTTGAACACGGAATTTCAAACCTTTTGCATCTTCAGGGCTGATAAGAGGTTTGTTCGCCGACATCTGTTTCATGCCATTGTGCCAAAACGCAAGACCTTGCAGGCCACGACGCTTCATCGCGTTCTTCAGCTTTTCACCAGATTCTGAGTTTTGGAAACGGTCAACGGCTTCTACGTCTTCAAATAGGAAAGGAAGGTCAAAAATGCGGTATTTCTTAGTGAATTTCTCAAATTTAGACAGCGATGGCGCCGCCATTTGAACATCACCATTTAACAGGGCTTCCAGTACCTTATTATCATCGTAAAGTGTTGAGTTAGGGAAGACTTGCATACAAGCTTTGCCATTCATCTCCGTGTTTACTCGCTCTTCCAGTAAAGAAGCGGCGATGCCTTTCGGGTGCTTATCGGTATTGGTTACGTGACTGAATTTAATCACTATTTCACTAGGGTCACAGTTTGCAGCAGCATTAAAACTTGTGAGCGCCAGAGCAGATACAGACAGCAGGGTAAGAGGCTTAAACATTATTATTCTCCTTAGTAAACAAAGCAGCCCTTCAATGGGAACTGCGTGCTTTCACTAAGGCAATTAGCGCGCCACATTAACACAATTCATTAACAAGCCTTTAACCACAAGGCTTCATCAGATCTGCTTGCAGTTGTCGCTAACTCGCTACAAAAATTAATGGGTGGAAAATGACACATAGAATATTGGTAAATGGGTGGAAGCTGACCAATGTAATAGTAATGAATGAGGTCTGACCAAAAGCCACATTACCGATGATGTCTTGAAGTAATTTCGACCTATCCTGTAGAGTGCTGCACAACTTAGCCAGATTTACTGTCCCACTACTTACCAAGAGTTGATACTAATGAGTCAGATCTACCATCACCCAGTACAAATTTACTATGAAGATACCGATCACTCTGGTGTGGTTTATCACCCTAACTTTCTTAAATACTTCGAGCGGGCACGCGAACATGTCTTGGGCAGCGATAAACTGGCGGAATTGTGGAATGAGCATGGACTAGGTTTTGCAGTCTATAAAGCCAACATGACTTTTCAAGATGGGGTTGAGTTCGCTGAGATCTGCGACATCCGAACCTCTTTTGAACTCGATGGCAAATACAAAACCTTATGGCGACAAGAGGTATGGCGTAAAGATGCGACCAAACCCGCCGTGATTGGTGATATCGAGATGGTTTGCCTAGATAAAGACAAACAACTGCAGCCTGTACCCGCTGAAGTATTAAAAGCGATGCTTGGATAAACGAGCTAACTTCGTCTAACCAAGCTAGCTTAAAAGAGGTGAGACGACGAAAAGGTTCTCATCTCTATCTGCATGGGTAGCAAATTCCCGCCAAGCGTCACCGCAAACCGATACTGTTCATCCAGCCGCCCTAAGCAACACTGCCAATCTGTAGAACTATCATCTTGTTGAGCAGAATCCAAATTCAACCCAATCCCGCTATGTAGCCTGATTTCGCTATCCAAGCCTGATTTAGCATCCGATGAGCCGAGTTCCACTACTTGCTTGGTCAAATTAGAGAAATCGAACGAAAAACTTCGCAATGATGTCGCTAGCCCCTTGCCCGTCGCTTTGATGTACGACTCTTTCAACGCCCACAGATCGAAAAAGCGCTCTCTTTGTTCTTCTTTGCTGAGCTCAAGTAAATCCGTCAATTCCGTATCTGAAAAGTAGTGCTTCATGATCGAGTCGATATTGGTCGAGCTTCTGGCATGTTCGATATCGACGCCTAATTGAAGTGACTTCCCTTCTCTCTGGCAAACTGCGATTAACAAATGTTCTTTGCTATGACTGATATTGAAATTCAGGCCGGTTTCTATTTGTTGTTTCTCAATTAATCTTGGCTTCCCTTTCTCACCATATTCAAAGCGCCACGCTTCAGGCATCAAATCAGAATAGCTAGACAGCACCTTTCTTAGGTAGTTTCGAACATACAAAGCTTGAGTCTGAGATGAGGGCATTCGATAGCGTTCAACTTTGGCTATCTCGTCGGTTGTCAGTCTCTTTTTGAGCTGAGATACAATGTCTGGCTGGTCATTCAAGTTACTCAGAGAACATAGCCACAAATCAACAACGGGAGTTTTCATTTAACTCGAACTCACTTCTATAAATCACTCTTCAAAACACGATTGGAACAACCCAATCGAACAAATTTAACTCACCTATGAATTAAGTGGAACCTAGAGAATACGGGAGGGAAACCCCCTTCATATGAGGACTTAAAACTAATTTTTCAAATAATAACAAATTAAAACACAGATCACACTCCACCTTACAGAACAGGCATCTATTAAATGTTACTTACAAAAATCTGACATAGATCCCACCAAGTCAAAAAATAGAGTATAAACACTAAAAAACCACCCATACCCGTTAATTATCAATAAGTTAATTGCATTAAAAATACAAAAAACAAAAGTTCAGCAAAATCATCTGGTCTGAACAGATCATAGTGGCCTCTGGGAGCATTGTATCGACCACTCACCTCGGGTAGCCTGCTCAACCATTAAACAAATTCACACGTTTTCTTTGCGGATACCGACTTGTCGTTTAGTCAGACTTTGAACAGGATTTTAATGGACATCGCCTCAACATTTGAATGCCACCGTCGCGCATGAAACACCTCCCCTACTCTCGTAAGTCAACGCACTTCGTAAAACTAATTTCTATCTGGTTGCCGCCACTCAGCAACCTGAATTTTCAGCTGCGCTTCCCTAAGTCTGTTTCAGATTTTCTTTCTATAGCTTTAAAAGCGCAGCCTCAAAACACGACATCACTTTCTGTGATTTCTAGTGGAGACTCATAATGAGCCAACCCGAGACAAATACACCGGAATCAGTCGACGATTCTCGACTGAATAAACGCCTTAAAGATATGCCTGTCGCTATCGTTGGTATGGCGAGCATGTTTGCAAACTCTCGCTACCTGAATAAATTTTGGGATCTTATCAGCGAAAAGATCGATGCAATTACCGAAGTACCAGATACGCACTGGCGTCCAGAAGATTACTACGATTCAGATCGTACTACGCCAGACAAGTCTTACTGTAAGCGCGGCGGTTTCATCCCTGAAGTGGACTTCAATCCAATGGAGTTCGGTCTTCCGCCAAATATCCTAGAACTGACAGACACTTCACAGCTGCTTTCTCTGATCGTTGCTAAAGAAGTACTTGAAGATGCCAAGCTACCTGAAGGCTACGATCGCGATAAGATCGGTATCACGCTAGGTGTTGGTGGTGGTCAGAAGATCGCTCAAAGCCTAAATGCTCGTCTTCAATACCCTGTTTTGAAAAAAGTCTTCAAGAGCAGTGGTATCAGCGACGACGACAGCGAAATGCTGATCAAAAAATTCCAAGACCAATACATCCACTGGGAAGAGAACTCATTCCCTGGTTCATTGGGTAACGTAATTTCAGGTCGTATTGCTAACCGCTTTGACCTTGGTGGCATCAACTGCGTAGTAGATGCTGCGTGTGCGGGGTCTCTAGCCGCAATGCGTATGGCTCTAAGTGAGCTGGTTGAAGGCCGCAGTGAAATGATGATCACAGGTGGTGTGTGTACTGATAACTCACCAACCATGTACATGAGCTTCTCTAAAACTCCAGCATTCACTACTAATGAAACCATTCAACCTTTCGATATCGATTCAAAAGGGATGATGATTGGTGAAGGCATCGGCATGGTTGCTCTTAAGCGTCTTGAAGATGCAGAGCGCGATGGCGACAGAATCTATTCAGTGATTAAAGGTGTCGGTTCTTCTTCGGATGGTAAGTTCAAGAGTATTTACGCACCTCGCCCTGAAGGACAAGCAAAAGCACTCAAACGTGCTTACGATGATGCTGGTTTCGCACCGCACACGCTTGGCCTTTTAGAAGCGCACGGCACAGGTACAGCGGCAGGAGATGTTGCTGAATTTGGTGGCTTAAACTCGGTATTCAGTGAAAACAATGAAGAGAAGCAACACATTGCGTTAGGCTCTGTGAAATCTCAAATTGGTCACACCAAATCAACTGCGGGTACTGCAGGTTTAATCAAAGCTGCATTAGCACTGCACCACAAAGTACTGCCGCCAACGATCAACGTATCGGCTCCGAATCCTAAGCTGGATATCGAGAACTCACCGTTCTACCTAAACACACAAACGCGTCCTTGGATGAAACGTGTCGACGGCACCCCACGCCGTGCAGGTATCAGCTCATTCGGTTTTGGTGGCACTAACTTCCACGTTGTATTGGAAGAGTACACACCAGAGCACGCTCGCGGTGACAAATACCGTCAACGCCAAGTGCCGCAAACTCTGTTATTCAGCGCGGAATCTCGTCAAGCACTGATCAATGAGCTCAAGCAGGTTTCAACTCAAGCTGCAGACGCTGCGTTCAAACTAGAAGCGCTTGCTGATCAACACGCTCTGCGTGAAGTTAACGCGAAACATGCTCGCCTTGGTTTAGTCGTGACTGACCAAGCAGACCTTCAAGCGCAACTGACTCAAGCGGTTTCTATGCTTGAGAGCCAAACCAAAACACATTGGCAGATGCCAAACGGTACTAGCTACCGTGAGTCGGCACTGATTGCTGAAAACGGTGCGGGTAAAGTGGCAGCGCTATTTGCAGGTCAAGGGTCGCAATACCTCAACATGGGTCGCGAGCTTGCTTGTCATTACCCTGAAATGCGCCAACAGCTTGCTCAAGCGGATCAGGTATTTGGTCAACACAAGAAAACGGCTCTGTCGCAAATTCTGTTCCCAATTCCAACTTTCACACCAGAAGCAACCAAAGCCCAAGAAGCTGTGTTAACCAACACGGCCAATGCGCAGAGTGCGATTGGTACTGTGTCTATGGGTCAGTTCGACATCATGACTCAAGCAGGCTTCAAAGCAGACATGGTTGCAGGCCACAGCTTTGGTGAGCTAAGTGCACTATGTGCATCGGGTGTTATCTCGCAAGACGATTACTACCAGCTAGCTTTCGCTCGTGGCGATGCGATGGCAGCGACACCTGAACAAGGTGACAGCGGTACTATGTTTGCGGTCATCCTAGACGCAGACAAACTTCCAGCCGTTGAAAACTGTATCAGCCAATTCGAAGGCGTAAGTATTGCCAATTACAACGCTCCGACTCAACTGGTTATTGCAGGTCCAACTGCGACGGTTCAACAAGCAGCACAAGCGCTAACAGAACAAGGCTTCAAAGCAATTGCTCTGCCTGTTTCTGGCGCGTTCCACACGCCGCTTGTTGCCCACGCTCAAAAACCATTTGCTTCTGCAATTGATAAAGCTTCATTCAGCGCGCCAACGCTGCCGCTTTACTCAAACGCAACAGGCAAACTTCACAGCAAAGACGCGAAAGCGATCAAGAAAGCGTTCAAGCAACACATGCTGCAATCGGTTCGTTTCAGCGAGCAAATTGAAGCGATGTATGAAGCAGGCGCGCGCGTATTCGTTGAGTTCGGTCCTAAGAACATTCTTCAAAAGCTGGTTGAGAAAACATTGGCTGATAAGAACGAAGAACTTTACGCAATCAGCATCAACCCAAGCCCTAAAGGCGACAGTGACCAACAACTTCGCTTAGCTGCGGTTCAACTGTGTGTGGCTGGTGTTTCATTAGACAACATTGACCCTTACCAAGCTGACATTGCTGAACCTGCAAAGGCATCACCAATGAACATCAAGCTGAATGCAACCAACTACATCAGCCCTGCTACTCGTAAGAAAATGGATCAATCATTGGCTTCAGGCAACGTCACCGAGAAGACTGAGATTGTTGAAGTGAAAGTTGAAGTCGAGAAAATCGTGGAAAAAGAAGTGATCAAAACAGAAATCGTTGAAGTACCTGTGGCTGCTCCTCAAGCTTCAAATGTACAACCGTCAGTTGCTCCAGCACCAAGTGTGCAAGTAGCAACAGCAGCTCAGCAGCCTCAAATGGCGCAACCTGCACCAGCGACTATTCAGCCAGCAGCTCAAGTAACAGTTGATGAATCTTCACTGCAATCGTTCTTCAATGCTCAACAACAAGCAGTGGAAGTACATCAGCAATTCTTGGCGATTCCTCAGCAATACGGTGACACATTCAACACCCTAATGTCTGAGCAAGCGAAAATGGCAACAGCAGGCGTAGCAATTCCTGACAACCTACAGCGTTCTATGGAAATGTTCCACCAGCACCAAGCTGAAACGCTAAAAGCGCACGCTCATTACCTAGAAATGCAAGCGCACAGCAACAACTCAGCACTTAATATGCTGACGCAAGGTTCAGTACAAACGGCACAACCAACCTTCGTTGCGTCTGTAAATGCTCAGCCAGTAATTCAAGCTACTCCAACAGCTATCGTTCAAGAGCCTGTAGCTCAAGTACAAGCTGCTCCTGTACAAGCGGCGCCAGTTCAAGCTGCACCGCTTCAAAAGACAGCAGCTCAACAAGCTCCAGTCCAGAAAGCCGTTCCTGCTCCAAAAGTAGCGACTCAAGCGCCAGCGCCTGTTGCTGCTCAACCTTTGCCAATTAAAGCGCAACCAGCTCCAGTGGTTGCACCAGTAGCAGTACAATCAGCCGATGCTGAAAAAGTGATGCTAGAAGTGGTCGCTGAGAAAACGGGTTACCCAACGGAAATGCTTGGTCTAGAAATGGACATGGAAGCAGACCTTGGTATCGACTCAATCAAGCGCGTAGAGATCCTTGGTACCGTTCAAGACGAAATGCCAAACCTACCAGAGCTGAACCCTGAAGATTTAGCTGAGTGTCGTACTCTTGGTGAAATCGTTACCTACATGAACAGCAAGATGCCAGCATCAGCGCCTGTGGCAGCACAGCCAAGCGCAACTGCTCCTGTTCAAGCAGCAAATGGTCTTGATGCGAAAGTCGTTCAACAAACCATGCTAGAAGTGGTTGCTGAGAAGACAGGTTACCCAACGGAAATGCTTGATCTAGAAATGGATATGGAAGCTGACCTTGGTATCGATTCAATCAAGCGTGTTGAGATTCTTGGTACGGTTCAAGATGAACTGCCTACTCTTCCAGAGCTAAACCCTGAAGACTTGGCTGAGTGTCGTACTCTTGGCGAAATCGTTGACTACATGAACAGCAAGCTTCCAGCTTCTGCTCCCGTGTCTTCAGAAGCAGCAGTAGTTGCTCCGTCAACAGTTAGCAATGGTCTAGATGCCGCTGTCGTTCAGAAAACGATGCTAGAAGTAGTCGCAGAGAAGACGGGCTACCCGACTGAGATGCTAGATCTAGCAATGGATATGGAAGCTGACCTTGGTATCGACTCAATCAAACGTGTTGAAATCCTAGGTACAGTTCAAGACGAGCTACCGACTCTTCCAGAACTGAACCCTGAAGATCTCGCTGAGTGCCGTACTCTAGGCGAGATAGTCGAGTACATGAACAGCAAACTTCCAGCTTCTGCTCCAGTAGCGGCTCAAGTATCCGCACCAGCGCAAGCAGTATCAAACGGTTTAAACGCAGAACAAGTTCAAAGCACAATGTTGAGCGTAGTAGCGGATAAAACGGGCTACCCAACAGAGATGCTAGACCTAGCAATGGACATGGAAGCAGACCTTGGCATCGACTCAATCAAACGTGTTGAGATCCTTGGAACGGTTCAAGACCAGCTACCAACATTGCCAGAGCTGAACCCTGAAGACCTAGCGGAGTGCCGTACTCTGGGTGAAATCGTTGCTTACATGAATACTAAAGGCATGAATAGCAAGTTAGCTCCTAGTTCGGAAGCAGCGACAGTAGCTCCTGCTGCAGAAGTAGAGGCAATTGTAGAAAGCGCAAGCAATGACCTAAACCCTGCTCATGTTCAATCAACCATGATGGAAGTGGTTGCCGACAAAACAGGTTACCCAGCAGAAATGCTCGACCTAGCGATGGACATGGAAGCAGACCTTGGTATCGACTCTATCAAACGCGTTGAAATTCTAGGTACAGTTCAAGACCAACTACCAACGCTGCCAGAGCTAAACCCTGAAGACTTAGCTGAGTGTCGTACGCTTGGTGAAATCGTTACTTACATGCAAAGCAAGCTATCCGCTGCTGCACCCGTAGCGACTCCTAAAGCTGAATCAGTAACGCCTATCGCAGAAACAGCGACAGCGGAACTTCCTCCACACAATGAGGTAGCGCTAAAAAAGCTACCAGCGGCAGATAAACTCGTCGATTGTTTCTCAAAAGACGCTTGTGTCGTGATCACAGATGATGGTCACAACGCCGGTGTTCTAGCAGAAAAGTTGACCGCTAACGGCATTCAAGTTGCTGTAGTGCGTAGTGCTCTTTCTGCCGCGTCACCTTTAAACAGTGAGATCGCAAGCTACACCCTCAACAGTATCGATGATGCTGGTGTGACTGCGGTTATTAACGACATCGAAGCAGACCTTAAAACGTCGAACAAAGTGATTGCTGGCTTCATTCATTTACAAGCTATCGTTGATGCAAAACAAAGCAACGAGCAAGCGGTTAACTTGAATGCAGACTCAAGAACTTCGCTGACGACAGCGTTCTTATTCGCCAAGCACCTAAATGGTCAACTGAATGCAGTTTCTGGTCGTAGCGTGTTCTTCACACTAAGCCGTATCGATGGTGGCTTTGGTTACCTAGATACTAAGCAATTAGCGAATGCAGAACTTAACCAAGCCGCGCTGTCTGGTCTCACTAAGACACTGAGCCATGAATGGTCAAACGTGTTCTGCCGTGCATTGGATGCTGACGCTTCGATTGATGCTCGTCACCTAGCTGAAGCTATCACTGGCGAACTGTTCGATATCGATACCAACACGGTTGAAATCGGCCTTAGCCATGCAGAAAACGGTGAATCTGGTCGTGCAACATTGATTGCTGCAACACCAGGTGCTGCACAAACCAAAAACACAGGCGCTCAACTCACCAAGAGCGACAAAGTTCTCGTGACGGGTGGCGCTAAAGGCGTGACGTTTGAATGTGCACTGACGCTTGCTAAGCAATGTAAGTCTCATTTCATTCTTGCAGGTCGTAGTAAGCATATTACTTCAGCTGAGCTACCTCAGTGGGCTCAAGGCAAGCAAGAGAAAGAGCTAAAACCAGCGGCTATCGCTCACCTACAAGCAACAGGTGACAAACCAACGCCGAAGAAAGTTGATGCCTTGCTAAAACCTGTATTGAGTAGCCTTGAAATCAACGCAGCACTTACCGCTTTCAACGAGATTGGCGCGAGCGCTGAATACCTAAGCTTAGATGTTTCGAACCATGAGTCAGTAGCGAAAACACTGGCAAATTTCGACGACATTACAGGTCTTATCCACGGCGCAGGTGTACTGGCTGACAAACACATTCAAGACAAAACGCTTGATGAACTAAACATGGTTTACGGCACGAAAGTAGGCGGATTAGAAGCCGTTCTTGGTGGTCTTGATAGCAGCAAGCTAAAACTGATTGCGATGTTCTCTTCGGCAGCGGGTTTCTACGGAAACACAGGCCAAAGTGACTACTCGATGTCTAACGAGATCCTAAACAAAGCGGCTCTGCAGCTGTCTGCGCGTAACCCTCAAGCGAAAGTGATGAGCTTCAACTGGGGACCGTGGGACGGTGGCATGGTCAACGCAGCACTGAAACGTATGTTTACAGAGCGCGGTGTGTACGTGATTCCTCTTCAGGCGGGTGCAGAGCTATTTAGTTCTCAACTACTGAACGAAACTGGCATTCAACTGCTGGTTGGTACGAGCATGCAAGGTTCTGACAACAAGGAAGCTGCTGTAAAAAAGCTTAATGCGGAGTCTGTGCATCTTGCAAAGAGTCCGCTGAATACAAGCATCACTGTGACACGTCATCTTGATCCAAAGGCATTGCCTTTCATTCAAGATCACTGCATTGCCGGTAACCCTGTGTTACCGACAGTGTGTGCCATCCAATGGATGCGTGAGGTGGCAGAGCAACTGTTAGGAGTGAACGTTAGCGTTCACAATTACAAACTGCTTAAGGGTGTGATTTTTGATACTGATGAAGTGCAAGAGCTAAAACTGGTTCTTTCTTCTGATGCTAAATCAAAAGATCAGCTAAAAGCAGTGATCAGTAGCCAAGGGCGACCACAGTATCAAGCTCAGTTGCAAGTTGCCTCTGTGCAAGTGTCTGAAGATGCTCTACAAGCGTCAGAAAAGCGCTTTGAAGCCAACACGTCAGCACCTGTAACAACGGCACAAGCTCTATACAGTGACGGCACTCTGTTTCACGGACCAAGATTGCAAGGTATTACCTCAGTTGAACGCTTTGACGACTTAGGCTTATTGGCTCAATGCCAGTTGCCTCAGATTGAAAACAGCGACTGCGGATCATTTATTCCTAAGCAAGGTTTTGGCGATAGCCAACCATTTGCTGAAGATTATCTGTTGCAAGCCATGTTGGTATGGGCTCGATTGAAATACGGTGCGGCAAGCCTACCGTCAGCCATCGGTGAGTTTATTTGTTACGCACCGATGCACAATGGTGACCAAGGTTGGCTAGAGCTGAGCGTGATAAAAAGCACGGCTCGTTCGCTGCAAGCTGATATCTCGCTTTACCACCAAGATGGTCGTTTAAGCGCAGTAATGAAAGGTGCCAAAGTCACCATCAGCAAGAGCTTAAATGACGCATTTTCGCCAAAATCTAGCTCAGTAGTATCGAAGAAAGAGGCGACTAAGAACCCAGAAAAGGAGCAATTGTCATAGTGACTGTTCCTACTAATAAAGCGATGCCATTACGCATCGCTCTTTTAGCTCAGCCAGCAAATGCGGCTGAGCTTTCTGCCGACTTATTCCCCTCGTTCCCAGACATAATGCCTGTTGTGGTTGATGGCAATTTTAATCAAGCACTTACTCAAGCGATTGAGGCAGTCAATCAAGGTAATGTCGTTAAGCTTTGTTTGGATTCTCACTCACCATCATTGTTGATGCTGAGTGCGCTGAATGCAGCTCAGAATAAGATTCATCCACACGCGAATTTGGCGGGCTTTGTAGATACAGCTACCGGAAATAGCATTCAGCTAGCTCTAGAGATGTCACGCCGCCCCGCGACAGATTTAAACCATCAACAGCAATACTCTGCCCTATCTGCTTCGCAGCAGTTTGATGAATTGTTGAATATGGTGAATGCGATATCGAGCCGTTCATTACCTAACCATTACTGGTTCACTGAGCCGAACAAAGCGCGTGTTGCTGCGTTAACCTTCAGCGAAGAAAACCAGAAATCCACCAGCCTGATATTGACTCAAGCGACCGGTTTGCACGAACCAAAACCATTGCTATCCAGCGAGCGTTTGATGTTTGTGGTTTCTGGCAATGACCAAGCTGAATTAGTTTCTCAGTTAACCTCGTTAAGAGAAGAGCTTAAATGCAGTAACGAAGCGGCAGACAGCAAACTTGCTATCGCCACCTTGATGCATTCAAACCTAAGTCACTTCCAAAGCGTTCAGCACAATGTTGGCCGTGGGGCGAACATCGTGATTCAAGCCGCTTCAATTGATGCTGCAATACAAGAGATCACAGCGCTAGAAAATGCGTTGCCAAAAGTAATGGCTGACAATAGCCAATACAAAACGCCAGCGGGCAGTTGTTTCTCACCGAAGCCTCAAAGTAAAGGTGGCGTTGCATTTGTTTACCCTGGTGTTGGCACGGTTTATCCCGGTATGTTGCGCGAATTTCACCACCATTTCCCACAGTTATTTGCCCGCTTAGAGCGAGAAGGTAACTTGAAAGAGATGCTGCAGGCAGAGAAAACCTACGCTGAAGACTCGCAAGAAATGTCGCTTAGTGAATTGGCCATTGCAGGTGTAGGCAGTAGTTATCTGTTAACACAACTGCTATGTGATGAATTCAAAGTGCAGCCAGATTTCGCCTTGGGTTACTCCAAGGGTGAAGCCTCAATGTGGGCCAGCTTAAATGTTTGGAAGAACCCACATGCGCTGATCGAGATGACTCAAACTAGCCCTATTTTCACCACGGCTATTTCTGGTGAGCTCACAGCCGTACGTCAAGATTGGCAGCTGAACAGCGACGAAAGCATCCAATGGAACAGCTTTGTGGTTCGAAGTGATGCACAAGCGATTGAAGCTCTGTTACCAGAATTCCCACGCGCTTATCTCGCTATCATCCAAGGTGATACTTGCGTACTGGCAGGCTGTGAAAGCACCTGTCGTGCTCTGCTCAAGAAACTGGGTAAACGTGGCATTGCCGCGAACCGTGTTACTGCAATGCACACCACGCCAGCGTTGAGCCAGCATAGCCAAGTGCAGGAGTTTTACACTCAACCACTGTTCGACGAGTTGCCAAAGCATATCCGCTTTATCAGCGCAGCAGGTCTACCGACTGGCGCACCAATCAATATCGACAGCGATAGTATCGCCCTTTCGATTGCCGACACTTTCTGTTCGACGCTGGATTTCACCGCGTTGATCCAGAGTGCGCGTCAACAAGGTGCGCGTCTGTTTGTCGAAGTGGGTGCCGATCGTCAAACCAGCACATTGATCGACAAGATCAATCGTAGCGACAACGTAGCAGACCAATACTGCACAATCGCTTCCAATGCCAAAGGCGGTGACGATGTTGTCACGCTCATCAAATGCATTGGTCAGCTCATTACTCATCAAATTCCATTGTCTGTCGAGCCTCTTATCCAAGGGCTAGAACAACAGATCACCGCAGCTAAGCAATTAAGCGGTTTGTCTCAAGGCAGCGCAGTGAATCATCAAGGAGAGCTAGTATGAGTTCTCAATCGAACCAGTATCAGGCTCAAACTAAGAATAAGCAGCAAGTGAAGTGCAATAAGATCGCGATTGTCGGTATTGCTAACCAATACCCAGAAGCCGATACGCCAAAAGACTTTTGGCAAAACTTGCTGGATAAAAAAGATTCTCGAACCACATTAAGCGCTGAAAAATTAGGTGCTGAACCTGAAAGCTATCAGGGCGTGCAAGGTGAGTCAGACCGCTTTTACTGTGATAAAGGCGGCTACATCGAAAACTTCAATTTCGACAGCAATGGCTACCGCTTGACAGCAGAATCATTCAACGGTGTTGACCAGAGTTTCCTATGGGCTTTGGATACCAGTCGTAAGGCGTTAGTTGACGCCGGCATTGATCTGAATGCCGATGTTTTAGAGCGTACAGGCGTGATCATGGGGGCCCTTTCGTTCCCAACCACACGCTCGAACGACCTGTTTCTGCCGATGTATCACTCGGTCGTCGAAAAGGCACTACAAGCTAAATTGGCTAATGACCAGTTTTCACTGCTACCAACCAATGAAACCGCGCAAGACCTTAATCCGATCAATGGTGCTGCAGCACACAACGCCTCGAAGTTAGTGGCTGATGCGCTAGGTTTAGGCAACGTGCAACTTAGCCTAGATGCGGCATGTGCAAGCTCAGTGTATTCATTGAAGTTAGCGTGTGATTACTTGAACACGGGCAAAGCCGACATGATGTTGGCAGGCGCGGTATCAGGTGCTGACCCATTCTTTATCAACATGGGTTTCTCCATCTTCCACGCTTACCCTGACCACGGTGTTTCGGTTCCGTTTGATAGCAATAGTAAAGGTCTATTTGCTGGCGAAGGTGCCGGTGTTTTAGTCCTAAAGCGCTTAGCTGATGCAGAGCGTGATGGCGATAACATTTACGCAGTCGTCAGCGGTATTGGCTTGTCGAACGATGGCCGTGGCCAGTTCGTATTAAGCCCAAATAGCAAAGGACAAGTACAAGCCTTTGAACGCGCTTACGAGGCTTCAAACCTATCACCAGACAGCATTGAAGTGATTGAGTGTCACGCAACCGGCACACCATTAGGTGACAAGGTTGAGTTAACCTCAATGGAGCGTTTCTTTGCTGACAAATTGAATGGTTCTAACCCGCCATTGATTGGCTCTGCGAAGTCAAACCTCGGCCACTTACTGACTGCTGCGGGTATGCCGGGGATTATGAAAATGATCTTTGCGATGAAAGAAGGCGGGCTTCCTCCAAGTATTAATTTGGACAAGCCACTATCGTCGCCTGAAGGTTTATTTGGCCCACAGACTCTGCCAACGCAGGTTCAACCTTGGCCAAGTAAAGCGGGTAACTCAGAGCGCTGCGCGGGTGTTTCTGTATTTGGTTTCGGTGGTTGTAACGCTCACTTACTGCTTGAAGCGTATTCACACACGAGTCATGTAACCCAGACTTTAGAGTCGGCATCTCCAAGCCTACAACCGTCTAATTTAAGCATTACTGGCCTAGCGTCTCACTTCGGTTCTCTGCAAAGTATCAACGCGCTGAGCACTGCAATTGAAACCAACAACGATGCTTTCATTGCTTTGCCTAAGAAACGCTGGAAAGGCTTAGACCAACATCCAGAACTACTGAATCAGTTTGGTTTACACGGCATTCCAAACGGAGCGTACATCGATCAATTCGATCTCGATTTCCTACGCTTTAAAGTGCCGCCGAATGAAGATGACCGTTTGATCTCTCAGCAGTTGCTACTGATGAAAGTTGCAGACGAAGCGATCAAAGATGCCAAGCTTGTGGCTGGCCAAAAGGTTGCAGTTTTAGTTGCGATGGAAACTGAGCTTGAGATGCACCAATTCCGTGGACGCGTAAACCTGCATAGCCAACTGGCGGACAGCTTTGCCAACATGGGTATTGAGCTAACACAAGACGAATACCAATCGCTAGAAACCATTGCGATGGACAGTGTGATGGACGCAGCCAAGCTGAACCAATACACCAGTTTCATCGGCAACATCATGGCTTCGCGTATCTCTTCATTGTGGGACTTTAACGGCCCTGCCTTTACGATTTCAGCCGCTGAACAATCAGTTGCACGTTGTATCGATGTCGCGCAAAACCTGATGTCGCAAGAATCAATGGACGCCGTTGTGATTGCAGCCGTTGACCTAAGCGGTAGTGCGGAACATGTGATTCTGAAGAACAGCATGAGCCCAGTGTCACTTGCTCCAAAATTCGGACAATCGCAAGACGGCAGTTGGAATGTGGGCGAAGGCGCAGGTGCAATTGTTCTTGTGGAAGAAGGTCGAGTAGCGAGCAACCAAGATGCGGCTTACGGCAGCATCAACGCCTTGGCTTTTGGTTCAAGTGAGCATAACAACGCCGTTGTTGATGAGTTACTGACTCAAGTCGGTATGAGCTCGAACGATGTTTCTCTGCTTGAACTTAACCATGCACCAGAGTCTTCATCTCATCAGTTCTCATCACATCAGTCTTCGCCTCTCAGCCTAGGGAACACAAAGACGACTCAAGCGAGCCAGCGTGTGGGTCACTGCTCTGCAGCCTCTGGTATGGCAAGCCTGCTACACGGTCTGCTCAACCTGAACCATGAGCCACTGAATCCAAATGTCCGCTCTAAGAGCGCGATTGTTGCCAACATCAGCGAAGGACAATGTTCACAGCTACTACTAAGCCAATCGAATGCTGAATCTCAATCACTTTCCGTTCGTTTAAGCAGTGAACTGGCGAGTGATGCTAAGCGTCAATTGGTTAAGCAAGTCACTCTCGGTGGTCGCGATATCTATCAACATATTGCCCAAACCCCAGTGACCAACTTAGCAACGATTCAACAGAAAGCTTCTGGTAAACAAGCAGCAAGAGTGGCGTCGGTTCCAACGACAGCAAGCATTCAAGCAGCCCTTGCGCAAAAAGAGTTAGAGAAGAAAGCACTAACGCAGAACTCGGTAGAGCCAGTAATCGAAACTCCTACATCAGTATCCCCTACTCTGGCGCCAACTCGCCACAGTCAGCTAACAGGTAACCACAGCAATATGACTCATGTCCTATCCGCTAAAAATGGCACGTCTCAAATCAACGCTAATACGGATGCAGCATTAAAGCCGTCTGTAACACCACACAACCAAGCTTTTGCTCAAAATCAGCAAGCGGCGCAGCAAGTACACAAAGCATTCCTGCACACTCGTGCCCAAGGCATGCAGATGGCTGATGCACTGTTGAAAGCACAGTTAAACGCAATTACGTCTGGTTTAGATAGCTCAAGTTTAGAGAACAATGCCATTTCTCAACAAACGAATGGTCAGCAAACATCAGCTCAGCCTGTTCAAGCTCAACCGGCTCAGGTTCAGTCAGTGCAAGTAAACGTACTTGCGACGCCAGCACCAGTAAAACCTATCCGTAAGCCATGCATCTGGGATTACGATGATCTGGTTGAATACGCGGAAGGCGACATCGCTAACGTATTTGGTCCTGATTACGCGATCATCGATAGCTACTCGCGTCGCGTTCGCTTGCCAACCACCGATTACCTATTGGTATCTCGTGTCACTAAGCTCAACGCGACAGTCAACGAGTACAAACCAAGCACAATGACCACAGAGTACGACATCCCAGTTGATGCGCCGTACCTTGTAGATGGTCAGATCCCTTGGGCTGTTGCAGTTGAATCAGGTCAGTGCGACCTAATGCTGATCAGCTACTTAGGTATCGATTTTGAAAACAAAGGCGAGCGTGTTTATCGCCTGCTTGACTGTACGCTGACCTTCCTTGGCGACTTGCCTCGTGGTGGCGATACGCTGCGTTACGACATCTCAATCAACAGCTTTGCTCGCAATGGCGACACGCTACTGTTCTTCTTCTCGTACGAATGTTTCGTTGGCGACAAGATGATCCTTAAAATGGATAACGGTTGTGCAGGCTTCTTCACTGACGAAGAGCTAGCAGACGGCAAAGGTGTGATTCACACTGAAGATGAAATCAAGGCTCGTAAGCTGGCAACTAAGCAACGCTTCGACCCTATGTTGCATTGTCCTAAAACCCAGTTTAACCACCAAGAACTGCGCCACCTGCTGACTGCCAACATCGCAGAGTGTTTTGGCCCGACTCACCAATCTGATAGCCACCAGCCTTCTTTGTGCTTCAGCTCAGAGAAGTTCATGATGATCGAAAAGGTTAGCCGTGTTGAACCACAAGGTGGCACATGGGGGCTTGGTCTGATTGAAGGTCATAAACAACTAGAGCCTGAACACTGGTACTTCCCTTGTCACTTCAAAGATGACTCAGTAATGGCCGGCTCTTTAATGGCAGAAGGTTGTGGTCAACTGCTTCAGTTCTTCATGATGCACCTTGGCATGCACACGCTTGTTCAAAATGGTCGTTTCCAACCGCTTGAAAATGCCCCTCAACAAGTACGCTGTCGTGGTCAAGTTCTACCACAATCGGCAGAACTGACTTACCGCATGGAAGTGACTGAGATTGGTCTAAGCCCTCGCCCATACGCGAAAGCTAACATCGATATTTTACTGAACGGCAAAGTGATTGTTGATTTCCAAAACTTGGGTGTGATGATCAAAGAAGACGACGAATGTACTCGTTACCTACCTTCTTTAGAAACAGCTGTCGCGACTCCTGTTATTGAAAACTTGGGTCATACGCTAGCAGTGAACCAACAAGCTTCAGCAAATGCGCCACTTATGGCTCAAATTGAAGACCTAGAAACAGCGCCAAATAAAGGCGTGATTCCTCTTCAACACGTTGAAGCGCCGGTGACTCCAGACTACCCAAATCGCACTCCAGATACGGTTCCGTTCACGCCTTATCACATGTTCGAATTCGCGACTGGCGACATCGAGAAATGTTTCGGTCCTGATTTCTCAATCTATCGTGGAATGATCCCACCACGTACTCCGTGTGGCGATCTGCAGCTAACCACTCGTGTCGTAGAGATTGATGGCAAGCGTGGCGACTTCAAGAAGCCTTCATCGTGTATCGCAGAATACGAAGTGCCAGAAAATGCATGGTACTTTGATGAAAACAGCCACCACACCTTGATGCCTTATTCGGTATTGATGGAGATCTCACTGCAGCCAAACGGCTTTATCTCTGGCTACATGGGCACCACGCTTGGCTTCCCAGGTGAAGAACTGTTTTTCCGTAACCTAGATGGCAGCGGCAAAATGCTGCGTAACGTCGACTTGCGTGGCAAAACGATTACCAACGATTCTCGTCTGCTTTCAACGGTAATGATGGGTACTAACATCGTACAGAGCTTCAGCTTCGAACTGAGTACTGACGGCGTGCCTTTCTACCAAGGTACGGCGGTATTTGGTTACTTCAAGGGCGCAGCACTGAAAGATCAACTTGGTTTGGACAACGGTAAAGTGACTCACCCTTGGCACGTTGATAACAACCGCACTCCGGATGTAAACATCAACCTACTAGATAAAACGACGCGTTACTTCAATGCACCTGTTTCTGCTACTGGTGAAGTGCAAAAGCATTACCAATTGGCTGGCGGTCGTTTGAACTTTATCGATACCGTGCAGATCACAAGCGATGGTGGTAAAGACGGCCTTGGTTACCTATACGCTGAGCGTACGATTGACCCAAGCGATTGGTTCTTCCAATTCCACTTCCATCAAGACCCAGTAATGCCAGGTTCTCTAGGTGTCGAAGCGATCATCGAGCTGATGCAAGCCTATGCGCTAAACAAAGATCTTGGCGCTGGCTTCCGCAATCCGAAGTTCGGTCAAATCCAATCTGAAGTGAAATGGAAATACCGTGGTCAGATTAACCCTCTGAACAAACAGATGTCTCTGGATGTACATATCACTGCGGTTAAAGACGAAGACGGCAAACGCATCATCGTTGGCGACGCAAACCTGAGCAAAGATGGTCTGCGTATTTACGAAGTGAAAGACATCGCAATTTGTATCGAAGAAGCCCCTGCTACCGATAAAGCTCCAGGTATCAAGAAAGCATAAGCCGCCATTAGAGACAGAGAATTAGGAAAGAATTTAGTATGACAACTCAAACTACAATCAATAACGAAAAGCTATCTCCGTGGCCTTGGCAGATCGAAGAGAACACAACGCGTTTCGATAGCGCGGCAATGTCGACAATCTTGAAAGATCTAAGCCTTGCTTGTTACGTAGTGAACCACCCAGAAAAAGGCTTAGGCGTAAGTCAACAAGCAGAGATTGCATCGGGCGATTCAGCAAGCTCTGCGAACAGCCAGCCTGTTAGCGCCTTTGCTCCCGCTCTTGGTACACAAAGCCTAGGCGACGAAAATTTTCGTCGTTGCCACGGCGTAAAATACGCGTACTACGCAGGCGCAATGGCCAACGGCATCTCATCTGAAGAGCTTGTAATTGCATTGGGTCAGGCTGGTATTCTTTGTTCATTTGGCGCGGCGGGCTTAATCCCGTCTCGCGTTGAACAAGCGATCAACCGCATCCAAACGGCACTACCAAACGGTCCTTACGCGTTTAACCTGATTCACAGCCCAAGTGAACCTGCGCTAGAGCGCGGCAGTGTTGAGTTGTTTTTGAAGCACAAAGTGAAAACCGTTGAGGCTTCAGCCTTCTTAGGTTTAACACCGCAAATCGTTCACTACCGTGCCGCTGGCCTTAGCCGTGATGCGCAAGGTGAAATCCAGGTCGGTAACAAAGTCATCGCAAAGGTGAGCCGTACTGAAGTCGCAAGCAAATTCATGCAGCCGGCTCCTGTGAAAATGCTGCAAGCTTTGGTTGAAGAAGGTCGAATCACAGCAGAACAGATGGAGCTAGCACAGCTGGTTCCTATGGCTGACGATATTACTGCTGAAGCCGATTCTGGCGGGCACACAGATAACCGACCACTTGTTACTCTGCTTCCTACCATTCTAGCGTTGAAAGAGCAAATCCAAGCACAATACCAATTCAAAACACCATTACGTGTCGGTTGTGGTGGTGGCGTAGGTACGCCTGACGCTGCTCTAGCGACGTTTAACATGGGCGCAGCTTACATTGTTACTGGCTCTATCAACCAAGCGTGTGTTGAGGCTGGCGCGAGCGAACACACTCGTAAGCTGCTTTCGACAACCGAAATGGCTGACGTGACTATGGCTCCGGCAGCAGACATGTTCGAAATGGGCGTGAAACTGCAAGTGGTTAAACGTGGCACCTTGTTCCCAATGCGTGCCAACAAACTGTATGAGTTATACACACGTTACGACTCGATTGAAGCGATTCCAGTAGAAGAGCGTCTGAAGCTTGAGAAGCAAGTCTTCCGTTCAACACTGGATGATATTTGGGCGGGGACTGTGGCACACTTTAACGAGCGCGATCCTAAACAGATCGAACGCGCTGAAGGCAACCCAAAGCGTAAAATGGCGTTGATCTTCCGTTGGTACTTGGGTCTTTCTAGCCGTTGGTCAAACACGGGCGAACAAGGTCGTGAGATGGATTATCAAGTATGGGCTGGTCCTGCACTTGGCGCATTCAACGCATGGGCGAAAGACAGCTACCTAGATGATTACCAGCAGCGTAATGCAGTCGACCTAGCAAAACACCTAATGCACGGCGCAGCCTACTTGGCTCGTGTTAACCTGCTGACTTCGCAAGGTATCAAGCTTGATCCGGAACTAGCACGCTGGAAGCCAACGCAAAGAATGGCCTAGGCATTTCAATACAGCGGTTAATTAAGCTCAACGAATAAAAAAAGCGACCTTAACGGGTCGCTTTTCTTTTGGTTATTCTTCTTAAACTAGCTAAGAGATTAAGATTTCTGCATACGCTTTTTCAGTCGAGCTAAGTCAATTTCACTAGAGCGAACGGTCAACTTAATACACTCGTAGTCGTACTCTTCTTTTACCACACTCATGTTTGAGCGAATCTCACCAATGATGCCTTGGCCAGAATAAGGAATCGTGATCTCTTCTTCGATCATTCCTTCTTCAGCAACACCAACGATGTACTTGTGCAGTTTCGTGATATCCAGAGGATCACGAGTTGACGTTAGCATCGCATCTGGGAATTCTTCGATCAGCTCTAATTGCTGCTCTTCAGTCAATCTATCGCACTTATTCAGCACTAATAGTTTTTCGCTGCCTTCAACGCCCACTTGTGCCAATACATCGTGTACCACATCAAGTTGTGCGCGGAATGAAACGTCAGAAGCATCAACGACATAAAGTAGCAATGAAGCATCATGCGCTTCTGCTAGCGTTGAGTGGAACGAAGCAACCAGATCGTGTGGCAATTTCTTGATGAAACCCACTGTATCTGAAACAAGGATACGCGGTTGAGTAATTGGTTGAAGCGCACGAACCGTGGTGTCTAGCGTTGCGAACAGTTTATCTTCACCTACCACTTCGGTTGCGGTCATTGCTCGCATCATCGAAGATTTACCGGCATTGGTGTAGCCAACTAAAGCAACAGTGAAAAGCTCCGCGCGCCTTGTGCGTCGGGTCTTCATTTCGTCTTGTACGCTTACTAGCTCACGCTTAAGCGCAGCAATTTGGTCACGTACGTTACGACGGTCTAGCTCTAGTGAAGTTTCACCGGCGCCCTGACCCATTTGACGCTCTTTATCACCCTCAGCCGTTTCACGAAGTCGTGGCACTAAGTAGTTTAGACGAGCGATATCAACTTGCAGACGAGCAGTACGAGTACGAGCGTGACGGCTGAAGATTTCGATGATGATGCCAGTACGGTCAAATACTTCCACCCCCAAACTCGCCTCAACAGTGCGCAGTTGAGATGGGCTTAAATCACAGTCAAAGACCACAACATCAGCGGCGCCGTATTGGAAATTGCCCGTTGGAAGATCATCAAAATCTAGTTCGTCTATTTCTGAATCAAACAGACCAGATTCATCAAGGAAGTCTTCATCTTCTGCTTCTTCAATCGAACCTTGGTAACCGGTTAGATGAGCAATTTCCGCAAGCTTACCAGCACCCAACACGTTTTGTCGTTGAGCTGAACTGTGGTGCTGCGATTGAGTACCAACCACTTTAAACCCTAGGGTTGTTACTAAGCGAGCAAGTTCGGCAAGAGACTCTTTTGCTTCGTCACCTTTGAAGTCCGGTGTCGTAATAGAAATAAGTAAAGCGTTACTAGCTGAGGGTTTTGCTGTTAGTTTCATGTATTCTTCTGTTTATGCACCAAAGTGCAACCTAGTATTTGGTCTAAAGTTGAGTCGATCCTACGCTGTTCTACGTCAGCTTTATAGGGCTAAGAGATACTAAATCGCGATATTATTGCTGTTAAAGCATTTAACTTGGTTATCCCTCTGTTTTTGTGAGGAATAAAAAGCGGCTAAAACAACAAAAAAGGCAGCATCACCTTACTTATTACTCGTTGGTGATACTGCCTTTGGTTTTGACATGAACTTTGATTGTTAAACTAACTCAGCAACTAGAGGTTAGAAATCGATTCTCGCTTCGGTTTGAGCATCGAAGAATACGGCTTTGGATAGGTCAAAATGCAGCGGCGCCATTTGCCCAACCGACACCTCAAATTCCGGAGACAAGCGACACGCGACTTCTTGGTCATTCACTTTGACCATAGCGATAGTATCTGGCCCTGTCGGTTCCAATACCTCCAGCTGTAAGTCCAGCTTTGTCGAGGCAGAAACATCATCGCCTTCCTGTTCGGTAATATGCTCAGGACGCAGCCCAATCACCAACTCTTTGCCGTCTTGGTCACGCATACTTTGTGGCAAACGAATATGGTGTTCTTGATCTGCGGTGCCGACCACTTTAATAATCGGATTCTGTTCCTCATCTAAGTCCACCATGGTTTTAATGAAGTTCATTGACGGTGAACCCATAAAGCCAGCGACAAACATATTGTTGGGTTTGGTGTAGATCTCTTGTGGCGTGCCGAGCTGCTGCAGCTCACCATCTTTCATTACCGCGATGCGATCCGCAAGAGTCATTGCCTCAATCTGATCATGGGTTACATAAACGATCGTGGTATTGAGCTTCTGGTGCAAGCGCTTAATCTGATGACGCATCTCAACACGTAACTTAGCATCCAAGTTCGAAAGTGGCTCATCAAATAGATAAAGCTTAGGGCGACGAGCTAGAGCGCGTCCCATAGCGACACGTTGACGCTGACCACCAGAAAGCTGCGATGGTTTACGATCCAACAACTGTTCGATTTGCAGCATTTCAGCGACTCGATTTACTTCTGCATCGATCTCGTTCTGAGGCATCTTGCGAATCTTCAAACCGAAAGCTATATTGCCGCGTACCGTCATGTTTGGATAAAGCGCGTAAGACTGAAATACCATCGCGATGTCGCGATCTTTAGGTTCAACCTGCGCTACATCTACACCATCAATCACAATCTCACCCGAGCTAATATTTTCGAGCCCAGCGATGGTGTTCATTAGTGTGGATTTTCCACACCCCGAAGGGCCGACAAGTATCAAAAATTCCCCCGAATCGATACTGATGTCGATGCCCTTTAACGTTTCGTTGTCCGCGTTGCGATAGGTTTTACGGATCTGTTTTAAATCTAATGTTGCCATGGGTAATTATCCTTTTACTGATCCTGCCGTTAGGCCACGAACAAAATATTTTCCTGCGAAGACATACACCAACAGCGTTGGCAGTGCGGCGATGATCGCGGCAGCCATGTCGACGTTGTATTCTTTAACGCCAGTGCTGGTGTTGACTAAGTTGTTTAATGCCACGGTGATTGGCTGAGTTTCTGAGCCCGAATACACCACCCCGAACAAGAAATCATTCCAGATAGCGGTAAACTGCCAGATCACCGTCACCATGATGATTGGCGTTGAGATCGGTAATAAGATCTTGAAGAAGATGGTAAAGAAGCCAGCACCATCGAGCTTTGCCGCCTTGATCAATTCATCGGGAATCGAAATGTAGAAATTACGGAAAAACAGTGTGGTAAACGCCATGCCGTAGATAACGTGGACAATCACCAAGCCAATCGTGGTGTTCGCTAAACCCATCTTGCCAAGCATGGTTGCCATTGGTAGTAGCACCACTTGGAATGGAATAAAGCAGCCAAAAAGCAACAAACTAAAGAACAGGTTTGAACCTCTAAATTGCCATTTCGTCACCACATAACCATTGAATGCACCGAGCAATGTTGAAATCGCAACCGCAGGAATCACCATTTGGAATGAGTTCCAGAAGTAGCCTTTGATGCCTTCACATTTCACGCCCGTACAAGCCGTATCCCACGCTTTATACCAAGCATCGAACACCCACTCTTTCGGCAAGCTCATCAAGTTACCCGCCTTGATATCAGGCAGAGTTTTGAATGAGGTCAGCACCATCACGAACAATGGCATTAGATACACTAAACAGAAGAAAAGCAGTGCTGAATAGATAAAGATTCGAGCAAAGTTGACGTTATTCATCATGACTTTTTCTCCCTAAGTTCAGAGTAAAGATAAGGCACGAGAATCGCTAAAATACCAGCAAGCATCATCATGGCACTGGCAGCACCAAGGCCGATTTGACCACGAGTAAAAGAGTGGGCGTACATGAATAGTGCAGGTAGATCCGATGAATAGCCCGGGCCACCCGCCGTCATTGCGGTCACAAGGTCGAAGCTCTTAATCGCAATGTGTGACGTGATGATCACCGCGCTGAAAACCACAGGGCGCAAGCAAGGCAGAATGATTTTGAGATAGATAGTGGGTAAGCTTGCTCCATCAATTTGTGCCGCTTTGATGATTGATGAATCGATGCCACGCAGACCGGCTAAGAACATCGCCATCACAAACCCTGAAGACTGCCAAAGTGCCGCGATAACCAAGGTATACACCGACATTTCAGAGTCGACTAGCCAATCAAATTTGAAGTCAGTGAATCCCCAATCTTGCATCAGCTTTTCAATACCAAGACCTGGATTAAGAATCCATTTCCACGCCGTACCTGTCACAATGAATGACAACGCCATTGGGTAGAGATAGATAGTACGAATCGCCCCTTCTTGGCGGATGTTCTGGTCAAGCAATACCGCTAAACCAACACCAAGTAAGATGGCAATCGCCATAAATAGAAAACCAAACACACCGAGGTTGGTGATTGAGGTGATCCAGCGATCGTTATCCATCAGCTTTTCATATTGGGTTAAACCAACGAAGTTAAAGCTCGGCAGAAATCGAGAGTTGGTGAACGACAGCGCTGCCGTCCAAAATATATAGCCGTAGATACAAACCACGGTCACTAACGCGGTCGGCGCCAGTACTATTTTAGGTAACCAATGTTGCAACCTGTCAGCAAAACTTGGTTTCGGTGCAGGCTGGCTCCTTGTGGGTTTTGGAGTCGACTCAGTCAAAACATGCTCCATAACTTATCCTTGTTGCACAATCGAGCCAATGGCTTACCTTTCGGCACCACATCAGCATCACGCATTTCAGAATTGGGAGTGAAGAGTAGATAGGCTCCCTACGAGCCTACCCACCCTGGGGGTTTGGTAAAGCAACACAACCCGTCACTCATGTGCGTTGTGTGTCGCTTATCAAGTTAGATTAGATAGCCGCTTTCACAGCTTTCGCTAACTTGGCTGCCGCTTCTTTTGGATCGGCATCTTTCTCGTTGAAGAAGTTGGTTACCACGTCGTAAATCGCGCCTTGAGCGTAGCTTGTTGTCGCTAAGCCGTGAGCCATACTCGGAACAAGATCGCCAGACTCCGCACTTGCTTTGAAGGTTGCCATTGAATCCAACGCACATTGGTCAAACTTAGACATGTCCATATCTAGGCGCACAGGGATAGAACCCTTGTTAAGGTTGAAGACTTCTTGGAAATCTTTGGTAAGAATGGTTTTCGCTAGGTCTTGCTGCGCTTTTTGGTTCTCTTTGTCACTCAGCTCAAAGAACGCAAAGCTATCGATGTTGAAAGTGAACTGGCCATCAGTACCTGGAGCTGGAGCACAGATGTAGTCTTTACCCGGAACTTTACCTGCAGCTGTAAACTCGCCTTTCGCCCAGTCACCCATGATCTGCATCGCGGCTTCACCATTGATAACCATTGACGTTGCTACGTTCCAATCACGACCTGGAGAGTTGCTGTCGATGTAGTCACGCATCTTTTTGAACTTGGTGAACACTTCCACCATTTTGTCGCCAGATAACACGTCCATATCCAGATCAACAAACGCTTTGTTGTAGTCTTCACTGCCTAGTACATCAAGTGCTACAGCTTCGAATACCGTAGCGTCTTGCCAAGGTTGACCACCGTGAGCCAGTGGAATGAAGCCAGCTGCTTTAATCTTGTCTGCAGCAACAAAGAACTCATCTAACGTAGTTGGAACCGTCACGCCCGATTTTTCTAAAACAACAGGGTTAGCCCAAAGCCAGTTAACACGGTGAACGTTAACAGGAACCGCCACATATTCGCCATCCCACTTCATCACTTTAGTCACCACCTCTGGCAGTAACTCATCCCATTGTTCTTGTTTAGCAGTCGCATCGAGAGACGTTAGAAAACCTAAACCACCCCACTCTTGAATATCATGACCTTTGATCTGCGCGGCAGATGGAGGATTGCCCGATACTGCTCGAGTTTTCAAAACAGTCATCGCACTTTCACCGCCGCCACCAGCAACAGCAAAATCTTTCCAAGTATGGCCTTGTTCTTCAATCATCTCTTTCAGTACCGCTGCGGATTTCGCTTCGCCACCGGCAGTCCACCAGTGAAGCACTTCCACTTCACCAGCTTGAGAAAATGTTGAGGCAGCAAGAAGAGATAGAGTAAGTAGGGTTTTATTGATTTTCATTATTATCTTCCATGTTTTAGCGGACTCGACGTCCGGTTCAATAAAGAGTCTACTTATTCTGATTGATAAGATTGAAACAAAAGGTAAGCCCTATGTAACACAATTGTTACATTACACTTCTAGGCCTGTTGGGATATAGACTTTGGCTTCTAAGCCGCCTTGAGAGGAGTTGCGAATAATGAGATCTCCGCCGTGTCCGTGCAGGATATTTCGGCAGATCCCGAGGCCAAGTCCGTGTCCTTGGTCGTCAGTTGCAAGCCTAAAGTAAGGTTCAAAGACCATCTCTAATTTGTCTTCTAGGATGCCATTGCCACGGTCTTGAATAGTCACGATCACCCAAAGCTCATCGCCACTAACTTCCACTACGGCAGATGAACCATACTTAACTGCGTTGTCGATTAAGTTGGTCAGTACACGCTTAATCGCCAGTGGTTTCGCGACCAATGGCTCAATGACGACCGGCTCGAACTCTACCTTTGTTTGGTACTGGTTATGAGATTCAATCACAGAGAGCACCATTTCATTGAGGTCAATAATGGCATTATTCTCGTGTAGATCGGTGTCTCTTACCGCTTGCAAAGCACCTTTAACCATCATCTCGAGCTCATCGAGATCTTTATTGAATTTGTCTTTCTTTACTTCACTCTCCAACAACTCTGCACGCAATCTAAGCCGTGTTATTGGTGTCTTTAAGTCATGGGAGATCGCAGAAAAAAGGTGCTCTCGGTCGGCAACATAGCGACGAATCCGTTGCTGCATGCGATTAAAGGCTCGGGTTGCGGTGACCAGTTCAGTCGCCCCTTCTTCTTTCAGTTGGGGTTGCTGAATGTCCATACTCATCTCATTAGCTGCTCTTGCTAACTTTTTCAGAGGACGCACTTGGCGACGAATCATCAAGTAAGTTAGAACCAGCAGAATAAGCGTTGAAGAAACTAAGAAGATCACCTGCTCTCTGCCAAGAATCGTATCGTCGAGTTTCACATATGGAGCAGGCAACAATGCCGCAATGTATACCCATTCGTGACTGGTCAATTCGATTTGTACAACCAGAATGGGTGGATTCAGCGGTTCTAACGTTAAAGTATGATGTGCCCAAGATCGCGGGAGATCGCTTAAATATATGTCATTTTTGAGCAAGCGAAGGTGTTCAGGGCGAGAGAAATCAACCCGCACTGACGCCACTTTATTGAGTTTGCTACTCAAAACACTTTCTATCGCTTCAATCGAGGCGGTTTTTAAGCGGGTATCGGGGATCGGTTCGACAATCAAAGCCTCTTTATTGAAAGAAACGAAGAAACGCGTTCCCCCCATATTCCGTATTTGATCCAGCACGATATGACGATATTTGACGGGTAGAGATTGGAAAAAAGTCACCGTTGAAGCAAACATGTTCGCCATGCTCGACGAAGCAGAACGAATCCCTTCCAGCTCTTTGTGTTTTGATTCGCTATACCATATAGACGTTGCGATGCCCTGAGCTATCACCACGGCTAACAGCGTCAACAATAAGGTTCTTGCGACTAACGAATTTGGTTTCAACCAACTCATCCAGTTCATACGAGATATTTCATCCGGAATACTTCATTGGAAATACTTTATTAGCATTACTTCATTAACAGTAGGTCATGCTTAGTGTTCATACTGAACAGGCACAGCGAGAATATAGCCATTGCCGCGCATGGTTTTGATGTAATGGGGATATTTACCACTGTCGCCCAATCTGCTTCTTAGGCGACTAAGCTGCACGTCAATGCCACGTTCAAAAGGCAACGCTTCACGGCCTCTGGTAGCGAAAGAGATGGTGTCACGGTCGAGAACTTCGTTGGGGCGAGTTAAGAACAACATCAACAGAGAAAAATCACTGCCCGACAAATCCATCTCTTCCGAATGTTCATTGTGGGAAATTCGATGCGCTAACGTATCAAGCGTCCAATCACCAAAAATAATCTGCTTTGGCAGTGCATCACTTGGCTTGTCATCCACCACTTGAACGCGGCGTAATAACGCTTTGATACGCGCCATTAATTGACGAGGGCTAAACGGCTTGGCAATGTAATCATCAGCACCAATTTCTAAGCCGATAATCTGGTCGGTTTCATCCGATACGGCAGTCAGCATGATGATAGGCACATTCGATTGCTTACGGACGCGTTGACACAAGGTAAAACCATCGTCACCGGGTAGCATCACATCAAGCAGAATCAGATCTGGATAACCATTGCTTTGCAGATGAGTTTCAAGTTCAACACCATCTCCCACCGAAGAAACATCGAAACCAGATTTTGTGAGGTACTCTTCCAGCAGCTCGCGGATTTCTTGATCATCATCCACCACGAGAATTCGAGTATTTGTTGGCATCGCCCAAACCTATTAAATTTACAACTTATTCACATAGTGTATAGGCTGGCCGATTGTTTGATTATTGACATGTTTGTAAAGTTAGAAGAACGAACAGATAAAGATCACAACTTAGTGACCTCTATCTGAATCTTTAGGGCTTAATCCGCTATTGGTTGGTTATGAAGAGCAGCTGATCTCCATGGCTTTACCCCACTCAGGAGGTAGAGCCGCAAGGTATTCATAATCCGGGTGTTCCGCATAAGGGTCAGCCAGTACCACCATCAAAGCGTCAATATCGCTGCTATCACCGCGCTCTGCTTTGTCTATCGCTAGCTGAGCTAGGTAGTTTCTGAGGGTGTATTTCGGGTTTACCTGTCTCATCTTTTCGCAGCGCTTTACCACTGAACTCTCTTCTAATTCGCAGCGCTGTAAATAGTTATCTACCCATAGCTTCGCGGCCTCGCGATCGATAACCAAATCAATCACGTCTTGCGGCTGCAAGGTATCTAGGTTCGACAGCGTTCTAAAGAACCTTGGGTAATCGACTTTGTTTTGCGACATCAGCTCGAACATAGATTCAAACAAACGACTGTCGCCCTCTTGTTTCGAAAGCAGCCCTAACTTACGACGCATCATCTGACTGAAATAACCGTTCATTTGTGGTTCGTACTGCTCTAACGCCGCCTCTAAATCGGCCTTATCCACCAACGGAGAAAGTGAGTGAGCCAGTGCCGACAGGTTCCAAAGCCCTATTCTTGGCTGTTGGTTAAAAGCATAACGACCTTGGTAATCCGAGTGATTACAGATCAAGCGAGGGTCGTATTCGTCAAGAAATGCGAATGGACCATAATCGAAAGTTTGCCCAATGATCGACATGTTATCGGTGTTCATCACGCCATGAGCAAAACCATTGGCTTGCCACAACGCGACCATTTCCGCAGTGCGATCGACAATCTCATTAAACATGGCAGCGTAGGGCTTCTCTTGATCAAGGCATTTCGGGAAGTGCCATTCAATCACTTTATCAGCCAGTAATTTATGTTCTGCCAACTGATTGGTGTAAAACAGATGTTCAAAGTGACCAAATCGAATGTGGGATTCTGCAGCACGCACCAGTAATGCCCCCCACTCTTGCTTCTCACGATAAACTGGCGTGTCACTGGTCATCATGGCTAATGCACGTGTGGTTGGGATGTTAAGCCCCGCCATCGCCTCGCTACATAAGTACTCACGAACCGTTGATCGAATAACAGCGCGTCCATCGCCCATGCGAGAATAAGGCGTTTTACCTGCACCTTTGAGGTGTAAATCGAAAGTTTCGCCACTTTTCGCGACAATTTGAGCTAATAATAGCCCTCTTCCATCACCTAAATCCGGGTTATAAGAACCAAACTGGTGGCCTGCGTATTTCATTGCTACAGGCGAAAACTGCTCAGGTTCAACATTGCCAGATAACGTTTCAAGCAATTCCTCGGAAGCATCATCAAATGACGGAAAACCGAGTTCATCCGCAAGCTTATGGTTCCATGCGATCCATTGGACATTGCTGAGCGGTGTAGGTTGAATTGGGGTATAGAACAGTCGAGGTAATGCGGTAAATCGATTGTTAAATGAAATAGAATCCCAGACAGACATGAGAGGCACACTGTAGATAAAAGATGATTCAAGATTATCACAGTTTGATAACAACTTCAGATCAGGTTATGCAGTGAGTCTATTGAGATAAAGGGGTTAATCAGACAAATAGATTATTCAGAGAAAAAGGTTACTGAGAGAAAGGTACTGCTAAGAAGAGGAAAAGCTAAGTGGCTAGACTGATGAGAAGAGCCACATTTACGAGAATAAGAGTTCTGACTTTGAAGACTTTTTAACAAGTGTATTCATAATAAAAACTGAAAATATTGAGCCATAAAACTGACTACATTAGAGCAAGAATACCCACTAGAGAAAGGGTAGAGAAAATCCAAGTGCGACTGATTACGCCAAAGTTACTGTGTTGAATCATTTCTTGATGCTGCATATGTCTCTCCTTGAGAACGTGATGGTGTAACTACAATATATCGGCTTTTCGCCAAAAGCAGCAAGCACATTAATATTAACCTTTTATGACAGCATCAAGAATATTCTGTAATCATTCACCTCTCTGATAAAACAGAAAGTTATGCTCGACTGGTCGTCGAAAGCAGTGCGCCAGCCCCAATAAAGACACCTCCAGTGACACGATTAAAGACCTTGGCTCGACCTTTCGCAAACAACCAATTTGACGACTTCGCCCCCAAGTAGGCATACACCAGTAACCAAGACAATTCCATCACTGCGAAGGTCAAAGCAAACACGGTAAACTGCGGGATCAGAGCGATTGATGGGTCAATAAATTGAGGGAAAAGTGCGGTAAAAAACAGGATAGCTTTGGGGTTACTCGCGCCAACAATAAAGCCACTTAGGTAATGCTGCGCAGCGCTTTCTTTGACAGATTGAGCACCGCCTTGTTGATTCGATAACTTGTCATAATCTTGTTGGCTAGAGCGCAGTGATTTCCAGCCGAGGAAGATTAGATAAGCCGCACCAGTCCATTTTATGACATTAAATACCACTTCAGACGAAGCAATAATTACCCCTAGTCCGGTAAACGATAAGGTTAGAATGCCAGTAATCGCAGTTAAGCTCCCCAAGGCGGTAAATATCGATAATTTAAAGCCTGATTGCACACCTTTGGTCATGCACAATAGAGAACTTGGGCCTGGTGATGCCGTTAAGATCAGCACCGCTAGTAAATAATAAATCCATGTATCAAAGCTCATCGTGAATTCTCCTTAACTCACTAAAACGACTAAATATTAAACACCAATATGTAATAAGCCCTCATATTAATCAACTAAATATTGCACTGAACTTCTTCGATATAAACGCAAACATCTTTAATCTAGGCAATAAAAAACGCCATGCATTGCTGCATGGCGTTTAAATAAAAACGTTTCAAATCGAACGTCTTACTAGATGTCAGGTTCTAAGCTTACAGCCCTAAGATAGGGGCACTAACCTAATAATTGAAACCTAGTCTTTGTAGATAGAGAACTCATCAGCGCAAGCAACAAGCTGCTCACGAGTGATCATGAATACGCCATGACCACCGTTAGAGAATTCAATCCAAGTGAATGGAATCTCTGGGTACTGATCCATCATGTGAACCATTGAGTTACCTACTTCACAGATAAGGATACCGTCGTCAGTTAGGTAGTCTGGTGCGTTAGCTAAGATGCGACGAACCAATTTCAGACCGTCTGTACCCGCTGCTAGGCCAAGTTCTGGCTCGTGAGTAAACTCATCTGGCAGGCTGTTCATATCTTCTTCGTCCACGTAAGGTGGGTTAGATACGATCAGGTTGTATTTCTCTTTTGGCAAATCACGGAAAAGATCTGAACGGATTGGGAACACTTGCTGCTCCATGCCGTGATCTTGAACGTTCTGCTCTGCAACTTGCAATGCGTCAGTAGAGATATCAATCGCATCTACTTCAGCGTCTGGGAATGCGTGAGCACAAGCAATAGCGATACAACCACTACCCGTACACATATCCATGATGCGAGTTGGCTCTTCAGTTAACCAAGGTTGGAATTGAGCTTCGATCAGCTCACCAATTGGAGAACGAGGCACAAGAACGCGCTCATCAACGAAGAACTCAAGACCACAGAACCAAGCTTTGTTGGTTAGGTAAGCCGTTGGTGTACGATCATTAATACGCTTGATTACTCGCTCAACAATACGCAGACGTTCGCTGCTCGTTAGACGAGAGTTCATCACATGCGAAGGAACATCAATCGGCAGATAAAGAGTAGGTAAGATAAGTTGTACTGCCTCATCCCACGCGTTATCAGTGCCGTGACCATAAAATAGGCCCGCTGCGTTAAAGCGGCTAACAGTCCAACGAATCACATCTTGAAGCGTGTGTAGTTCTGATACCGCTTCTTCTACAAAAATCTTATCCAAAATTGTCTCCGAAAAGCGCTACAATACTGCTAATTACGTTTCTAATTAGAATTCATAACCTGATGAGCAAAAAAGACACCGACTTCGATGACGATTTCGCCCTGTTCAACGATGCAGTAAAGGGCGTTAAAAAGTTGCAACAGGATACCATAGTCCAGCAGCCAAAAAGAAATGCCAAGCAAAAAGAAATTACTCGAACGGCAAGACAAGCCAGTGATAGCGAGTTTTATTTCTCGGATGAGTTCATTCCGCATCTTAGCGAAGACGGTCCGACACGTTATGCGCGTGATGATGTCTCTAAATATGAGGTCAAGCGCCTACGTCGTGGTGTCTACGTGCCTGACGTGTATCTCGATATGCATGGTATGACTCAACAAGAAGCTAAACGTGAGCTTGGCGCGATGATTGCGCACTGCGTGAAAGAGAGCGTGGCTTGTGCCTGTGTTCAACATGGTATCGGTAAACACATCCTTAAACAGAAGGTGCCTTTGTGGTTAGCACAGCACCCAGATGTGATGGCTTTCCACCAAGCGCCGTTAGAGTTTGGCGGCAATGGCGCGCTGTTAGTCTTGCTTTCGGTTCCTGAGAAATAATTCTGGTTAACGAATTCTCTCTCACCAAAAAACAACAAAGGGCATCCCAATCATATTGAGATGCCCTTTCTATTTGTCTGCAACTTTGTCATCAAACAGAGTTCAACGAGCTTATGGATTGATGTTCCAAAGCAACTCACCTTTTTGTGTCTCAAGGTTGAAGTCGATACACGCTAAGCCCGAAGTGGGAAACATCGGCGGCGCCATGCCTGTTGCAAATTCTGCCGTTAGGTAGCCCACTAGAGGTAAATGAGAAACAAATAAAATGGTCTCTAGTTTTTCTACTTCAGCCATTGCTAAGGTCAAATCAAACACATCGTCGGACATTCCATAAGGCGTAATATCATCACAGGTTTCTACTTTCTTTCCAGAAAACGCCTGAGAGATCTCTAACCACGTTTCTTGTGCCCTTAAATATGGGCTCACCAGCACTTTATCGAATTGACTAATCCCCTGCTCATTTGCAGCTTGTGCCACTGCAAGAGAAGCCATTTTCCCGCGCTTGGTCAACGCTCGTTCTGCATCCGAGTTCGCAAAATGTTCTGCTTCACCGTGGCGCATAATGAATATTTTCATGTTCAATCCTGTCTTCGTAACATGTCGAAAGTCGATATATCCCATATATCAGCGAAACGCTACTTAGGTTTGGCTCTCAATCCAGAGAAACCGCAGTCAATATAAATAATTATATCAAGTCACTTGCCAAAGAGTTCGACTTTCTTAACAATCTTGTTAAAAGAAAATAAATTACTGATAAAAATCGATAAAAGTGATTTAGAAATCGCCAAAAAGCACTTCATATCCCAAAATATGATCACAAGGTTTGCACGCCGAATCATCGGGTGCATAATTTAAAAACCACCTTCTCTGGAGATGCTCCTGTGCACTTAAGCCCAAATGATGAACATCAATACCGCTACATAACCTTAAATAACGGGTTACGTGTACTGTTAGTTCAGGATCAAAATGCTCAAAAAGCAGCAGCCGCATTAGCCGTCAATGTGGGGCATTTTGATGACCCTACAGACCGAGAGGGTTTGGCTCACTACTTAGAGCATATGCTATTTTTAGGAACTGAAAAGTATCCAAAGGTCGGAGAGTTCCAAAGTTTTATCAGCCAGCATGGCGGCAGCAACAATGCTTGGACAGGAACAGAGCACACCTGCTTCTTTTTTGATGTTGAATTGAATGCCTTTGAAACCGCACTCGATCGCTTCAGCCAATTTTTTACCGCTCCCCTGTTCAACGAAGAAGCGTTAGACAAAGAACGCCAAGCCGTTGATTCCGAATACAAGATGAAACTCAACGACGACTCACGACGCTTGTACCAAGTTACCAAAGAGCTGGTGAATCACAATCACCCATTCTCGAAGTTTTCTGTCGGTAATATCGATACGTTGGGTGATAGAAACGGCGAGACGATTCGACAAGAGATCTTGGCTTTCCACCAGCAACAATACTCTGCTGACTTGATGACGCTGACACTGTCTGGCAATCAGTCATTAGATGAGATGCAAAGCTGGGTTGAGGATCGCTTTAGCTCGATCACCAATCACAACCTACAAGGCAAAAAGGTTGAAGTACCGATTGTTGGCGAGTTGAGCACAAGCGTACAAGTGCGTGTTGAGCCAATTAAAGAAGTACGCAAACTTATCTTAACCTTCCCTATGCCAAGCATGGACGAACACTACGGCGTTAAGCCATTGTCGTTCTTTGCCCACCTTTTAGGTTACGAAGGTGAAGGCAGTTTGATGATGCAACTCAAAGAGAAAGGCTGGATAACATCCCTCTCGGCAGGTGGTGGCGCGAGTGGCAGTAACTACCGTGATTTCACAGTCAGTTGCTCGTTGACCATTGAAGGTTTAACCAAAACCGATAACATCATCCAAGCGATATTTCAGTACATCAAGTTAGTCGAACAACAAGGCATAGAAGAGTGGCGCTACCTAGAAAAACGCGCCGTTTTAGAGTCTGCTTTCCGCTTTCAAGAGCCAGCAAGACCGCTTGATGTCGTCAGCCACCTCGTCATCAACATGCAGCACTACCAAGAGCAAGATGTGGTGTATGGCGATTACAAAATGTCGCATTTCGATGACGAATTACAGCGTTCTTTGCTACCTTACTTAACCGTAGACAACATGCGAGCGACCATTGTTGCTCAGGGGTTCGAGTATGACAGAGAAGCTAAGTGGTACTTTACGCCCTACTCGGTTACTCCTTTTACAGCTGAGCAAGTTCAATGCTTCACCTGCATCAATCCCGGTTGGCAGTTTGAGCTACCCGGTAAAAACCCGTTTATTTGCTACGACTTAGACCCAGCAGAACTTGAAGGTGACGCTGAATATCCACAGCTATTGCAAGAGCTCGATGGTTTTAAGTTATGGCACCTGCAAGACCATCAATTTCGAGTACCTAAAGGTGTGGTGTATGTTGCAATCGATAGCCCGCACTCAGTCGCTAGCCCAAGAAATATCGTAAAAACACGCTTATGTGTTGAGATGTTCTTAGATTCTCTTGAAAAAGAGACCTATCAAGCTGAAATCGCGGGCATGGGTTACAACATGTACACCCATCAAGGTGGCGTGACACTGACACTCTCTGGATTCAGCGAAAAGCAACCACAACTACTCAATATGATCCTAGAGCGCTTTCAGGCACGAGACTTTAGTCCAACACGCTTTGAAACCATTAAGCATCAACTTCTCAGAAACTGGAATAACGCGTCGCAAGATCGTCCAATTTCGCAACTGTTTAACGCAATGACGGGTATTTTACAGCCCAACAACCCACCCTATTCTGTGTTAATTGAAGCGCTGGAAACGATTGAAGTCGATGAGCTCTCTTCATTTGTTCAAGCAATCTTGGCGGAACTTCATGTTGAGATGTTTGTGTATGGCGACTGGAAAAAAGCCGATGCACACAAGATGGCTGAAACGCTAAAAGATGCACTGCGTATTCAAGATCAGGCTTACGAAGAATCACTGCGCCCGCTCATCATGCTGGGTGAAAACGGCAGCTTCCAACGTGAAGTGGTGTGTAACCAAGATGATTCGGCCATCGTGGTTTATTACCAATGCCCTGATATTTCGCCTAAAAACATCGCGCTGTATTCACTGGCAAACCATTTGATGTCGGCCACTTTCTTCCATGAGATACGTACCAAGCAGCAGCTAGGTTACATGGTCGGTACTGGCAATATGCCGCTCAACCGACACCCTGGAATTGTGTTGTACGTGCAATCACCGAATGCAGCCCCTGCTGACTTGTTAGCCTCGATAGATGAGTTCCTCAATGCCTTTTACATGGTGCTGTTAGAGCTTAACGACTATCAATGGCACAGCAGTAAGCGCGGCCTATGGAATCAGATTTCGACACCAGATACGACTTTGCGAGGGCGTGCTCAGCGCTTATGGGTTGCGATAGGCAATAAGGATGTTGAGTTCAATCAAAGAGAGCGCGTATTAGAAGACCTTAAAGGGTTAACTCGCTCTGACATGATGCGTTTTGTGGTCAGTCAGCTAAAACCACGTACTGCAAATCGTTTGATTATGCATGCTCACGGTAATGCTCATAATGAGGAAGATAAGCTGTCAGCAGGTGTTGAAATTGGCTCTATTGATGAGTTTCAGTTACGCCCTAAAGACTGTGAGCTTGGCTGATAAAGCTGGAATGAAAATCATAAGGTTGATGTGAAAGCATCAACCTTTTTTCTTGGATGAAGCACAAAATCAGATCTCCTATTACGCTCCTTCGTCGCTTTAGGAGATGACGGTAGTTTTGATTGAGGTGTGTTTGACCACCTTTCTAATCAACGCAATAACTTACTTTTTATCTCTCGAACATCATTCCCGAGAAGGAGGAACGACTGAGTCGGGAATCTCACTCCTTTAGCATATCTCCATAAAAATAAAGCCCGCATCAATCGCTTGATGCGGGCTTCTTAATCAATGAATTAGAGAGTTACTTGTAGAAAGACTCACCCAAACCAGCGCGTGTCAGTAGGCCATCACATGGCGCAAAACGGTCACCGTATTTCTTAGCGAAATCGTTCATCATCTCAACCAGTGACTTAATGCCGATTTGATCCATGTAGCGGAACGGACCACCGAGGAATGGCGGGAAACCGATACCGAAAATCGCACCGATATCACCATCACGAGGGCTGCGGATAATGCCATCATCTAAACAACGAACCGCTTCGTTCAACATAGGTAACACACAGCGCATCGCGATATCGTTATCGCTCAACTTAGGATCTGGTTGCAGCTTAAGCAGCTTGTAAACTGACTTATCGACTTCCTTCTTCTTGCCTTTGTAAGTGTAGAAACCTTTACCACTCTTACGACCTTTACGGTTGTCATTCAAAAGAATGTCGAACACATCAGGGCCTTGGAAACGATCGCCAAGCTCATTCACTAAAATCGGAATGATCTTCGCACCGATATCAACACCCACCTCATCTAATAAAGTGATAGGACCAACCGGGAAACCGAAGTCCAATAACGTGCTGTCGAGCTTTTCAATCGGCTCGTTCGCTAGGAGTAAATGCGCTGCTTCGTTCATGTACGGAGCAAGAATACGGTTCACATAAAAACCAGCCGTGTCTTTGACAACAATCGGTGTTTTGCCTTGCTTCTTCGCTAATGCGACAACCGTAGAAATCGTCTCTTCAGAGGTTGTTTCATGGGGGATAACCTCAACCAGCGGCATTTTTTCGGCAGGGCTGAAGTAGTGAAGACCGACAACGTTTTCTGGTCGCTGCGCCTTCTCCGCAATTTTATGGATTGGCAGTGAAGACGTGTTGGTTGCAAAGATAGTCTCTGGCTTGGCATTGGCTTCGATATCCGCAACCATTGACTGCTTAAGGTCGAGGTCTTCAAATACCGCTTCAATCACCACATCGGTGTGGTTGAAACTCGTAAAGTCGATACCACCAGATAGCTGAAGCATCTTACTTTCGAGACCCGCTCTGCTCAGAATGCGACGCTTACGCTGCTTATCGAACAACTTGAAGTTGTAGTTAAGCGCGTTCAACACACCTTCATTGGATACGTCTTTAATGCGAACTGGTACTTTCGCCTTAGCAACACTGACATGGCTGATGCCTGCGCCCATAAGACCACCGCCAAGCACACCAACACGCTTAACCGCTTTTGGTTCTGCGTCTGCGCCGTGTTCTTTTTTCATTTCCGTAGTTACAAAGAAAATCGAACGAAGGGCTTTAGACTCTGAAGTCATAACCAGTTCTGAGAAACGCTTCGCTTCATACTGAAGGCCTTTGTCAAAGCCGTTCTCAAGGCCATAACGAATGACGTCCAAAATCGCATCTGCTGCTGGGTAATTACCGCGTGTTTTCTGATTGGTCTTCTTAGAAGCTTGCTCAAAAATCACTTTACGACCAAGGCCGTTACGTGAAATCAGCTTTTCTTTAGTCGACGCTTGGCTTTTCGACGCAAAACGCTTCCCTTTTTTACTGCCCGTATTCTTTTCAACAAAGCTTTTAGCGACTTCAAGCAGGATAGTTTCAGGCACACAAGCATCCACAACACCGAGCGATTTCGCTTTCTTAGCGCGCAGTTGCTTGCCCGTAAGGATTAGGTCGAGCGATGGTAACAAACCGATAAGGCGAGGCAGACGCTGTGTACCGCCAGAACCCGGCAATAAGCCAAGTTGTACTTCTGGCAGACCAAGACGAGTCTTATCTGAATCGGTACATACACGGTAATCACATGCCAGTGCGAGCTCTAAACCACCACCTAAACATGGTCCATGAATCGCTGCGACCACTGGGTACGGCAGTTCAGACAGAGTTTGGAACATCTCCTGCCCTTGGCGAGCCAGAGACTGTGCTTCGTCAGCCGTTTTACACGCATCAAGCATTCTTACATCGGCACCAGCGATAAAGTTATCTGGCTTAAGAGAATGAACAATTAGGCCCTTAACTCGGCTCTGCTTTTCTTTGAGTTGCTCGAAGATAGCTTTCATTTCTTCAGCAAAAGCCGCCTGCAGCGTGTTCATTTTCTCGTTGGGCACATCAATCGCTAACCAAGCAATATCTTGCTCATCGATATTAAGAGTAAATGCTGTCGCTTTCTTTTTGGTTGATTCAGTCGCAGAGGTTGAATCTGGTTGAGCGACTGTTTCTTTTTCTGTTGTTGTATCAAGAGTCGTAGACATTATTCTACCTCCAAGATCATTGCTGCACCTAAACCACCAGCCGCACAAGCTGTGTTCAGTGCCAAGCCGCCACCGCGACGTTTCAGTTCACGTAATGTTTGAGTCATCATGCGCGCGCCAGTCGCTGCAAACGGGTGTCCGTAAGCAATCGAGCTACCCAGCACGTTGAACTTCTCCATATCAATCTCACCGATCGCTTTGTCGCGGCCAAGATTCTTCTGTGCAAACTCATCGCTCGCAAACATTTTAACGTTAGCCAAAACTTGGGCAGCGAATGCTTCGTGCATTTCGATCAGTGTAAGGTCTGACAACTCTAAACCGGTGTTCTTTAATACTTGTGAGGTCGCGTAAGTCGGGCCCATCAGCATATCTGTTTCAACACCAATCGCTGAGAACGCATAACCACGAATATAACCAAGCACTTCTAAGCCTAGTTCTTTCGCTTTACCTTCGCGCATCAACATCACCGCAGCGCCGCCATCAGTAAGCGGTGTAGCATTGGCTGCCGTTACACTGCCGTACTTTCTATCAAAAGCAGGACGCAGCTTAGCGTAACCTTCAACCGTTGAGTCGTGGCGAATGTTGTTGTCTTCCGCTAGATACTTTTTGTAAGGCGCCGGGAATGCCGTCATCACTTCGTCTTTAATCTTGCCCTCTTTCCATGCCTGAGAAGCCAAAGAATGAGAACGGTGAGCAAGTGCGTCTTGAGCTTCGCGAGTAATACCATGCGTCTTAGCCATTTGCTCAGCCGTTTGTCCCATGGATAAACCGGTCGAGTATTCAGCAACTGCAGGTGGTACTGGCATCAAATCTTTTACGGAAAGCGTTTTAAGAATCTTGAGCTTTTGACCCATAGTTTTCGTTTTGCTCAGCGCTAATAGATTTGCCGCTAACTTTTTCGAAACACCGATAGGCAATACAGAAGAAGAGTCCGCACCGCCCGCAATACCGACATCAATCGTGCCAGCCATAATGCTTTCGGTCACGTTAACTGCCGCTTGGAAGCTGGTCGCACATGCTCGTGTCACACTGTAGGCATCGGTATTGATATCCATGCCTGTGCCCAACACGATTTCACGCGCAATGTTCGGAGCTTCTGGCATTTGCACTACTTGGCCGAACACAACTTGTTCAATAAGCGCAGGATCGACATCCGTTCTTGCAAGCATTTCGCTCACAACCATTTTGCCTAGGTCAACCGCAGGCACTTGGCTAAATTCTGTGCTCTGACGAGCGAATGGGGTTCGTAATCCAGCGACAACGGCAACACGTTCTCCAGAACGCGTTTTGACTTCCTGTTTGCCCATGGTTTCTCCTTAAAGTTAAGAGGTCTGACCTGAAACATTGTAAAGAAGTTGTTAATTAAATCAAACGAGCGTTTAAATAAACGTGATACGAGTATCTCACTGTTTGAAAATATAACGGCACATTCAGGCGAACCTTTTTGGGGGAAAGGTTGTCGTAAGAGACTAAACTATTGTAAGCCAAGACTGTTATCGCAATGTAGAGAATGGTTTTCTTGAGGCAAAAAAAAACCACACAAAGCTGTGTGGTCGGAATGTATATAAAGCAATTAACTTAGCGCCAATTGAAATAATCAGTTTCCTGATTAGGAGAAAGTAAAGTCAGCCTTCAAAAGGAAGTGTCGTCTTGCTCAACATGCTAGCCACGAATGACTAACTAGACGACAAGGTGTACTATAACGGGTTCGAGGCCTTAGATTTTGAAGTAGATCAATTTTAATGTGATTTTACGATTTCCTGCCGATCGTTAGCTCTAAAAATATAAAAACGAAGCACAACGTATAGAGGACAGCTATACGCAGAGCAATTATGGAGGCTCGTGTGTCAATAATAAAAATGTTTGGAAAGAAAACAGCCAAGCGTCCGGTCAACTCTGATATGGACAAACAAAGAAAATACGAAGCACTCGTGCGTGCCTATCATCGTGACCTCTTTCGCTACGCCTATTGGTTATGCAAAGACAAAAGCATTGCCGAAGACTTAGTTCAAGAAACTTGCCTTCGTGCATGGAAGTCACTCGATAGCCTTCAAGATGAAAAAGCCGCTAAATCTTGGCTAATTACCATATTGAGACGCGAAAACGCTCGACGTTTTGAACGCAAACAGTTTGATCTGGTTGATATCGACGATCACGGTAACGATGCTAGTGTCAGTGATGACCCGCACCATCAGCATCAGTGGTTGCAAGCTCAGATCATGAAACTTGAAATTGATTACCGTGAACCTCTCTTCTTGCAAGTGATTGGTGGTTTTAGTGGTGATGAGATTGCCGATATTCTCGATCTCAACAAAAACACGGTGATGACACGTTTATTCAGAGCTCGAAATCAGTTGAAAGAGCTGTTGGATACAGAAGAGGCAGAGAGGGGGCAACATAATGGATGATTTGGAATTTCGTCGTCGTGTATTGTCGGAACCTAAACAACGTACACAAGATATTGTTGATGCAGCCGCGAATAGCGAAACCAATAGTAACTTCTTAGACGATGTACTAGCGCTTGATAAGCAGATCCACTCTGCGATGAATGTGGATGTGCCAGACGATCTTGCAGATCGTATTCTGTTCAACCAGACCTCAAGCGAAGAAAGCAAAGTAGTAAGGCCTACGTTTGCGAGACGAGCAATGGCAATGGCTGCCTCGGTGGCGTTTGTTGCTGGTTTATTAGTTGGCCAAGTGAATTGGGGAAATGCATTCGTTTCACCTGCGCAAGCTAGTTTAGTTGATACGGCGATGAAGCATGTTGTTGATGAGAAGAGCTTTGTTAGTAGCATCGATGAACAGGTTACATCGCAGCAGATCAACGCAAAAATGAACCCATTTGCTTTTCAGTTTGATGACGCTTTCCCTTACCATGTTTATTACCTAAACCACTGTGGCTTTGGTAAATCCAACGCAGTACATATGGTCTTCCAAGGCGCAAAAGGCAAAGTAACACTGTTTTTAACCGGTATTCCAACAGACAAACCTATCGATTTTGATGAAAAAGGCATGTCCGGCTCGGTAACACCCGTAGATGGCAGCAGCTTAATCCTTGTGGGTGAAAATGGTGAGGATGTTTCCAAAATCGCTGAAAAGCTGACAAAAATGATCAAACCAATGAGCTAATTCGCTCTTAAAACCCCGTCACAACAGGCCCAGCAATTATATTACTGATATTGCTGGGCTTTATTTATAAATAAACCGCAAAACCATTCACACCACCAATACCTCTAGAGTTAAAACTCTAAAAAACAACATTTCACACCATTTTCGTGCCAGATAGGCGTCATTTCCATAATTTTCCACTCAAAATTTCCAATGGTCGGATTTGTATATCGTATACTTGCGAATAGGATCAGCCACCATTGAGCAATTGCTCAAATTAATCGCCCTGTAGAGGCGGATATATAAAGGAATAAATGAATGACTACCAACAACACGCGTCTGTTTAAAAAGTCTCTTTTAGCAGTAACAATTACACTGGCGTCTTCGCAAGCGATGGCAGCAGGTTTCCAACTTAACGCACAATCAGCAACCGGCATCGGCCGTGCTTTCGCTGGTGATGCAGTAATCGCAGATAACGCGTCAGTAATGGCACGTAACCCTGCAGCAATGGCACTATTTGACAAAACTGAGCTTTCTCTTGGTTTTGAAACCATTACTTCAATGATTGAAGTTAAAGATGGCCAATACTGTAGTGGTGGGCTTTGTAATGTTCCTGCAGCAACAAGTAACTTTAATTACGATGATGCTGGTGATACTTCAGTTGCTCCTAATATCCACCTTATCGTACCAGTTAATGAGCAGTTTGCTTGGGGTGTGAACGCTTACTCCAATTTCGGAACAAAAACTGAGTTTAGTGACTCTTCCGGCGCAAAGGAGTACGGAGGCCTAACTGATGTAATGAGTATCAACTTTGGTCTATCCGGCTCATACCGACTCAATGAACAATGGAGTTTTGGTGCTGGCCTTGATTTAATTTATGGCCAAGGCACGATGAAACGTGAACATGATACTTTAGGCCCTCTACTTGATGTAGACAAAGCTGATGGTTGGGCTGTCGGTTTCAATGTCGGAACTGTTTATGAGCTAGATGATAATAACCGATTCGGTTTATCTTATCGTTATAGCCCTGAGATCACTGCCGAGGATGACAAAGATCAAGAGATCACACTTCCTCTACCAGACATTGCTGAGTTCTCCGGTTACCACAAAATTGAAGACACTAAATTTGCTGTTCACTACTCTGTACAATGGATCGGCTGGAGCGCATTTGATCAAATCGAGTTTGACAACCTTTCTCAAGGCTTATTGCCTGGCGCTTATAATAAAGAATATCAATGGAAAGATGGTTGGCACTATGCTATCGGTGGTACATACTACCTAAACCGTACATGGACTCTACGTGCAGGTTACATGTACGATACAAGTGCTCAAGATGAGTTAACGTCGATCTCAGTACCTGACTCTGATCGTCAATGGTTATCTGCTGGTTTTACTTACCATATTGATGACAAGTCAAACATAGACTTCGGTTTCACTTATCTTATGGGTGATGACGTAGAAGTATCTGAAAGTACACCTAACCCACTACTGCCTGGCTCTGATATATCAACAGTCACCGCAACGACACATGCAGATGCAATCCTAATGGGTCTGCAGTACAGCCGTAGCTTCTAATATAAGCTAGGTTATAAATCTCCAAAGGGTCGCATTACGCGACCCTTTTTCATTGCCTAAACCACTGACTCACATCAATTTAAGCTTACAGTTGTAGCCTGCAAGGTCAATATATGACTACAAGTGTACGCTCAAATTTCGCAACACAGCCGAAACATTCAGACTATTTCTCTAATAATTAAACACATTTACTCATTAAATCCCTAAAACATTGTTTTATTCGAATTTCATTTTTAAAGTAATGACTCTAAAAGTAGAATCACGCCACTAAATACTTATGATTCAGCGAACATAATAATGAAAATGAATAAGACTCTTCTATCTGCTGCAGTGGCAGTTGGACTACTTTCGACTTCTACTGTGACTCACGCGGCAGGTTTTCAACTAGCAGAATACTCAGCAACCGGTCTTGGCCGCGCATACGCGGGTGAAGCAGCAATGGCTGACGGCGCAGACGCACAATGGCGCAACCCTGCCATGCTGACTTACCTAGAAGGCACACAAGTTTCTGTTGGCGCTATCTATGTTGACCCGAACATTGATATCGAAGGTACCTCTGGCGGAAATACTCCAGCAAATAGCAAAGATTTCGCCCACAGTGCTGTGATTCCTAACTTTTACGTATCTCACAAGTATTCAGAAAAGTTAGCAATCGGATTTGCTGCAGGCACCAACTACGGCATGGAAACCGACCTAGGTACTGACTTTGCTGGTGCAAACCACGGCAATGAAGCAAGCGTTATCAGCATGGAACTCAACTTAAATGCTGCTTACCAAGTACTTGAAAACGTATCTATTGGTGGTGGTGTTCGCTATATCATGGCAGAAGGTAGCTTTGGTGCTGTTGCTAGCCCTCAATCGCCATTAGCTGGTACCACTTTAAAGTACATGGAAGGTGAAGACACTGCATGGGGTTGGCAAGTGGGTACTGCTTGGCAGATCAATGAAAATAACCGCCTTGGCTTTACCTACAAATCGGAAGTAGACCTGACTTTAGAAGGCTATGCTAAAGGCATCGGCTTTAACCCGACAAATCCTACGGCTCACAAGAGTGGCTCAATGGACCTTGCTCTTCCAGCAACAGCAGAACTTGCTAGTTTCCACCAATTGACAGAAAAAGTCGCGGTTCACGCGAGTGTTAACTGGACAAACTGGAGCAGCTTCAAAGAACTTGTTGCTGATTTCCCAACTGAATCGGTGCCGATCAAAGAAGAAAATTGGGAAGACAACTACCGTTTTGCGATTGGTACCACTTACCAAATGACACCTAAACTGGCTCTACGTTCTGGTATCGCCTACGACACGTCAGCGGTAAGCGAAGAGCACCGTACAGCAACGATCCCAGAAACAGACCGTACTTGGTTGAGTATTGGTGCAGGCTACCAATGGTCTGAGCAACTAACTCTAGATGCAGGCTTCACTTACATTCTAGCGAAAGACGCTAAGATGCATGAAACCGATGCTGCAGCGGATTTATTTGGTGGCAACTTCGAAGGTGAAGTGACAGGTAGCATCTGGTTAGTTGGTATCCAAGCGAACTACCGCTTCTAATCTGTTTTACTTAATCTAAGTAACAAACATTAAAAAGGCTCGATGTTGCATCAACATCGAGCCTTTCTTTTATCAGTTCTCTAAATCGTGTTTCTAGTAATCTTCTAGATAACCATCGATGAAATCTTCTTCTTCAAGGTCGACCTCTTCAGGTTCTATCTCGGCTTTGAAATCACGACGTTGAATGTAAACATCACGCGTTAATGCGTATGGATCTGGAGAGTTATCCAACAGCGCCTCTTGTGACACTAACTGAGCACGTGTTTCCATGCCTTCGAATGCCCACTTGCCTAAGCTAGCCCAGAAGTTCAAGAAAGACAGAGGCACATACATACCATCAACGGTTTCAGTCACTTCGCGCGTTGTTATTGGGCCATAACCCGGCACCATGAAGTAAGGACCATTCCCTACCCCGTAATGACCAATCGCATCAGAGAACGACTTGTCATCGTACTTGGTGATCCCTGCTTCGCTGGCAATATCGATCAAGCCTAACAAACCAATCGTTGAGTTAATCCAAAAACGATTAAAATGATCGAGTGCTTTTTCACCATTGCCCATAATAAGGTTATTCACCATGCTTGATGGTTCGTCTAAGTTGGCTAGAAAATTGGAGATACCAGAACGCACTGGCACAGGGGTGTAGTCAACATAAGCAAGGGAAACTGGGCGAACCAAATAAGGATCTAGATATTCGTAGTTAATATCCCACATCGCGCGGTTGAAGCCTTCAAAAGGATCATTCGGGTGGGACTCTTCGACGTATTCAGAGGTTTCGAGGTTATCATCGTTAACACTTTCGTCCGGCGCACTTGAACAGCCCACCGTTAAGCTTGCGATAAAAAGTAAACTCGAGAATCTTAAAACACTGGCAGACATATCACCTTTTCCATAAGGAATAATAAAAAAGGCCAGCAATCGCTGGCCTCAATTGTTTGGCTAAGTCTATACCGTTTATCTACAAATCGGAATAGCTAACACCTATGCAAAGTGATGATTAATATTGCTTATTGATATCAATGGTGACTGGAGCGCCCAATTCAACCACTTCACTTTCACCGTACCAATCGCCTTCGCGAGTTGAAACGTTGCCGTCTGTATCAAGCCTAGCTCTAACCATCAGAGTTTCAAGGCTAGACAACTCTTGTCCTTCCAGCATGCTGTTACCGTCATCTAGCACAACAGTACGAGGGAAAGTCCCTAGTGGGTAACGAGCGGCTGCGATAGGCATTGGAGAACCATCTGCTCTGTGTACTGACACAATTAACACTGAGTTAGGATCTGCATTCACGTCTGCAGATAGATCGAGCGTTACAGCAACAGTCTTACCTTGGTCGACACCCATAGTGTCGCCCATTTTCTTCTGAGCACTTTCAATACTGCGCGAAAGCATTTCATAGCGACTGTCTTGTGGACCAATCATCTGTTGCATGATACTCCAGTACTTCACAGCACCCGGGTAGTCTTGACGCTCAAACGCATCGAACGCTAGCAGTGAGAACACACGAAGGTCGACGTAATCGTTTTGAATCAAACGGCTCAAAATCAAACGAGCTTGGTTTTGATCAGTTTCATCAGGTGAAAGCATCAGTGCTTGTGCGAAACCTAACTGAACATCTTCATTCTTAGGTTCAAGCTTGTAAGCTCGCTCCATAGAATCTTTTGCTGTTTCAGCATCACGGTTAGCCAGTGCAATACGACCGAGTAGCAACCAACCTGTTGAATCTTTTGGTTGGTAATGCAGACGAGTACGAAGCGCCAGAGTCAAATCTTCCAGCTCATCATCCGTTAGTGCACCACCTTCCGATGACATCAGCTTTTTAGACAATTCAGGAAGGTTCGAGCTCACTTCTTGCCAGTGTTGAACTTTGTCCAATGCACCGAACTTAAAGTACATACCATAAGTCACAGCGACGACAAGAATGATCGACGGTACAACCACACCAAGCGTAGAGATTTGAGTTTTCTTCATCTCTTCTTGTGCAGGAACATCATCAAGCAGAGACTGTTTCAAATCAGCGATCAGTTCTTGTTGGTTATCAACAAGACCTTCCTCTGCTTCTACTTCTAACTCGACAAGACGGTCTTTATAGAATGCTTTATTCAACTCGTCGCGAAGCATTTCATCATTATTTGCCTTCTTATTAATGAAAGGCAGAACAATTAAGAAAATTGCCGCTAGCGAAAGGATAATGGTAGAAATCCAAAATAGAGTCATTACTTCTTATCTCCGTCGTTCTCTTCATCGAGTAACGCTTTTAAGCGAGCTTCTTTGTCTGCATCCCAGTCTTTATCTGACTCTACTGCTGCTTTTGATTTTGACTTTCTGCTTCGTAAAATAATCAAACCAAATCCAAACACAACAACCGCAAACGGTCCAATCCAAAGGATCGATGTAGCTAGTGTCAGTGGTGGATTGTAAGTCACAAAGTTACCGTAGCGAGCAATCATGTAATCAATGATATCTTGCTTCGACTTACCGTCTTTTGTCATCTCGTACACTTTTTGGCGTAAGTCGACCGCTAGCTCAGCGTTCGAATCACCAATCGTGTTGTTCTGACATTTAGGACAACGTAGCGTATTGCTCAGCTCTTTAAACTGCTGTTCTTGATCCACGGTTTCAAATTCATGGAACTCGATAGGCGCAGCAGAAACAGTCGCTGAGATTGCGAACGTAGCGAATAGAGTAATCAGTGCTTTTCTAATCATTTCGATTCCTCCAACAACTCTTGATACATCGGCTCAAGCGTCGATGCCCAGTTGGTTGGGTTCACGTCACCAACATGGCGGTAGCGAACTACGCCGTTAGCATCGATTAGGAAAGTTTCAGGCGCGCCATACACGCCAAGGTCAAGACCTAGCATGCCATTACCATCAAACAGGCTAATTAGGTACGGGTTACCCAACTCTTTTAACCAACCAACCGCTTTGTTGCGATCATCTTTGTAGTTAAGACCAATGATCTTAACGCCTTGATCCGCAAGCTTGTTCAGGTAAGAGTGCTCTGCATAACAAGTAGGACACCAAGTCGCCCACACGTTAAGAAGCAGTGGCTCACCTTTAAAGATTGCTTGGTCATGAAACTTACCTGGTTGTTCTAAGTCTTCTAGACCGAACTCAGGAACAGGCTTACCAATCAATACAGATTCAAGCTTAGTCGGGTCATCGCCCGACTGGTTGCGCATTAATTGCGTTGCAAAGATTCCAGCTAGAACCATGAACGCAATCAATGGAATGAATAAAATCTTCTTGTTCATTCGAATTAAGCCTCCTGCTCTTCAGCCGACTTTTTTGTTGGCTTACGGAAACGATAACGACGGTCACTGATTGCAATAGCACCACCAATCGACATGATCAAAGAACCTGCCCAGATCCAACGTACAAATGGTTTGTAGTAGATACGAACAGCCCAAGATTTGTTGTCGTCTAAACGTTCACCCATTGCGATGTAAAGGTCGCGCGTTACGCCGCGGTCAATCGCTGCTTCTGTCATCATAGACTTAGCTGTGGTGTAGAAACGTTTTTCAGCGTGGAGCGTGTTGATGTATTTACCTTCTTTAGTAATTTCAAAGTCAGCAATATAACCATCGTAGTTAGGACCATCTTTGTCACGAACCCCTGTAAACAGGAAGCTGTATTCTTCAAGCTGGTAGCTTTCACCTGGCGCCAGACGTACATCACGTTCGATGCTGTAGTTTTGCACCATCGCGATACCAATCACTGTCACGGCTAAACCAATGTGACCACACATCATTGCCCAGTGGCTACGAGGTAGCTTAGTTAGACCTTTCAGGAATGTATGACGGTGAGTCGCACGCTCATGCAGCTCAAAGCCGTGCATGAAGATGATCCAGAACGCCATTACCCAACCAGCAAAAGCAGTACCACTGAAGCGGTCAGCCAGTAGAGCAACCATTAGCGCACTCAAGCCAAGTGAGAATGCACCTGAAATCAGCATTGGTTTAACAAGCTTAGACAGGTTGTCACGTTTCCAACGGATCAGAGGACCGATACCCAGTAAGAACGAGAACGGGATCATTAACCAGAAGAACAACATATCAAAGAATGGTGCACCGATAGATACCGAGCCCAAGCCTAACTGTTTGTGAACTAATGGCAGTAGCGTACCGACTAATACAACGACAAGCGCTGCAATCAATAAGATGTTGTTACCAAGCAATGCGTTTTCACGAGAAACCAAATCGAAGTTACCGCGAACACGAACCGATGCGCCTTTAACAGCGAACAACAGCAGTGAACCACCGATAACAAAGACTAGGAAACCTAGAATAAACATACCACGAGCAGGATCCGACGCGAATGCGTGAACCGATACCAAGATGCCCGAACGAACTAGGAATGTACCTAGTAAGCTTAGCGAGAATGCAGAGATAGCCAGCAATACTGTCCAAGCTTTAAATGTGCCACGCTTTTCGGTTACCGCAAGTGAGTGCATTAATGCAGTACCTGCCAACCAAGGCATGAATGAAGCGTTTTCTACTGGATCCCAGAACCACCAGCCACCCCAGCCAAGTTCGTAGTAAGCCCACCAAGAACCTAGTGCGATACCTACCGTTAGGAATAACCAAGCAGCGATTGTCCAAGGACGAGACCAACGAGCCCATGCCGTATCTAAACGACCACTCATTAGAGAAGCGATTGCAAAAGAGAACGCTACCGAGAAACCTACATAACCCATGTAAAGCATTGGCGGGTGAATAATCAAACCCGGATCTTGCAATAGTGGGTTCAAGTCTCGGCCATCTACAGGGAAGAAAGGCAATGTACGTAGGAACGGGTTAGACGTTACGATAATGAACAGCAAGAAGCCGACCGTAATCAAACCCATGATAGCCAGTACGCGAGCCACAGACTCTTGAGGCATACCACGGCTAAACGTCGCTACTGCAACCGTCCAACCCGCTTGGATAAGAACCCAAAGCAGTAATGAGCCTTCGTGAGCGCCCCAAACCGCCGTAATTCGGTAGTACCAAGGCAGTTGGCTATTCGAGTTACTTGCTACGTATTGAATCGTAAAATCATTTGTATAGAACGCGTAACACAATATAAAGAACGAAATCGCTAAGAATCCGAACATACCCCACGACAACGGTCGTGCGCTGTTCATCAGTAATGTGTTATTTCGAGCGGCTCCGTACAATGGGAGCACGCTTAGCAGCAATGCAAGTCCCAAGGACAGGATCATCGCAAAATGGCCGATCTCGGCTATCATTGAGCATTTCCTTCTTTTTGTTCAGTCGTGTATTGCAAAGGCTCATGGGTTTTCTTCATTGCTTCCGCAACTTCAGAAGGCATGTACTCTTCATCGTGCTTTGCCAACACCTCAAACGCTTCGATTGTCGTTGCATTTTTAAGAACACCCTGAGCAACAATACCTTGGCCTTCACGGAAAAGATCAGGAAGAATGCCATCGTATAGAATTGTTACTTTAGGGCCTACATCTTGCAAATCAAAGCTTACACGTAGTGATTCATTGTCACGGCTTACAGAGCCGACTACGACCATGCCACCAATACGTAGGCGTTGACCAACTTCAGGTTTCTTACCATCTTTGCCGTTGACCAGCTCAGTTGGTGTGTAGAACAGATCCATGTTCTGGTTAAGTGCGTAAACCATTAATCCAACAGTCGCACTGATACCAAAAAAGATCGCTAAGACAATGCCCAGCCTCTTTTTACGTCTTGGGTTCATAGAGTGTTCTCCATATTTTTTGCTGCATCGATACGAGCTTGACGATCAATCTTAGCTTGTACTTCATTTAGTAATTGCTTACCACGACGAACGCTTACGACCAGTAAAATGATCATCGCGAGGAATGTGATTCCAAATGCACTCCATACATACGAGGCATAGCCTCCCATGGCAAAGAAATCACTCAAAGATTCAAAATACATAATTACCTACCCTACTACGCTTTTTCAGCCGCAAGCTTGCGAACCCATGGACGGTGACTTTCTTTACTGATGATTTCGTTACGGAAACGAACCATAGTCACAGCACCAAAGAAAAAAGCGAAGCCGAAGATGTTAAGAAGAAGCGGCCATAACATGTCACTTGAAATAGAAGGCTTGTCGAACTTAGTGATCGTCGCGCCTTGGTGAAGTGTGTTCCACCACTCTACTGAAAAGTGAATGATAGGTAGGTTGATGACACCAACGATAGCCAAAATGCCTGCCGCTTTGGCTGCTGTTTTTTGGTCGTCAAAAGCGTGGTGAAGTGCAATCACACCTAAGTATAAGAATAGAAGAATCAGCTCTGAGGTTAAACGCGCATCCCAAACCCACCAAGCACCCCACATTGGTTTACCCCAAACCGCGCCGGTAAGTAACGCAATGAAGGTAAACACAGCACCAATCGGTGCCATCGCCAGTGCAGCCATATCTGATAGCCTTACCTGCCATACCAAACCGATAAAGGCAGCAATCGCCATCGACATGTATACGCCCATCGACCAAATTGCAGACGGAACATGGATGTAGATGATACGGAAGCTATCGCCTTGTTGGTAATCAGAAGGCGCAAATGCAAGCCCCCACACGGTACCGACGGATAGACACAATAGCGCTAGGATCGAAAACCATGGCAAAAGTTTACCAGCAAGCTGATAAGAGGTTTCTGCTTTGGCATAGGGATGGAGCCATTTCCACATGTTGTAATCTCACTCTTACTTCATATTGCTTACAGCTATTAAAGCTATAATTATAATAATTTTATTTGTCTTGCTTTCAGTTTTACTGACTCTATGAGTCCAATCGACACGTTTGGTTCACATTGGCTATACGATAACGGAACCCCAATCAGTTCACACTCACTCTAAGTGCGGCACTGATCGCAAAAGGCGTCATAGTCATCGCACCCATTAACATTGCCCCAAGCACCGCCAATTGGCCGTTGTACGCAACGCCCAAAGCCGCAGCGTCAATCGCTGACGTCGCGAAAATCAAAATGGGGATGTAAAGCGGCAAGATTAACAGGCTTAACAGGACTCCGCCCTTCTGTAACCCAACGGTTAACGCAACACCAATCGCACCAATAAAACTCAATGCGGGTGTTCCTACCAGCAAGGTCAACACAACTGAGAGCCATGTATCAAAATCTAAAGACAACAAAACAGCCAATAATGGGCTGATTAAAATCAATGGTAACCCGGTCAACAACCAGTGTGCTATGACCTTGGACAATACTACCAACTGCAACGGGATGGGCATCAGCATCATCTGCTCGAGGGCGCCATCTTGAAAATCGTCGCGGAAAAGACGCTCTAAAGAGAGCAGTGCAGATAGCAAAGCGGCCACCCAAACTATACCCGCAGCAATACGCGCAAGTAGGTTTGGCTCGGGGCCGATACTCAAAGGGAATAGAGTGATAACAATGATGAAGAACCACAAAGGGTTAAAGATATCTGCTTGACGTCGAAATGCGATAAGCAGTTCGCGTCGGATAATCGTGGTCATTGAAGAGATCATATTACTCACCCAACTTTATTTTTCTTAGTTTCGGGCTATCAGCAAACATATCTTGGTGTGTGGTTAATAACACAATGCCACCGTTGTCTGCATGCTGAGAAAAAAGAGATTCGAGAACTTTCACGCCTTGCTTATCAATCGCAGTCAGCGGCTCATCGAGAATCCACAACATTTGCTTACTCAACCAAAGGCGAGCCAACGCAACTCGGCGCTGTTGGCCTGCTGAAAGTTGCCCCGCAGGTACGTCTTCTCTGCCCGCAAGCCCAACTTGAGCCAGCGCGTGGTAAAGCTCTTCTTTGCTAGTACCGCCACTGTGAATCGACTGATAAAAGCTCAGGTTCTCATAAGCACTAAGCTCGCGCTTTACACCTGTTTGATGACCAAGAAAAAGTAAATTTTGATGATACACATCTCGACTCGATTCAATAGACTCACCATCCCAAGAGATGGTGCCGTCATCGCGATCGCCTAAACCAGTAATAATCCTAAGGAGTGTCGTTTTCCCGGTACCGTTACGACCTTCAACTTGAACCAGCTCACCTGGTTTCAATTGAAAAGACAACGATTCAAACAGAATCCTGTCGTCACGAATAGCAGTTAAATTTGAGACTTCTAGCATAGGTAAATTTAGTCGAGTAATGAGAGCGCTATAGTAGCACACCAACATGGTGACAAAACAGGACTAGGCGTTTTCGATAGAACAAAGTCGGTAAGAAACTGTTACCACCGCATCACAATTTACACATTTTCATCAACAAACAAGATATTGTCGTAGATACAAGCACTTATAAACATCGTTCTATATAGATCGGACAGATATAAAAAAAGAAGCCGAAGCTTCTTTTAAGAGGAATACGTAATAAACATTAATTGTTCAATACGAATTAAGCGCTCAATTTAACGACGTCGAGGCGGGTCTCTGCGATCGCGAGAGGCACCGGGTTGCTCATCGTACGATGAAGGGTCACTTCTCAACGAAGGGATTTTTTCCTTACCAGCAAGCTTATTCTGCAGAGACATCATTAGCTCAGCTTCCGCTTTTGGCAATTCGCATTCTTCGATCAGTTCGTTTATCCCGGCACCAAGTTGAACCATTTTCGTTGCACGCGTGTACAAACGTCCATCAGTATCCGCATGTTCCAACTCAACAATACGTTCGTTCAAGTGCTTGATCAGATCTTGCTGCTCAGTCACTTTCTGACCAAGACCAACCACAACAGAGCGAACTTCAAGTAATTGCTTACTCGATTTCTGAAGCTCTTTGTCCAAGTTACGAACTTGAAGGCGTGACTGATCAAGCTGCTTTTGAATCGCACGTTTTACTTTGCTGACCAAAATCACGATGAATAACGTAAAAACCCCTACTCCAGCAATCAGAGCAACAGGGGTTAAAGGAAGCGCTTCAAACATTACAGGTGAGCCATCTCATCCCATTCGTCTTCGCTTAGTAGTTTGTTTAGATCTACTAAGATAAGCAGCTTGCCATCTCGGTTACTTACACCTTGGATGAACTTAGCACTTTCATCAGTACCAACACTTGGCGTTGTGTCGATTTCAGAAGAACGTAGGTAAACCACTTCAGCAACGCTATCCACTAGAATGCCAATTACTTGACGCTCAGATTCAATAACGATGATACGAGTGTTATCTGTGATTTCACCTTGCATCAAACCAAAGCGAGAACGAGTGTCGATAACAGTAACAACGTTACCACGTAGGTTGATAATACCTAGAACGTAATCTGGAGCACCCGGTACTGGAGCAATTTCGCTGTAACGCAGTACTTCACGTACTTGCATTACGTTGATGCCGTAAGTTTCTTCTTCTAGCTGGAAAGTCACCCATTGAAGTACTTCATCATTCGTTTGCTCTTTTCTTACTTCAACTTCACTCATATGAGACATAGATAATCCTCTTGCCGTCGTTACCGACCACTATTATTAACTTGATGCTTTTGTTGTACCAATCGTAGTACTAGCTCAATGCTTTTACATCTAGCCCTGCGTTTAGCATGGCGATTAATGCTTCGACATGGATCAAAGCACACATTTTTTCTTTTACCATCCCAGCGAGCCAAGGGCGTTTTCCCGCCGTTTCTCGCCAGCGTACTTTATCTGTATTCAGCAACTCGGTGCCTTTGAGCTCAGTGCCCGCAAGGCCCCACAAGCTTTCTCCAAGCATCACTATATATTGATAGTTTTCTTTGTATTCGTCACCTGATAGTTTCTCAGACATCACCCATTTTGCGGTATCGACCACATCTAGCTGACTATCACGGTTGGTTTGTAACCCCAAATACCAAGTCGGTTTACCAATAATGTGATTGACCTCTTCTAGGCGATGGATACCACCGAGTTCATCAAGTGGCACCGCAAAGGTCACGCCGTTGACATCAAAATACAAGACTTGAAAGTCTTCTTTGCGAACCGTACTTTCCCAAGAGGTAAACTGGCCAGCTCCACCTGCTTGAGTTTCGGGTTCAATCGCTGTCTCGACCTCAGGAACGTCAAGTTCCGACTCAACAGCCTTAACTTCTACTTGTTCTGTCGCTAACGGTTCAGCTTGTAGCTCTTCAACTTGCTGTAATTCAACCGGTGGCTCTGCAGCAATGGATAAATCGGGTTGTGGAAGGTTCCAATCTTGAATCTCTGGCTCTTCAAACACTTGAACAGACTCAACCGCAGCATCAAACATTTGCATGTCAGCTTGCTGGGCGATTTTCTGGGTGTTCTGATCCATCAACTCATCAAGGTTCAGTTCATCAACAACATTGGTCGCCTCTAAACGACTCAGTAGTTTCTGAACATCCTCAAGGTTAGGAACCTCAAACTCAGCCGCGCGTATTTCTGCGTAGCTTGAGTGGTGACTCGAAAATTGGCGCTCTGGCTCTGGCTCTGGCTCTGGCTCTGGCTCTGGCTCTGGCTCTGGCTCTGGCTCTGGCTCTGGCTCTGGCTCTGGCTCTGGCTCTGGCTCTGGCTCTGGCTCTGGCTCTGGCTCTGGCTCTGGCTCTGGCTCTGGCTCTTCAGATTGTGATTCGTCGCTCGACTCGTCAACAAAAAAGTCTTCAGATTCAAAGCTTTCATCGCCTAATAACGCAGTAAAGTAATCATCCAGAGCTTGTTCACTGGAGAGACTTGGCTGCGCCAATGTTGATTCTTTATTCGCGCTCATTTATCGCCAACCTTTCGAGATAAATAAGCAACTGTTTATAAGCAAATACACCACGGCTACCCGATGCAAAATGAGAGGCTGGCAAGCGCTTTAGGCTCGCATCTCGAAACTTAGTATCTATCGGCACAGCAGATGTCCAAACTTGGTTTGGATAATCATCTTTGAGCTGCGTTAATGTTTGCAGTGAGGCTTTGGTTCGCTTGTCGTACATCGTCGGGACAATCGTCACCTTAAACGGTGTTTTGCGAGACTTCTGCATGATGGTCAAAGTGCGAATCATACGCTCTAAGCCCTTCATAGCCAAAAACTCAGTCTGTACCGGAATCAAAATACGATCACTAGCAGCCAATGCATTGACCATCATCACACCCAGAATTGGCGGGCAATCGATCAACACATAGTCGTAGTCATCTTTTAAAGCGGCCAAAGCACGCTTCAAGATCAACCCCATGCCGCTTCGATTTCCCATTACACGGTCTAATGTCGCCAAAGACATGTGGGCAGGAATAATATCGATACCTTCGACTTCCGTCTGTAAAAGCAAAGGTCTTACCCTCTGCGCGTTAAACTCACGCAACTGGAACAGATCAAACAGGCTCGATTCCACCGTATCTGAGTCGTACCCCAGATAGGTGGTCAGTGATGCATGTGGGTCAGTATCAACCAATAGAACACGGTGCCCCTTCAACGCAAGTAAACCTGCTAGAGTCACGGTCGTGGTCGTTTTACCAACACCACCTTTTTGGTTTGCAACACTCCAAACAATCATTTCGATTTACCTAAGCTAACCCAACTTCAACCAAGATCCTTTCCGCGATGCGGTCTAGAGGTAGGTCTTCAGTAGAAATGCCAGCTTTTGCTACAGCTTGAGGCATACCATATACAACACAACTGTCTTCGTCTTGTGCCCAAATCGTCGAGCCCGCAGTTTTCAACATACGCGAACCTTCTCGACCATCTGCGCCCATACCGGTCAGTATCATAGACAACACTTTGTCACCGTAGATCTTCGCTGCAGAGCCAAATGTGACATCCACACAAGGCTTGTAGTTCATGCGGTCGCCGCCATCGATAATTCTTAGGCGTGCAGACCCTGCGCGGCCATCAACCATCATCTGTTTACCACCCGGAGCAAGATACGCCACGCCAGGTTTTAACACATCACCGTCTTGCGCTTCACGAACTTCAATCTTACACAAGGTGTTCAAGCGACTAGCAAAAGCCGCTGTGAATGTTGCTGGCATATGCTGAACTAACACAATTGGATGTGGGTAGTGTGCAGGGATGCGAGTCAAAATCTTCTGTAGAGCAACAGGGCCGCCAGTCGACGTACCAATGGCTGTTAATTGATACTTCTTACCTGACGCTCTGAATTTCGCCGTTGATGCAACTGCAGGCTTCGCTGTGGAAGTCGCAGCTGTTGTTGAAATCGGCTGGCGCAATGGCGTAGATGTTGAAGTCGTTGTTGTCGCTCTCGGCGCAATAGGAGCACGACGCATAAATGCACGCTTTGCAGCAATCTGAATCACACGCTGTTGAAGCAATGCAACTGCATCGTCGCGGTTACGTGCAATGTCTTCAAACTTCTTAGGTAGGAAGTCGAGAGCACCTGCATCTAACGCATCTAACGTTGCTCTCGCTCCATCATGCGTTAACGATGAAAACATCAAAATAGGCGTTGGAGACGCAGCCATGATCTCACGAACGGCAGTGATGCCGTCCATGACAGGCATTTCAATGTCCATCGTGATTACGTCAGGTCTTAGCTGTTTCGCTTTCTCAACGGCTTCTTTACCGTTTACTGCGACATCAATGACTTCTAGGCGAGCCTCTGAGTTGATGATCTCGCTAACGCGACGACGAAAAAAACTCGAATCATCAACGACTAATACTTTAATCGCCATATTTATCCTTAAATTAAATTCTTGACGCAGCTGCGTACTGCTTCAACAAGTCCGGCACATCTAGAATCAATGCAATGTGTCCGTCACTTGTAATTGTCGCGCCTGCCATTCCTGGCGTGCCTTGCAGAAGCTTATCAAGCGGCTTGATCACGACTTCTTCTTGACCGATAAGCGTATCGACAACAAAACCAACACGTTGGCTACCAAGTTGTACGATAACAACATGGCCATGCCCTTTACGCAGTTCAACAATACCCGCTTTAGGAGCAAGCCAGTTTTGCAAGTAGAACAACGGAATAGACTTATCGCGAACGATGATCGTCAGCTGACCATCAACCACGTTTGTGCGGCTTAAATCTAGGTGGAAGATCTCGTTAACCGATGCCAATGGCAACGCAAATGGGTGACCCGCAACACCGACCATTAAGGTTGATAGAATCGCTAGGGTTAGTGGAACCTTGATGGTGATCTTGGTGCCCTGTCCCATTTCTGAATCAATATCAATAGAGCCGTTCAGTGTGTTGATCGCTGTTTTCACAACGTCCATACCTACACCACGACCAGAGATATCCGAGATCTGCTCTTTGCTTGAGAAGCCAGGAGCAAAAATCAGGTTGAAGCACTCTTTATTTGATAAACGAGACGCTGCATCTTCATCCATCAGGCCACGTTTAACCGCGATAGCACGAAGCTTATCAGGGTCCATACCGCCACCGTCATCAACGATAGCTAGCTCAATGTGGTCACCTTCTTGAGAGGCAGACAGAATCACTTTACCCGTTCTAGATTTACCTGCTGCAACACGGTCGTCCGGCATTTCAATACCATGGTCGACAGAGTTTCTCACCAAGTGAATCAGGGGATCAGCAAGTGCTTCTACTAAGTTTTTATCAAGATCCGTTTCTTCGCCACGCATTTCAAGAACGATGTCTTTCTTCAAGCTACGAGCAAGGTCACGGACAACTCGTGGGAAGCGACCAAATACTTTCTTGATCGGCTGCATACGAGTCTTCATTACCGCACCTTGTAGGTCTGCAGTAACAACATCTAAGTTAGAGACAGCTTTCGACATTTCTTCGTCGTTGCTGTTGAGGCCTAGGCTGACTAGTCGGTTACGCACCAATACCAGTTCACCCACCATGTTCATGATGGTGTCCAGTGTTGATGTATCAACGCGAACTGTCGCTTCAGCTTGCTGCTTCTTAGCCGGCACTTTAACTTCAGCTTTTGCTGGAGCGCTCGGTTTTGGCTCAGCTTTAACGGCAACTGGCGCGGCAGGTTTAGGCGCAGCTTGAGGTGCTACTGCCTTAACTTCTGCTGGCTTAGTCGCGGCATCCAATTCTTCAATCGAAGGTCCATTACCTGAGCCATGTAGTTGGTCAAGTAACTTCTCGAACTCTTCGTCAGTCATCAGATCATCGCCTTCAGACATCGCCGAAACAGGTGCTGCTGGCGGTGGAGGAGGCGTTGAACTTGCCGCTGTCGGGCTCTTACCCGCACCGTGCAATTCATCTAATAACTTTTCAAATTCGTCATCAGTAATATCACCACTGTCAGCAACAGACTGAGGTGCAGCGGGTGCTGGCGGCGGTGTAGGTACAGAAGGCGCTGTTGGTGAACCACCTTTACCGTGAAGCTCATCAAGCAAGCGTTCAAACTCATCTTCAGAGATATCATCGACTGAAGATGCATTGATGTTTGAGCTTTCAGCAGTAGGTTCCGGAGCAATAACAGGCTCAGGCGCTGCAACAACAGATTCAGGGATAATAGGTGCAGGCGCTTCTACTGGTGCCACTTCATCCGCAGACTCTGGTTTACAGAGACGGTGAAGTTCATCCAATAAAGATTGGTCGGCTGGCACTAAAGGTTCCTGATCTTGCACGGCGCGAAACTGTACATTGACTGTATCTAGCGCCTGCAGCATGGTATCCATCAAACCTGATGTTACGCTGCGTTGGCCGTTTCGCAGAATGTCGAACACATTCTCAGCACCATGACAAGTATCCACCAGCTCAGTTAATGCTAGGAAACCAGCACCACCTTTTACTGTATGGAAACCACGGAAAATAGCATTTAATAGGTCTTTGTCGTCAGGGTTATTCTCAAGCTCTACCAGTTGTTCTGATAGGAGTTCAAGGATCTCTCCTGCTTCGACTAAAAAGTCCTGAAGAATATCTTCGTCTAAATCGTAGCTCATACGTTACCTTTAAAATCCAAGACTGGATAACAAATCGTCGACTTCATCTTGAGATGCGACAGCGTCTTCGCGCTCTTCTGGGTTCATAATTGGACCTTCAGGCGCAATCGATGCTTTCTTCTCTGACTCTGGAGTTGGCTCTTTTTGATTCGCACCGAATACCGTGAGAATCTCGACCAAACGTCCTTCCACCTCATTCACCAAGGTAATAACTTTGCTGATTATCTGCCCAGTTAAATCTTGGAAATCCTGAGCCATCAAGATTTCAGTCAATTGTCCGCGTAGTTCAGTACTATCGCCTTCTACTTGGACAAGCAATCCATCAATGCGGTGACATAAAGCTTTAAATTGTGCCAGCTCAATGCGGCCATGCATCAGTTCATTCCATTGAGGCCTTACTTGAAGTAAACACTCGTGTAGGTTGTCTGCGATTGGTATACAGCGATCGACAGCGTCCATCGTCTTATTTGCCGCAACTTCCGTTTTATCAATGACATACTGAAGGCGATCCCTTGCATCAGGGATTTCGTCATTTGCGATAACGCTGATGCGTTCATCGAAATTGAATTGAGTCAAAGAGTCGTGGAGGTCGCGTGTCAGACTTCCTATTTCTTGAAGCATTGGATTGTCTTGAAGACTAAAGTTATCTTCATAAATGCTTCTCACAAGAGAATCAGCATGTTGCTGCTCATCGTTCTCAAGCAGCTCTACTAATTTTTTTGCTTGTTCTAATGAAATCATCCTGAATTCGGCCTTACTCCGCATACTTTGTGCGCTTAGGCTATCGAGATAAACAGATAACTTATCAGTCAGTGTTTACCTAGAAGTGCCTAAATTTATTGATGCTTATAAGCGATCAAAAATCTTATCAAGTTTCTCTTTCAGCGTTGCAGCAGTGAAAGGCTTCACAATGTAACCATTAACACCCGCTTGCGCAGCTTCGATGATCTGCTCACGCTTCGCTTCAGCTGTGATCATAAGCACTGGAAGGTGCTTAAGTTCTGCGTCTGCGCGAATGTGTTTAAGCAGGTCAATCCCTTGCATGCCTGGCATGTTCCAGTCAGTTACCACGAAATCAAATTCGCCTTTTTTCAGCATAGGTAACGCGGTCAAGCCATCATCTGCTTCTTGAGTGTTGTTGAAACCTAAATCGCGAAGTAGGTTTTTAACAATTCGGCGCATCGTTGAAAAATCATCAACAATGAGAATTTTCATGTTTTTGTTCAAATTAGCCTCCACTGAATAGGATCAGTGTTGTTAGTCGTTCTGTGTCCAAGCACTTAACTTAGTGCGTAAACGCTGCATAGATTGGCTCAGTATTTGGCTGACACGAGATTCGCTGACACCTAACACTTCCCCAATCTCTTTTAAATTGAGTTCTTCGTCGTAATAAAGCGAAAGCACAAGGCCTTCCCTTTCCGGAAGTTGTTTTATCGAATCGATCAAAGCTTGGCGGAATGAATCATCAGCAACCCCTTGAAAAGGCGTATTATCTTGAGAGTCTTCATTCGGAGATATTACATCATCTGAGACGCCTAAATCTTCGATTCCAACCAGTCTTGAGCAATTAATGTCAGTTAAAGCACTGTGATACTGCTCTAAGTTGAGCCCCATGTGTTTTGCCACTTCGGCATCACTTGGGTCGCGGTTGAGGATACCCTCTAATTCCGCGATTGCACTGCTGATTTCTCGATTGTTTTTATGAACCGATCTCGGCACCCAATCCCCACGGCGAATGTCATCCAACATTGCCCCGCGAATTCGAATACCAGCATACGTCTCAAAGCTTGCGCCTTTGGTACCATCATAGTTTTGTTGCGCTTCAATCAAGCCGATCATGCCGGCTTGAATTAAGTCATCAACCAATACATTAGGCGGTAATCGCCCCAACAAGTGATGAGCGATACGTTTAACCAACACAGAGTACTTCTCAAAAAAAGCCTGTTGGCTATTGTGATTAGCGTGTTGGTCGTAAGTAAGCGCTTTATTCACCAAATGGTTCCTCTATAAATTCAGTACGATTCAGCAGCCTTTCAACAAAGAACTCCAAGTGTCCGCTCGGTGTTTTTGGTATTGGCCAGGTCAATGCTTTGTTAGCCAAAGAGCTGATTGCCAATGCAGCTGGAGAGCGAGGAAACGCATCGACTACGATTTTCTGTCTCTTGACTGATTGACGTACTTTATCATCTAAAGGAATACATGCTACGAGTTCGAGGCTCACATTCAAGAAGCGCTCTGTGACCAAAGTCAACTTTGCAAATAATTCTCGGCCTTCGCGGTAGCTTCTGACCATATTTGCAACAACTTTGAATCGCTGAACTTGGTGTTCTCTGCTCAAAAGCTTAATCAAAGCATATGCATCCGTGATCGAGGTAGGTTCATCACATACCACGACAACCACGTCTTGTGCCGCTCTAGAGAAGCTGATCACCATGTCCGAAATACCGGCTGCGGTATCAACCAACAAGATGTCCATCTCGTCTTCAAGCGAACCGAATGCGCGAATCAAACCTGCGTGCTGTGCGTGTGAAAGTTCAGTCATGCTTTGAGTGCCCGATGTCGCTGGAATAATTTTAATTCCGTGCGGCCCTTCGACAATCGCATCCTTAAGTTCACATTCGCCAGCCAACACATGCCCAAGGTTTCGTTTAGAACGAATACCTAGCATGATATCGACGTTCGCTAGCCCTAAATCGGCATCTAGCACCATAACTTTTTTGCCTTGGCGCGCCATGCAAATAGCCATACCTAACGTCACATTAGATTTACCAACGCCTCCCTTACCACCGGTTACAGCGATAACTTTTGTGAGTGAAGGCTTGGTTAAGCGACGGAGGCCGCTAGCTTGATCATGTATCATATTTTCATTCATATTTATCCGCCGCCTAGAGCCCTTCAGAATCGCTATTCCAGTAATGAGGTTCATTCTCTGTAGATTTTTCTAATAGCTCATTAGCCTTAGCAATCATGTACTTTGGCTGAGCTATAACGATATCTTCAGGAACTCGTTGACCATTTGCTATGTAAGCAACTGGTAATGCATTTTGTATTACGACACTGATGAATTCACCTAGACTTAGGGATTCATCCAGCTTAGTCATGATGCATCCCGACAACGGGATTCTTCTAAAGTGTTCAATTGTTTCTTGCAGCACTTTGCGTTGCGCGGTTGCAGGCAACACAAGGTAGCTATTGATAACGGAACCACTCTCTTGCATCAATGTGTCTAGCTGCTCAGATAGGCGAACATCTCGTTGTCCCATGCCTGCAGTATCGACCAGAATCAGGCGACGATTACGTAACTGATATATTACATCGGCCAGTTCGCTAGAATCTTTAGCAACTCTTACAGGACAACCCATAATTCGACCATAGATCGATAACTGCTCATGTGCACCTATACGATATGTATCAGTTGTCACTAGTGCGACGTTATCGGCGCCATATTCCATGGCAGCACGTGCAGCTAGCTTTGCAACAGTCGTTGTTTTACCCACGCCGGTTGGGCCCAGTAGAGCCACAATACCGCCGCGTTTTAAAATATCTTTTTGTGTAACGGAGATTTGGTCAGCAACCAAGGCTAACAAAGCCTTCCATGCACGTGCAGGTTTAGTATCTTCAGGAATGTAACACGCCATCTGATCGGCAAGCTCTGCAGATACACCCATACGCTCAAGACGCTTAATAAGCATCGCTCTGAGCGGTTCACGACGCTCAACTTCTTGCCACATTAATCCGGAAACTTGATGTTCTAACAGACGACGAATTGAGGTCATCTCTTCGCGCATCGTTTCCATTTCAGTATCAGAACCTTTGGACTGAGTGTTCTCTCGACCACGATCATAACGTGTAGGGTCCAAACGAGGTGCCGGACGCTCTACTCTACGGTCTTCAGCAATCAACTTAGACAAACCCGTTTCACGAGCAAATGCTGAATCAAGATTGCCGTGAGACTGTTGGTTTCCGTGAGATTGCTGATGGCCATGAGACTGCAAATTGCTTTGACTCTGATGACTATGAGGCTTATGACCCGTGCTTGATTGGCGATTGAGCAATGCTGACAATGAATCTTCATTTTCAGCACGATGCTGTGGCTCATCATCGGCGCCATGACTGTATTGCTTTAGCATGTTCGCAAAGCGTTTGGTCATTGAGCGTCCACCTTCAGCATTCGACTGTAGGCTAACCTTATCATCGTCTAATTGACGTCGCCCAGCAGGAGCTGCGGGCGCGGCCATTTGCGTATATTGGCTTTGGGCAGGCTGCTGAGGTTTATTTAGTCTCTGGCTCGCTGTCGACGGGCTGGATTCGCCATCAATAGCGGCAACAATTTCCACGCCACCTGCGACCTTTTTGTTAGACATGATCACCGCTTCTGAACCAAGTTCTTCTTTAACTTGGAGCAGAGCAGTTCGCATATCTTTTGCAAAAAATCGTTTAATTTTCAATTCGATTGTCCGTTCTAATTAGGCGGCTTAATTACCAACAGCTTGTACTATACGTATCTGCTTTTCGTCCGGTATTTCTTGGTAAGACAAGACTCGCAAGCTTGGGATCGTGTTCTTCACGAACTTAGCCAGAGTCGAACGCAACACGCCAGAGGTCAATAGTACCGCGGGCTCACCTTTCAGCTCTTGCTCTTGTGTAGCGTGGCTGAGGGAGGTCTGTAAACGTTCGGCTAAACCAGGTTCAATACCAGCAGATTCTCCGCCGGATGCCTGCATGGTTTGATGCAAGATTTGTTCCAGCTCTGGAATCAAGGTTATCACTGGTAACTCTGGCTCTATACCATTGATTTCTTGAACAATTAATCGTTTCAATGAGATACGAACCGCCGCAGTAAGTATGTCAGGTTCTTGACTCTTACCAGAATACTCCGACAAAGTTTGGACTATGGTTCGAATGTCACGAATTGGAATGGCTTCATTCAACAGGTTCTGTAGCACTTTCACGACCACACCCAACTGCAATTGATCCGGTACAAAACCTTCCACCAGCTTAGGTGTTGAGCGACTGAGCATCTCAAGCAAGTTCTGAACTTCTTCGTGGCCAATGAGCTGTGATGCATTGTTAGTTAGCAGCTGGCTAAGGTGTGTCGCCAGTACGGTAGAAGAATCTACAACGGTATAACCTAGAGCTTGTGCGTGTTCACGCTGCTCTTCACGAATCCAAACCGCTTCAAGGCCAAAGGCAGGATCAATCGTCGGCTCGCCATCGATCATACCGTAGACTTGACCTGGGTTAATCGCGAGCTCCATGTCTGGCTTAATCTCAGCTTCACCCACAGCAACACCCATAAGGGTAATTCGGTAGCTGTTTGGTGTCAGTTCTAGGTTATCGCGAATATGTACTGCTGGGATCAAGAAACCAAAGTCTTGAGACAGCTTTTTACGCACACCTTTAACGCGTTCAAGCAATTCACCACCTTGGTCTCTGTCAACCAAAGGAATTAAACGGTAACCCACTTCTAAACCAATAATATCGACAGGTTGAACATCATCCCAAGAGAGCTCCTTCTGAGAGCCCGTTTCTCCATTCGCTTCAACCGTCGCCGGAAGGTTGGGTTGTTCAGCCTTCTTCTTGTTCTTTTTATCGATGTAATACGCCCCCGCTCCTGCAACGATGGCAAGGCTCAAGAATGAGAAGTGCGGCATGCCAGGAACAATACCCATAATGCCAAGGATGGCGGCAGTGATCATAAGGGCTTTAGGGTTGTCGAACATTTGGAAGACAAGTTGCTCACCCATATCTTCATCAGTATTTTGGCGCGTTACCATCATCGCAGCTGCAATAGACAATAATAGAGACGGAATTTGTGCTACCAGACCATCACCGATAGTCAGTAGTGTATAGATTTCGATTGCTTCGCCAAAACCAAGGTCAAACTGTGCCATACCAATGCTCAAGCCACCTATGATGTTGATGAATAAGATTAAGATACCAGCGATCGCATCGCCTTTAACAAACTTAGAAGCACCGTCCATCGAACCGTAGAAGTCAGCTTCTTTGGTTACTTCAAAACGTCTCAGACGCGCCTGGTCTTGGTCGATCAAACCTGCGTTCAAGTCGGCATCGATTGCCATCTGTTTACCCGGTAAGGCGTCTAACGTGAAACGCGCGCTTACTTCCGAGATACGACCCGCACCTTTTGTTACAACCATGAAGTTGATGATCATAAGAATCAAGAACACCACTAGACCTACCGCATAGTTACCACCGATAACCACGTTACCGAAGGCTTCAATCACATTACCGGCCGCGTCGCCACCTTCATGACCATGGAGCAATACCACACGTGTCGAAGCAACGTTCAAGGCCAACCGAAGTAGAGTCGCAATCAGCAGGACGGTTGGGAATGCAGCGAAGTCTAAAGGCCTGCGGGTATATACCGAGACCAGTAGCACAACCATAGACAGTGCAATGTTGAAGGTGAAGAACATATCCAACAAGAAAGCTGGAATGGGCAACACCACCATAGCAAGCGTTGCAAGTACCATAACAGGTGCACCAATCGCAGGCATGGCACGGTTAGGGATTTTAGGTAGCTTGTCCGCAAAAGGCAGGGAGAATTTCATAAATCTAGACAGTTTCGCTATGTTGTAGCTCTCTGAACAAGTGGATTAGGTCTTAGTCAGGGCTGTTTGCTATGGGCTTATAATGTTCAGGCTACTACAGCAAACACTGTACCAACATCTCACGTCAAATTATCGCCATCACCTCTATAAAAGGAAGATTAGCTAGCTCGCTATTATCAGGGTTCATCACGCAGAGCTCAAGCAATTGATCTAATGACGTAAATCAGGTGGGATCGGCATATTAGAATCTTGCAGTTTTGGTCGCTCACCACCTCGTTTTCGGTACTGTTTAAGCTGGAAAACATATGCAAGCACTTGTGCAACTGCCGTAAACAGACCGTCAGGAATTTGTTGTTCTAGCTCAGTGGTGTGATAAAGCGCCCTCGCCAATGGCGGCGCTGGAACTATATAGATGTCGTTTGCACGCGCAATCTCTCGGATCTTCATCGCCATGTGGTCGACACCTTTAGCAACCACAATTGGTGCTTTGTCTTGATTCTGCTTGTAGCGCAGCGCCACTGAAAAGTGTTCCGGGTTGGTCACAATCACATCCGCTTGAGGGACATCAGCCATCATGCGACGCTGAGCCGCTTCCCTTTGAAGCATACGAATTCGGCCTTTCACTTCCGGCTTACCTTCAGTGTCTTTGAATTCGTCTTTGACTTCTTGTTTGGTCATCTTCAATTGATCGGCGTGTTGCCAGATCTGGAACGGGATATCAATCGCCACCACAATCAGCAGTGAGCAGCTGATCAACAGGATGAAATTGAGCAAGATATCCAAGGCATGAAAGATGTTCTGCGGGTACACATCCATACTCAGCTGCATTAAATCATGCTGAGAGGCTTGAATCAGATAAATCGCCATCCCCGATACGAGCGCTACTTTAAGAATAGACTTGAGCAGTTCAACCCAACTTTGCAGGCCAAACATACGCTTGATACCACTCAGTGGGTTGAGCTTAGACGCCTTTGGCATCGCCGCTTGCATTGAGAAGTTAATCCCACCGACACCCGCAGCGCCGATGACGGCAGCAACAAATAAGGTTATCAGTATCAAAAACAGCGGAAAAAGCAGGTTCACCAGTGCGCCACCAGCGATTTCAAGCAGCTTATTGGTGTCAAAGATTTCGTCGCGACTCAAAGAGAACAGACGTTGCATCGCCTCGAACAAAGCCTTCGCCATCGATTCGCCAAACCACATTAATGCAATCGCACCGACAATTAGTACCGATGCTGACGCTAGCTCTTTTGACCTTGCAACCTGCCCTTTCTCTTTGGCCTGTTGCAAGCGTTTGGGCGTGGCGTCTTCTGTGCGTTCTTGACCGTCTGACTCTGCCATTTCAGTCTCCTAGCAATCTAACCGGATTAGACGACATATCTGTTGTTCGCCCTGCATCCAAAATAGCTCATAGTGACTATACAAGCCGCCAAGGATGTACCAACAAAGCAACAGACCCACAAGTAGCGCAAATGCAAAACCCAAAGAAAAGATGTTTAACTGAGGTGCCGCACGCGTCATTACGCCAAACGACAAGTTAATTGTTAACAGCGCGATAATGCCCGACAAGGACATCGCCAATGCCGTTTTGAACATGATACCGAGCCACAACGCGAGCTCTCGAAAATCAACAGAGGTCAACGATCCACTGCCAATCGGCAAGGTCTTAAAACTAAACACCACCAGCTGCAGCATTTTCAAGTGACCATCGGTCGCCAAGAAAAACATGGTCGCAAGCAGCATGAACAGTTGACCAAGTACCGGCGTGTTTTGCCCGTTAGCCGGGTCGACCATTGATGCAAAACCCAAGCTCGATTGCATACCGAGGATCTGACCCAGCATAACAAAGGTTTGAATCATGAACTGGGTAACAAAACCCATGGCCACGCCAATCACGATCTGTTCAAAGACTGTTAGGAAGCCTTGAAAGGACAGAAGTTCAATATCTTTGGGAACGGCCGGAATCGCAGGCATCACCGCAAAAGTAATCGCCAAGCCTAAATACAGACGAATACGCGGCGACACGAAGCGTGCCCCTGTTACCGTCATCACCATCAGCATCGCTGAGATGCGAGTGTATGGCCAAAAATAATTGGCTAACCACTCTAGTACAAGGCTCGTTGGGTATTCCATATCGGTTTAATACAGAACTTGCGGCAAGCGTTCGATGAGCTCAAAAAAGAACTCCATCATCATCTGAGTCATCCAGTGAGCAAACATCATCAACGCCAATAACGTCACGATCAAACGCGGCAGAAAACTCAGTGTTTGTTCGTTGATTGAGGTCGCGGCTTGGAAAACAGCCACAACCAAACCGATCAGCAGGCTAGGAATAATGATGGCGCAAACCATGATTAATACCATCCAAAGGGCATCTCGGAACAACTCTACGAATATTTCAGGATTCATTATTCCCCCAGCTACAAGGCAAAACTGCCGGCGAGTGTGGAGAGTATCAAGTTCCAGCCATCAACCAAAACAAACAGCATCAACTTAAACGGCAGCGATACAATCATCGGTGACAACATCATCATACCCATAGCCATCAATACCGATGCCACCACCAAGTCGATGATTAGGAAAGGCAAGAACAGCATAAATCCGATTTGGAAAGCCGTTTTTAATTCCGATGTGATAAATGCTGGAATCAGAACCGCCATCGAAACATCTTCAGGGTTAGTCACTTCCGCACCAGAAATCTCAACAAAGGTTTCAAGATCTTTGATTCGAGTCTGCTTGAGCATGAAAGATTTAATCGGTTCTTGGGCAACATCAAATGCCTGTCGTGCCGATATCTGTTCATTAAGATAAGGCTGAACTGCTTGTTCGTTAACTTGATTAATCACTGGCGACATGATGAAGAAGGTCAAGAATATCGCGATACCAATAATGACTTGGTTAGACGGTGTTTGTTGTAGACCCATCGCCTGACGCAAGATAGACATCACAACCACAATACGAGTGAACGATGTCATCAAAATCACCATCGCCGGCAAGAAGCCAAGCATGGTCATTAACGCAAGAATTTGCAGGTTAATCGAGTAGTCTTCGCCGCCATTGGCATTGGTTGTCATGGTAAAGGCAGGAATACCGCCACCATTGCCAGTTAAGCTGCCCGTGGTCATGGTTGTCGATTTGGCTTGGTCTTGTTCCATCGTGCTGATAGTCACCGATTCCGAGCCAGCGGTATTCGCAGGAATGACGGTGCCGTCTTCAGCTTGTGCAAATACCGACACACTGAATACGATTGAGCATAGGAGAATGAGCTGAACCAACCACTCTTTCACCGCTCGGAAAGCTCCGACTTGGTGAAAGTAAGATGAGTTCAAAAGTCCGTTACTTGTTTGCATCTTTTTTTATTAGCTGGGAAAGCTGACTTGAAAATGTACTTTTTTCCAGCATCTCCTGAGTAAGAGGTTTATCAAGCTTAGAGATCAGCTGAATCGATTGTGTGGTAATCCCTACCAAGAACTGCTCATCACCCGCTTGCACAATAGCGATACGCTCTTTAGTACCAACAGGGATTTGCCTAACAATCGCCAAACCTTGTTGATTCGACATCGCAGGTACTTGCATTCGCTTGAGTAGCCAAGCAATAAATAAAATGAAGGCTATAACGAAAATTAGCGACCCAAAGGTGGTCGCTAAATCGAGAGAAGGCGGTGTTGCTGCAAAGGCAAAGGAAGGAGCCGTTAATAGCCCTACTCCCAAGATTCCTCGTAACAAACCTGTCATTCCGAGAGAAGAGCCCGCCAATCTTTGAGACAAAAAGCTCATTAACGCAGCTTCTTAATTCGTTCTGTTTGGCTAATAACGTCAGTCAAACGAATACCAAATTTGTCGTTTACTACAACCACTTCACCGTGAGCAATCAGAGTTCCGTTGACCATCACGTCTAATGACTCACCAGCGATTCGATCAAGCTCAACAACCGAACCTTGGTTCAATTGAAGTAGGTTACGGATACTGATCTGAGAGCGGCCAACTTCCATCGAAATAGTCACGGGGATATCCATAATGGTATCCAGCTTACGACGCTCATCTTCAGAAATCGGAGATGATGAATCGGTTAGCTCATCAAGTGGTGCCGCAAGCACATTATCAACATCAATTGACGGCGCTGAAGGATCTTCACCAAGTGCTGCAGCCCATTCGTCTGCTAGCTTTTGATCTTCACTAGGTTCCATTACCAATTCCTATACTTTTATCTATTTTGCTATTCGTCATCATCGCTGTTTTCGAGTTCAGACATTAAGTCTTTACCTAGAAAAGCGAGATCAGTTTTGACCACACTCGGTCTTCGAATTTTTTCCGAAATCTGTACCGCAAGTTTTTCACCTGAACGTCCCATTTTCACACGATACGTTGGCAGTTCTTCGACAAACATCGTCGCGTGCTCAGGCATGTTCATGGGGATAACGTCACCAGGACGCAGCTCCATCAGATCTCGCAGGGAGATGTCTTGCTCTAACAAGTTCACACGGAAATTGACGGGCACATCCATGATCTCATCACGCAGTGCGGTGCTCCAACGAACATCGGTTTCCATTTTGTCTGATTGAACGCCCGCATCAAGCAGTTCGCGAATCGGCTCTACCATGGAATAAGGCATAACCACATGGAAGTCACCACCACCACCATCGACTTCAATGTGGAATGAACTCACGACAATCACTTCGGTTGGACTCACAATGTTCGCCATACTTGGGTTCACTTCAGAATCCAAGTATTCAAACTCAACCCCCATCACTGGAGACCAAGCTTCTTTGTAATCTTCAAAGACAATTTTCAGCAGTAACTGAATAATACGTCTTTCGGTTGGTGTGAATTCACGGCCTTCAATCTTGGCATGGAAACGACCATCACCGCCAAAAAAGTTCTCTACGAGAATGAAAACCAGACGAGCTTCCATGGTGATGAGTGCCGTACCTTTCAATGGACGGAAACGAACCATGTTTAAACTGGTGGGTACATACAGTGTGTTTTGGTATTCACCAAATTTCATCATCTGTACGCCGTTTATCGACACTTCAGCCGTTTTACGCAGCATATTAAACAAGCTGATACGCAAATGACGAGCGAATCGCTCGTTAATAAGTTCAAGGGTCGGCATTCGACCACGAACAATTCGATCTTGAGATGAGAAGTCGAAATTGACAGCATTATCGTTATCAGCTTCTACAATATCTTCAACTTCTTCAACATCATCAACGCCATGTAGTAGCGCATCAATTTCGTCTTGGCTTAATAAATCGGTCACAAATTACCTATTGAATTACGAAGTCAGTGAATAGCACTTTTTCAATCACAGGCTGCCCAACAGCTTGAGTCAGACTTGCTTTGATATCTTCCGTTGCCTTGTTACGCAGTTCAACTCGTCCAGTTGGTGAGCGCAATTGATCAACCGTTGCCGAAGCGAACGTCGCCAATAACGTACTTTCCACGAGTGGAGAGTGATAACGAGCCAGGTCTTCATTCTTGCTGCCCCGAACCATCATTTGTGCTTTTATCTGAACTAGGCGATCTTTTTTATCACCTGTCACATTGAACAAAAAAGGCTGAGGAATATTAACATACATAACTGGCTCTGTAGCGGCCACAGCAGTGGCTGGCTGAGACGGAGATTCAGAGGCGCTATCATCAGAGCCTAAGAAAAAGAGCAGCGCACCACCGACACCAAGCAGTAACACGACTACGGCAATAATGATTATAAGGAGCTTGCTCTTCCCTTTAGGTGCATCTTGTTCTTCTGCCATATTTTACTCTAATTTCCTGTTCTCTCGATTAACTAACAGTACTTTCTATTAACTGATGGTTCTTTCTATTAACCAAGTGTTCTTAGCCTGATATTAGGCATAATAACTAATTCCATCACGCTTTGATGCGACATTCAATTCAAGATTGCTGCCACTATCAAGGTTTTCATCACCTTGTGTATCATTTGTGCGGTTAGCGCCGGATTGTTGCTCACCATAGTTGTATCTATCTTGTCCTTGACCGGAGTTCTGTTGTTGAACAGACGAATCGGCAAGCTGCAGACCTTGCTGAGCAAGCATCTCTCTCAAGCGAGGTAAGGTTTGTTCAATCACATCTCTCGCTTGCTGATTACTCACCGTAAAGTGCACGTTTGCCACGTCATTATTCATGGTCATGCGAATTTTCATTTGGCCCAGTTCTGGTGGGTCGAGACGAATGTCCAAGTTCTTAAGGTTCTTAGACATCATCATTTGTACTTTTTCAGCCACTTGCTCATTAGCTAGCTCTTTGGTGAGCTGTAAGGGCGCTTGTTGAGCAGCTTGAATTTCAGCTCGCGTAGGTGCTGAACCCACCGTTGCCGTACCTTGTGCACCAGCCGCAGAAGCGATCTGCTGAGCAAAGATCGAATCTTTAGAATCTTCTTTAGCACCCGCTTTACCCAAACCAGACAGTGCTGCGGCACCGGCGCCCGCTTTAAGAAGCGTATCAGTCGAGCCTGCTTTTGTGGCAGCTGGCGTTGCATTCATCGCCATACCTTGCGCGGTTAAAGCTGGATCCAACGTTGCTTGCTGCGGAGGTGAAGCCACATTAGCTTGTTGAGCAGCTGCCTGTTGGGCTGCATGTGCATTATTGGCGTGCAGCATTGCCGCCTTTTCCGTAAGAGCATTGTTTGCTGATTGAGAAGCGGCCTGCGCTGACACTTGTTGTGCCGCCGTCGCTACAGCGGCTGTTGATGCTGTCGCAGCTAAGGCTTTAGTTTCGCTTGAATCCGTATTATCCCAATCGATAGCAGCGGGTTCACCAGACGCACTGTTCGCAGCCGGAGCTTGACTTAGCAAAGCCGTTGCTTGTTGTTGAACGTTAGCAAGCTGTTGATTCAACAGGTCTAGGTTAGAGGTCGCTTTAGCCAAAGCGGCTTGCTCATCAACCGTCAACTTAGCGCCACTTTGTTGCTTCTCAAGCAAGCTATCGACAACAGACTGCTCTGATTCGATTTGTCCATTCAATTGGTTTAGCGCTTTGGTATGGGCATCTACTTGCTTTGCCAGTTCAATATCCGCGGCTGACAATGCTTGGCTCTGATCGGCAGTAACCGCACTAGCAGCATTCTTTTGGCTCAGCTCTCGGCTCATACTGGCTTCAATTTGTTCTGGAGTGACGCCTTTATCCATTAACTGTCGAATTTCAACATCAGTCAGCTGAGAAACACCCTTACCTCCGGTAAGTACAGCGATTTCAGAATCGACTTCAAGGCTCTTCTCTTGATTTGCAGCATTAGCTTGTTGTGTCGCCTTATCCGTAACGGAAGCTCCTGCAACAGAAGCACCGGTGATATGACCTTGGGCTTGTTCTACCTGACCTTGCTGAGGCAAGCCTTTGCCGTTTGGCGCTTGATTTAGAGTTTTGTTTGCCTCGTCCAATTGACCAAGCAATTTATTACCTTGACTCATCGCTGCATTGGCTTGCGATGCCTGCGTAGCACCATCTACCGCTGATGAACCCTGAGTCTGGGATTGAGCAACCTGCTCTTTAGATTCGTTAGTTGTAGCCTGCGCATCTTTACCATCTGCCTTATCTGCGACAGTCTTATCTGCAACAGTGCTATCAGTGCCCGAATTGGCTTTGAGCTTAGCCTCAGATCCAGACGCAGCCTCTGCTGATGTTTTATCAGCAGCTTTCTCGCCTTCTACTTCTGAAGCTGCTTGCTTACTTTGCGCTTCGCTCACTTCGTCAGTAACCTTTGATTCAGCGGAATCACCTTTGTTCGCTTCGGCTGACGCTTCACCTTCGGTAGATGTCTGTTTAGTATCAGGTTTCGCAGTGCTTTCTGTGTCTTTTGCTGCGACTTTACTGTCACTTTCTTCAAAGCCGATCGCTTCTTTAAAGGACTCAAAGAAACCTTTAGAGTCGCCGGTTTCTTCTACCTTGGAAGAGGCAGAACCGGTGTCCAACAACGATGACGTTTTGTTGGTCGCTGAATTTGAGGAAAGACTAACATTCATATATACAAGCTCTATCTACTAGCTTTGCTGCCATGAATCAGGCAACAAAAAGAAAGTCGGATGCTTTTCATGCCTTTGGTGGGCATAACGCGCAATTTTATATAAAACGGAGCAAGAAACATGCCTATAAGTTCGGTTTTCACAATATAGAGAACAGCACTGACGTCATTCGTGGCTTAGGATCACATCTTCTTTCGGCTGTATAACAGAGTCGAAAACTCATCCATTTGCTTTTGTTCTCTTCGATCTTGCAGCTTTGCTTTCTCTTTCTGCTTTTTCTCCATCAACCACTCGTAGGATTTACGTTTTTTGCGTAACTCCATCCAGTAGCTTTGGCAGTTGTCGACTTGATTTTTAAAGTGGTGCTCGGCTTCTCTCTGTTTGGATAATGTTTCATCCAACTGAGTTAAGAAGCGGTTCAAGTGACCATATTGGCTCGCCGTTAAGCCTGCCTTGCCGCGGTCAACGAGCTGCTGACAGTAATCCAGTCGATACTTTTCAATCTGCGCAACCTGCTCATAGTAACCTTGCAGCTCAGAGTTCGCTTTGTTGAGCGCAAGTACCGCTTGGTTCTCTTGATCTTTGGCTTGATCGAGCAAAAATTCTAATGCGTTATCCATGACTAACCTTATTCACCCGTTAGCCACCCAATACATGTTTCAACATGTTGACGCACATGTCATATGGGACCGTTTCTTTTATCTTCTGCTGCAAGTACTCATCCAGTTTTGGTTTCAACGTGAAGGCACTATCGATTGCTGGATCCGTTCCTGGCTTGTAAGCACCAATCGACACCAAATCTTGGTTTTTACGGCAGATAGACAGCACTTGCCTTACCGCTTTCGACATCAAGACATGTTCTTCAGTGGTGATTTGCGGCATAACACGACTGACGGATTTCTCAACGTCAATCGCTGGGTAGTGACCGGCATCGGCCATTTCACGCGACAACACAACGTGACCATCGAGAATTGCTCGCGACGCATCCGCAATCGGATCTTGTAAGTCATCGCCTTCGGTTAACACGGTAAAGAAAGCCGTGATAGAACCTTGTTCATCATTGCCGTTACCTGCTCGTTCCACCAGCGCAGGAAGCTTAGCGAAGACTGATGGCGGATAGCCCTTGGTTGCTGGCGGCTCACCCACAGACAGAGCAATTTCACGCTGAGCTTGAGCAAAACGGGTCAATGAATCCATGAGTAGCAGAACATCTAAGCCTTGGTCGCGGAAGTACTCGGCGACAGCCAACGCGGTTTGACAGCCTTTTAAGCGCATCAATGGTGATGAGTCGGCAGGAGCGGCAACAACAACCGAGCGCTTACGGCCATCTTCGCCAAGAATCTCTTCAATAAATTCTTTAACTTCTCGTCCACGCTCACCGATTAGGCCTACAACTACTACTTGCGCAGTTGTGCCTCGAGTCATCATACCCAGAGTTACGGATTTACCGACACCAGAGCCAGCAAACAGACCGATACGTTGCCCTTTACCCACAGTTAGCAAACCATTAATCGCTTTCAAGCCAACATCGAGTGGCTCAGAAATCGGTTTACGAGCTAACGGGTTGATTGGTTCCGCATTAAAGGAAGCGCGTTGCTCGGTATAGATTGGACCTAATCCGTCGAGTGGATTACCGACGCCGTCGATCACTCGACCGAGCAGTTCCATTCCAACAGGGATACCACTTTCGGTGGTCATTGGTGTGACGCGAGCGCCCGGTAAGATCCCAGTGATTTGCTCACTCGGCATCAAAAATAGGTTATCGCCAGAGAAACCGACGACTTCGGCTTCCATCTGACCAGACATGGTTTCGACTAAACACAAACTGCCGATTGGCGCTTTACAGCCGGTCGCTTCAAGCGTTAAGCCAACAACGCGTACTAATTTACCAGAGGCAATTGGTCGCGATTTTAGCCCCTCGACTTTGTACTGACTGAGACGATTCGCTAACTCAAGCATTACTCATGACCTTGGTGACGATTTGCGCCGCAGAAGTTTTGAATGACGTTCTTCACACGATCTTCCATGCGGTAGTTAACGCTCGACTCACCCGCTTCAATTTGTACATCACCACGGTTGAGTGCAGGCTCTGCGACCAGCGTCCAATTGCGGCAGTCCAATTCAGTCTCGCCATACGCAGAGCGAATGATCGCCACATCTTCTGGGTTAAGCTTCAATGTGATTGCGTGACCAGAGATCGGCAACGACTCTACCGATTCTTTAACGGTATCTAATATGATTTGTGGGTTGGTTTGCACTTCAACATGAACCACTTCTTTGACCATGGTAAGCACCATGTCGACCAATTGCTTCTCCACCTGAGCGTTCATCAGCTCTAATGGTTGAGCGAACTGGTTTGCCAGCCCCATGAAAACGGCCACTTGTTGTTGAATGTATTCTTGACCCGCGGTTACGCCTTCAAGCTTGCCGGCTTCGTTGCCTTCTTCGTGACCTGCGGCAAAGCCTTCTTCTTTGCCTTTTTCATAGCCTTGCTTAAAGCCCGCCTCTTGGCCTTGATGCAGCCCTTCCTGATAAGCGCCTTGTTTAATCAGCTCGATTTGCTCTTCAGTCAGAACCAGCTCTTCATCTTCAATGGCTTCTTCAACCGTTGGCATCCAACTAGGGTCGTAGTTAAAAGCGGTTTCTTTGGCTTGTTTGCTCACGTCAGAGGTGTAGTCAGGCAGCCCCCATTTCTGAGGTTGGGCAACCGTATTATCTTCTTCAGGGCGAAGGAAGCCGCGTTTTCTATCACCTGACATATCAAGTACCTATCTATGAGTGGCTTAACTGTATTGTGAATTCAAGCAGTTAAACTGAGTTAATCTGTGGTTCGAGATTGGATAAAGAAAAGCCCCAACAGTGTGGGGCTTTTGAGGTTTCTGTATTAAAGGAACTCGTCGGCGCCACCAGACAGCATAATTTCGCCACTGTCTGCCATCTTCCTCGCGATACCCAAAATCTCTTTCTGAGCCGCTTCAACATCAGAGACTTTGACTGGCGGCATCGCCTCAATATCGTCTCTCATCATATCGGAAGCACGTTTAGACATGTTCTTGAAGATCTTCTCACGTAGACCTTCATCGGCACCTTTAAGTGCTTTCTGTAGAATATCTTGTGGAACATCACGTAGTAGTCGTTGAACACCTTGGTCATCAACTTCAATAAGGTTTTCAAAGACAAACATCAGATCTTGAATCTGTGTTGCCATGTCTTCGTCTTGGTCACGGATTTGATCCATCAAGACACCTTCCACGTTGTTATCCATGTAGTTCATGATCTCAGCCGCGGCTTTCAGGCCACCAATTTTGGCAGCTTGAGCACCCGCTTGACCAGCGAACTGTTTCTCCATGATTTCGTTCAGCTCAGCAAGCGCCGAAGGTTGAACTTCTTCAAGGTTGGCAATACGCATCATCAGATCCAGACGAACTCGCTCTGGGAACTGAGACAAGATCTCAGCCGATTGATCGGCATCGAGGTACGACAACACAATAGTTTGAATTTGAGGGTGCTCGTTGATGATAATGCTCGCCACCTGACGAGGATCCATCCACTTAAGCGAATCCAAACCTTTCGAACCTGTGCCGAGAAGGATTTGGTCAACAAGGTTATTCGCCTTGTCTTCACCCAGAGCAGCAACTAACGCATTACGCATGAAGTCTTCGCTGCCCATACCAATGTTGGTGTACTTCTGAATATCATCTAAGAAAGCACGGTGCACAGCGCCTACTTTCTCTTGGGATAGGTCTGTAGCTCGCGCCATCGCACTACCCACACGCTGAACCTGCTTTGGCTCTAGGTGACGAATAATACCAGCAGCGTCTTCTTCATTTAAACTGAGCAACAAGATCGCAGCGCGCTCATCGCCTGAGATAGAGCCGATATCCACGCTAGAGACATCAAGCACTTCACCGCCTTCAGTTTGTTGTGGAACTATTTCGTTAGCCATCTACCATCCAATTCTTAACTACTTGAGCTGCTAGCTCTGGTTCATTCGCTACAAGTGCACGTACTGCTTTCAGCACGTCCTCGTCTTTATGAAGGTTTGGTAAGTCGATACTTGAACCAAATTCAAACAGCTCACCACCTTCAATATCACCACCAATTAAGCTGGTTTCACCGTCGGCACCAATTGGCATGCCATCAGGTCCGTACATCTGTTCATCGTTGTCTGCTGCTGGGTTAAGCAGTTTCTTCATTGCAGGGCGAACAAGTACTAACACCACCACAATGATAACCAAGGCACTTGCAAACCAACGAACCCAATCATTGAAGTTTGGATGCTCCCAGATTGGCACATCAGCAACAACATCTGTTACTTGAGGTGCAAACTGCATGCTTAATACGTTGAGCAAATCACCACGAGTTTCATCAAAGCCCACCGTACCAATCAGTACTTGGCGAATCGCATTGATTTCGCTCGCCGGGATTGGCGTATGAACCACTTCACCCGTATCTGGGTTCAAGGATTGGCGGTCTTTGATCGCAACAGAAACCGTCTGACGATTAACCGTGCCGCTCTGTTTACGTTCATGACTGATGGTGGTGTCTAGCTCAAAGTTTCGAGTCGCTTCTTTGTGAACAGAGCCTTGACCTGTCATCGCGCCGTCTTTCATCTGAGCCACATCTTGTGGAATTGAGGCATCCGCTGGAGGCTGGTTACTCAACGCACCCGGAATACCCACCACCGTATTTCCATTGTTGTAATCTTCTAAGGTGTATTCACTTCGAGTCGCCGGTGTATTCGGATCAAAACGTTTTCTGGTTTGCTCCACAGCACTGAAATCGAGCTGGATATCAACCTGAGCGGTGTAGTTACCAAACCCAAGAATAGGAATCAGGATGGAGTCAATTTTTTCACGCAGCGCTTGTTCTTGATTGCGCTCTAACTCGTGTTCTTTACGACGCGCCGCTGACATAGGGTCTTGAGAGCCTGAGCTCAACAATCGGCCATGCTGATCGGTCACCGTAATACGTGAGGTTTTCATTCCCGGAACGGCACTTGCCACCATATCCACAACAGAATCAACTTCTTGCTGCTTGAGGTTAGTGCCTGTTTTTAGAGTTAGGAATACAGAAGCAGAGGCTTCTTGATTATGACGTACAAAAACACTCTGCTTCGGCAGGGCCAATAAAACCTGAGCTTTACGCACCTGTTTCATCTGCTCAATGGCTTTGGCAAGTTGTCTTTCGCGGCTTAATTTAAGGCGTTCTTGTTCTAAACGTTGTGATACACCAAAACCCATGTCTTGCATGAGGATGTCATCACCCGCGTTTCGCTCTTGATTCAAACCCGCTCGTACCATATTAAGCTTTAATGAGTTGTACTCACTCGCCGGTACTGAGATGGTATTGCCTTCAAGCGTGTAATCGATCTTTTGCAGATCTAAGTAATCAAGAACGGGGATCAATTCTTCTGTTTCGTAAGCCCCTAATGGACGCATTTCTGGCTCTTTTACCCAGAAAAACAGCATCACAATCAGCGCTACACAGATAGAGATAGAAAGGACTAAGACGACCTGACGAAGTAAATCAAGATCACCGACAGCCATATCGAACTTCGATGAACTGCGTTCACCTAGATCGGGATTTTGCCCTTCTCCGTCTAGCTCTGAGCCTGCAATCAGTGCATGATCGTTGCTATCGCTTACGGTTAAATCTGTTGTTTGACTATTATCTGCCACTATTTAACTACCCAACTTATACCGGCATATTCATCAGCTCTTTGTACGATTCGACCAATTTATTTCTAATTTGGATCGTCGCCTCAAAAGCCACACTAGATTTATTACGAGCAATCATCACGTCCGATAGGGATACGCTTTGGTCGCCACTATCAAAACGAGCTTGAAGATCACCTGAGGTCTTTTGTAATGAGTTCACATTATTGATGGCATTAGTCAGCATGTTGCCAAAATCTGCACCGACCGCTTGCCCCGTTGCTGCGGGACGAGCGCTGGCAGCTTCGACCATCATTGCCTGCATTTCGCCTTGTAAACCATCTATTCTCATCTACTACCTCAGGAGTCAAAATTATGACCATCTATTTAGCTATATTATTGACAGAGCAATTAGCGTGCCACACATTAAATTGACTAGATATCGTATTACACTAGTCAGAAAGCTGACACTACTAATCTATCCTCAGTTTGGGATATCTATTCCAGCATCGCGCATTTTAGCCAACTTGTAACGCAGTGTACGAGGGCTAATGCCCAGTTTTTCAGCCATGTCTTTGCGTCGACCATTACATGCAATCAGGGTTTCAAGAATGATCGCATACTCTTGATCTCTAAGCTCATTACCTAACCCTTCGCTGCTAGCCGCGATTTTATTGATTGGGTTTGCTTCGGCAATCGGCTTGATCTCTGGCGCAGCGACGTCAGTGCCTTCGACGATTTGTTGTAGGCTGCTTGCGTCTTGCCAATCGACACCTTCAAGAAGAATGTGCTCACCAGAGATGTTCTCTTGTTCGCTCAATATTAACGCACGCTGTACCACATTGTCTAATTCGCGAACATTGCCCGGCCACGGATAATTGACGAGTTTGCTGATTGCTTGCGCTGACATAACCGGTACAGGCATACCAAGTTTGGTGCAATGACGCTCAACTAAGTGCTTGGCTAAAGGCTCAATATCACCTTTTCGCTCACACAGTGGTGGCCAAGAAATTGGGAATACATTCAAGCGGTAGTATAAATCCTCACGGAAATTCCCTTCAGAAACATACTGTTTAAGGTCTCGGTTACTGGTCGCTAATACACGAACATCCAATTTGATGCTCTTACGACTACCTAATCGCTCAACTTCGCGCTCTTGCAAAACACGCAGTAGTTTGGCTTGTAGGCTAAGATCCATCTCACTGATCTCATCCAACAGAATCGTACCGCCCTGCGCTTGCTCGAATTTCCCCGGGCAAGCTTGAATAGCGCCAGTAAATGCGCCTTTTTCATAACCAAACAGGGTCGCTTCTAACATGTTGTCTGGGATCGCCGCGCAGTTAATTGCGACAAACGGGCCATCTTTTCGGCTAGAAGCATTGTGAATGTAGCGAGACATCACCTCTTTACCAGAACCACTCGGGCCTAACACCATGACGTTGGCATCGGTTTTCGCAACTTTATCAGCCAGCATCATTAGCTTGATACTTTTTTCATCAGCAACGATAGCGTCACCATTGTCGTCCGACTTTACAGGCGCATAACGGCTGACCATGTTGAGCAGTACTTCTGGCGCAAATGGTTTTGCCATATAGTCGATAGCGCCCTCTTTCATAGCAGCAACGGCATCTTCGATGTTGGCGTACGCTGTCATTAGCAATACCGGCAAATTTGGCCAATGCTGTTTGATGTTTCTCAATAGCGCCAAGCCTCCCATGCCCGCCATCTGCACGTCAGATACGACAATATCAACGGAGTTTGATTTTAATTTGACCAGAGCATCTTCCGCACAATCCGCTTCCAGCCATTCATAGCCAGCAAGCGCGAGAGTGTCGACAAGGGCTTCGCGTAGACCTTCATCATCTTCGACGATTAACACTTTGCTTTGAGCCATAGGATTCTCCAGTGTAAATTCAGTTAAAACTTATTAGTCTTCAGAAGAAGGACTTCTTTCAAGCGGTAGACACATAGTAAAGCATGCGCCGTCGCCTTCTTCTGATATCAATTCCAGTCGGCCTTCATGTGCTCGACAGACCATTTGTACAACCGCTAAGCCCAGACCTGTACCTTGTGAACGAGTGGTAAAGAAGGGTTCCATAATTTTACCTTGAAGCTCTTTCGGTACGCCGGGACCACTGTCTTGCACTGATATCTTAAGCTCGCCGTTTACGGGCCTAAAAAACACATCAATCTGCGATTCCTTGCCCGCAATTTGAACCGCATTCAACACTAGGTTGCTTAACGCTGAGGCGATAGCATTGGCGTTGCCGAACATTTGAGTCTGTTCGCCCTCAACTTCTTGGCAATAATCAATCTGGTTAGTTTTCAATGCCGCTTCCACCATAGGGTGAAATTCGGTGATCAATTCAGCCACAGTAAATGGCTTAACGACTTTGTTGTCACCACCTTTGGCAAACAACAACATGTCGTTCACTTGCTTCTCTAAGTCATGCAATCTATCCATAAGCTTAGATTGAAAACGTGTCTTTGTTGCCAGCGGCAGGTTTGGCGCGGCAAGGTTTGATGCATACAGCATCGCACTTGAAAGTGGCGTACGAACCTGATGGGCAAGCGAGGCCACCATTCTGCCTAATGAAGACAGACGCTGAAGATCACTTACGCGAGACTGCAATAGTCGGGTCTCGGTCAAATCGGTAATCAAAATCAGCTGACCCGTGGTAGAGGCTGAAATCGCCAAACGTACTTTTCGCCCGTTCTTCAATGAGATCTCATGACCGTCATCGTCTTTTGGGTCAAAGGCACTTTGAATCACTGAAAACCACTTCTCGCCAACTAACTCAACACCCAGAATACGGTGTGCTTCAGGGTTCGCTTCTCTCACTTCGCCGTGTGTATCTAACAAGATGACCCCTGCTGGCATCACGTCGAGTACTTGCTTATAGCGCTCAACCTGCTGTTCAACAGAATCTAGGTGTGATTGATTTTCTGGTTCGTTAGATACGTGCATGTCAAAAATTTGCCTCAAATACTAAAACAGCCTGAGACGTACAACACGAGTCAGGCTATTTGCTATATTTATCACATAGTTAAGCAAGCAACAACTCGACTATGGTTTATCTGTTCACTTAGCTAGAGTTACCAAATAGCTAAAAAGTGTGTGCTAGTTTTTCGTTTTCATCGAAAACTGGATACTATCGCTGCAAGTTATATTTCCGCATTTTTTCAACCAGAGTGGTTCTACGCATTCCAAGCATGTCAGCAGCACGAGCAACAATGCCGCCCTGCGCTTCCAACGCTTGATTGATCATATTCACTTCCATATCCGCGAGGAGCTCTTTCAAGTTAACCCCTTCTGGCGGTAACTCTTGAGGAGCATTGGCATTGTCGGCAATATCATCTTGCTGATCAAAGCTGAAATCTTCTGAGAACAAGTCAGCAAGTGCATCACGCTCTTGCTCCTCTTCAGATCCAAAGCTATTAAACTCTGGCTGGAACTCAGGGATATCGCTGTATCGATATTTAGTTGGCAGGTGATTCACATCAACCAAGCTGTTTGGATACAAGATAACCATTCGTTCAACCAGGTTCGCCAGTTCACGAACGTTGCCCGGCCAGTAATGCTCCATCAAAGAGTTGATAGCACGAGCCGTGAAACAGATAGGCATGCTGCCTTCCGCTTCCATTCGAGTCATCAGCTCTTGAAGCAACAGTGGAATGTCTTCTTTGCGATCTTGAAGCGCCGGCATTTCAATCGGGAATACATTCAAGCGGTAGTAAAGGTCTTCACGGAACGAATCATCGTCGATCATATCTTCAAGGTTGCGGTGCGTTGCCGCAATCACTCGAACATCAGCTTGTATGGTGCTGTTGCCACCTACACGCTCAAAGCATCGCTCTTGAAGTACTCGTAGCAGTTTAACTTGCATAGCCATCGGCATATCGCCAATTTCATCAAGAAACAGTGTGCCACCTTCAGCCAATTCAAAACGGCCTTTACGTGCGGTAATCGCCCCAGTAAATGCACCCTTCTCATGACCAAACAGTTCACTTTCAAGCAAATCAGGTGGAATCGCGCCACAGTTTACAGGAACAAAAGGCCCTGAACGACGTTTAGAGTGATAGTGAATGTTACGCGCTACGACTTCTTTGCCTGTACCAGATTCACCAAGAATCAGCACGTTCGCTTCCGTAGAAGAGACTTGTTCAATTAAGTGACGTACTTCTTGAATGCCAGCACTTTGTCCTACTAGGCTGCGAAACAGTGTGTTCTTGCGTGCCGAAGACACAACTTGAACACCTTTGCGGCCTAAGAAATCTTTACAGTGTCTTAATGCATCACTTAATTGCGGGTAGTTAAGAGGAAGTTCAAGCTCACCAACATAGTTAGTCAACTCTTCAACCGGGTGATTGTTTTTGCCAATCACCAGTAAAGGGATGTGATTGGCGTGAACAAGCTTCTCATTCAGTAATGCGTTGAAGCCTTTACCTTTAATGGTACCAATAATGCAGCCGGCCCACTGTAGTGACCAGTCAACTTTACGTGCTTGTTCAGAGCTGATTACTTCGCAGCTCTCTCCTACAAACTCTAATATTGTGCTTAAATTGTGACGATCTTGAGCGTTATCGTCGACGACAAGCAGTTTTGCCAAACCTTGCATAAGTAGGAATTATTGCCTTTATTTTGGTGCGATGCGGAAAAACGGTGAGCAACGTAGTCTATAAAACAGTGAGATGTATCAATGATTATGGTCTACGTGGACAAATTTAGGAAATCAGCAACGAAAAAAGCCATTAGGCTATCTAATGGCTTCTATTTTATTTGATTAAAAAAATAAGGCAACCAACCAATTAAGGGATATGAGATTGGTTAAAACTGCAATTTTTCTTTAAATACCTACGTCAGCGGACGTCAAGTTGTGATATTCGTTCGGAATTTGGTCCCAAGCGCTCTTAATTTCGCGAATAATATCGATAACATCATCAATAGGCTGTGGGTCATTTTTGTGATTTGCCGCAGAAATTTGCGTGATCATGAACTCATAAAGTTGATCTAGGTTTTTCGCAATATCGCCACCATCGTCCATAGATAGGCAACTACGTAGGCTAATAATGATATCTAGAGCCTTACCAAGTCGCTCACCTTTCACTGGGATGTTGCCTGCTTGCATTGCCGCTTTGCCTTGAATCAAACGCTCGATAGCACCGGCCATTAGCATTTGTACAATCTTATGCGGTGAGGCAGCCGTTAGCTGACTATCCACTGATACCTTTTTATATGCCTGTAAAGAACCGCGCATAGTAAACCTCTTCTATAAAAACTTTTTGTATTGTTGAACTGATTTAGCGCCGTGACGGTATTTATGTAGGGTCTTACCTACTCGACTCGTCTCAGACTGCATCAATTCGACTAATTTTCTGGTTCTGGTAATGGCTTCAAACCATTCAGAACTTTGCTTAACGTCGGGATGTGAGTCGATTATTTGAAGCACGTTTTGCAATAACTGTTCTCTGTTATCGACAAGCTGCGTTATTTCTTCAGCATTAATTTCACTAAATTCCAGTTTAGAGATAATTAGTTGATCGAGTTCACAAAGCTCTTGTAGTTGGCTATTCATCTATTAGCCCAACGCATTCATCATACTGCCCAGCTGAGATTGCATCTTACTGGTCGCATCTTGCATGGCTGTGAACTTAGAGTGGGTACGGCTCTCTAGGCTGTCCATGCGGCGGTCGAGCGCGCTTTGGTCATCAACCAAACGGTAGTTTTGCTCGACCAAGCTCTTCTCTCTAGTACGGATTGAACCCGTGATACCTGTGATACCTTGAATCGCATCTTCCACTTTTTTGGCGAAACCATTGTTGCCACCAAAGAACTCTCCCAACTTATCGAAGTTGTTGTTGAGTTGACGATCAAGCATGTCGTAGTTGATTTCTAGCGAGCCTTGTCTTGTGGTGGTGATGCCGAATTCAGTCAAAGACTTAAGGTTGTCTGGCGCACCTTCGATACTTGATGAGAACACCCCTTTCAGTCTAGAGTCGGCGTTACGCACTGTACTGTCACCAGAAAGCGGTCCCTTTTGGCCTGTTGTTGGATCAACACCCGCGAGGTCTTTCGACACTTGATAGAATTGGTTATAAGAGCTCACAAAAGATTCGATATCTTGGCGAACACTGTTACGGTCGTACTCCACACCAATTTCTGCCGGCGGCTTATCTTTTGGCGTTTTTCCTTTCACCGTAATATCAATACCTTCAACGGCATCTTCAATCACATTGTTATTACTAGAAAGCTGAGCAACACCATCTAGGACAACCATAGAATCTTGGCCAGCCTGAACTTCGGTCATACCACTATAGGTATCAAAAGATTGTTGTGCTTGTTCGAGGTCTGCTTGCGCTTTATCGACCTTCTCTAAAAGCTCACGCTCTTCAGGTTCTAATTTAGCACGCTCAATTTTCTTCGCTTGTTCTGCGGTGAGTTCGCCTTTTTGAACTTTCTCAGCCAACTCTGCTTTTTCTTGTGAGATCTTCTCTTCGATACGCGCTTGCTCAGCCTCAAGCTTTTGTTGGGCTTCTTTCGGTGTCACGTATGAATCGGTCAGAGTACCTGAGGCAGCATTTGACCACCCCGGCACATTGGGTGCCTTCTCTATCGCTTTTTCATCAAGCTCAAGTTCTGGTGTGTAGTAAGAATCTAAAAGCGTACCTGACGCGGTTTCAGTCCAGCCAGGGATATTGTCTTCAGGCATCACCGACTTTGCCGCTTGAGCTACGTCTAGGGCAGCTTGGCCGTCGGCTGCGGCTTGCTCACCGTAGCTGAGACTTTGAGAGTTGCCGTCAACATCTGAAGTAGAATCAGTTTGGGCTGCAGGGATGATATTGCCATCTTTATCGAGTGTTTCATTCGCATTTGGGTCATCGCTAGCGATCACTTCATCGATGAGTTCGGCGGCTTTTCCTGCAGGGGTTAGAGCTATAATATCTTGAGCAGCAACGCGTGCTTTCTCTAGCGCTTTAACACGTTCTTCAAGCGTTTTGTATTCGAGTTTTTTTAAGGGATTGGCAGCATCTGATTCAACACTAATGCTGATCTGCTGGTCTGAACCAGACTGGTTCGAGGCAATGATAAGTCTTGGACCTTCGACATCATTGATAATAGAGGCACGAACGCCTGGGTTGCTATCTGCACCGTTGATACCACGAACAACTTCGATAAGTCTCGATCTGTCGCCAACTTGCACGTCAAAGCTGTCATCACCAAGCGAAACCTGCAGCTTACCTGGGCCAAATTTCATGTCCTCTGACAGTACATCAGAAGCCACTTTATGGCTTTGGGCAAGCTGCAACACATCTATGGCATATTTGCCAGCGATCGCTTCGGTAGTCGCGGTTGCAGAGACAAGACCTTCATCGGTACTTTCGACTGTTCGCACAGCAAAAGCTTTTTCCTGACGAAAGTTTGTCATCAGGTTTTTCATCGAATCAAGGGATTCTCTGAGTCTTCCATAGGCACTAATGCTGGTATCGATTCGCGTTCGTTCATTGTCGATTCGTTGCTGTTTAGGTACACGCTCCGAATCAACAATTTTGCTGACCATGGAATTAATATCCATGCCAGACGAAATCCCCATTGGGCCAAAACTCATTAAATCACCTCAATAATACGACTTAAACCTTCACCTCAAATATTCGACTATTCGAGTTTTGGGCTGCTAGGCGTCTTAGAATTTCAAGCATTTCTTCATCAGGGATCTGGCGAATAATATCACCAGTTGTGGTCTCATAAATGGTAACCACATCTCTCCCAGATTCTTCATCGACCTTAAAAGCCACACCCTTATTGAGAGAGGAGACAAACTCGTTGACCTTCTCCACCATTTTGACTCGCTCTTCATCATTTAACTCTTGTCTATGTTGAGCTAATTGAATCGCCGCTTCGGTAGCTTCCTCTTTCGATTTCTCTACCTTGGCATAAGATGTTGCTTCTTTTAGTCGCGAAATACTCGACGCACTACTACCTTCATCGCTTGCAATTTTAATGCCATTAGGTGAGCCATAAGGCTGGATGTTCGATGCGTTGGATGATATTTCCATAACACTCTCCCTCCCTCCTTTATGAGCCAAACAGTAAAACTCTACCCAGAGTAGAGTTTACCGCTACTTACCGAGGTAAGTTTAGCCCAATAAGCTTAGAGCTGCTGATGGTGACTGTTTTGCTTGAGCTAGGATAGAAGTACTCGCCTGTTGTAGGATTTGAGACTTCGTCATAGCTGTTGTTTCTTTCGCGTAATCGGTATCTTTGATACGGCTCTTAGACGCATTAACGTTTTCGTTGATGTTGTCTAAGTTACTGATTGCGTGGTCAAAACGGTTTTGGAAAGCACCTAGAGAAGCACGTTGGCTATCCACTGATTTTAGAGCACCATCAATGATAGATACTGCTTCGTTTGCACCTGCAACAGAAGTTACGTCGATATCGTTAACAGTAACGTCTTTACCAGCACCGATACCTAGTTCGCCCGCAAGGCTGCCGCCAAACTCAACATCACCTTCAACTTTTTGGCTTGAAGCGAAAAGTTGCAGTTTGCCGCCTTCACCTACAGACGCTTTAACGTCTTGGCTTTGACCATTGATGTAAGTTGCTAGCTCTTCAATATCGTTGCCTTCTTTCGCAGAAATGGACAATTCTTGAGCTTCACCAAACTTATCATTGTACTTAATCGTTAGATCAGAACCAGCACCTACACGCCAAGAAGCATCTTTGCCTTCTTCTACGCCATAGCTTTTGCCGCCCATGTCTTTAGTGTCAGTGCGCATGTTCCCCATAGAGAGCATTACCGCCTCACCAGAGTCTGCGCCAATTTGGAAAGATTGGCTACCGTAAGTACCGTTAAGAAGCCTGTTACCACCAAAAGAGGTCGTTTCAGCAATACGGTTAAGTTCTGTGTTTAGAGCAGAGACTTCTTCTTGGATCGCAACACGTTCAGATTTGCTGTTTGAACCATTTGAAGATTGAAGAGAAAGGTCACGCATACGTTGCAGAATGTTGGTTGACTCATTCATTGCACCTTCAGCTGTCTGTGCAATAGAGATACCGTCATTCGCGTTTTTCACAGCCATGTCTAGGCCACGGCTTTGCGACGTTAAGCGGTTAGAGATTTGTAGGCCCGCAGCATCATCTTTTGCGCTATTGATTTTATAGCCAGAAGACAAACGCTCCATTGATTTTTGAGTACCTTCAGCCGCGCTATTCAGGTAGCGCTGAGCCGTCATTGCAGACACATTAGTGTTTACATTAATCGCCATAGTTGATCTCCTTTAGGCATTTTTTAATGCATTTATGTGACTCTCACCTCACACAAATACATGTCAATTTGTTTATGCACCAGTGTCTCTCTCACCTTACATTGGTACATATCATTTCTCTCAATCCCTTTAACGGCCCCTTAATTAGAAGCTTTAATAAAAAATGCGATTTTTTTCGTATTCTTTTCAACAACAAAGAAAAGTGTGATCGGGCTTCAATTAATAGAGCAGCATTCGTTAAAGTTCCCCGTTTCTTTGATTATTGAGCATTGTGTGAATATGAAATCAAAAGAGATCCCTGATATCTCGTTCTACTCGATTCTGGGATTACGAAAGACTGCTTCGATGTAGTAAGCGAGGAAATCATCATTTCCCAATTCCCGTCATTCCCTACAGTGAGGAACGTATATGATAGAGAATCTCGCTTTTTGCCTTTCCCACTGTCCTAAATTCTCCGCTTTGCCAAATTGCAGGCAATAAAAAACCCAGCCGAAGCTGGGTTTGTTTAGCGCTCATCTCTCACCACGAGCTAATTTGTGGAGGCCCTACGTTAACGCTTATGATCAACAAAGATTATAGTCAACGTGGCTTTTTAATCGATTAACCTAGTAGGCTAAGTGCCGAGTTCGGCGCTTGCTTCGCTTGAGCAAGGATCGAGCTTGAAGCTTGAGAAAGAATCTGAGACTTAGTCATCTGAGTCGTTTCTTTCGCGAAATCGGTATCTTTAATACGACTCTTAGATGCGTTAACGTTCTCGTTAATGTTGTCTAAGTTACTGATAGCGTGGTCGAAACGGTTTTGGAAAGCACCTAGCTCAGCACGGTGGCTATCTACATACTTAAGTGCCGCATCGATAATAGCTACAGACTCTTGTGCGCCACCTACGGAAGTAACGTCGATAGTATCAACCGTCACTTCTTTACCAGCTTGCATGCCTAGTTCGCCAGCAAGTGCACCAGAGAATTCAACACTACCTTCAACTTTGTTGTTACCTGCAAACATTTGTAGCTTGCCATCTTCAGTTACCGACGCTTTAACAGAATCTTGTTGACCGTTGATGTAAGTTGCTAGCTCTTCGATATCGTCACCTGCTTTTGCGCTGATGTCGACTTCTTGAGCTTGACCAAAGTTGTCTGTAAACGTCATTTTCAGGTCGTTAGAGCCTGCTTGAACGTTCCAGTCTTTGTCTTTCGCGTTCTCAGTTTGGTAGCTCTTACCACCCATCTGAGCGTTATCAGAGCGCATGTCTTTCAGTTGAAGCATTACCGCTTCACCGTTATCCGCACCGATTTGGAATGATTTAGTACCGTGAGTACCGTTAAGCAGTTTGTTACCACCAAAAGACGTCGTTTCCGCGATACGGTTTAGTTCGTCGTTCAGTGCTGTTACTTCTTCTTGAATCGCTACACGCTCAGATTTTGAGTTTGAGCCGTTTGAAGATTGTAGAGACAAATCACGCATACGTTGCAGGATGTTCGTTGTCTCGTTCATTGCACCTTCAGCAGTTTGTGCAATAGAGATACCGTCGTTCGCGTTACGTACAGCAACGTCAAGGCCGCGGCTTTGAACGTTCAAACGGTTCGAGATTTGTAGGCCCGCAGCGTCATCTTTTGCGCTGTTGATTTTTGAGCCTGAAGCTAGACGCTCCATTGATGTTTGTTGTGCGCTGTTTGCGTTGTTTAGGTAACGTTGCGCTGTCATCGCTGAAACGTTTGTATTTACATTCACTGCCATGGTGATTTCTCCAATTGATTTTCCGGTATAGCGGTTTCCGACGTCTCGGAAAACCAAGTAGTTCTCTCAAAGTTACTTTTAATAACGGCGCGAAAATCAGAAGCTTTAGAAAAACTTTTAAAAAACCACAAAAAATTTATTAATTTAATATTTATCAACAGCTTAATTTTCATCATTTTCTAATGCAGCGATAGATTTCAATTGAGAAAAGATCTTAACCTGTTTGAAAAACGTACGAATCGCCATCTAAATTGCTCAAGGTGGAGAAATGATCAATTGCCAAAGATCTCTGACTTAGGCAGATCTTGTGTAATAGATGAAATTATTTATCGTGAAGAAGAACCGTCAAATAGAGATTTGAGAAAGGTAGCTCGAGAAAATTCACAGGAAAGTAAATAGAAAAAACAAGAAACACAGAAAGGAAAAAGCCCCTTTTCCTTTGAGAGAACCGGGGCTAGTTGGCGCGTCAGAGCCTGTGTGGAGATCATCGAGAAATGAACACATTTCCGACTTGCCGTTGCATTCTTACTGTAAAAATGGATAGCAGGTGAGAGATGAGAGAGCTAAACATTCAATAGTAAGTATGCTTGCCAGTTTCCCTTGCTGCATGGCTCACGTCTGAACACGAGCAGCAAGTTCAACCAATAACTATTGCAATAGTGACATCGCAGAGTTAGGCAACTGTTTTGCTTGAGCAAGTATTGAAGTACCTGCTTGTTGCAGAATTTGTGATTTGGTCATTTGCGTCGTCTCTTTCGCAAAGTCCGTATCTTTGATTCGGCTGTTTGAAGCGTCTACGTTCTCTTGTACGTTTGCCAAGTTATTAATACTGTGGCTTAGACGGTTCTGTTTTGCACCCAAATCAGCACGTTGTGAATCTACGTATTTCATTGCAGAATCAATCACGCTAATAGCATTCTGTGATCCTGCTACGCTCATCAAACTAATATCTTGAACCGATGTTGCACGACCTTCACTCTTGATTCCTAACTCAGAAGCTAAGCCACCAGAAATAGACATAGCCCCTTCAAGGTCAGGTTCAGCAACGAACAGTTGAATGCGGCCATCATCGGTAACCGATGCGTTCACAAGATCAGATTGACCATTAATGTAAGTAGCAAGCTCTTCGATATCATCACCCGCTTTGGTATTGATATCTAAAACGATGTCTTCACCCGCTTTAGTTTTGAATTCGAGCTTAAGATCGCTAGCTTGAGCAGGCACTTCCCAACTCTTATCTTTACCATTTTCAGAATCAAACGTTGTACCACCCATACGGAAATCATCAGCACGAACACTAGTAAGGCTCATAATCATCGCTTCACCAGAGCTAGAACCAATCTGGAATGATGCTTCACCAAATGATCCATTCAAAAGACGACGACCACCAAATGAGGTTGTCTCTGCGATACGGTTAAGCTCATCTTGAAGTGCCGAAGACTCTTCATTGAGCGCGGTACGTTCAGCTGCGGTGTTAGTTCCGTTTGATGATTGAATCGCCAGATCACGCATACGTTGCAGTACGTTGGTTGATTCATTCATCGCGCCTTCAGCAGTTTGTGCAATTGAAATACCATCATTGGCATTACGCATTGCAACGTCTAAACCACGTGATTGCGCCGTTAAACGGTTAGAGATTTGCAGACCGGCTGCATCGTCTTTCGCGCTGTTGATTTTATGCCCTGATGACAAACGTTCCATAGAGGTCGCTAAATCATTAGACGCTTTATTCAGGTAACGTTGTGCTGTCATAGCAGAAACGTTAGTGCTTACATTGATAGCCATTTTGCTCTCCTTATGAGTCCGCAAAGTTTCTGCGAAGCGGCCAGCTTTACTCTCATATGGATAAGCACTGACCGTGTATTACTCGATAAACCTATACAAGGTTTAAGATCTGTATTAATCATTTACAACCAACACAGTTACAAGTTATATGCCAAGTTTAATCTCCTATAAATAATTTTTTAATTATCTAAAAATCAAAAACTTACACACGACACTGTGCAATTATTACTTTTTTCTATTAGAAAGCGAAAAATATTCACCTTCCTTATTGCCGTTTTTTGCCGCTATTTTAGAAACATCACGCTCCGTACAAAAAAGCGGCAAAATGTGGCGTCATTCGCTCGTATGGCATAGCACATACGGCAAGGAATCAACGCCATGGTGATCGACAAGTCACCATTAAATGTCGATTGAACATTAAATATAGTTAAACAAGGTCAGGTCTTTGGTTTTGCCAAACGCTTGTTGAGAAGCTTGTAATGCTCGAGAGTTTTCATTGAACTCAATGATCGCTTTCGAGTAATCCAAGTCTTCAAAGTTGCTTTTTGCTTTCGCTAAAGACAGCTTAAAATCTTCATGCTGCTGCTCTTGGATATCGAGCGTATTCAATCGCGCACCGACATCCGTTCTCGCTTTGGTCAAATGAATAAACGCAGCATGGAACTCTTCAGTTGCTTGTTGCAACTTTGCCGTCGCTGATGCGTCAGACACTGATGATTCTGCAAGTTCTGCTGCATCTTGGAAGGTGTCAAATATTGAAAATGAGCTTCTTGGCTCCAAAGTAATCGAATCACCTTTGGTTATTTGGCCTTTGATTTGAATACTCAAACCTTCATATTCAATACCTTTAGATGGTTCAAAATCTTCTACAGACACCGTGCTGCCATCTTTTTCGAGTTGATAAGCAAATTTGCCATTTTGCATATCTACAAAAGTAATTTTGTAGGTTGATTCGTCTTGAAAAGATTCATTTGTTGCTCTTTCAAGTAGCAAGGCGGAGGCTGGCTGCAAATCATATTGAGGTTCATAATCACCGAATGGATTATCGATCTCCATAAACAACTTGCTGCCCGGATCATTCATCGCCATTTCAAAACTGCTTGCCACACGCATCTTGCGTTGATAATCGTCTCCGGCATAACTGACATGGCCCTTGTTATCTCGGAAAAATGGCTGATTCTTAGGTTTTGTACCTGCAAATGTATAGTTACCTGACTCATCTTGGGAGTTAGACATATGCAAAAAATTACTAGCTAACTCTTGAATTTCACGTCTCTTTGCAAGGCGGTCTTCTGGAGATAATGAACCGTTAACCATTTCCATCACGGTACGTTTTGCTTCATCAGCAAAATCCTCTGAATTAGAAATCATAACTTCTTGATGTTCTAATCGATTACGAACCAAGACTATTGCGTCGCTATATTGCTTTAGTTGTTCTGACTGCTGACCGATGTTCTGCAAATAGTGCGTCGCCAATGGGTCATCACTTGGCGACTGTAACTTCTTACCGGAAGCAAGTTGCGCTTGGTTGTGATGCACCTTGTTCTCTTGGCGGCGCAAGTCATTTTGTACTGACTGATAATTATGGAAGCTAGAGATACGATTCAACATTTATACCTTCCTATCTCAGAGCCAAAATCGTGTTAAACGTATCGTTGGCTGCTTGCATGATGCGTGAAGAAGCCATATACGCTTGCTGAAATTTCATCATATTTGCCGCTTCTTCATCGAGGTTTACTCCCGAGATAGAAGCTATACGTTCTTGAGCCGACTGTTTTTCTAACGTCGCAATATCACTCAAGCGATTTGCCGTTGAAGACTTCAAACCCGTATTAGTATTCAAGTTGTGGTAAAGGTCTAAAATCGTAGACTCACCCTCATTCAACAGCTTTCCTGTTTGAAGATCTTGCAGCTTACGCAGGTTACCGTTATCACCTTCTGATGGGACAAGGTTTGCCGTAAACTTATCGTTTGCCACCGCGCCGGGTGTGAGCTCAAACGTTGTACCGTTGATGGTCACTGGCCCTTGTGGCGGATACGGTTGAGGCTGCATTAAAATGTTACCCTTCGGATCCGTCACAGCAAACTGCTCACCTTTTGGTGAGACAATCACTTCAAACTCACGCAATTGACCTGCTTCTAGGATTTTGAATCCCGCTGTACCCTTGGCAAACGTGGTCGACGCCTCATAACTTTGCGCAGCAATGTCTTTCGGGTCTTTGGTTTCCATCTGCATTTGAGCAGCAAAATTACGCGTTGGACGCAGTAACAGTTTCTCTCCCAGTTCAGGAGGGGTACGTACTTCCACTCGCATGCCATCAAGATAAAAAGCACTACCGCTAGAGTCGGTCGCCATCTTAACGGTCTCACCGTTCGGCTTAGTCACGACATAATCACTGCCATCGTATTTCAGGCCATACTCACCGCCTTTTAAGGCAGAAGTATCATCAATGTATACAGCAACATCGGCTTTCGATTGCCCGCTAGCCGTGACACGAGATTTTGCCACCAGCTCTGAGTTCACATCGGTAAACAGGTTCTTACCCACGTTGCCGTTAAGATCCAAACCTTGTTCTTGAAGACTATTTACCTCATATGAAAACGCGGTCGCCAAACGACCAAGCTCATCCATGATTGCCGGGATATGTTCGTCACGCATGTCTAGCATGGCGCCGATTTTTCCGTCGATATCACTGCTGGTGATCGGTTTTAAAGACTTACCTTCAACAATCGCTAGGCGGCGCTGATGTGCATCAGGTAAACCATCAACCATTTTTAATTGGCTCGCTTCACTACCTGAGACCAAGGTGTGGCCATTACCAATATGGACATTAAACCCTTCGGCATTTGAGCGTGGTGTCACCGTTACTTTGGTGTAACCAGAAAGCTCATTAATCAACTTTTCATGCTGATCTCGTAGGTCATTGTGAGGCCCAGGAGTTCGCATCATTAAACGCTGAACATCACGGATCTCGTACGCAAGTTGGTTAACTCGCTCGATACCCATATCTAGTTTTTTATTCGTAGAGTCAGACTGTTGACGAACCGTTTCATGGAATTCATTTAACGTCTTGCTGAGTAGTCCAGCCTTTTCTAGTACAACTTTTCGAGCACCGACATCATTCGGTGTATCGGCTAATGTTTTAACCGAATCAAACCATTCATTAAGGTTTTCTGGAATCTTCTTCGAAGCAACCGATGACAGCATACTCGACAGCATATCGAGGTTCGCTTCAGTGTCGCCTTTATTGGCGGCATTGGTTGTCGATAAGTTAAGTTCGTTGACGGCAAATTGGTCCCAAGAGCGGCGAACATTTTCCACATGCACACCCATACCGTAGCTTTGGCCACCGTACTGACGCGGGTCATTCACACCTTGAATCACAGATTGGCGGCTATAGCCCTCTGTGTTGGCGTTAGAAATGTTATGACCTGTGGTGTTTAGCTGTCTCTGAGCAGTAAGAACACTTTGTGCCCCTACATTCAGAAGATCCGACGCCATAATGCCCCCAAAAAACTTAACAAAATCAGGATAAACTGATTAACTACCAGTTTAAAAAGCAATATATGTGCCAATAGGGATAAGCGAGAGCTAAAAGACAATAATTTATTGAAGTGTAAGGAGATAACTAAGGGCTTCGCTACAAACATTGAGAAGGATAGATAAGAAAGAGCCTGCCAATGGCAAGCTCCCGAGTATATTGAATAACGTTAGTTCATCTCGTCAATCTTGGCTTTCACTCGCAAAACCTTGTCTGCATAGTTAGGGTCGGTTGCGTAACCTGCTTGGTGAATACCTTTGATGAAATTCTCTGAGTTGCCTTGATGCTGTAATGCTGTTTCGTATCTTGGGTTTTCGTTCAAGAACTTCACATAGTCGTTAAAGCTATCTTCAAAGTTTGAGTAAGAACGGAAAGAAGCCGACTCTTTAACCGCAGTTTTACCATGGAACTCAAGAGTCTGCGTAGCAACCTTATCGCCCTTCCAACTTCTGTCTGCTTTGATGTTAAATAGGTTATTACTGTTGCCCAATGAGTTCTTAACCATTTTAGAACCCCAACCTGTCTCCAGTGCCGCTTGTGCCAATAGTAGAGATGAATCGACACCAAGCGCGCTTGCTGCTTTTTCTGCGTAAGGCTTCATTGAGGTCACAAACGATTCTGGAGAATCAAAGGATACTGGCTGTTTTGCTGCTTGCACATTTGTTGCTGACATAGCTTGCGCTGATTGAACGTCTGACGCTCGCTCTTCCGAACGGCCTGAGTATTGAGGTCGTTGCAATGAAGCATCAAAGCCTTCACTGCGAACTTTCTCTTCAGACGCATCGCTTGCTTGGCCTGCGCTTAGCTGTACCACGATCATATCCGCAAGACCTAACGAACCTGAAGCGCTCAATTCACTCGCCATTTGGTCATCTTGCATCTGACGATAGAACTGCTCATTCTGGCTGTTCAGCATATCTGACTTAAAGCTCGAGTTAGCATCGCGCATCGACTTAAACAACATCGAGGTAAAAATCGATTCAAACTGTTTTGCCGCAGCGGTTAATGCTTCTTTCTCGCTGCCTTCTTCACCGTTTACTGCTTGTTGACGAAGGCGGTCTAGGCTGCCGATATCGTGAATAAAGCCGATGTCATTGTTATTCTTAATCATGCTTTACCCCTTAGATAATGATCAACTGGCCTTCAATCGCACCCGCTTGTTTCAGTGCTTGAAGGATTGCCATTAAATCAGAAGGTGCAGCGCCCACTTCGTTGACTGCGCGGACCAAATCGTCCAGCGTTAGGCCAGGTTCAAATTTGAACATCTTGCCATCGCCTTCCGTGATTTCGATATCTGAATCAGGGACCACTACCGTTTGGCCACCAGAGAACGCATTAGGTTGGCTTACGTTGAGATTTTCTTTGATTGCAACCGTCATACCACCGTGCGTTACCGCCGCCGCTTTTAAGCGAACGTGCTTACCAACCACGATCGTACCGGTACGAGAGTTAACAATGATTTTTGCAGAACCTTCTGCAGGGTCGAATTCGATATTTTCAATTGCAGACAGGAAAGCCACACGTTGGCTGATTTCTCGAGGTGCACGAACTTTTACTGACGTCGCGTCTACCGCAGACGCCATTTGTGGGCCTAAGAAGTTGTTAACCGCATCAGCCAAACGCTGAGCCGTTGTAAAATCTGATTGGATTAGGTTGAAGGTAATATAGTCACCGCGACCGAATGGGGTTGGAATCTCTTGTTCAACCGTTGCACCGCTAGAGATGATGCCAACGTTAGGGTTGTTACCGACAATCTTAGAACCGTCGTTACCCTGCGCGCTAAAACCACTTACTACCAAGTTACCTTGCGCTACGGCATACACCTGGCCATCAAGACCTTTTAAAAAGGTTTGTAGCAGCGTACCACCACGTAGGCTTTTTGCCGAACCGATAGAAGACACGGTTACGTCAACTTCCTGACCTTGCTTAGAGAAAGCTGGTAGTTCAGCAGTCACAATAACAGCCGCTACGTTTTTGGTTTTTGGCTTAGTGCCGGGCGGCAATTGGATGCCAAAATTTTGCAGCATTGCGTTAAACGTTTGATCGGTAAAGGGAGTTGTCTCACCTGTACCCGGCAAACCTGTCACCAAACCGTAGCCAACAAGTTGGTTACTACGAACACCCGCCACTTTTGCCACGTCTTTAATACGCGCAGCATGGGCACTGGTGGCAAGAAATAGCATGCCGAATAGTACGAGTGTTAGTTTTTTCATTGAGTAACCTGTCTGTATTGCTGTAATTTATAATAGCTTAGCTAAATATGGCTGAGTGATAGAGGCTATCAGTATGTCGACACCCTCTCAAGCCCTACAGAGATACATTAAAGAATCGTGCCAAGAATCCAGGCTCTTGCATATCTTTCTGCACGCCCGTACCCGAGTACTGAATTCTTGCGTTAGAAACACGGTTTGAAGCGATGGTATTTTCGAAATCAATATCGTCTGGACGGATAGTGCCACTCAGGCGGATATACTCATCGCCTGTGTTCAATGTCATCCACTTTTCACCACGAACCACTAGGTTACCGTTGGCTAATACTTCAATAACTTCTACGGTAATGTAGCCGCTGATGCTGTTACTTTGGTTGGCTGATGCGTCACCAGCGAAGGTATTGGTGTTGCTCAGATCGTAAGAGAAGTTGTACTTATCGATCGTTAGCTCTTGACCACCAACTGCCAAAGGCTCCATCGATGCATCGTTCGACTTAAACATGTCTGCGTTGGCTTTTTTGGTCGCTCGAGTATTCTCATCTAGCGCCACAGTAATGATGTCACCAATACCACGCGGTTTTGAGTCATCGTACATGCTGCCAATATGATTAACATTGAATAGTGAACCCGTTGCCGCTGCGTAATGCTCTGGTTTCTGCTTTGGATTGATTGGCGCCCATGCAGGGTCACCTGCAATTGGATCGGTTCTACCACGAAGCGTGTCGATAATGCCTGAGCTCTCTTCAGCCGACTTATCACCTTCCACTGCATCAACTACTGTGGTTGCGTTTTCTTCTGCTGGAGTCTCTATCGGGTCCAACACAGCACAACCCGTCATAGACATAAACAGAGCTAAACAAAAAATACGTTTCATGGCGATATACTCTCAGCAGGCAGTGGTCAATGGATCAATGGATCAATGGATCAATGGATCAATTAGTAGAAACACGTTGATGAATTCGAATAAGTAAACGGCTAATAAACCAATTACAGCTGTTGGTTAACAAAGCTCATCATCTTGTCTACTGACGAGATAACTTTTGAGTTCATTTCGTATACACGTTGAGCTTCAATCATGTTTACCAGCTCTTCGGTTACGTTTACGTTCGATGTTTCTAGCATCGACTGGCGAATGTTACCTAGGCCATCGAAGCCCGGTACACCTTCTTGCGGGTCACCACTCGCACCAGTCGGTAAGTAAAGGTTTTGACCGACTGGCTCTAAACCGCCTGGGTTTACGAAGTCTGTAATCGTGATTTGGCCAACTACGACGTTGTTTTGCTCACCACGTAGACGAACCGATACTTCACCGTCGTTACCAACCGTTACTGAGATCGCGTCTTCAGGAATCACGATTTCTGGTTGTAGAGGGTAACCTTGGCCCGATGTTACGATTGCGCCGTCACCGTTCAGAGTAAACTGACCATTACGGCTGTAACCCGTTTCCCCGTCTGGCATCTCAACTTGGAAGAAGCCGTCACCTTCGATCATCATATCTAGGCTGTTCGACGTTGTTTGTGCGTTACCGTGCGTGTGCACTTTCTGAGTAGCAACAACTTTAGAACCAGCACCCAACATCAAACCACTTGGCAGCTCAGTGTTCTGAGACGATTGACCACCCGGTTGGTTGATGTTCTGGTAGAACAGATCTTCAAATACCGCGCGGCTCTTTTTAAAACCAATGGTCGAGGCGTTGGCAAGGTTGTTCGAAATCGTTGAGATATTGGTTTGTTGGGCGTCTAAACCTGTTTTACTTACCCATAGTGCTGGATGCATAGCAATTTCCTTTAAATTCTATTAGCTCATACGAAGCAGTGAATCAGACGACTTGTCCATTTCCTCTGCTGTGCTCATCATCTTGACCTGCATTTCAAACTGACGTTGTAAGTCAATTAAGCTGGTCATTTCACCTACGGCATTTACGTTACTGCCTTCGATAGCACCTTTTAGCAACGTTACCGCTGCATCTGCTTCGTATGCCTGATCTGGGTTTTTCGAACGGAATAGACCATTCGTATCTTTAAACAAAGTTTGGTTGTCTGGACGTACAAGCTTAATACGATCAACTACGGCCAATTCTTCAGCTGGAGCGCCTTGAGGAATCACCGAAATCGTACCGTCAGTACCAATTTCTACTTTACTGATTGGGATGGGCAGTGTGATTGGCGCATCGTTTTCACCCAGCACCAAATGGCCACTTGCATTAGTTAGCAAACCATTTTGGTCAACCTTAAGGTTGCCGTTACGTGTTAAACCTTCGCGGCCTGTGTTATCCATAACTGAAATCCAACCATCACCTTGAACGGTAACATCGAGATCTCGGCCAGTGGTAACCACACTACCTTGCGAGAAATTATGGCCCGGACGCTCTGTCATACTGAAAACACGAGTAGGCATGCCTTCACCATACGCTTGCATTGAACGTGCTTGTGCTAAATCAGCACGGAAACCCGTTGTACTCACGTTGGCAAGGTTGTTTGCACGTAGCTGCAAAGCCTGCATATTTTGCTTAGCGCCACTCATGGCAAGAAACAGTGCGCGATCCATAATTTTGCTCCAAAAAATCATTTTCTAGAGCTTATAAAGCAAACACTGTGCCAATATTTTTAACTGTTATTTATCAGAAACTTAAATAGAAAAAGAACAAAGAGGGGTGATCATTAAAGGATCATTGAGGAGTCATTGTTGCCAGAGGCATTACCGGGCGGCAATAAAGGCGGCAAACAAAAAAGCAAACAACAATACCCAATTCAATAACATTGAATTGGGTATTCGCAGATGATTCAAACGTTCGAAACGATTAACGAATCTGAAGAATATTTTGTTGCAGTTGGTTGTGTACTTCTAGAGAACGCGAGTTCGCTTGGAAGTTACGTTGAGCAGAAATCAAATCAACCAATTCTTGAGTCATATCGATGTTCGATTGCTCTAGAGAGCCGTTGTTGATACTACCAAATGAACCTTTGTTCGATTCACCCCAGATCTTGTCACCTGAGTCATTAGTAGAATCCCATTGAGTGCCACCTTTCTTATCTAGACCTTGCTCATTTGGTACACGAACTAAGCCTACACGGCCAAGCATCACGTTTTCACCATTTGAGTAAGTACCTAGAACACTGCCGTACTCATCGAAATCGATTTTAGTTAAGAAACCTGTTGTCGCACCATCTTCATCAAACTTAGTCAATTCAAACGGAGCAGCAAACTGAGTTGAAGAATCCAGACCAAACTTAAGCACCTGTGTTGGATCGGCACCGTTCAAGTCAATTGGGTTCGCACCTGCCCCTAGAGGATCAGAGTTAATTGGCTGACCACTGTTTAGGCTTGCTAACGTACCATCATTGTTGAACTTCATTGTGTGACCAACATGACCTGTTGCATTCGTCGCATCACCGCCAGTAATGTTCAATGGCTTCTCACCATTCTCATCTGACATGGTGTAGTACGTTTGCCAAGTGTTTGGTTGAGTCTGATCTTTGAGGTAGTAAGTCGTTAACTTGTAAGACTGACCCATAGAATCGTATACCGTCGAAGACGTTGCACGGTTATAAGTATCAGCATCTTGGTAGTTAAATGCAGCCGGGTCTTTAAGATCACCATTTGCAGGAAGGTTGACCCCTACTTCAATGTTTTCTGTCTGTTTTGGCTTACCAAACTCAGCAGGAATGTCGAGAGGCTTTGGCGCGTAAGAAAGAACTTCACCCGAGTTTGGATCCACATCGTAACCTAAAAGAAACTCATCATTAGCCGTAACCATGTAGTTGTCTTTGTTTAGGTGAAATGCACCATTACGCGTTAGTTCGTTAATCTCTGGCACCATGCGATCTTTCGATACTGCAAAGAAACCTGTACCACTTACACGCAAATCCATTGGGTTGTTCGTATAAATACTTGAACCTTCGTGGAACTGTTGCGCCACTTGGCTAGCTTGCGCACCACCACCAGGGGTGGTTTTTCCGTTAGTGAACAACGAGCTTGAATAAACATCACCAAACTCGGCACGAGACTCTTTAAAACCAAATGTGTTTGCGTTCGCAATGTTGTTACTGGTTGTATTCAGGTCTAATTGTGCAGCGGATAGGCCGCTTAAAGCTACATATGACATTCCATTATTCTCCTAATCTATCTAGCTAGCTAGCATAGTCACTCAATAAAGAGCTACGCTTTACCAACTTCTAGTACTTCAGCAAGTCGTACTGGCGATGTGAAACCAGCCAGATTGAGTAGTACGTTGCCATCGCCCTTACCAAGAAGCACACTGTTCACGTTCGCATAACTGGAAACTTGGAACTCTGTGTTCTCGCCATCCAGCAAACCTGACGCTTTCACGTTGTATTTACCGGCCGGCAATGGGTTACCGTCTTCGTCTTTTCCGTCCCATTCAACACGTGTATCACCAGATGGTTTAGAGCCGATATCAAATGTGCGAACTAATTGGCCAACTTCGTTCTCAACACGGACCATTACATTGTCCATTGCCTGAGGAAGCTTAACCATTGCCGCCATACCGCCATCACCGGGTTTTACACCTGCCGCACCAGGAACCAATACATCACGGCCAACCAAAGAGGATGCCTGAAGTGCTTGGTTAGAGGTCATTGATGAATTCAAGCTTTCAAACTGTGTATTCATTTTGCCAATGCCATCTACGGTCGCAAATGAAGCCATTTGCGCAATCATCTGGTCATTGCTAACCGGCTTGAAAGGGTCTTGTTGTGCTAGTTGCTTAGTCAACAAAGATAAGAAGTCTTCTTGTTTAAGATCCTGCTTACCTGTTGTTTCGTCGGGCTTCTTAGCGCCATCTTGAAGACTCTTCAGCTGGTCAACATAGGACAAGCCGCTTTGACCAACATTGTTGTTGATTCCAGCCATGTGCTACCTCCTTATCCTTATTGACCCATCTGCAGCGTACGCAGCAGCATTTGTTTACTCGAGTCAGCAACCTGTACGTTCGTTTGGTACGCACGTGATGCCGAAATCATGTTTGCCATCTCTTCCATAACGTTCACGTTAGGCTTGTAGATGTAGCCTTCGTTGTTCGCTAATGGGTGATCCGGGTTGTACTCCGCGCTCAGCGGTTTATCGCTTTCTACAATACCTAGTACTTTCACAGGCACAGTGTGGTCACTGTTGCGTGCTTTATTTAACTCAGCGCCGAACACTGCGTGGCGAGCCTTGTAAGTTTCTTCAGCAGAACTACTTACACTGTCCGCGTTTGCAAGGTTGCTCGAGGTCGTATTTAGACGAACAGATTCAGCACTCATCGCAGAACCAGTCACATTGAATACATTAAATAAGCTCATCTAATTATTCCCCTTTAATCGCTTTAGTTAAATTCTTGAACTTACTTCCTAGGAAGTCGAGAGAGGCTTGATGCCTAATTTGGTTTTGCATGAAAAGGTTTCTTTCCAAATCCAAATCAACCGTGTTGCCATCTCCTGTATCAGGTTGTGTAGGAATTCGATACTTCGTTTCCCCGTTCACCGTTGTTGAGGCAGAAATGTGCCGACCATCTGTACGGCTAAGACCAATGCTTGCCCCAGAACTTGCCGCTTGCAATGATTTCTTAAAGTCTAGTCCCTTTGCTTTATACCCAGGCGTGTTTGCTTGCGCGATATTGGTGGAAAGCACCTCAGCGTTACGCTCACGTACACCAACTGTGTGCTGGTGAATGCCCAAAGCATTGTCAAAAGAAATAGCCATGTAAACCTCAACTCAAGAACTGACTGTTATGAAATAACCAAAGCAATATATATACCAACTTTTGAAACAAGGCGGTCTATCAATGCTTTTACAGGTTACTCGTGGGTAAACTTGCAATATACAAGCCAAAAAATAGAGTAAATTGGAATGTCACTCTGACTTAAAGATATAGCTTAAGCAGGAAAAAGAAAACCCAGCACTTGGCTGGGTTTTAAATTTAGACGGTAACGTTACACCTAATATGGGTGCCGCTCGTTACTTTAATTTGTAGATGATGCCTGGATTACAGCGAACCATTTCAAAACGATCGGTTAAGCCTGTTAACGATTCAGACGCACCCAATAGTAAGTAACCACCAGGGTTCAGGCTATTTGCCATCTGGTTAAGTACCTTTGACTTCATATCCGGCGAGAAGTAAATCAGCACGTTACGACAGAAAATGATGTCGAACTTGCCTAACAATGCATAGCTGTCCATCAAATTCTGAGGGCGGAAGTTCACCATGCGCTTGACGTTATCTTTCACTTTCATACGGCCATCGCCCGCATCTTCAAAGAAAGTACGACGGCGCTCTGGAGAAAGTCCACGTCCCAATGCAAGGTTGTCGTAAGCGCCAGTACGGCACATATCCAACATACTTGCTGAGATGTCAGTTGCGGTAATCGATACATTTGGCAGCAAACCTGGCTTGCGAGCTTGAGTTTCAAGAATCGTCATTGCCATTGAGTATGCTTCTTGGCCTGAAGAGCTTGCCGCAGACCAAATCTTAATAGGACGTTTATTTGCCGCTATTTCCGGTAGAAGCTTATCCGCCAGCACAGCAAACGGGTAAGTATCACGGAACCAAAGTGTCTCGTTCGTCGTCATGGCATCGACAGCAGCCACACGCAGCTCACGGTTTCGACCTGTTACTACGTCTCTCAACAAATCAGACAACGAAGCTAACTTAAACTTCGTTACTAATGGGCTTAGACGACTGCGCACTAAATACTGCTTGCTGTCACCTAATACAATGCCACATTGAGATTCTAAGAAACGGCTGAAATCGCGATACTCTTGATCACTTATTGTTATAGCAGTCATTAATGTCTCTTTTAGTTAGTTAACGCAGCTTTTACCGCTGCACCAAGCTCATCCGGGTTGAATTTAGCGATGAAGGAGTTAGCTCCAACACGCTCAACCATGGCTTGGTTAAATACACCACTCAACGATGAGTGTAAAATTACGTATAAATCTTTAAGTTCGGCGTGACGACGAATCTCAGCAGTCAGCGTGTATCCATCCATTTCTGGCATTTCGATATCAGAAATCACCAATGAAATCTGATCGTAAATACTGCCTTCTGATGACATCTGCATCAGCTTCTCATAGGCTTCTTTACCATCCTTCACCGAGATAACTTCAAAACCAATCGACTCAATAGCACGCTGAACCTGCTTACGAGCAACGGTCGAGTCATCAGCAATCAAGATGCGGCGAACCAATTCTTTCTCTTGTTCTACTTTCGCAATATCTTCAGCAATCTTGCTGTCCATTGTTTCATCAACAGGAGAAATTTCTGCAAGGATCTTCTCAACATCAAGAATTTCTACCAATTCATTATCAATGTTGGTTACCGCTGTCAGGTAGTTAGCCCGACCTGCGCCATCTGGCGGCGGAAGAATCGATTCCCAGTGCATGTTAATAATGCGCTCTACTGAACTTACCAAGAAACCTTGAATGGTTCGGTTAAACTCAGAGATAACCACAAAACACTTTTCAACATCCGTTGTAGGACGGCCACCGATCGCTAAGCTCAAGTCGATCACAGAGATCGTTTGGCCACGAATGTGTGCTACACCTTTAACCAGTGGGTTCAAGTTTGGCATCTTTGTCAGCTTAGGGCATTGAAGCACTTCTTTTACTTTAAAGACATTAATGCCGTAACGCTGACGCCCCATTAGGCGAAAGGTTAGTAATTCTAATCGGTTTTGACCGACGAGTTGCGTACGCTGATTCACCGAATCAAGAATACCCGTCATGAGCTCATCTCCATATCAAACTTTTTTGTATAAAAAGTGTTAGTCTACTGCAGGCTACGAACCACCAGAGAAACGGAATGACGTATTATAAAATAAATTTGCCACCTCTTTCCATAGCAATGTGTAGAGCTACTTTTAAAACTGTCGCTAAGTTTATCGGCATTTTATCAATATTGTTTAGTTTTTTTGTACAAGCTGCGACCCCAGAACAAATTGAGATGATTCAGTCTGCAGCGGAGCAACATATCCTTGATACGGTTGAGCAGCCACAAGGTGGCGAACTCTTTGTTAATTCAGCAAATGTTGACTCAAGAATCAAAGCGACAGACTGCCCAGTGCCTTTAGAGACCAGCGCTTCAACGACCACCAATACCCGCAGCAGTATTACGGTTTTAGTGCAATGTGTTCCTGATGAGTGGCGAGTTTATGTACCCGTTCGCCTTTCGATGTCGGTGCCTCTTGTCACCACCACTCGCTCACTCGCGAGAGGCGAAATCGTCGGTCAATACGATGTCACCACCGCTATGATTTCTCTTAACAAGTTTCGTCGCCAAGGTTTCACAGCTCCACATCAGGTCATCGGCGCTAAGGTAAAAAAGAACCTAAGACCGGGCGATGTTGTAGAAAGAGGTGATATCTGTGTCGTGTGCCGAAACGAGAAGGTTATCATACAGGCAGTAAAAGGTGGCATGACCATTACCACCAAAGGAACTGCGCTTACCGATGGCTCTATGGGTGATCAAGTAAGAGTGAAAAATGATAAATCACAGCGTATAATTGAAGGGATTGTTACCAGCATGTCTGAAGTCACGGTTTACTTTTAACTCTTTACTTCTAAATTGACGGTATCGTTAGCGATTTCAGCCTCAACTCTAACGCCAAATATAACGGCTGCGGTGTTTGGTCCCTTTTCGACTATTGAGCTAAAAATTGCTAAAGTATTCGAACCCTTGGTCGATATTGACTGTACAGGTTCCCATTTTTGAAGAAAAAGGCTTAACTATGGCAGGCATTGATAATATTCGTTCAGGGCAACCCCTAACGACCACTAACCGATCAGCAGTACGCTCTGATTCTAGTTCTGAGGCATCACGCTCTGATGTATCAACTAAATCACCAGCAAGCAAAGATGCGGTTTCACTTAGCCAACAAGGCAAAGCGATTGGTCAGCTCCACCAAGATATGGCAGCACAGCCAAGCTTTGATTCTGTGAAAGTAGCAGCGATCAAAGAAGCAATTGCGAACGGTTCATACACTGTCGATCCAGAAAAACTGGCAGACAACATGATCAAGTTCGAAGATGAATTAAAAGGTCTTTAAGTCAGCACTCACTTTTGATTGAAGTGATTGTCTTAAAGCACACGAGGTTATAAATAGGTTTACGTTATGGCGGCACTAGCAGATTTAGTTAATTTCCAACTTCAAAATGCCAAAGCCTTATCTGAATTATTAAGTTCAGAGAAAACCGCTATTACGAGCCGACAATCAAACGATATTGAGCGAATCGCCAAAGAAAAAGTGGTCCTAGTTGAACAACTAAGATCAACCGATCAGCGAATCGCAGCCCATACCAATATCTCAGAGCTGACCGAGAATCCTGAACTTGCTCAGTTAGTCACTAAGATCCAGTCGATAGTGCACGATTGCCAGCAAGCGAACCTTGTTAATGGCGAAGCCTTGAATCGAGCACACCTTAGCTTCAAAAAACTCAGCAATATGATGCAGCAAAGCCACGGAAAAATTGGCATGACCTACAATGCCGGTGGTCAAACGCATACTATCTCTACGCTGGGAACCAACGTAAAAGCATAGTTAAACTCCCTCTATTCAATAATATCTTTAGTCACCTTCCTGCTCGTATCTGTATCTGTATCTGTATCTGTATCTGTATCTCAGCCTATCCTTAACATGACATCCGTCAAAGCTCCCACTAGATCGGTAAATGCGCCGAACAAATCGACAGACACAAAAAAGCGGCAAGTATTTTCATACTTGCCGCTTTTACATTCATATTAGTTATTGGTTGCCGATACGCCATCTGGAAAACGAAAGCAGCCAATATAACTGGATAGTCCTATAGCTAGACGCCCCTTAGGCTAGAACAACGTTTGTTGTCTCTTTTCAGGTACGGGTTGTACTTCACCGTAATTACGTAGCTGCTCCATCTTACGGATATCAAGCTGAAGCTCTGTTACATAGCTATCACCCACTGGGTAGCTGCGTACCACTTCTGCACCGCGGATTACGCCATCAACCGCACCAGAAGTACGTTCCGTACCAAGGCGTTGATCTTCAAGCTCTGCTCGACCACTCACTCGCATACCGTAAACTTGTTCTGCAAGTTCACGATAGGCGTCGATCTTGGAAGCTCTCATCGCACGGATACGTCTTTCTTCGTCGTTACGTCCCTTCTGCTCGCTGATACTCGCGTAGCCAACGGCAACTAAGTAGTCGTCTGGCCTCATGTTTTGCAGTGGCTGACAGCCAACGAGCAGTAAAGCGGCAACAACAAATATTAACTTCTTCATCTCGAACTCCTAAGGGCGAAGAATAACAGTATAAGGCTGGCTGATCGTTGGGTCAGAACGAATAATAACGCCATCTTGAGTTCGAATACTGTTTAGAGTATCTAGGTCACGACCAATACGGTCTGCAGGCAAGAAGCCTTGTGCCGTCGCCACGACAATCCGAGTTTGCATGCCAACAACACGAGCATTGACTAACACACCGCCTTCTTGGCGAAGCATAGTGCCTGTTAGTACGTACTGTACGTCTTGCTCTTGAGCTAAGTCTTTCCAATCGCGGCTTAACGCGAAGTCACCTTGGTGAGTCACTTGAATAGAACCTGTTGTTTTGAAATCAACAACCTTGAAGCCACGACGCTGAAACTGATGAATGAAACCTTCTGATACCGAGTTTCCTAGCCAGTTCGTTGTGTCCATGTGTTGTAGGTCAACAAACGAAGTAATCGCTATCGGAGTTCTTGCTGAGATACTCGTATTCGAAATGATCAGATCTTCGGTCATGCTTTCCACGAAGAAATCCATGGTATGACGAGGGCTATCCATCAACATAAACTGACTGCCTGAATACTCAGACTTGCCGTTATAGATTGGCGAATAAGCACATGAGGTCAATAACATGACACTCATTACTACGAGCCATTTTTTCATTCTCTTATCTCCAGATAGTTTTAGTGCTTCCTGTTCCAATATGTTCTCACCATTATTCTTTTCAATGGATTACAATGTTGGAACAGTCTTTGCTTTTCATTAATGGTTCAGATTAAGAAAAACGCACTTAAGTCAGCTTCAAGCTTATAGTTATTTGTTAAGCAATATTTATACCCAACTGGTAACGAATAGATGAAAAAAATAATTTCTTACTTATTTTCAATAAGTTCACTGATAACCATATGCTTCAGTGCTCATGCCTCTTGGTATGAAGTTACCGGTACCGCAGCCATCGTATCGTCAGAAGAAACGGCAAGGGTCCATGCTCTAGAAGACGCGGTATATAAAGCGATCCAGTTCTCAGGTGCTGATATTGGTAGTATCTCCAACCTCACGCCGTACCTCGACGCAAACAAGAAAGAATTTCAATTTACCAATCATGAAGTGCGCTACATCTTGGTAGAAAAAGAGAAAAAGCGCAGTGGCAATATAATGATCACTGCAAGGATCGACATCTATCCTTCGGCAAATGCTTGCCATGAGAGCCAATACAAGAAGACATTTTTGGTCGGCAACATTGATGTGACCTCCCCTCAACAAGCAGTGATGGGCAGAATCTATAACATTGGTGATGATTTTGGCCATGTCGTGGATCGACAGCTGGCGCAAGAATCTCGCAGCTTTGTTTCCGTTGGCACGACCAATTACGATATCGACAAGCGTCGACCAGAGGTGATCAAGATGATCGCCCAAGATACTGGCGCGCAGTACATCATTGGTGGCGACATTACCGATTTAACCGCGACCATCGAATCCAAGCTTTTGAAAGATGACATCATCAATCGTCAGTTTGCGTTAGAGATGCAAGTCTTCGATGGCAAAACAGGACATCAGGTTTACAACCGTAGCTATCGTGAAGTGGCAAAGTGGCCATTTGCTAAGACCAGTGAAGTGGACACCCGCAGTGCTCGTTTCTGGGCATCAACCTACGGCAGTATGATGCTGCGTGTTAGCCGCAATATTATGTTGGACTTAGAATCTGAAGTGTCATGTAAGATCACACTTCCAGAGGTGGCTGCAGTATTTGGTAACACTGTGACCATTGATTTAGGTCGAATGCATGGTGTTCAACAAGGTGACAAGCTGCAGCTATGGCACACCGGTTCGTTTATTGACCAACGCGGTTTACCACGTAATAAGGTATCTCAAAGCGATATCACGCTGACGGTTTCTCGCGTTTATGAAAACGAAGCAGAACTAACTATCGACCAACCAAGCCTTGCAGGAAGCATTCAAATTGGTGATGTGATGCAGAAAATCATGTAGTTAGCGACACGCCCGTCTCATAGTTTCTAATAAAGCCTTAGCACTTTTGTTAAGGCTTTATTTTTTTCATGGGTATTAGTTTCGGTTTTGCAGTATTTGGCGTAATCTTATTAATAACATAATCATCACTTAGCAAACTATGAGTCAGAATAATCTAATTGGTGCTACCGGTTACCGCTTTATCTCGAAAGGTAAAACCGCTTTTAAGATCCACATCCATACTCCCGAAGATACGGTGTTGCATCGGTCGGTCGGTTTTGTTCGTATGGGTGAAGACAAAGCACTGAAGAAAACCATTAAATTAAGAGATGAACTAGGCAGACAGCTTTGGGGTAAGTTTTGGCCCAAAGTCCTCAAAGAGCCCTACCTGATGACGCGTCTACCTCATAGTCTAGAACCCAAAATTGTATTTAAGCCAAATCCAACTCAGAGTGATCCTGAACACCGCGACGAGTGTTACATCGCTAAGTGGCGTGTATTCTCAGAAAACGGCGACTACAAATACAAAACCAAGGTGTGCTCCATTAGAAAGCACGGCAGACTTGCCGCTTATAGCCAAACCAAACGCGCCCTGCTTGATGCCCACAAAGACGTGATTGATCTACTTGTCTTTATGGGACGATTGAACAGCATCGATCTGAAGTAATCTAGAATGCAATTAGGTTGATTACCTGTATTGTTCACATACAAAAACAGCCGCACATTGCGGCTGTTTTTATTTTTAGGCTAGGCATCCTGGCGCTTTAGCGTGTTGTCCACACACTAAATAGACCATCTAGCTTCGGCATATCTCTGCCAATGTCTTAAGTCTGCGCTTAGACTCTTTCACATAAGGGTTGGCTTGATCCCATGCGTAACCCGCCAGAATTGAGCACACCATCTGCTTAATCTTTGGGTTTGGATCTTGATAAAAAATCACATCCTGCAAAGTACCTGAGTACCACCCCTCAACATACGTTCTAAAGGTGTTTACGCCAACCATCAACGGATCGGCATAATCGCGCTCCCAATCGACGTGTTCACCGTTAAGCTGCTTTTCAACACACTCAACCGCAAACTGAGCTGACTTCATCGCAATCGTCACGCCGGATGAAAATACGGGGTCAAGAAACTCACCGGCATTACCCAGCAGCGCATACTTGTCTGTTGCCAGGTGCTTTACGTTGGCAGAATAACCACCGATTTCGCCCGCAGGGTTCGGATACTCTGCATTTGCCAGTATCTCAGCCAAACCCGGCTCTTCTGTTGCCAGTTGCTTAATCGCGGCAATCTTATCTTGTGGGTATGATTCAAAGAACTTAGGCTCCCCGACAATACCAAACGAAGAAACACCGTTACTAAACGGGATCAACCAATACCAAACATCAGGATTAGTTGGGTGCACTGAGATCAAGATTTTATTGCGGTCATATTCAAGGTCGGTATCAACCTCTGCAATATGATCGTTAATGTGCGTAAAAATAGCTTTGCGTGGAGGAAGTGATGACGGCTCTTCCAAGTTAAGCATTTTCGGTAGCACTCGGCCAAAACCACTGCCATCTAAAACGTATTGCGCTTCTAGCTGATAGCGCTCTCCATCCAACACTTGCACATCTAAGATGGTGCTGTCGTCGGTGAAAGTAATACCCATCAACTCATGTTGGTAATCGATGCTGACACCCTGCGACTCAGCCGTATCTGCCAAAACCTTATCAAAGGCACCTCGCTGAACCTGAAACGTGGTTCCTGGACCAGAAGAGAACTTGTCTTCAAAATTGAACGCCGTATAAACACCATCTTTGCGAAAGGCTGCGCCATCTTTGTATTGGAAGTTGGCGTTGATTACTGCGTCAGTCATCCCAGCCTGTTCAATCACTTCCATGCAAGCGGGTAATAGGCTTTCACCAATAGAAAAGCGAGGGAATACGCTCTTTTCAATCACTCGAACATCGATGCCTTTTTTATGAAGCAAAGACGCTGCAATTGAACCTGACGGCCCAGCTCCGATAATCACCACTTGAGTTGATAGTTTTTTCATTATTTAAGCCATGTTTGTTATTTTTATTGCGCGCCAGCTTTCAATTCAAGAAGCGTGTGACCAAGACCGATATCGTCGGTGCGAGTTACCACTTCAAAGCCCGCTTCTTCAACGATCTCTAAGAAATCTTCACTGCGGTAAAAACGGCTGTTGCCATTTGCCAAGCAGGTAAAGTAGAGAGACGTCGCGTTTAAGCTATAAGAAGCCGCATCGTATTTCTGTGCATCCCAAAACAGTTCAAGGATATAGACAGTCGCGTCTTCTGACATATGAGAGCGAACACGCTTTAATATACTCAGAATCTCCATTGGCGAGAAGCAATCAAGGAACTGGCTCATCCACCACACATCCGCGCCCATTGGCAGCGCTTGCTGCTTATCCAACATATTCGCTGGGAATGGCGTTACTCGGTCTTGATGACCATGCTGCGTTGCGTTTGCCATTGCCATTTCTAACTGCTGTGGCAAATCAACAATCGTCACTTCAACATCAGAATTGTGGTTGCAACACTGCATTGCCCACTTGCCTGTATTGCCGCCAATATCCACCAGCGATTTAGGTTTCTTGCTGAAGACTTTTTCAAGTAATACTGGGAACGAGCGATCAGAATAGAAGTGATCGAACTTGAACCAACTCTCTTTGGCTTTTTCTGGCAGTTGAGACAAACCTTGATAAATGGTTTCCCAATCTCCAAGCTCTTTCAAACCAGCAGGTGTGCCCTCTTCAATCGCTTCGGTTAGATGCATCATCGCGGCGTAACAAACATCGGCCGTAAAATCCATGTTTGCGTTGGTCATGCCATCGTGCAGAAGGTAGAACCCAAGATTGGCCATTTTGTAGTTAGGTTTGTCCCAAGTAACAATATGCGCACTTAACGCCATATCGAGCAGAACTTTCACGCCGTACTCAGAGACACCGGTTGATTCAGAGATGCACCCTGCTGGCAAACCCTCGTTGTCCGCGTCATCTAACGCTTTCAAGATGCCTAAATCACGAAGTGTACGAGCAGTATGAAAAACAATAGGAGCGAAAGACAATTTCTGCGCTTCTGTTTTTGCTTCTAATGCGTTGAATGGATCTAATTTATATTCCGACACGAAAAACCTAACTTTAAATAATAGAGAGTTACTCAGCTGCCATTTGTGCAAGCTTACGTTTAATATCAACGTTTAAGTTATTAACCCAACGGTTGTAATTACGGTGTATTTCACCATCGTCGTACTTCAAATTCTCTGACTCAACGTAAAGAATAGAGTAAAACTTATTACTATAAGGAATTTCAACCACAGCGTGGTGCGAACGAACATACAACTCAGCACGTATCAAGCCAGGCTTTATTTCTGAAACCAACCAGCCTCGATTTTCAGCGGATTCATAAATAGCTGATTTAACCTGTTTACTTTGAAGATTCAGTGCAACTGGAGTATCCTCAACATTCATTACAGGTTGGACGCGTCCACATCCTGCAAGAACGAATATGAATAACATTGAAACCGCTATTTTTAGTAATTTCATTTAAATTCCTTATCTGTGTTTATTTATAAGCGCATAGTATTTAGTTAGACCCAAAGCAAATCAATACTCTATGTCAAATCAATCCCAATTAATGTCGTTTAATATTGAGAAATGGTCTGCAAATTCGGCTGGTCTCAATTCTGTTGCCCAATGGCAAACGTGGAGCACTAATTTAGATTGGCCACAAGATGGTTCGACTGAATTTAAAGCTATTCCTCCAATGATGCGTCGCCGAATGAGTGTGCAAAGCAAACTTGCCGTCCAAACCGCGTTAACCCTATTAAAAGACACCGCGATTGATTATCTGGTTTTTGCTAGCCGACATGGTGAGCTGCACCGAACCGCCACTTTGATTCAGTCGATATTAGAAGGTGACGATGCCTCGCCGATGGCGTTCTCACAGTCGGTACATAATACCGCTGCCGGTCTAACCACAATTGCCGCCAAAGCGCCGATTCCACTGACTTCAATCGCCGCAGGGCAAGATACTTTCCACAATGCTCTAATCGAAGCTTATCTTTACCTACATCAGTACCCGTCACATCGTGTACTCGTCATTGACTTCGACCAGCCTTTGCCTGAGCTTTACCAAGAATACGAAACACAACACTATGCTGATTACGCTCTGGGCTTCGTGCTTACCGCTGGCAGTGAATACTCTATTACTAGAACAGTAGAAGCCAACCAAGCAGCTTCCGTGTTACCACAAGGGCTACAAACGCTCCAACATATCTTATTGGGTACAAATAAGTGGGCTATAGCTGGCAAGCACCAAACTTGGTCATGGGTAAATAACACCGAGACAGGCCCACAGTCATGAGTAAAGTGGACCAATATTGGCGAGTATTCGCGACAGGGTTGTGCTTTACCATCTTTGGTTTTGGTGGCCTAGTATTGAGCTTCTTAATCTTACCCACTATCGCGCTAACGACTCCCAATATCATCAAAAGAGAGCTTAAAGCGCAGCGATTGATTCGTTTCTCATTCAACGCCTTTTGCCAAATCATGAAGTTCACCGGCGCGATTGATTACCGAATTGATGGCGCGGATCTATTACGTGAAGATCGTAACTGCATAATCGTCGCTAATCACCCTAGCTTGATCGACTATGTGCTGATCGCTTCTCAACTTCCTCAATGTGATTGCCTCGTTAAGGCCGCTATTTGGGAAAACCCTTTTATGAAAAGGATTGTCAAAGCGGCGGGTTATATCCCCAACCAAGCCCCTGACGATCTTTTAGAGCGCTGTGAAGAACGTTTCTCACGTGGCAATGTGCTGCTGGTTTTTCCCGAAGGCACTCGCACAACGCCAGGAATTGAACCATCCTTACAACGTGGTGCGGCGCAAATAGCCACGCGAACACAGACCGATTTACGCGTGATTCATATTACGGTTTCTCCGACATTCTTAACGAAAGAGAAAAAATGGTATCAAGTTCCTGCGACGAAACCCTTTTTTCATATCGCGGTGAAAGGTAAAATAGAAGTCGCACCATTTATTGATAATTCAAATAACTTAACTTCGGCAGCAAGGCGCCTTAATCATCACCTTGCACACTCTATTTTCCCTTCCGAAGAAAGTATTTAGCTCATCAATAAAGCAACTGGCGATATCAGCATTTCGAAAATACATCGCATAATGTAGAATCGCCCCCTTAAAGCAGCATTCAGATAAAGCATTAAGTAGGCCAAAGTGGAAACATTACACAACGAACTGAAACAACTGATCATCGACGCATTGAACCTTGAAGACATGAGTATTGATGAGATTGAAACGGAAGCTCCACTATTTGGTGATGGACTTGGATTAGACTCTATTGATGCGCTAGAGCTTGGTCTTGCTATCAAGAAGAAGTACAACATCGTTATCGATGCCGACGATTCAAACACTCGCCAGCACTTTGCATCCGTTGAAAACCTAGCAAATTACATCTCATCTCAAACGAACAACTAGACAGATCTTTATGACACAAGCTAACCAACAAGAAGTATACAACCAGGTTAAAGATGCGCTGATTGAGCTGTTCGAGCTTGATGCTGAAGATATCACGCCTGAAGCACACCTTTATCTTGATCTAGACCTAGACAGCATTGATGCGGTTGATTTGGTCGTTCACCTACAGAACGTAACAGGTAAGAAGATCAAACCTGAAGAGTTCAAAGCAGTACGCACCGTTAATGACGTTGTAGAGTCTGTGGTTGAACTATTGAAGGACGCATAATGCGTCCTCTGCTGACTTTACTGTCGGCAATCATACTTTTCACTTATCCAATAGCGGTTTACTTTGGACTCAACAAGTTTGGCCTACAAACCGTTGGTATCGTCTTGGCCGTTATCTTTGCTGTCCGTATTTTCACTGGCGGTCAGGCTAAAATCAAAGAGCTAAAACACTTAGCTTGGATCAGTGGTAGTGCCGGGATTGTTCTGCTGGCATTAGGATTAACCTTCAAGCAGCATGGCTGGTTAACTTATTACCCCGTCATCGTTAACGTTTGTATGTTGGTTGTGTTCGCTTCAAGCCTTTGGCAACCGCAAACGATTATCGAGCGTCTTGCTCGACTCCAAGAGCCTGAACTTCCGCAAAGTGGCATTGATTACACACGAAAAGTCACCAAAGTTTGGTGTTTGTTCTTTGTTGTTAATGGCTCTATTGCCCTTTATACCTGCTTCCAACCTCTTGAAATATGGACCCTATACAATGGCTTACTCAGCTATTTATTCGCAGGGTTACTCTTTGCAGGAGAGTGGGTAGTAAGACAGCGCATTCGTCAGAGTTAAATTGTTATGACACAAACCGTATCTTACATCTCGTTGTCTGAACTTCTCAGCCAAACAAGAGCCCCTGAATCGATTGTCTGCTTTGACGACAATAGCGAGATTACGTGGCAAACCTTTAACGCCGACTTATCTCAACTCGTGCACCTTTTATCTTCATCCCCTTTTCAACGAGTTGCGATTTGTACCCAAGACAGCTACCTATTTTCGGTGACCTTTTTGGCATGTGCCGTCAGCCGCAAACACATCATTTTGCCAGGTAACTATCAACCTTGTGCGCTTGCCGAGCTGAGTGAACATTTTGACTGTCTGTTGGTTGATGAAGCGATTGGTGCAGTGGAAGTAAGTGAAGTTCGCAATATCCAAACCTTATTAGACACCGAAACCCGCGATCCTCTAACCGATAATCTTCCCGCCATTGTGTTAGCAGCAATCCAATTGACCCTATTTACTTCAGGTTCAAGCGGTACGCCGAAGGCAATCAATAAAACACTAGAACACCTAGATATTGAAACAGCTCAGCTAGATAAGAACTGGGGAGAGTTGATCAAAGGCAATCGAGTTCACAGCACGGTTTCGCATCAACATATCTATGGTTTGCTGTTTAGAATCTTATGGCCGCTCTGTTCTGGCGTTCCATTTGCGAGAAACAACCTTGAGTACCCTGAGCAGATCCTTTCTCACGCCAATAAAAACTGTGTGCTGATCAGCAGCCCAGCTCTACTCAAACGATTAAAGCATGAGACCAATACCGCGCAGCTTGCTGGTGTGTTCTCTTCAGGTGGCCCATTACCGACTGAATCGGCTCACCAATCACAGAATCTGCTTGGTCATTTACCTATCGAGGTTTTTGGCAGCACAGAAACTGGTGGTATCGCATTTCGCCAGCAAGAGAGCGCTCAAACACCTTGGCAACTTTTTGACTGTATTGAGGCAAGTCTCAACAGTGAGAATTGCATTAAGTTATTGTCGCCCTACATCGATAACAATAACTGGTACCAAACCGCCGATGAGTGCGAAATGGTCTCGGAGAATCAATTTATATTGAAAGGCCGAACCGACCGAGTGATCAAGATAGAAGAAAAACGAGTATCTCTGGTTGAAGTCGAAAAACGACTAGAGCAACTGCCTTGGGTAAGTGAATGCGTGGTGATTCCATTTGAAGAACCTGAGCGCTTAATCTTAGCGTCGGTTTTGGTATTATCAGACGAAGGCCAAGCGACACTCGCGACCATGAGCAGAGGCAAGTTCTGGTTGATGCTGCGTTCAGAACTCAGAAAATGGTTAGAGCCAATCGCCATCCCGAGAAAGTATCGTGTGGTTGATGAGATTTCCCTCAACAGCCAAGGCAAGCGATTAACCTCTCATATCGAACAGCTAATAAAATCATAGAAATCGCTTATCGTGTTTTACACTGAGTTTATCTTTTTATATTTTTGTCAAAACACCTATTTTCAGCCCAAGGATTCTAAGCACACGCTATGGATAAGAGAAAGCCAAACATCATTGCTGTTGACACTGCAGAGAATGAATCGACCCTGACCCTCCATGTAACTGGAGACATCACCGATTTTAAGGGGCACTTCAAAAGCTTCCCTATTCTTCCGGGTGTTACACAGATTGATTGGGCGCTTTACTATGCAGTCCAAGAACTGAGTGTCCCTGGTTTCTTTAAAGGCATGGAAGTCATCAAATTCCAAGAACCGATCCTGCCAGACTCGACCATTCAGTTGTCATTAAAGTGGGACGCTGACAAAGACAAACTGAGCTTTAGTTACACCTCAAACAACGGCGAACAGATTCACTCTTCAGGCAAAATGAAGCTGGGAGAGAAAAGTGAATAGCGCTCCCATCGAGGCTGTTTCTCAACCAACTCTAAAAGAAAGCAACTACAACGCTTGCTTCCTAATCCCGTGCTTTAATCACGGTGCAACCATGCCTGCTGTGGTGTCGTCACTCCATCACTTTGAGTTGCCGATCATCATCGTCGACGATGGCAGTGAACTCACCACAAAACAGTTTCTGGCTCCCCTTGCAGAGAACTCAAACGTAACCTTGGTGACACTTGAACAAAACCAAGGCAAAGGCGGCGCAGTAAAGGCTGGCATCAAGCGAGCACAAGAGCTCGGCTTTAGTCATGCCATTCAAATTGATGCTGACGGGCAACACGACCTTGAAGCCTTGCCAGCATTAGTTGAGGCCTCACAAGCTAAGCCACAACGTCTGATATCAGGCCAGCCTGTCTACGACGAGAGCGTGCCTAAAGCAAGGCTCTACGGGCGCTACGCGACGCACATCTGGGTATGGATAGAAACTCTATCTCTATCGATTAAAGACAGCATGTGTGGCTTCAGAGCGTATCCAATCGATAAGACGCAAACCGTACTGAATAAATACGATGTAGGTTCGAGAATGGACTTCGATATCGAGATTCTGGTTCGCTTGTATTGGGAAGGCTGTGACATCGACTTCGTTGAAACGCGAGTCATCTATCCTGAAAACGGCATATCTCATTTCGATGCGCTTTGGGATAACGTGAAAATCAGCTGGATGCACACGAGACTGTTTTTCGGCATGCTGCCGAGAGCACCAAAATTGATTGCTCGCCATTTCAAGACAGATTCAGTTAAAAGTGGGCAAAACCAAGATTCCTTGGCTGAATCAAACAAGAGCGAGTCAGAACAACCCCATTGGTCTCGCACTCAAGAACGCGGCACTGTACTGGGCATCAAACTGTTATTGGCTGTTTATACCTTGTTAGGCCGAGGCGTATTTAATCTTATTTTGCGCGGTGTGATGCGTTACTACCATCTAACGGGTAAGCGTGCGCGAAACGCCTCAGAACAGTACCTATTTCAACTTAAGGCGTACGCAGAGCAACAGAATATTGAGTTACCCGCTGAATTAACCAGTTATAACCATCTGCTCTCGTTTGGTCATACGATGCTAGATAAGTTAGCGGCATGGAAAGGTGATTTCTCGGTAGATAATTTGACGATTCATGGCCAAGACCAATTCGAAAGCATGGTGGAAAACCAACAAGGTGTGCTGATTCTAGGATCTCACCTTGGCAATATCGAACTGTGCCGCGCCTTAGGCCGCAGACACTCGAACATCAAAATCAATGCGCTGGTATTCACAGAGCACGCTGAACGTTTTAATTCAGTGATGAAAGCGGTCAACCCGCAGTCTGATTTAAACCTGATTCAAGTAACTTCAATGGGGCCAGACACCGCCATCTTATTGCAACAAAAGTTAGAGCAAGGCGAGTGGATTGTGATTGTTGGTGATAGAACTTCCACCAGCAAAGAGAGCCGTTCAGTATGGGCTGAGTTCTTGGGTAAGGAAGCACCCTTCCCTCAAGGGCCATTTATGTTAGCCTCGGTTCTCAAAGCGCCAGTATTCCTATTATTTGGGCTACGTGACGACTCACAATCTAAACCGCACTTTAATGTCTATTTCGAGCATTTTAGCGACAAGATCGAGCTACCAAGAAAGACACGCGAACAATCTTTACAGCAAGTCGTGCAAAAATACGCAAATCGACTTGAGCACTACACACTGAAAGCACCGCTTCAGTGGTACAACTTTTTTAATTTTTGGACATTGAGCAAGCACCATGACGAAAAAGAATCCAAATAGCATCACCTTTGGTGCCGAACGCCTCACGATTGAGGATGTTGTCGCTATCTCACAAGGCGCAAAAGCCTCGATGAACTCAAGTGAAGCATTCACATCAAAAATCGACCGTGGTGTCGCTTTTTTAGAACGCCTATTGAAAGAAGAAGGCGTGATCTATGGTGTGACAACGGGCTACGGTGACTCATGTACCGTTGCGATTCCGCCAAACCTAGTTGATGAACTACCACTGCATTTAACACGTTTTCACGGCTGTGGTTTAGGCGAAATACTGTCTCACGGACAATCTCGTGCGGTATTAGCAACGCGCCTTTGTTCTTTATCGCAAGGTGTCTCTGGTGTGACTCACGATTTGCTCAACCAGATCGTTACTCTGATCAACCAAGATATATCACCGCGTATTCCTCAAGAAGGATCGGTTGGCGCCAGTGGCGATTTAACGCCGCTGTCTTACTTAGCGGCTGCACTGATTGGTGAGCGCGATGTTATCTACAAAGGCGAAGTTCGCCCTACAAGTGACGTCTACAAAGAACTAGGAATTAGCCCTATCAAGCTTAAGCCAAAAGAAGGCTTAGCATTGATGAATGGCACGTCAGTAATGACGGCTTTGGCTTGTATCGCCTACAAACGTGCGGAATATCTAGCGCAGCTATCAACTAAGATCACCGCTATGGTATCTGTGGGTATGCAAGGTAACGATTTCCACTTCGATGAAGCGCTATTTGCTGTTAAGCCTCATCCAGGTCAACAGCAAGTTGCGGCATGGCTGCGTGATGACCTGCAAGCGGATCGCCCGCCACGCAACAGTGATCGCCTACAAGATCGTTACTCACTGCGTTGTGCACCGCACGTTATCGGTGTCGTTCAAGACTCACTACCTTGGCTACGCCAAATGATTGAGAACGAGCTAAACAGCGCTAACGATAACCCGATTATCGATGGCGACAATGAACGCGTACTGCACGGTGGACACTTCTACGGTGGCCATATCGCAATGGCAATGGATACACTAAAAACAGCGGTAGCCAACCTTGCTGACCTGCTTGATCGCCAAATGGCGCAGTTGATGGATTACAAGTTCAACAACGGCTTACCATTTAACCTAACGGGTGTTGAAGGCGAACGTAAACCAATCAACCACGGTTTCAAAGCGGTACAGATTGGCGTTTCAGCTTGGACAGCAGAGGCATTGAAACACACCATGCCAGCAAGCGTGTTCTCTCGTTCAACCGAGTGTCACAACCAAGACAAAGTCAGCATGGGCACCATTGCGGCTCGTGATTGTCTGCGTGTTCTTGAACTGACTGAACAAGTAGCGGCAGCGTCACTTCTGGCGGGTACACAAGCGCTTGAGCTTCGTAAACGCCACAATGAGCTTGATGAGCACCACATGAGTGAAAACCTAAAGCACATTCGCGATGAAGTACTTAAAGAGTTTGAATTTATCGTAGAAGATCGACCACTTGAAGGCGATCTACGCCACTTCATGGCTCGTATTCAAAGTCAGCACTGGTCACTTTACTCATAGAGTAGCTAACTTCATAAAGTAGCCAACCCTTTACGCAATATTGTTGAGAGCGATTTATGTCTGAAATCCTTCATCCATTACAATCTGAGGTGACGCTTATCACCTCATTCCAAGACGCCGATCCAATGGGCGTGATCTACCATGGCAACTACTTCCGATTTTTTGAAGAAGTTAGGCGCATAATGATGGATAAGATTGAGTACAACTACCATGAGATGAAGGATTCTGGCTACATGTGGCCGATCATCGACACGCGCGTAAAGTACATCAAAGCGATACCGTTTAATCATCAGATCAAGGTATCCGCTAAGTTAACTGAATGGGAAAACCGCTTGCGTGTTGACTACGAAATTCACGACGCCAACACAGGTGCTCGTATGACGCGCGCCCACACCATGCAGGTTGCGGTAACCATTGAAGAGCAAGAGATGTGCTTCGCTTCGCCGAAAGTGTTTACCGATAAAGTCGAGCACTGGCACCAGTTTGGTTGCTTACCTCTAGCCGATGGGCATCAATCTCAGGCCACTAGCCCACAGCAGGTGAATCATGAATCTGTTTAAACGCAGCCGCAAACACATTAGCATCGCACTGCTAGGGCTTGCCTCAATGATGGCGAGTCACTTTTCTGGCGCTAGCGAGAACACGATTGCTGTCGGTTCTATTTCAGATCTACAAACCGTGTTAAGCGAAAATAGTATCGTTCGTGGAGAGTTCACTCAAACACGTAACATGGAAATGTTCGCTCAGCCTCTAACATCACAAGGTACTTTCCTGTTAGACAAGTCGAATGGTTTGCTTTGGACACAAGCTACCCCCTTTCCTGTAAGCTTGGTGCTCACGGATAACAAACTGAGCCAAAGGTTTGCCGATCAACCCGCTAAAATCATCACCGACAAAGAAAACCCAATGGCGTTTTATTTCAGCCATATCTTCTTGTCAGTGTTTCACGGCGACACGCAAAAACTTCAAGAGCAATTCTCACTGTCATTTGAACCAGCGACTGCGAAAAATTCTGATGAAAGTGCAAACTCAAGTTCAGAATACACACGATGGACACTCACTCTAAAGCCAAAGAATGCGCCAATGAACGCGGTGTTTGAAGCCATCATACTGCAAGGACAAGGTGACATTGAACGCATCGAACTTAGAGAAGTTCGTGGGGACAGCACAGTGATCGAATTTAGCCAGTTAAGCCATCTACCGGAAGTATTATCAGATGCTGAAGCGCAACAATTCCAATTCTAGCCTAGCCCTTGCTTGGCTTGTTGTCGTAATGCTATTTAGCGGATTGTTGATCAAACAATTCGCTTTTTCTTCGTCGGTACCCATTGAAAGCAACATCATGAAATTGCTGCCAGAAAACCAGCAAGATCCCATGGTAGAGCAAGCCTTTCAGCAGATATCCAGCTCGATGAGCGAGCAAGTGGTGTTTATCATAAGTGCCTCCGACGTCGAACAAGCCATGACAGCGACTGACGCTTTTGAAAAAAAACTTAACCAAAGAGCTTTCTCAAATCAGCCAACTCTATTTAAGCAAGTTCAAGGCAAAATCAACGCCAGTACTCAAAGCCAGTGGAGCGATTTCTATTTTCGTCACCGAGCTCAACTTCTAACCCAACAACAAAAAGAGACGCTGACACACTCGCCAGATTCGCGAGCTCAATATGTCATTCAGTCTCTGTACAATCCGTTCTCAGGCGTCACTGCCGCAGAGCTATCTCTCGACCCATTTTTGTTATTTCGCGACTACATCAGCGCTGTTGGCGTTCAATCAAGTAACTTTGTTCTGAAAGAGGGATACCTCACCGCTCAATCTAATGACCAAACTCATATTTTGGTCACGGCGACTTTGGCGGGTTCACCTTATAGCTTGGCCATTCAAGAGCAACTTCCCGATCTTGATTCAATTGAGCGCGAAGTCGAAAAACAATTTAACGTCAAAGTGCAGCATACCGGTGTGGTGTTCTACGCCAATTACGGTACCGAAAGCGCGAAATCAGAAATCAGTACCATTGGTTTGGGCTCATTGGCCGGTGTAATTTTATTGGTGTGGCTGACATTTCGTAGCGCCCTCCCACTTGCCTTGTCTTTGCTTTCAATCAGTACCGGATTATTGGTTGCGCTGGCAAGCACCGTCGCTATCTTCGGCAAGATTCACCTGTTTAGTTTGGTATTCGGTGCCAGCTTAATTGGCGTATCCATCGACTACTCTTTCCATTACCTAACCGATCGTTTGGCGGCTGGTAATCAATGGCAAAGCGACAAAGGGTTGAAACATATTATCGTTGCGATCACCTTGGGTCTGATCACTAGCTTGATTGGCTACCTAGGTCTGTTGGTGGCACCTTTCCCGGGATTGCAGCAACTTGCTCTGTTTTCGTCGATTGGACTGATCGCAGCTTACGCCAGTGTGGTGTGTTGGTATCCGATTTTAGCGGCAAAACCAAGCCAAGAACGCCCTCTTCCCTTGTCGAAGCTTTGGCATACTTGGCTAAGCCTCTGGAGCAACCAAAAATTTAGAATTGGCTTACCATTAATAGTGACTGTCGTTAGTTTGATATCACTCAGCCAAATTCGCTACGACGACGATATTCGTCAACTTCAAGCGATGCCTGATCAACTCAAACAGCAAGAACAAGCCATTACTGAGATATCAGGATTAGGCAGTGGTCAAAATATGCTGCTGGTGACCGCCAAGAGCGACCAAAAACTGCTAAATAAACTGGCAGAGATCACCACGAGCTTAGATTCTTTGGTCGATAACCAAGGTATCTCCGGATATCGCAGCATTAATCAACAATTGTTAAGCAAACAACAACAGCATGATAACTATCAATTGGTTGAACAACTTTATAGCCAGCAAAGCCATATCTTACAGAACACTCTTGGTTGGCCTAGCTTTCCAGAGCTACCTAAGTTCGAGGCAATCACGGTATCTGGATTTTTAGAATCACCAGTGTCAGAACCTGTTCGACCACTTTGGTTAAAACCGATCGATGGGCAAGCCGCGTCGGTCATTTTGATCAAAGACGTCACAGATTCAGAACAGTTCTCTCAATGGCTCGATTCAAGCTTTGCTCAGCAACAAGGTGTTAAATACCTAAATAAAGCCGATGAAATCTCCGCTCTCTTTGCGGAATACAGAGTCAAGATCACCGAACTATTATTGATAGCGTTAGCCGCTATTGGGATGGTGTTAGGTTGGCGCTACGGTGTGAAGCAAAGCCTGTTAATGCTGTTGCCTTCATTAATTGCCGGAGTCGCTGGTTTAGCGATAACGGGCATTTTAGGCTCAACGTTAAACCTGTTTAATCTGCTAGGCTTGATTCTGATTTTAGGGATTGGTATCGACTATACCTTGTTCTTTGCTGAGCAGAAGAAGTCACTGAGTACGTTATTGGCGATCACCTTGTCTGGTCTCACAACGCTGCTTTCATTTGGCCTTCTGTCACTGAGTCAGACTCATGCCATTCATAGCTTCGGTGTTACCGTCCTGACTGGTATTTTCGTAGCATGGTTACTTTCACCACTCGCGATTAACAACCAACAAGCAGCGGAAAAATCAAACTCTCGAGAGGCTTTTAGATGAACAAAACAATCAAGATAGCGCTCACCGTTGGATTGAGCTTATTACTTAGCGCTTGTTCGATGGTGTCTCAACAGCCTACAGGCGCAATTGTCGCAATCGACAAAGATACCGAGCTAGCCTTGCCGCTGCCTGCTGAACTGGGGTACTCATTTACGGCGAGCCAGCTGATCAGCGCAACATGGCAGGACGATACGCAGCAACTGCCTGTTCAAGTCGAAGTCACACCAGATAAAGTCGTGTTAGCGGGCTTTTCCTCTTGGGGAACGCGCATCTTATCGCTGCAATATCAGAATCAAGCCATTGAGACTCAAGTTCTATCCGGTCTTGGCGCAACCCTGCCACAACCTGAGCAGGTGTTATTTAATTTAATGCTGACTCTATGGCCAATTGAAGCATGGGCTCAGCCTCTGCAAGGCATCGGTTGGCATTTGGTCGATACAGACAAAACAAGAACCGTTTTTGACGACAACCAACAAGCCATCATTAGTATTGAATACCAAGCAAAAGTCGGCGAACCAAAGACATCTGGAGAGATTGTTTTCAAGCATCTAATCCAAGGCTACACCATCACCATACAAACGTTGAACTCAACGATTGTCGACACCCCAAGTAAGAGTTGAACACTATGCCTATTTACATCCAAGACTGTGGTTTCCACTCAGCGCTAGGTTCAGAGATTGCGGACATTCATGGCTGCCTGAAAGACGAGCGTGAATCAAATATGGTCGAAGTGAACGATATGCTGAACGATGGTAAACATACTGTCGTTGGTCAAATCGCGGGTGAACTGCCACCGATTCCTTCAGATCTTACGCAATACACCACTCGTAACAATCAACTGGCGCTGTCGGCTCTAAATCAAATTGAAGACTCTATCGAGCAAGCCAAATCTCAGTTTGGCGCAGATAGAATTGCAGTGGTTATAGGCACCAGTACTTCGGGAATTTCGGACGGTGAGGCCGCTTTTAAGCACAAACTCGATCAAGGTTCTTTTCCCGAACATTACCACTACTCAAAACAAGAGCTAGGAAACACTTCCGAGTTCGTTAGCCAATACTGCTCATTAACCGGGCCAAGCTATGCGGTCTCAACGGCTTGCTCATCCAGTGGTCGTGTGTTTCTCACTGCGCAACGTTTGCTAGATTCAGGCATGGCTGATGCTGTGTTAGTCGGTGGTGTGGACACCTTATGTAAGCTGACACTCAGCGGTTTTCATGGCCTAGAAGCACTCTCAACGACACATTGTAAGCCGTTTAGCGCCTCTCGTGATGGTATCAATATCGGCGAAGCGGCGGCATTTATGTTGCTCAGCAGAACAAAACTAGCCGGTGTTAATGCAGCACAAGACACGTCAAACATTGCCTTATTAGGCTGTGGTGATAGCTCTGATGCACACCATATTTCAGCGCCCCACCCTGAAGGCAATGGCGCCGAGCAAGCGATGAAAAAAGCGTTATATTCTGCACAGTTACAAGCAGAGGACATCGGTTATATCAATGCCCATGGCACAGCAACGCCACTCAACGATTCAATGGAAAGCAAAGCCATCCATCGTATTTTTGCAAACAAGGTTCCCGTTAGCTCAACCAAGCCGCTTACCGGGCATACTCTAGGAGCTGCAAGTGCGATTGAGGCGGCGATTGCATGGCATATTTTAAAATATGACTTACCGCTTCCCTTACAAAAATGTCAGGATAAAGCTGAAGATATTGAGATTGATTTGGTAAACTGTACCCAGAAACTTAAAGTAAAGAACATCTTAAGCAACTCGTTTGCTTTTGGTGGTAACAACATTAGCCTGATTTTTGGTGTAGTAAATGACTGATATCCCTTCTGTAGACCAACTCCTCCCTCACGATGATCCGATGATATTAATCGATCGTGCGATCAGCGTAGAGGCGTTGTCGATCCACTGTCAGGTCGATATTGGTGACCATAATCTGTTCTTTGACGCCCAATCTCGAACCGTACCTTCTTATGTTGGTATCGAGTTTATGGCGCAGTCTGTTGCTGCTTGGTCTGGATACCATGCACTGAAAAATGGCACCACTCCTCCAATCGGTTTCTTACTCGGTTCTCGTCGCTACAAATCATTGTGTGATAAATTTACTCAAGGTCAGACCCTTGATATCTATGCCGAGCAACTGATGGAAGACAGTGGCATGGCCGTGTTTACCGCTAGAGTCGAAGACCAAGGCGAGTTAGTGGCTCAATGCCAACTCAATGTCTACGTGCCGACCGAACAAAAATTACAAGAAATGAAAACTAGGAGCCCATCATGAGCCGTCAGGTTTTAGTCACTGGTGCCAGCAAAGGCATTGGTAAAGCGATCGCTATTCAACTCGCGAAAGACGGATTTGAAATCGCCGTTCATTACATGGGTGACAAGCAAGGTGCAGAAGAGACGCTGCAATCGATCACCGAACAGGGTGGCGCAGGTCGTCTTATCCAATTTGATATCAGCAATCGCAGCGAATGTCGCGAAAAGCTTGAGTCTGATATTGCGGAGTACGGCGCTTACTATGGTGTTGTAAATAATGCCGGTATTACTCGTGATACAGCATTCCCAGCCATGACGGAAGAAGAGTGGGATGGCGTTATCCATACCAACCTCGACAGCTTCTACAACGTACTTCACCCGTGCGTGATGCCAATGGTTCAGAAACGCAAAGGCGGTCGTATCGTCACTCTAGCGTCTGTATCAGGCATCATGGGTAACCGCGGTCAAACCAACTACGCAGCAGCAAAAGCCGGCGTGATTGGCGCAACTAAGTCTCTAGCTTTAGAGTTAGCGAAACGCAAGATCACGGTAAACTGTGTCGCTCCAGGTTTAATTGATACCGGCATGGTCGACGAGCACGTAAAAGAACATGCGCTTCCTCAAGTCCCGCTACGTCGCATGGGTGAACCAGAAGAAGTGGCAGGCTTAGTCAGCTATCTCATGTCTGATATTGCGGCTTACGTGACGCGCCAAGTAATTTCAGTTAATGGAGGCTTAGTATGACCCGCCGCGTTGTTGTAACTGGCATGTCTGGTGTTACTGCCTTTGGTAATGACTGGCAGCAGATCGAGCCGAAACTAAAAGCCTGTGAAAATGCGACTCAATATATGCCAAGCTTTGAGCAGTACGATGGTCTCAACACTAAGCTTGCTGCACCTATTGATGACTTCCAATTGCCAAAACACTATAAGCGTAAACAAGTGCGTGGCATGGGAAGGGTATCCCGCCTAGCCACCGTTGCGACAGAAAATGCATTAGAGCAAGCAGGGCTGATCGGCCACGATATTTTAACCAATGGTGAAACCGGTATTGCTTACGGCTCTTCAACCGGCAGTACCGATGCCGTTGGTGCGTTCGGCGTGATGCTGAACGAGAAGTCGACACGAGCAATCACAGCAACCACTTACGTTCAAATGATGCCACACACAGCCGCGGTAAACGTGGGTCTGTTCTTCGGTTTGCGCGGCCGTGTGATTCCCACCAGCAGTGCGTGTACTTCAGGAAGCCAAGCGATTGGTTATGCCTATGAAGCGATTAAGCACGGCTACCAAACCGTGATGGTTGCCGGTGGTGGTGAAGAGCTATGCCCAACTGAGTCTGCCGTTTTCGATACCCTTTTTGCTACCAGTTTAAAAAACGACACACCAAAAAAATCTCCTAGCCCTTACGACAGTGGGCGCGATGGCCTTGTTATCGGTGAAGGCGCTGGCACGCTTGTTCTTGAAGAGTATGAACATGCTGTGGCTCGTGGCGCAAAGATCTACGCAGAGATCATCGGCTTTGCCAGTAACTGCGATGCCGCTCATGTTACCCAACCTCAGATGGAAACCATGCAAATTTGTATGGAAAAAGCGCTGAAAGATGCGCAACTTCCGGCTGAAAAAATCGGTTATGTTTCTGCGCACGGAACGGCGACTGAAAAAGGCGATATTGCGGAAAGTAACGCGACCGCGAACATTTTTGGTGAAGTGCCAATCAGTTCGTTGAAAAGCTACTTTGGCCATACGCTTGGTGCGTGTGGTGCGATTGAAGCTTGGTTGAGCCTAGAGATGATGCATTCAGGCTGGTTCAGCCCAACATTGAATCTTGAGAATATCGACGAACAGTGCGGCAAGCTCGATTACATCACAGGTTCAGGTCGCGAATTGGACGTTGAATATCTGATGAGCAACAACTTCGCTTTTGGCGGAATCAACACCTCAATCATCTTCAAAAAAATCTAGGATAGATAATGAAAAACTGGTTAGTTGCTGCTGTTGTCGTTTTACTCGCAGGTTGTAGTGCTCCGAAATATTCAGGAAACGCACTACCAGAAGCAAATACAATCGAACAAGTAACGATTGTTGAAGACGAGAAAACTCGTGCGGTTTTCCTCGATTCCATGCTCGACTGGTGCCTGAATAATCAGGTTAAATGTAAAGTCGTTGCCGACGGCTCAGAACATAATCCAGAGGACATCACGTTGGATTATATCTCTCGTTGGAGTTGGGATTTCAGAACCTTTGTGGCAGACGCTAAGATCTCGGCTTATCAAGATCAACAGCGCGTAGGCAATGTCGAATTTAAAGCGCCAAACAGCGGAAACTTTTCTAAGTTTGGTGACGATATGGAACGCATCAAAGCGATGATGGATATCTTGTTCGATAAGAAAACAGCCGCGCAAGCGACTCAAATGATTGCCGACGACAAGCTCTAACGAAATCGTTCAGATAGTAAAAATCGAGACAAATAAAAAGGGTCAGTAACCAAGTTACTGACCCTTTTTTGATTCTAGCAATCGCTCAATTAAGCGTTAGCTTCGCGCTCAGCGATGAACTCAAGAGCCATCTTGATACGAGCGATTACGCGCTCTTTACCAACAAGCTCCATCACTGCATCAACAGAAGGAGACTGACCGCCGCCTGTTACTGCTACGCGAAGTGGCATACCGATTTTACCCATGCCGATCTCTAGCTCTTCACATACTGCTGCAATTACACCATCTTTGATGTTTGCAGTAGTGAAATCATCAAGTGCTTCAACCTTAGCAAGAGCAAGCTCTAGTGGGCCTTTAGCAACACCACGTAGGTGCTTCTTAGCTGCGCCGGCTTCAAACTCAGAGAAATCTTCGTAGAAGTAGCGAGATTGCTCAGCAAGTTCGATAAGCGTATTACAACGCTCGCCAACTAGCTTGATCACTTCAGTGATCGCTGGGCCGTTTGTTGTATCGATCTTCTGTGCGTCTAGGTGCCATTGCAGGTATTTAGCAACGTACTCAGGCTCAGAAGTCTTGATGTAGTGGTTGTTCAACCAAAGCAGTTTATCAGTGTTGAATGCAGAAGCAGACTTGCTGATAGCGTTCAGGCTGAAGAATTCAATCATCTCTTCTTGAGAGAAGATCTCTTGGTCACCGTGAGACCAACCTAAACGAACTAGGTAGTTGTTTAGCGCATTTGGTAGGTAACCTTCGTCGCGGTATTGCATTACTGAAACAGCACCGTGACGCTTAGAAAGTTTCGCACCGTCATCACCAAGAATCATTGCACAGTGAGCGAAAGTTGGAACTGGCGCGCCTAGTGCTTCATAGATGTTGATTTGACGAGGTGTGTTGTTGATGTGGTCTTCACCACGAACAACGTGTGTAATACCCATATCCCAGTCATCCACTACAACTACGAAGTTGTATGTTGGTGCACCGTCTGTACGACGAATGATTAGGTCATCAAGTTGGCTGTTCGCGATTTCAATGCGACCACGGATTTGGTCATCAAATACTACGCTGCCTTCTTTAGGGTTACGGAAACGGATAACACATGCATCGCCTTCTTTTGCTGCTTCGTTTGCTGCAACAATTTTAGGGTGGTTAGCATCGTAACGAGCCATTTCTTTGTTTTCTTCTTGCTCTGCACGAATTTCATCAAGCAGTTCTTTAGACGCGTAGCATTTGAATGCTTTGTCTTCAGCAAGTAGCTTATCAACCATTTCGTTGTAACGGTCAAAACGCTTAGATTGGTAGTAAGGACCTTCATCCCATTCCATACCCATCCATTTCATGCCTTCTAGAATTGCATCAACTGCTTCTTGAGAGTTACGCTCAAGGTCCGTGTCTTCGATACGTAGAACGAATTCACCACCTTGGTTCTTAGCGAATAGCCAAGAGTAAAGTGCAGTACGTGCACCACCAACGTGAAGATAGCCAGTTGGGCTAGGAGCAAAACGAGTTTTAACCGTCATTTAAATACCTTGATTATGTAGGTGATTCTTTTAGTGCTCGCCATTACAAAGCCTGTAACGGACAAATATCACTAAATTTTGGGCGCTATTTTATCACCACCGCTTAAATCTACAATCAGTAGTGAATGATTAATGTGCTGATCTTGTACGAAAGCTATCGTAGAAGGAGAAAACCAATAGCTCAAGTACATGTCATACGCTCTAAAAAGGCAAATTCTCGTCACGCTCGCGATAAACCTCATCCATTACATCACTCAATATTCCAACAAATATTAAATTCTTGAATTTATGTTTGACCTTACCCTTACGGGAAGGTTTATGTTAAGGCTAGATGAGAATTGGAGTATCGATATGAACCATTACACAACTGCGCTCAACGGCCTAAATTGCATGGGGTGTGCGAAGAAAGTTCGCACACTGTTTGATGATCTCGACAATACGACGATCAATGACATATCGCCGACGTACATCGATATTTCGACGCCTTTTAGTTATGTTGAGCTCAATGAACAGTTAGCGACACTTGGCTACAGCATGGGTAACAAGCTGCACCTTTCGCTATCCGGCCTTAACTGCGGCAAGTGCGTGAACAAACTGACTCAAGCGCTTGAACAAACCGAGCAAGCCTCAAATCTAGAAGTCACCAAAGATGAATTGTCGTTGGTTACTCTGATTGAAGAATCAGAGCTTATTGAGCTGGTCGAAAATGTGGGTTATCACGCAGCTCCCTACTCTGAAGCCGATAACCTTTTATCTAGTTCAGATTCAGAAAACGAACAAGCAGATAAAAAGATTGCAGATACTGAAGATAAAACCACAGCTAGCCAATATACCTATCACCTTGTTCTTGAAGGTATGACGTGTGCGAGTTGTGTTTCTTCGGTAGAGAAAGCACTGAAAAAGAATGAGTTCGTCGACCAAGCTCAGATCAATCTCGCAGAACAGACAGCCTTAGTTTTCACCTCTAAAACACGAGACGTCATCGAAAGCGCGCTAATAGAATCCGTAAAAACCGCAGGTTATGGTGCAGAGTTCGTTGATGACGCGGCGACTCAACAACAAAAACAGCAAGAACAACAACTTCGTACCCAAAAAGCTTTCCTAAAAAATTCGGTAAGCGCGCTGCTTATCGGTGCTCCGCTGATGGCGTGGGGTCTGTTTGGTGGCAGCATGACTATTGCTACATTTAACGACCAATTGGCTTGGGGCTTAATCGGTGTCGTCTGTTTGGTACTGCTAGCCACTTCAGGTCGTAGCTTCTTCACCAATGCTTGGCAATCACTGATGCACAAGCGCGCGACCATGGATACGTTAGTTGCTTTGGGTACAGGCGCAGCATGGTTCTACTCCATGCTAGTTGTGTTGATTCCGTCATGGTTCCCTGAGGCCTCTCGCCATGTCTACTTTGAGGCGAGTGCGATGATCGTTGGTCTAATTTCTTTGGGTCACTACATTGAAGCCAAAGCCAAAGCTCGCACCACAAAATCACTACAAGCTTTGATTAACCTACAACCTCAAAAAGCGGTGGTGATTGTCGATGGCAAAGAACAAACTATTGCTGTAGAAGCTATCCAAGTAGGCATGCAAGTACGCGTCAAACCGGGTGAGAAAGTGCCAGTTGATGGTGTTGTGGTATCGGGTGAGTCTTACATCGATGAATCCATGTTGACCGGTGAACCACTTCCCAACGTTAAATCGATGAGTGATGGCGTTTCAGCGGGCACTATTAATGGTGATGGCAGCTTAGTTATTGAAGCGACAGGAATTGGCTCAAGCACTATGTTGGCACGCATCATTCAAATGGTTCGCCAAGCACAAAGCAGCAAACCTGCGATTGCGAAACTAGCCGACTCTATTTCTGCCGTGTTCGTACCCGTTGTGGTCGCGATCGCAGCTGTTGCCGCCCTAGTTTGGTTTTTTGTTGGCCCACAACCAAGTGCAAGTTATATGCTTGTGGTATCGACTACCGTGCTGATCATCGCTTGTCCGTGTGCCTTAGGCCTAGCGACTCCGCTTTCTATTACCGTCGGCGTAGGTAAAGCCGCTGAGCTTGGTGTTCTAATCAAAGACGCCGATGTGTTGCAATCAGCCAGCAAAATCGATGCTGTCGTGTTTGATAAAACAGGCACTCTAACCCAAGGCAAACCAAGCGTTCAGCAGGCGTTTTATCACAACCTATCAGAACAAGAACTGCTGGCTTACGCCTATTCGGTTGAAGTCGGTTCAGAACACCCACTTGCGAAAGCCGTTTGTCAGTATGCCGAAAACCTAGAAGTTTCAGCACTCCCACACAGCGACTTTGAAAACCGCCGAGGCCTTGGAGTACAAGCCAACATTAACGGAAAACACGTCCAAGTCGGCTCTCTTAAATACCTAACCCAACTTGGTATTGATACTCAAATAGGCCGTGACTTTATCGAACTTTGCCGTACACAAGCATGGACGCCAATCTTCGTAGTCATCGACCAAAAACTGGTAGGCATATTAGGCATTTCAGACGCATTAAAAATAGATAGCACACAAGCCATTGCTCAACTAAAATCCGCCGGAATTCACACTGTGCTATTAACAGGCGACAACGATTCTGTTGCTCAAGCGATTGGCAAAAGCGTCGGTATTGATGAGGTTATCTCGGAAGTACTACCAGAGCAGAAAGCTCAGCATATTGTTCAGCTTCAACAACAATATAAGAGTGTGGCTATGGTTGGAGATGGCATTAACGATGCACCAGCGCTTGCTCAGGCCGACATAGGTATCGCAATGGGCAGTGGCAGTGATGTTGCGATTGAAAGTGCACAAATGACACTCCTCAACTCGTCGCCACTGTCTGTAAGTAACGCGATAGAACTGTCCCAAGCGACCGTGAGAAACATGAAGCAAAACCTATTTGGTGCCTTCATCTACAACTCGCTTGGCATTCCTATTGCGGCCGGTCTGCTCTACCCGTTTTTTGGATTTTTGCTTAGCCCAGTAGTTGCAGGTGCAGCAATGGCGATGTCGTCAATTACTGTGGTAAGCAACGCCAACAGGCTGAGATTGTTCAAACCCACTCATTCTAATATCAATAATAACCATATTCATGAGGTTAACTATGATTCGTAAAGTTATGACTCTTACTGCACTTGCTGCAATTTCAGGACAGGCTTTGGCTACTGATGTGCTAAACCATAAATCTCCATATTGCGGCTGCTGCACTGAATGGACAGAGCATATGCGTGATTCCGGGTTCGATGTAACAGAGAAGCTCCACGATGATATGAACCCTATCAAGCAAAAGTTAGGCGTAACACAAGAGCTGGCTTCTTGCCACACCGCAGAGATCGACGGTTATGTATTTGAAGGTCACATTCCAGCAGAAGACGTAAAAGCCTTTTTAGAAAACCCACCACGTAATGCGATTGGTTTAGCGGTTCCGGGTATGCCAATGGGCTCACCGGGCATGGAGTATGGCGATAAGAAAGACGAGTATTCTGTGTATGCGTTTAATGAAAAAGGTCAGGTGTTTGAATACCGTCACTACAACGGGAAATAGAACCTAAACAGACCAACACACAACTATAAAAAAGAAGTCATAAAAATAGAGCCTAGCATTCAGTAAACCCAAGACTGTGGTTTACTTGCTAGGCTCTTTGCTTTTGGACAGTAAAGCAAATCTTGTCGCGGCACTAACCGGGCTGTTAGTGCCGCTATGTTCCCCTCGCTAATTAGCTAGCAAGCTATTTAACAAAGAAGTTCACTCAGCTTAAGCAGCTAAGCGAATCAGCTTAGAAGCCGTAAGAAGCACCGAATACGAATGCGTTGTTAGCATTATCAGCTTGGTTACGGTACTCAAAGTAAGGTTGAACACCTTGACGAGTCCATGTAGCACGAAGCTCGTGGTCCATTGTGTTGTCAGCATCGCTGATTACGTATACGTTGTTGTAGCTAAGCGCTAGTTCAGCATTTACTGCATAGCCGATACGGTTATCAAAACGAGTTTGGTCGTCAGCTTTGCTGTCTTCCATTGCGTGGTAACGAGTACGGTTGCTGATAGAGATACCGTTGTCGAAGTTATAACCGATCTTAACTAATGGACGATACTGAACCGTTTCGCCGTTGTTTAGTAGGTGGTGGTAACCAGCAGCAACCCATAGGTTGTCGTTGATGTTGTACATCTGCTCAACACCAAGAGTGATGTATGGAGAGTTACCTAGACCGCTATCTTGGATTGCGTCGTTGTCGTACTTACCAAGAGAGATACCATCAAACTCTGTTAGTAGCGTTGTACCTGAATCAAACGTGTGGCCCGCTTCTAGCGTAGACGTAGCGTTTGGTTGGAAATCAGAGTGAAATTGAACGTTACCTGTAACGTAAGAAGAACCAGCAAAAGCACTAGAAGCGAAAGCAAGAGAAAGAGCACTTAGAGCGATAATTTTTTTCATAGTAAACTGCCTTAGTTTGATTTTTTCAGCGGCATATCTTCGGTACATCATTCACCTTCACCGCTTGAGTAGTTGGTCGCCTCCCTGGCATGAAATCTATGTTGCTCGAATTAATTTGCGTTTCAAAATAAAAGGGGCGACAGAGTGATCCCTCTCACTATCAAAAAAAGACAAGTTATTTAACTCTTTAAAATCAATAATTTAAAAACATAAAAATTGATAAAAAACTCAAGATGGAAAAATATACAGATCGGGATCACGTTATTTCATGAAGAAAAATTAGATTCAGATAGTTGAATCACATCTGATTTAGAGTTTTTTACAGGGGACTTATTTTTTGAAGAGAATAATGAGAAGCGCGTCACTTTTGGGATTAAAGTCACCTTATGTGCATTGTTGACGATATAAACAAAGGCGATTTCTATATGTTTCAGTTTTGGATAAACACCTAATTCGCATCAAACAAAAAGAGCTCCCGTTTTATCTTGAATAAGATAAAGGTCAGAAGCTCTTTTACTAATAGTGCTTATCGATTATTTAACTGAGGTAACTCGACTTACTTTCTCACCACTTTCTGAAATAGAGCGGATGTAAGTTTCACCAGAGACCGATGGACGTTGTTGCTCATCATACGTTAGCCACTTTTCACCATCTGCTGAGTATTGAAGCTCTACACCTGGGAATTGAACGTTCATCGCTAACTTACCATCCACAACCTGAGCGCCCGGCACGGGTAGTCGGTAATCAATGCCCGCTTTTTCAAGCTTAGCCAGTTCACGTTGACCCACGATATTGGCGAAGCGATTGAAGTCGCTGTTTAGCGCTTGCTTATTCACTAGGTTAGTTTCTTGAGAGTATTCAACGCCAACCTTGTAGTCGTTTTCCCAATCTGCTCGGTGCCATGCGCGCTCTGCTGCTGCTAGTACGCGAGGGAACACCATGTATTCATATTGCTCATCGTTACGTACTGTCTCAGACCAAAGTTGAGCTGACAGACCGTAGAAAGGTTTCGCTTCAATCTCACCTTTACCTGAGAAGCCATTACCATCACGGTCTAATGATGTTTCTGCGTTTTGTGGCATGTTCTCTGGTGCGAAGCCAAACATCTTACGAGTATCGGTTGCACGTGTTGCCCAGTAGTAACCGCGCTCAGCTGCATCAACTTCGTATGGCATATCCATGTATACGTAGTCTGGGTTAGAGACAATCACGTCATACCCTTTTGCTGACCAATCGTATACTGATGAAGTTCCGCCCCAGTAAAGAACGTCCCAGAAGTTCACGCGAGTGCTGTCGGTTGCAAATGCTTCTTCACCTTCGCTGTATTTCAGACCATCTTGCCATGCTTGGAAGTGTGGAATACCCTTCTCAGCAACAATCTTAGAAACCTGTTCTGCGAAGTGGCTTGGTAGATGACCGAAATCGCTTACAGTACCATCAGCGATCAATGACTGGCATTGTGGTGATTGTTGGAACGGCTTATCTTGCTTAGACAAATCGATATTGCCTTTCCAAGCCACTTTATCTTCTGCATTAATATCTTGTAAGCCTGCACCTAACTTGATGTTTTTCGCCTCATCGCCACCAAAGTGCCAAGTCGTTAGCGGAACGCCCGCTTCTTGGTGCATTGCCGCCACTTCAGAGATTACTTTATCGACGAAGTGAGTTGATGACTCCATACATGGGTTAATGAAGCTTTGCTTATCGTAGAACTGAACCGTGGTTACGTTCGATGTATCTTGTGGATCTATCAAGCGGTATTCGTTCGCTTCTGCTTCTTTGCCTTCCGCCATGAGACGCGTGTAACGCGCTTCCATTGATACCACAGCTGAACGAGCGTGTGCTGGCATATCAATTTCAGGGATAACTTCGATGCTGCGCGCTTTAGCGTAGCTTAGGATCTCGACGTAATCCGCTTTACTAAAGAAACCAGAGCCAAAGTTGTCTGTTGTTGGACCAGAACCTAGCTGAGGCAGTAAGCAGCTTTGTTCATCCAAATCAAAACAACGATTAGACCCTACATCCGTTAGCTCTGGTAAACCTGGAATTTCTAAACGCCAACCTTCATCATCCGTTAGGTGAAGGTGCAGTTTATTCATCTTGTATGCCGCCATTTGATCTAGCGTTGCTAGGATGGCATCTTTTGAGTGGAAGTTTCGAGCAACATCCACCATCACACCACGATAATCAAAGCGCGGCGCATCTTTAATTGACAGTTGTGGTAATGATTCAGCGTTCTGACTATCTATTAGGCCAAAAATAGACTGAACTGCGTAGAAAGCACCCGTTTTATCAAACGCTTTAATCGCAATCCCCTCTTCCGAGATGCTTAGTTCATAAGCGCCAGATTTTGCTAAATCACCCGTAAACTGAGTAGGAACAACGGCAACACTTACAGGAAGGTCACCACTCACATCTACGTTTACCACATCTGCACGTTCTTCAATTGCAGCGAACTGATCAGCGTCGAATGCCTCTTTTGGTAAAGCAATACCACCAGCAATACTTACTGAACCTTCACCCGCTTCTACCGACATTGGCGTTGGCAATAGCGTTGTTGATACATCTTGAGTTGCTAGATCAGCATTCTTTTCAAAACGCGTCACCGCTGTCGCCATTACGTTATTATCATCAGGCGTACGCTTAAGATTATTACCCTCAAGGCCGGTTACGAACGATGCAACATCTTCTGTATTCAATGATGCAATCATCTTAGGTTCTGCGTTTGGCGCCGTCACGAATGCACCTGGCATAAAGTCAGTTTCAAACAGTTGCCAGTATTCACTCGTTAACGGAAGAACCACTTCTTCACCAGCCGCAAAGCCGTCAAATTTTTCAGTAGGTTCTAGCTTGTGAAGGTCACCAGTAACGCGAGTGATCTTAAATTGCTCATTATCAACATCTAAAATAAGACGAATACTGTGGAAGTAGATGCTCCAATCTTTAGAGTCAATCGCTTCACCGTCATTGGTTAGCGTCATGTTCACTTTATTACATGACGCCCATTCAGCACCTAGGTCCTGGCAAGCCAAGCCTTCATTCGCACCATGGTTAGTTAGAATTTCGTACTGAACATCAAGATTATCAGCCAGTGCATTCACTACTTTTTGTTCTGGTGCTTGCGTTACTGCACAACCTGTTAGGCCAGCCAATACCGCTACAGATAGTAAGTTTCTCTTCAACATCGTATTCACCCATAAATTAAAAATTGAGTAAGAAGCAAAATGGAGCGCTTCGAAAGTTAGATAAACTATATGGGCTTATTTTTTACCGTGAATTAAATCGAGCTAATAAAGTGATCGGCTTCAAATCTCAAAAATATTGAAAAATTTAATTTAAATAAAATCATCAAGTTACAAGCATCGACACTTCCGTCATTTTAATTTTGACGTAAAATTTGAGAAATGAATCACAATCTTTTTTACCGATTTCATAAAATCGTGTCATTGGTAGTCAGAAAGGATTTAGAGTTTCAGCGTATTGTTATACTTTTCGTACAAACAACGTGACATCGTTCTCAAAAAAAACCGTTAAAAAACACCGTCAAAATCGATTTTAACGAGTTTAATACTTCCTAAAGGAGCTCCCTTTGCGCCCACTCTGGTACATGGTTTTATTCGTTTTCACTTTTTCAGCAAGGCAAGCGCTCGCCGAGCCTCTTTATTGGCAAGCAAAAAAGGATGAACTGACACTCACTATCTTAGGTTCTGTGCACGTTGGGGACGAGAGTATGTACCCACTTCCTTCAGCGATCACCGACACGCTAAAAAACAGTGATGGGTTAGTTATCGAAACGGATATCAGAAAATCTGATGGCGTTGTATATCCCCGCAACAAACTCACTACAGCCGATGTACTCAATGAAGAACAGCTGCAATTATTAATCGACATCTCAAAATCATTGGATATGCCGACGCAACAACTGCTTAGCTCACCGCCTTGGGCGACATCTCTTTCCATACAGATGCAGCAGTTAAAAAATCTTGGTTATGGGTCCGCAGGAGGCGTTGATGCGACGCTAGCTTACAAAGCGACTATCCAAGATGTCCCGGTGATCAGCTTAGAGCCTCTTCAATTCCAATTAGACTTGATGACAAAACAGAAGGACGACGGTAAGGAGTGGTTAGTCAGTAGCCTTGAGGAATTTGACCAAACTGATCGTGTGGTTCATTGCCTAATAGAAAGCTGGAAGGCGGGTGATTTAGCAAAACTGGAAGCCTTCGCAAAGCTCTCTGAGATGTCGCCTGAACTAGAGAAAGCATTTTTAGCCGATCGAAACATAGACTGGGCAAACAAACTAGCAGCCAATGATTGGAAACTCGACTCAAAAGGGAACTACTTGATTGTGGTTGGTGCCTTGCACCTAGTTGGCGAAGGTAACCTTTTGCAGTTGTTAAAAGAGAAAGGTTTTAATGTCACACAACAATCACAAAGCCAACAGGCTCAGTGTCAATTTGAGATTAGTGACGACAGCTAGTTCAACTCGAAGCCATGACCTTCTCCTAATATAAGCATTATCTAATAACAGAATCATTACATTTAATAGCACCATTGGGGTGCTATTATCTTTCGCTCTTTCTACCTACGGCGTTGTTCGAATGAAACCAGTACTTTTTGCTTTCCCTTTAGCCCTCACGATGCTGATGCCCTCAATAGCCTCAGCCAAAGAAACGTGCACCATTGAACAGTTTCAGGCTATAGATATTCAACCAGATGCTAAAGGCGGTGTCTTAGATAAAGAAAGCGGACAGTTCTTGATTACTGAGAAGCCACCAATGCGATGCGCGAACATTACGTTCACGACGTCTACAACACGCAACCGTATCGCAAGCCAAATGAATAGTAATTTTGAAGCAAGCTTTACGATGGCAAGACGGGTAACTCTCACTCGGTGACTTTTAACGAAGATGAAGTACAAGCAGGTTACATTCGAATTGGTCCAAATAACCCTGTTGAAGCGTATGTTTGCTTTGTCACTTCAGAGACTCCAATCAAAAACATCACCTGTGATGTCAAGTAAACAGGTTTGGGGCTACTGGCTATTGGGTCAACCCTTGTCTCTATAAAGGGCATTTAGAACAACAAGAGATTCCCGACTCGCTCTAGGGAATGACGTACATACCGGAAAGCAAAAAAAGCCGTAGCACCTTCTACTACAAAGAGTGCTACGGCTTTCTTTTATGTGGTCGGTGAAGAGCTATTTTGAACATCAGGCGAACCCCACCTAGGTTCAAATCCCATTTTCCTTCCCCTGAAACGACGAAAGCCTGCTCAATGAGCAGGCTTTCTTAATGTGGTCGGTGAAGAGGGATTCGAACCCCCGACCCTCTGGTCCCAAACCAGATGCGCTACCAAGCTGCGCTATTCACCGAGATATCTAACTGACTGATTGCCTGTCGATGGAGCGTATAATACGGATTCTGAATTTATCCGCAAGCGCTTTTTCTCATATTTATTGTGAATTCGAATCGTTCGAACAAAAGACATACAACAACACGCTTGATGTGACGAAAAACACACAGTTACCAACAAGTATTTAACTTATAAAACAGGATTGATCCAGATCAGTAAATTGATAACACCAGTTAATACACTAACCCGTGTCATATAACTTTGAGGTATACACATGGACTTTTGGCTAGATCTCCTATTTGGTAATGCGGTGGGACTATCTTCAATGATAGTAATCTTCGGGGCTCTGGGTCTCATGATGTTTTATGGAGGCTTCTTCATCTACAAAGTTATGACTGAAAAATCTCCTCACTAGAATCGCTCAGCCTACATCATTTACTTTTAAGTATTCTTTTATTGTATAAGTAAGTGTCAAAACGCTTTGCACCGGAGCAGACTTATTGTCTTCTCCGGTTTTTTCATTTTTAAACCCAGCCTCAACTTAGGTATACTTACCCTATCCTTCTCCAACTTGAGATACACACTATGTCTCATGATGACGACTTAGATCTATTCCAAGAAATGATGGGCGATGTTAAACGTATCGACCATGACACCGCTGAACACCAGAAAGTACACCGAGTCACCGAATCTCACCTTGCTAAGCGTGAAGCTGCTATGTGGCTGTCTGACGACGAGAAAGACTACTTATCATTAGATTACTCGCCAATGATCAAGCCAGATGATGTCGTTGCTTATAAAAAAGACGGCGTACAAGAAGGCGTATACAAAAAGCTGCGCCTAGGCAAATACCCTATTCAAGCCAAGCTCGACCTTCATAGGAAAACACTGAAAGACGCACGTAACGAAGTGCTTTCATTCTTGCGTCAGTGTTTAAGAATGGATGTTCGTACCGTCATCATTGTTCACGGTAAGGGTGAGCGTTCGAACCCACCAGCAATGATGAAAAGCTACGTGGCGAATTGGCTCACGCAAATTAACGACGTTCAATGTGTTCATTCTGCTCAGCAATTTCATGGTGGTACTGGCGCAGTCTACGTTATGCTCAGAAAGAGTAATGAGAAAAAGCTAGAGAACAGAGAGCGCCATCAAAAACGCACCAGTTAACTGGTTGAAGCAGACAAGTACACTGATAGCGAATTGCATCAAGATCGATATTTCGTGCCTAGACTCACACCAAGTGCTAAAATTGTCCTCAGTTAACGAATCCCAACTCAAAGCAACTATCCAAAGGTTGCTTTTTGTTTATCTATATTTCCGTTGTGAAACGCTAAGAGAATATCATGTCACAAGAATCCCAAGCTAAACGCCTTAATAAATACATCAGTGAAACTGGTTTTTGCTCACGCCGCGAAGCCGATAAGCTCATTGATGCAGGCCGAGTTACTATTAACGGTAAGATCCCTGAAATGGGTACTAAAGTCTTGCCAGGTGATGATGTTGAGATCGACAATAAGCCTGTTCGCTCAAAAGAGAAGCCGATTTACATTGCTCTTAATAAACCAACAGGTATCACCTGTACGACTGAGCGTGATATTCCTGGCAACATCGTCGACTTTATCGGCCACCACAAACGTATTTTCCCGATTGGTCGTCTAGATAAGCCTTCTGATGGTCTTATCTTCTTGACCAACGATGGCGACATCGTAAACAAGATCCTACGTGCAGGTAACAACCACGAGAAAGAATACGTGGTGCGTGTAGATAAGCCGATTACGACGGAATTCTTGAAGCAAATGGGCGCTGGCGTTCATATCCTTGATACAGTCACCTTGCCATGTAAGGTTGAGAAAGAGACTAAGTTCTCATTCCGAATTACGCTAACACAAGGCCTTAACCGCCAAATTCGCCGTATGTGTGAAGCGCTCGGTTATGAAGTATTTAAACTGCGTCGTGTTCGTATCATGAACATCTCACTAGACGGTATTCCTAACGGCAAATGGCGCTACCTGAGCGACGAAGAGATCACTGAAATTTTAGCGATGTGTGAAGGCTCAGTAAGTACGGAAGATGCGTCAAAAATGAACGCGAAAGGTCAACGCATTCGCAAAGCGACTGACGCGAAACTTTTTGATAGCCGTGAAGAGAACCAAGCTTCAACAGCGCGCCGTAATCAAAACGAGAACCGTACTCGCACTTACCGCGGTAACAATGCGGATGAATTCCGTCATGCACCTAACTCAAAGCGTGGCCGCAATTCATCGAACGGTGAAAGCGGTGGTAATACCGAGAACTGGAAATCGAGCTCTCGTTCAGAGCGTTCTAATTCAGATAGAAACCGTTCTGATCGCAATCGCACAAATCGCGACAATAACGATCGTAGAAGCGGTAAGCCGGCAAACCGCAGCCAAGATTCAAACAGACCGAACAAACCTGCACCAAAGCGTGTTAGTGGTACTTTAGGTCTGAAGAAGTAGTCTGAATCAGTAAGACGAGACACTCGATATAAAAACGCCCGCTAGATTAGTCTAGCGGGCGTTTTTGTTTGTCATTCGATAGTTTTATCATTCATGACAACGACAATCTATAAACATAGATCAGCAAACTGGCCGCGAGTGAGCAGTGTTAAGTCTTTTGGGTCTAATTCAATTTCTAGCCCGCGCTTTCCTGCACTCACACATATCGTTTTAAAATCGGTAGCGCTCGAATGAACAAAAGTAGGCAGTGCTTTCTTCTGACCAAGCGGACTAATTCCACCAACAACATAACCCGTGGTTTTCTGTGCAATCTCAGGATCAGCCATCTCTGCTTTTTTGCCTTTCGCCGCTTTTGCTGCCAGCTTTAGATTTAGCTTCTGGTCGACAGGAATAACGGCAACCGCCAAATCTTTCGCCACACCATTCAAGCAGAATAACAGCGTTTTGAATACACGTTTGGGATCTTGACCAAGCGCTTCAACGGCTTCTAAACCATAGTTGGTATTATTGGCATCATGATGGTACTGATGCACGCTATGAGCGATTTTCTTTTTCTTGGCAAGATTGATTGCAGGGGTCATAACAAATCCAAACGATAGATAAACAAAAAGCGACGCCGAGGCGTCGCTTTAGTTAAATTTATCATGGTGCTAGAGTCAATCTAATTTAGCACCTATTGATACAATTGCGTAGATTCAATTACTTGTAAACCATTTGGCCTGAAGGCGCGTACTTGTTCACATCAACCGGGCTGTTTGCTTCTAGGTACTCTTTCAGTACTTCAGCATCAACAAAACCAGTATTTACGTAACCTGGGTGGTCAGACAGTTTAGGGTAACCGTCACCACCAGCAGCGTTAAAGCTTGGAACCGTGAAACGGTATGTTTCGTCTAAACGAAGCTGCTTGCCACCGATGAATACATTCGATACTTCACCGTTCGCTACTGTCATTGAAATGCCAGCGAATTGAGCGTAAGCACCAGAATCGATTGGTTTAGTCGCCACTACATTTAGGTAATCTAGAACTTCTTTACCCGTCATGTCTGTGTAAGTCAGGATGTTCGCAAAAGGTTGTACTGTTAGCACGTCTTTGTAAGTAACATTGCCGGCTTCAATTGAGTCACGTACACCACCAGAGTTCATCACTGCGAAGTCTGCTTTTGCACGCTCCATGTGAGAAGTCGCAATTAAACGACCTAGGTTGGTCTGTTGGAAGCGAACGACGTTACGATCGCCTTCAAGCTTACCATTTGTCTCTGCGATTTGAACTTCTAGCTGTGCCTGACCTTGCTCTTGGAAAGGACGTAGGAATTCAAGTAGCTCTGGGTCTTGTGCGATTTCATCTTGAATAAGAACACGTTGCTTCTTACCGTCAATCTTAACTTTCTTCTTAAGGTTAACTGGAATCAGGTCGTAGCTCACCATCTCTAGCTCGCCATTACGGAATTCGTAATCAGCACGACCTACGTACTTGCCCCACTCGTGAGCTTGAACGATGTAGGTACCGTTCTGTACGTCAGGCTTACACTCATCACCCGGCTTGAAGTTTTTCTTCGCAACGTTAGGGCCTTCCATACATACAGGCTCTTGAGAGTGACCACCAACGATCATGTCTAGATCGCCTTCGTTTAGGTAACGAGCAAGTGCGACATCACCCGGAGCGTTAACACCACGTTGGCCATTTTCGTAGTGACCCATGTGAGTCACAGCAAAGATTAGATCCGGTTTTTCTGTTTCTTTAAGTTCAGCGATTAGCTTCTTCGCTTCTTCTTTTGGATCACGGAAGTCGATGCCCGCGATAAATTCAGGGTTACCAATCTTTTGGGTATCTTCCGTTGTTAAACCAATAACCGCAATCTTGATGCCTTGCTTTTCGAACATCTCGTAAGCTTGGAACTTACGTTCGCCTGTCGCTTTATCGTAGATGTTTGCAGATAGCATTGGGAAGTTAGCCCAGTCGATCTGCTTTTGTAGTACGTCTAAAGAGTTATCAAACTCGTGGTTACCCAATGCCATTGCATCGTAACCAATTTTGTTCATACCTTTAAAATCAGGTTCTGCGTCCTGAAGGTCTGACTCTGGGACACCCGTGTTGATGTCACCGCCAGATAGAAGCAACACGCTACCGCCTTCTGCTTCAACTTCTGAACGAAGTTGGTCAACTAGCGTTTTACGCGCAGACATGCCGTATTCGCCGTATTTATTCTGCCAGAAACGACCATGGTTATCGTTTGTGTGAAGAATCGTTAGCTTGTAAGTTTCATCTTGGTTCCAATCATGAGCTGATTGAGACGCACACCCAGCTAGAGTAGCTAGGATTGCAGCACTTAGTGCTGTCTTTAGAATAAGGCGTTGCTTCATTGTCATACCTTTGAACTTTTTAGGGGAATCCACTGCTTTTTATAATCTATTGCGACCCCTTTCTTGGAGTTCGAACAATAAGACTTCAACATGACTAATCTTAAATTAACATTCTAGATGTAACACGACGATTTCATATTTATGTCGAATTGGTCACGCATAGATCAACAGTTAAGTGTAACAAAATTATGAGATTACACTCAAACTTCCCCTGCATCACAAGCAATCGTTTACTTACAAAGTGTGATAAACATCAGTAATTTACTGCAAACAGGACTGACCTCACACTCATATACGAGTTTCTTAGGTAATAACCCGCCACGTTAACAATTCTTTAAATGAACGGTTTATATTCGGCTGCTTTTACGAGATTAAAAAAAGCCCAATTCAGAGAACTGGGCTTTCTTAGATCAACTTTGTTAAATAACGTTTCCGTTACTTCACATCCATCTCAATTATTTAATATCAATATGCTCAAAGCCTTTGATAAGGTCATCAAGTGCTTTCATCTGCTTCAAGAACGGCTCTAGTTTGTCTAGAGGTAGCGCAGATGGGCCATCACAACGAGCTTGGTCTGGATTCGGGTGAGCTTCAATGAACAGACCCGCAATACCTGTCGCCAGGCCAGCTTTAGCAAGTTCAACCGTTTGCTCACGGCGACCGCCAGATGCAGCACCCGATGGGTCACGCATTTGTAGAGAGTGCGTCACGTCGAAGATGATTGGGCTGCCGTTTGAAGACTTCTTCATTACGCCAAAGCCAAGCATATCAACGACTAGGTTATCGTAACCCATGCAAGCGCCACGCTCACAAAGGATGATGTTGTCGTTACCGCACTCAGCGAACTTATCAACGATGTTGCCAACTTGGTTCGGGCTCATGAACTGAGGCTTCTTCACGTTGATTACCGCGCCAGTCTTAGCCATTGCTTCAACAAGATCAGTTTGACGAGCTAGGAATGCAGGTAGTTGGATTACATCAACCACATCCGCAACAGGCTGAGCTTGAGCTTCTGTGTGAATATCAGTAATGATCTTCACGCCGAAAGTGTCTTTCAGCTCTTGGAAGATTTTAAGACCTTCTTCCATGCCTGGGCCACGGTATGAATGAACTGAGCTTCGGTTCGCTTTATCGAAAGACGCCTTAAATACGTAAGGGATGCCCAGCTTCTCTGTTACTTTTACATAGTGCTCACAGATCTGCATAGCGAGATCGCGAGATTCAAGAACGTTCATGCCTGCAAATAGCGTAAATGGCTTGTCGTTAGCAATTGGCATATCGCCAATGTGAACTGTTTTCTGTTCCATCATATTCTCTCTAAATAATTATTAATTAGTGAACAACCACTGTCTTTTCGTTCATGACGTTCACTTGAGATTTCAGTAACTCAGATGCCGGGTCATCTGGGCATTGGTCGATAAAGTATTGATAATCCGTTGCAGCCACTTGATGACAGTCTAGCTGCTGATAGATAAAACCGCGGTCACGGATTTCATACGGGTCATCCGGCACAAACGTCAAAGCAAGGTCAGTACACTTCAATGCAAGTGTATAACGCTCTTCTCGCAGCAGTGCACTCTTGAGCAGTGCTAACCACTTACCAATAATTGTTGGGTGGTCGGCAACTTCTAAGTGCTCAGGTTTCACCTTAGCTAATGGGCCATCATGGCCAATTAACCATGCTCGCAGCGTTTGTTCGCCAACGTACTCGCCGTTATAAGGGTTAATATAGGCTGCAGCTTGCCCGTACCAGCTTACTTTAAGTAAGAATTGAGTCGGGAAAGAGACGCCCTCTACAGGAAAGCCTAGCTTGCGACCTAGAAAAAGAAAGATCGCCCCCAGACTCACTGGAATGCCTTTCTTTCTCTCAAGCACTTTATCAATGAATGCGTTTTCTGAAGAGAAGTACGCGTCCTTATCGCCAGCAAAACCCCACTCGTAGAAGAATAGTCGAATAAAAGACTCAAACTTCTGCTGTTCGTCGGTTTCATGAACCAAAGCAAACTCAGCTTCTTTAAACAATCTTGCCAGCTCTTGCTCAGCCCAACTGTCTTGAGTTTCTGGGTTAATCGCTTTATTTAAGATCAATGCACCTTCAGCTAATTCTAGCTGGTCAAAGTCTTCATCAAAAAATTCGTACATAGATAGTTAACCGAAATAAGGAGAGAATTAACCGAAAAATGTTGGTGTCTTGGTCATTGCGATTTTGCCTGCCATCGCTAACCAGCCAAGCGCACCAAAGAAAGAGAATACTCTCAGTAGCTTGTTTTTACCTAGCTTAAGCGCAAAGAAACCTAATGCGATGTAAGCCATAACACAAGTTAGTTTTTCGGTTAACCATGGTGCTGCTGGTGTGAATGGAATAAAGCCAGTGATGAAAATCAAACCAATACCCGATAGCAATAGCAACGAGTCATTGATATGAGGGAAACGCTGCAAGAAAGGATGCTTAAGCTTAGGTGAGTTAGCCATCATAAGAGCGAAACGAATCGAAAGAAGTAGCGCACTTATAGCAATCGTTAATAGGTGAAAATGTTTTAGACCTTCGTACATGGTATTCCTTTATATTTTTATATGTGCTTTCGTTAACACGAGCCTCACAATACCCGTTAATGCTCTGTAGTTCCGCATAAAATCTCTGTATTTCTGCGTTAAATGCATTACCGAGTTAAATGTATTGTCGAGTTAAAGGTATCAATTTAGCAAGTTCATCATCCATTGCTCACAAGACGATTAACAATCACTAACTATGAACAGTAACGACCCAATGTCACTCGGTCATTACCACCGTAATCTTTCTCTGTGACAACATCGAGATAACCGAGCGCCTGCATAATCTCACGAACTGCCAAACCTTGGTCATAGCCGTGTTCAAATGCTAACCAACCTTCATTTTCCAAAAAGCCGCGAGCGTTTTCAGAAATGTATCGGATATCTGCAAGCCCTTTCTCCTCAGCAACCAGTGCTGTGATTGGCTCAAAACGCACATCGCCTTGAGACAAATGAGGATCATTCTTCTCAATGTATGGCGGGTTAGAAACAATCAGAGAGAACTTCACAGTTTCTTCAGAGCTCAAAGGCTCAAACCAACTGCCGTGCAAAAAAGTCGCATTGGTGATATTGAGACGTTGTGCATTCTCTGTAGCAAGCTGCTGCGCTTCAGGGCGAAGATCAATACCCGTTACCTGTCGATTCGGCATCTCAGACGCCAATGCTAACGCGATAGCACCTGTACCTGTCCCTAAATCGAGAATCGCGCCTTGCTTGCCATAGGTTTTATCCAACGCTACTTCAACCAAACGCTCGGTATCTGGGCGTGGGATTAATGTAGAAGGGGAAACTTTTAACGGCAGTGACCAAAACTCACGCTCACCGATAATGTAAGCCACAGGCTCACCGGTTAAGCGACGTTTTAGAAGGGCGTTGAATTCAGACTCTTGCTCTGAGGTGAGGTGCTTCTCAGGCCAAGTCAGTAGGTAAGATCTTGGTTTATCTAAGGCGTGACAAAGCAGTACCGCTGCATCAATGGAGGGTGATGTGTTATCACCCTCTTGAAGCTTTACGATTGCTGCTTTTAAAGCACTTTCAACCGTATATGCTGACTGCATACGGGTTAGTTGTTCTCTGCAAGTGCAGCAAGCTGATCGGCTTGGTGCTCTTGAAGTACAGGATCAAGCAAGCTTTGCATGTCACCTTCAAGTACTTCGTTAAGACGGTAAATTGTAAGGTTGATACGGTGATCAGAAACACGACCTTGTGGGTAGTTGTACGTGCGAATACGGTCACTACGGTCACCCGAACCTAGAAGGTTACGACGTGTATCAGAAACCGCTGCTGCACGGCGCTCTTCTTCTGCTTGAACAATACGAGCAGCAAGAACAGCCATCGCTTTCGCTTTATTTTTATGCTGAGAACGCTCGTCCTGACACTCTACTACTGTACCCGTTGGTAAGTGAGTAATACGGATTGCTGAATCCGTGGTGTTAACGTGCTGACCACCTGCGCCTGATGCACGGAAAGTATCAATTTTAAGGTCGCCCGCTTTGATTTCTGGAAGATCCGCTTCTGGGATCTCAGGCATAACCGCAACCGTACATGCTGACGTGTGAACACGGCCTTGAGACTCGGTTTCAGGTACACGTTGTACACGGTGACCGCCCGACTCAAACTTCATTGTGCCGTAAACAGCGTCGCCACTAACCTTAGCGATCATCTCTTTGTAGCCGCCTTGTTCAGAAGCATTGCTGCTCATGATTTCAACGCGCCAACCTTTCTTCTCAGCAAACTTAGAGTACATACGGAACAGGTTGCCCGCGAAGATACCCGCTTCATCACCACCCGCGCCTGCGCGGATTTCAAGGAAACAGTTACGCTCATCGTTTGGATCTTTTGGAATCAGAAGGATCTGTAGCTCATCAGTCAAACGTTCAATCGCCGCTTTTGCGTCTTTGATTTCGTCTTGAGCCATTTCACGCATTTCAGCGTCATCTTCGTTTGCCATCTCTTCAGCAGCTTCTAAATCTTCTTGAGCTTGCTGGTATGACTGGAAGCAAGCCGTCACTTCTTCTAGTTGAGAGTACTCTTTAGAAAGTGCACGGAATTTGTCTTGATTCCCGATTACATCTGGATCACCAAGTAGATGTTGAACTTCTTCATAGCGTTCAACAAGTGTTTCAAGCTTTACTAGAATCGAGGCTTTCATAATGTCTTATTCTGTTGGAGGTCTAATATTATTGAGGGTTTTCTAAGCCCAAACTCTGTCTAATGACCATTAATTTTGCAGGTTCTCCTTGCTCAGCTGCACTTTGAAGTGCGCGCGTTGGAGCATGGATCAATTTGTTTGTGAGCTTATTACTTAGCTCAAGTAAGACTTTCTCAGGGTCACCGCCAGCGGCAAGTGATTGTAAACTCTTACTTAATAATTCTTCTCGGATTTCGTTAGCCGATTTACGGTAGTCACGAATACTGTCTACAGCTTGCAGTGAACGCATCCAACTCATGAATGCCGCACTTTCTTCGCTAACTATTGCTTCCGCTTGAATCGCTTCCACTTTGCGCTGTTCAATGTTGCCATCAACAATCGACTGCAGATCATCCACTGAATAAAGGTAGGCGTCATTCAACTCACCAACCTGAGATTCCACATCACGCGGAACCGCAATATCAACCAACAACATAGGTTGATGTTTTCTTGTCTTCAGTGCAGTTTCAACCATGCCTTTACCAATAATAGGTAACGGACTTGCGGTTGAACTGATTACGATATCCGCTCGATGCAGATGATCAGGGATCTCATTGAGGCTGATCACTTCAGCACCAAACTCTTCAGCCAGCCCTAAAGCACGCTCACGAGTTCGGTTAGCCACAATCATCTTGGTACAGCCATTCGCTGAGAGATGCTTAGCCACCAACTCAATGGTTTCACCCGCACCCACCAATAACACAGTTGAATCGGCAATCGACTCAAAGATGTGCTTGGCTAACGTGCAAGCTGCGTAAGCAACCGAAACTGCGCTTCCGCCGATCTCTGTTTCAGTTCGAACACGCTTCGCGACAGAGAATGATTTCTGGAACAGCTTTTCCATTGAAGCATCAACAGATTTGTTCTCTCGCGAGTCTGTATAAGCTTGCTTCACCTGACCTAAGATCTGTGGTTCACCCAATACCAAAGAGTCCAAGCCACAAGCTACGCGCATTAAATGTTTAATCGCCGCCTGCTCTTCATGGACATAAATGCTCGGTTTTAGCTCTTCAGGGCTCACTTGATGGAAAACTGACAACCAATCGATGAGCTTGTTTTTTGCCACGCCTTTGACGTCACAATACAATTCAGTTCGATTACAGGTAGAAAGTATGACACTTCCATTTACGTGTGCATTTGCGTTAAGTTGCTTGAGTGCCTCAGATAATTTATCTGGACCAAAAGCGACTTTTTCTCGCAATTCAACCGACGCTGTATTGTGATTGATACCTACGGCAAGCAAAGACATGTATCAGAAGTTCTCGATCAGGGAATGGAAACAAGGGGCGAATTTTACTTGATGCATGGCTCTATTTAAAGAGCAAGCGGGATTTGTTTTCCTGACTTCGTGAATTCAATGCTATAGTTGAAGCGTTTTTTAGATAAATTTGAACAAGTTGTGAGCAAATATGAGCAAGCTTCTCAAAATCGCGTCTCTTATTTTTATGGCCATAATTATGGTGGGTTGCTCGTCTATCCCTGAACAACCAACCAGCGTTGAATGGCAAAGTCATCAAGATCGGCTTTTACAGATAGACAACTATCAAGCCTCAGGCAAGCTCGCTTACATTTCCCCAGAGCAACGCCAAAGCCTAAATTTCATTTGGAAGCATTCACCAAATCAAAGTCAATTAAGGCTTACGACTTTTCTCGGTCAAACTGCATTGAACCTAACCATAGATCCATCGGGTGCAAAAGTCGTGACCTATGATGATCAAGTATTTACTCATGCGAGCGCTTCAGTCTTGGTTGAGCAGCTGACAGGCTTACAGATCCCTATTGATCATCTACCACAATGGTTCCTTGGCATTCCAGACCAAGCCGATAACTACCAATTGAACACCACCAACACGCTTGAATCTCTCACCAAACAAGTCAGCAACCAACTATGGACACTGAGTTTTGCTAACTATCGCAATACAGAGATTCCGAATAAGCAACTATCGGATGAAGACAACACTAAGGTAGAGACAATCCCACTCCCTACTCGATTGTCATTCAAGCAAGACAATAACAAAATTAACATTGTAGTTTCGAAGTGGACACTGAAAAAATGATAACAACGCCAACCCATTGGCCTTCTCCGGCTAAACTGAATTTATTTCTCTATATCACTGGTCGACGTGACAATGGCTATCACGAACTTCAAACTTTATTTCAGTTTGTCGATTTTGGTGATGAACTGACGGTGACCGCAAACTCAGAAACTAACTCAATAACAATCACACCAGAAATTCCTGGGGTAGCACTTGAAGACAACCTGATCTGGAAAGCCGCTACTGCGCTACAGCAATATACCTCAACCTGTTTCGGTGCCGATATTGAACTCAAGAAAGTACTGCCTATGGGTGGCGGTATTGGCGGAGGCTCTTCAAATGCAGCAACCGTATTGGTCGCTCTGAATTATTTATGGCAACTCAACCTGTCAGACGATCAACTCGCCGAGATCGGTTTGAAGCTTGGTGCTGACGTTCCTGTCTTCGTTCGAGGCCACGCCGCCTTTGCTGAAGGGGTTGGAGAACAGCTACAGCCCGCTAATCCGGATGAAAAATGGTATCTTGTGGTTAAGCCTCAAGTGAGCATAGCAACTGTAGACATATTCACACATTCAGAATTAACTCGAAACACGCCAAAGCGAGCGCTATCAACGCTTCTAGAGCAAGAATACGTAAACGATTGCGAAAAAATTGTGCGAATGCTGTACCCAGAGGTTGATAAGCAACTTTCATGGCTGCTACAATACGCGCCGTCGAGATTGACTGGCACAGGTTCGTGCGTTTTTGCTGAATTTAACAGCAAAAAAGAAGCCGAATTGGTGCGAGAACAACTGCCTGACACAGTTTCCGCTTTCGTAGCGAAAGGAAGAAACATTTCTCCTTTAAAAGAAACTCTGGCTGAATACCAATCAGCCCACCCACAATCTATTTAAAACTGGACGCAACCCGAGGTTTCCACCGTGCCTGATATGAAGCTATTTGCTGGTAACGCAACACCTGAACTAGCCCAACGTATTGCTGATCGTCTATACATCTCTCTTGGCGATGCTACTGTAGACCGTTTTTCTGATGGCGAAGTCGCTGTTCAAATCAATGAAAACGTTCGTGGTAGCGATGTATTCCTGATTCAATCAACTTGTGCACCAACCAATGACAACCTTATGGAATTGGTGGTAATGATTGACGCAATGCGCCGTGCTTCTGCTGGCCGTATTACTGCTGTAATCCCTTACTTCGGTTATGCCCGTCAAGATCGTCGTGTACGTTCTGCTCGTGTGCCAATTACTGCAAAAGTTGTTGCAGACTTCCTTTCTAACGTTGGCGTTGACCGCGTTCTTACTATCGACCTACACGCAGAGCAAATCCAAGGCTTCTTCGATGTACCTGTTGATAACATCTTCGGCACTCCAGTTCTTCTAGAAGACATGGCTAACCGTGGCCTAGAAAACCCAGTTGTGGTTTCTCCAGACCTTGGTGGTGTTGTACGTGCTCGTGCAACGGCTAAAGCGCTAGGTGATGTTGACATCGCTATCGTTGATAAGCGTCGTCCACGTGCTAACGTTTCTGAAGTAATGAACCTAATCGGTGATGTTGAAGGCCGTGACTGTGTTATCGTTGATGACATGATCGATACGGGTGGCACACTATGTAAAGCAGCTGAAGCGCTTAAAGAGCGCGGTGCTAAGCGTGTATTCGCTTACGCAACTCACGCTGTTTTCTCTGGTACTGCTGCGAACAACATCAAGAACTCTGTTCTAGACCAAGTTATCGTAACGGATTCTATCTCTCTATCTCCAGAGATGGCTGCGACTGGTAAAGTGACAACACTTAGCCTTTCTCGCATGCTTGCTGAAGCGATTCGTCGTATCAGCAACGAAGAATCAATCTCAGCGATGTTCAATTAATCAAAGCCCAATAGCTTTTTTACAAAAGCTTGGTTTTAGAAACACGCGAGAGAAAGATATTAAGCACTTCAGTCAATGAAGTGCTTTTTTTATGTCTGAGTAATATTGCACTGCTAGTTATCACAAACAGGAATAATCGCGCAGCTATCAGCTAGCTCGCACCTTTTTCATAAACTGTGATATCATACGGCGCTTTTTGAAATCCCAAGAGAGATCCATACCTTGAGCCAACAAATAAAACTTCTCGTTGGACTGGCTAATCCAGGTCCAGAATACGCCAAAACTCGCCACAATGCGGGTGCTTGGGTAGTTGAAGAATTAGCGCGTGTACATAACGTGACACTAAAGAACGAACCAAAGTTCTTTGGCCTAACGGGTCGTATCATGGTTCACGGTGAAGATCTTCGTTTGCTGATCCCAACGACTTTTATGAACTTGTCAGGCAAAGCAGTTGCAGCCATAGCAAAGTTCTACCAAATTAAACCAGAAGAGATCATGGTCGCTCACGATGAGTTAGATCTGCCTCCTGGTATTGGAAAGTTTAAAAAAGGTGGTGGTCATGGTGGACACAATGGTCTGAAAGACATCATCAGCAAGCAGGGTAACAATAAAGAATTCTATCGTCTTAGATTAGGCATTGGCCATCCAGGACACAAAGATAAAGTTGCAGGTTATGTATTAGGCAAAGCTCCTCAAAAAGAGCAAGAGTGTATCGAGGCCGTCGTTGACGAATCGGTTCGCAGCCTAGACATCTTATTAAAAGATGGCCTACCAAAAGCACAAAATCGCTTACATACGTTCAAAGCAGAATAAGGTTTATATCATGGGTTTTAAATGTGGCATCGTTGGTCTACCAAACGTTGGTAAGTCAACTCTGTTTAACGCACTGACTAAAGCAGGCATCGAAGCAGCAAACTTTCCATTTTGTACGATCGAACCAAACACAGGTATCGTTCCGGTTCCAGATCTACGCTTAGATGCATTAGCAAAAATTGTTAATCCACAGAAGATCCTTCCAACGACAATGGAATTCGTAGATATCGCGGGCCTAGTTGCTGGCGCATCTAAAGGTGAAGGTCTTGGTAACAAATTCCTAGCTAACATCCGTGAAACTGACGCTATCGGTCACGTTGTACGCTGCTTTGAAAATGAAAACATTGTTCACGTTGCTGGCAAAGTATCTCCAATCGAAGATATCGAAGTGATCAACCTTGAACTTGCACTAGCTGACTTAGACAGCTGTGAGCGTGCAATTCAACGTAACGCGAAGAAAGCGAAAGGCGGCGACAAAGACGCTAAATTCGAAATCACTGTACTAGAAAAGCTACTTCCAGTTCTCACTGAAGGTGGTATGGCGCGTACTGTTGAACTTGGCAAAGAAGAAGCGGCAGCAATCGGCTACCTAAACTTCCTAACACTTAAGCCAACAATGTACATCGCAAACGTTGCAGAAGATGGTTTTGAAAATAACCCATATCTAGACGCTGTTCGTGAATACGCTGAAAACGAAAACAACGTAGTTGTTGCTGTTTGTGCAGCAATCGAATCTGAGCTTTCTGAACTTGACGACGAAGATCGCGAAGAGTTCCTAGCGGATATGGGTATCGAAGAGCCAGGTCTTAACCGAGTGATCCGCTCTGGTTACGAACTACTGACTCTTCAAACTTACTTCACAGCGGGCGTTAAAGAAGTTCGCGCTTGGACAATCCCTGTAGGTGCAACTGCGCCACAAGCAGCGGGTAAGATCCACACAGACTTCGAGAAAGGTTTCATCCGTGCTGAAGTTGTTGGATTCGATCACTTCATCGAATTTAACGGTGAGAGCGGTGCGAAAGACGCAGGTAAATGGCGCCTTGAAGGTAAAGAATACATCGTTAAAGATGGTGACGTTGTTCACTTCCGCTTCAACGTATAATTCTGATTAAACATCTAGAAAAAAGGCCAGTGAATTCACTGGCCTTTTTGTTTTTCTCGTTTCTAAATTGCCCCTCATCAGAAACTTAACTTCCTATATATATCGCCTTTTAGAGCTATTTTTTGTCGACAAATACGCCTCTTTGCCTAAAAAGAAACCGAACAGATGTTTATTCGCGATTTATTCAAAAAAAAAGTTGACGGGTTTCGCTCAACTACGCATAATGCGCCCCGTTCACAACGAAGCGGCAACGTCTCGAAATGAACGACAATTTGGAAATGGCTACTTAGCTCAGTTGGTTAGAGCACATCACTCATAATGATGGGGTCGCAGGTTCAAATCCCGCAGTAGCCACCATTTCCTAAGCACTTTGTTTGTTATTAAACACATGTTTATTAACGACAAGAGTTTTTAGGAAAGTAAAGCGGTCGTGGCGGAATTGGTAGACGCACCAGATTTAGGTTCTGGCGCCGAGAGGTGTGAGAGTTCAAGTCTCTCCGACCGCACCATATTGAGATATCTTAATTGATATCATTGTTGGGCTATCGCCAAGCGGTAAGGCACTGGCTTTTGATGCCAGCATTCCCTGGTTCGAATCCAGGTAGCCCAGCCACAATTTAAAGTGTAATTATCTTTAAAAAGATAATGGCATTGGAAGCGAGATTATATTATATTACTTCGCTCTCAGATGGCTACTTAGCTCAGTTGGTTAGAGCACATCACTCATAATGATGGGGTCGCAGGTTCAAATCCCGCAGTAGCCACCATTCTTTCTTTATGAAAGAAGAACAAACAACGTTATATTGAATTACCAATGTCGATATAACTATAAAGATTTGCTGCGGTCGTGGCGGAATTGGTAGACGCACCAGATTTAGGTTCTGGCGCCGAGAGGTGTGAGAGTTCAAGTCTCTCCGACCGCACCATTATTTAGATATCTTAAATGATATCCTGTTGGGCTATCGCCAAGCGGTAAGGCACTGGCTTTTGATGCCAGCATTCCCTGGTTCGAATCCAGGTAGCCCAGCCATTACAACGTTACTTAGACAAACCATAAGTCTTCTTAACTATACTCTTCGCTAGAGTAAAAGCTTTGCTGCGGTCGTGGCGGAATTGGTAGACGCACCAGATTTAGGTTCTGGCGCCGAGAGGTGTGAGAGTTCAAGTCTCTCCGACCGCACCATTATTTAGATATCTTAAATGATATCCTGTTGGGCTATCGCCAAGCGGTAAGGCACTGGCTTTTGATGCCAGCATTCCCTGGTTCGAATCCAGGTAGCCCAGCCATTACAACGTTACTTAGACAAACCATAAGTCTTCTTAACTATACTCTTCGCTAGAGTAAAAGCTTTGCTGCGGTCGTGGCGGAATTGGTAGACGCACCAGATTTAGGTTCTGGCGCCGAGGTGTGAGAGTTCAAGTCTCTCCGACCGCACCATTATTTAGATATCTTAAATGATATCCTGTTGGGCTATCGCCAAGCGGTAAGGCACTGGCTTTTGATGCCAGCATTCCCTGGTTCGAATCCAGGTAGCCCAGCCATTACAACGTTACTTAGACAAACCATAAGTCTTCTTAACTATACTCTTCGCTAGAGTAAAAGCTTTGCTGCGGTCGTGGCGGAATTGGTAGACGCACCAGATTTAGGTTCTGGCGCCGAGAGGTGTGAGAGTTCAAGTCTCTCCGACCGCACCATTATTTCTCTTTCATTAGAGAACAAATAGTGAATCTATGAGATTTATTATGGCTACTTAGCTCAGTTGGTTAGAGCACATCACTCATAATGATGGGGTCGCAGGTTCAAATCCCGCAGTAGCCACCACTTATACAACGTCTTATTGAAGCACCAATATTCGATATGACTATAAAGATTTGCTGCGGTCGTGGCGGAATTGGTAGACGCACCAGATTTAGGTTCTGGCGCCGAGAGGTGTGAGAGTTCAAGTCTCTCCGACCGCACCATTATTTCTCTTTCATTAGAGAACAAATAGTGAATCTATGAGATTTATTATGGCTACTTAGCTCAGTTGGTTAGAGCACATCACTCATAATGATGGGGTCGCAGGTTCAAATCCCGCAGTAGCCACCACTTATACAACGTCTTATTGAAGCACCAATATTCGATATGACTATAAAGATTTGCTGCGGTCGTGGCGGAATTGGTAGACGCACCAGATTTAGGTTCTGGCGCCGAGAGGTGTGAGAGTTCAAGTCTCTCCGACCGCACCATTATTTAGATATCTTAAATGATATCCTGTTGGGCTATCGCCAAGCGGTAAGGCACTGGCTTTTGATGCCAGCATTCCCTGGTTCGAATCCAGGTAGCCCAGCCATTACAACGTTACTTAGACAAACCATAAGTCTTCTTAACTATACTCTTCGCTAGAGTAAAAGCTTTGCTGCGGTCGTGGCGGAATTGGTAGACGCACCAGATTTAGGTTCTGGCGCCGAGAGGTGTGAGAGTTCAAGTCTCTCCGACCGCACCATTATTTAGATATCTTAAATGATATCCTGTTGGGCTATCGCCAAGCGGTAAGGCACTGGCTTTTGATGCCAGCATTCCCTGGTTCGAATCCAGGTAGCCCAGCCATTACAACGTTACTTAGACAAACCATAAGTCTTCTTAACTATACTCTTCGCTAGAGTAAAAGCTTTGCTGCGGTCGTGGCGGAATTGGTAGACGCACCAGATTTAGGTTCTGGCGCCGAGAGGTGTGAGAGTTCAAGTCTCTCCGACCGCACCATCATTAAATAGAACCCAGCTTTTTAGCTGGGTTTTGTTTTATCTGGAATATGCAAATCTGCTAGCCAAGTCACCAAGTATTCTCTTCTATAACCTCACTTTTAATACGATTTTATAAGACAATGTCAGCTCCATTTTCTAATTGAGTATGACTAGCCTATGAAAACCCTCCCCTTAACGATCGGTTGCTACACAGATACGCCAAGTAAAAGCCAAGGTGTTTATCAAACTCAGTTAGATCTAGAAACAGGAAAACTATTACCTCTAGAGCTGATCATCAAATGTACTAACCCCTCTTTTGTTACTGTAACAAAGACTGGGATCTATACTGCATCAGAAGTTGACCAGCAAAAACAGCCCCAGCTCATTCATATACCTAATGTTGATTCACAGCTAACACCCAATACAAGCCTCATCTCGGGAGATCACCCTTGTCACGTCGCAATAGATCCACACAATAAGTTTGCTATCACGTCGCAATACTCATCAGGCACATTCGATATTTTTAGCTTAAGTATCAACGGCAGCATCGATAAACGACTCAAAACAATCAAGATGGTTGGTTCCGGACCAAACAAAGAGAGACAAACAAGCCCACACACCCATCAATGTCTGTTCCTACAAAACTCACCACAGTTTGTGACTGTCGATCTCGGCACCGATCGCATCAACTTCTATTGCTTTGATGAAGAGCAAGAAGAGTTCCTTGATGAGCCAATGCAGTCTATTAAGGTGCCCGCCGGCAATGGACCTCGCCATTTAATCTTTAACAAAGTTGAAGACAGAGCCTATGTGGTCTGTGAACTCTCTGAAACATTACTGATTTTGGAAAAGGTTTTAGGCATTTGGAATGCAGTGGAAGAGATCGATGCATTGCCTAATATGGAGAAGGGAGAAGCCGCAGCTGCGATTAAGCTATCGCCTGATGAGCAATTCCTTTATGTGTCATGTCGACACCAATCAAGAATCAGCAGCTTCAAAATCGACTCTGAGACTCAAAGGCTGACTTTCATTGATAGCTACGACACTAAAGGCAAATTCCCAAGAGACTTCCACATAACGAACGATGGGAAATGGCTTATCGTCGCAAACCAGCACTCCAACAACATCACCTCATTCAAGCGAAATAATGAGGATGGGTCTTTGGTTTATACAGGGTACTCTTTAGAGATCGATGCACCGGTTTGCGTTATGCAGTAGTTATAGCATTCAACACCATACAAAAAAGGAGAGCATCTGCTCTCCTTTTCTATATAAGCAACCGGAACTAGTGAGAATTAAAGACCCAAGGCGTATTTCAAGACTTGAGTTTTAATCGGCCCAGAGTTCTCTGCGAGTTTTAGTGCGGCATTACGTACAAACTTAAGCGGGCCAATGTCGTTGCTGAATGTCTTGTAGAAGAAATCCATACCACTCTGCATCATTAGGTTGTCGCCTCTTCTCATCACTTCATAGTGTCTTGCTACAGACTGATTTAATTCACCCTTTTCTTTGGTGACATTCAACAGTACTGATACATCTTTGAAGCCTAAGTTAACACCCTGTCCAGCCAAAGGGTTAATCGTATGCGCAGAGTCCCCGACTAAAATACAGTTGTTCTTCGAGTATGATTGAGCATGACGTCGTGTCAGAGGAAAAGAACCCGAATTCAAGACTTTGATATCACCTAACTCTTTAGGAAAGTGAGTAAGCACTTCGTTACGTAGTTTTTCAGGGGTCATTGCTGACAGTTGCTTAATACGCAGCGGAGAATCATACCAAACTAACGAGCCCTGCCCGACTTGTTGATCGTCAGAGGTTAGAGAACACAGAGGCAGAAACGAACGAGGACCACTTGGTAGAAACTGTTGCCAGGTAATGTCTTGCTGAGGGAGCTCAGTTTCCACATTGATCAGCATACAGTGCTGTCGATAATCCCAAGCCGTGATGCCAATTCCAGCTTGTTGACGGACGGTTGAATTAGCGCCATCAGCACCAACTACCCACTTCGCAGATAACTCAGCCCCTGATTGAAGCTTTACGATATTGGTTTCACCAAACTCAATCTTATCGAGCTTTTCTGGGCATAACAGTTCGAGATTGTCGTAGGCATCAAATTGAGACCATAAACCTAATTGAATGAGTCTGTTCTCAACGATATAGCCCAAACGAGGAAGGTCTAGTGATACAGCATCAAATCGAGTACGACACTCTGGGTGCTCCCACGTCTCTAAACGCTTATAAGAACACACTCGCATTGCTGCAATACTTTGCCATGCGCCAAGATCTTCAAGCAAATCGACCGATGCTTGAGAAATCGCTGACACACGAATGTCCATCGCTTGCGACTCATCAAAAGCTTGTGGGGCAAAACCTTCGATCACCGCAACACTCAGACCTTGCTTTGCAAAACCGATTGCTGTTGCTGCGCCAACCATGCCACCACCGACTACTACAATATCGTAACTGTTCATATTTTGTACTTATCAGTTTGATTCTTTGACTGTTTTTGATTGTACTTTTTCATAACTAACTTGTAACCAAAAACCTTATTCGAAAAAAGGGTTATCCCTTATGGCATATGGCGTTAACGATAATAAAAACCACTACATAAGAGATTTGTTCAGACTACTAGTCAGTCGGTTTTGAAACCAGTACAATACGCCGCTTGCCGCTAGAGCCTGTCATAAAATTGAATACCGAATTATGACAAACGGGGCTAGCGGATGAATAATGGGCGATTTGCTCCCTTAAATTAAACTAACGATCGAGCGAACATATAATGAGTAAGAAACTGCTAATTAAAACTTGGGGCTGTCAGATGAATGAATATGATTCATCAAAAATGGCCGACCTGCTTAACGCTGCAAATGGCTATGAGCTAACTGAAGTACCTGAGGAAGCAGACGTACTACTATTGAATACTTGTTCTATCCGCGAAAAAGCGCAAGAAAAAGTATTCCACCAGCTTGGTCGTTGGAAAACGCTTAAAGATAAAAAAGAAGGTGTGGTGATCGGTGTGGGTGGCTGCGTAGCGACTCAAGAAGGTGATCACATTCGTCAACGTGCACCATACGTAGACGTTATCTTTGGCCCACAAACATTGCACCGTTTGCCAGAGATGATTAAGTCATCACTGTCTAACGAAAAGCCAGTAATGGACATCTCTTTCCCAGAGATCGAAAAGTTCGATAACCTGCCCGAGCCAAAAGCTGAAGGCGCGACGGCGTTCGTTTCTATCATGGAAGGTTGTTCTAAATACTGTACTTACTGCGTTGTACCATACACACGTGGTGAAGAAGTTAGCCGTCCAATGGATGATGTACTTTTCGAAGTTGCTCAACTTGCAGAGCAAGGCGTACGTGAAGTTAACCTGCTAGGTCAAAACGTAAACGCATACCGCGGTCCAACTCACGAAGGTGATATCTGTTCATTCGCAGAACTGCTTCGTCTTGTTGCTTCTATCGACGGTATCGACCGTATTCGTTTCACAACAAGCCACCCGCTTGAGTTTGGTGACGACATCATTGAAGTTTACAAAGATACACCAGAACTAGTGAGCTTCCTTCACCTACCAGTACAAAGTGGTAGTGACCGTATTCTTACGATGATGAAGCGTCCGCATACGGCTATCGAGTACAAATCTATTATCCGTAAACTGCGTAAAGCTCGTCCTGACATTCAAATCAGCTCTGACTTTATTGTTGGTTTCCCTGGTGAGTCTAAGCAAGACTTCCAAGATACAATGAAGCTAATTAAAGAAGTTGATTTCGATATGAGCTTCAGCTTTGTTTTCTCTCCACGTCCAGGTACGCCAGCGGCAGATTACCCATGTGATGTACCAGCACAAGAGAAGAAAGATCGTCTGTACGAACTGCAGCAAACGGTAAACACACAAGCTATGCGTTTCTCTCGTCTAATGTTAGGCACAGAGCAACGTATCCTTGTTGAAGGTCCATCAAGAAAGAACCTAATGGAACTTCGCGGCCGTACAGAAAACAGCCGTGTTGTGAACTTCGAAGGTTCTGCAGACCTAATCGGCCAGTTCGTAGATGTGAAGATCACTGAGGTTTACACCAACTCACTACGTGGTGAGCTAGTTCGCACAGAAAAAGACATGGGTCTACGCGTTGTTATGACTCCAGCAGAAATGATGGAAAAAACTAAACGTGAAGACGAGCTAGGTGTAGCAACATTTACGCCATAGGCAATACAACTGTTTGAGCACAAAGCGCAAACACAAAGCTTGAAATTACCTAACTAAGTGACCATCTTAGAAATAGGGATATCACCATCAGAAGCCCGGTCTAAATCGGGCTTTTTGCTCTTTGTTTTATTTAAGAGTGAGTGGCACAAAATGAGAGGCTAATTTGAGCAATAAAATCGTTACCTTAGAGATAAATCTAGAGCCAGCAGACAACAAGCGCTTGGCAAGTTTATGCGGACCATTTGACGACAACATCAAGCATCTTGAGCGTCGTCTGGGCGTTGAGATTAATTACCGTAGCAACTTTTTCACCATTGTCGGTAAGCCTCACACTACAGCCGCAGCTTTAGACATCATCAAACACCTCTATGTTGAAACGGCTCCAGTTAAAGGCAACATAATCGATATCGAACCAGAGCAAATACATCTGGCGATCACCGAATCTGGCATTTTGGATCAACACGTCGAGTCTGAAATTGACTACGGCAAAGAAGTGACCATTAAAACTAAAAAAGGCGTTATCAAACCTCGAACGCCAAACCAAGCACAGTACCTAATGAACATGGTGACTCATGACATCACCTTTGGTATTGGGCCAGCAGGTACAGGTAAAACCTACTTAGCCGTTGCGGCAGCAGTTGATGCACTTGAACGCCAAGAGGTTCGCCGAATCCTACTGACTCGTCCTGCTGTTGAAGCCGGTGAGAAGCTTGGTTTCCTACCGGGTGATTTAAGCCAGAAAGTAGACCCATATTTGCGTCCACTTTACGATGCGCTGTTTGAGATGCTTGGCTTTGAGCGAGTTGAGAAGCTGATTGAACGTAACGTAATTGAAGTTGCGCCACTGGCTTACATGCGTGGTCGTACATTGAATGATGCGTTTATCATTCTTGATGAAAGCCAAAACACCACGGTAGAACAGATGAAGATGTTCTTAACTCGTATCGGTTTTAACTCACGCGCTGTGATCACTGGTGATATTACGCAAATCGATTTACCTCGTGGTGCAAAATCAGGCTTACGCCATGCGACTGAAGTGCTCAATGAAGTCGACGACATTAGCTTCAACTTCTTTATGTCTGAAGACGTCGTTCGTCACCCTGTGGTAGCCCGTATCGTCAACGCGTACGAGAAGTGGGAAGCAAAAGACCAGAAAGAGCGCAAAGAGTTTGAAAAGCGTAAACGTGAAGAGCGCGAAGCCAAACTTCTTGAGGCTCAGCAGGCAGTTACGACACAATTAGCAACACAAAATAGTTCTGTAATTGCAGAACAAGGTGATAAATAGATGTCTATTGAACTAGACCTACAATTAGCGGTCGAAAATGAGCAAGGTCTTCCAACTGAGCAAGATATTCAGCTTTGGTTGGACAAGACCATTCCTCAGTTTCAAGAGAATGCTGAGTTGACGGTTCGTATCGTTGATACGCAAGAAAGCCACCAGCTCAATCATGAATATCGTGGCAAAGACAAGCCAACTAACGTGTTGTCTTTTCCATTCGAGGCTCCTCCAGGGATCGAGTTAGATCTACTGGGCGACCTCATTATCTGCCGCCAAGTTGTCGAAAAAGAAGCAGAAGAACAAAGTAAGCCTCTGCTAGCACACTGGGCTCATATGGTTGTACATGGCAGTCTGCATCTGCTAGGTTATGATCATATCGAAGATGATGAAGCTGAAGAGATGGAGTCACTCGAGACAGAAATCATGCAATCTATGGGGTTTGAAGACCCTTACATTCTAGAAAAGTAAATTGATTCTAGTAAAGTAGGTTGCAGAGAAACAATAACTCATCGAACCTGTGATTTTCGCAGGAATCTGAGTTGTAACGTGTGCTATCACACTTCTGATAGCGTTATTTTTTGAGAAATCATGAACGAAGGTAACCCCCCCACTTCTGAGGGAAGTAAAAAATCTGAAGGTCCGAGTAGAAAGTCCTTCTTTGAACGCCTAGGCCAACTATTTCAAGGTGAAGTAAAAGATCGCCAAGAGCTCGTAGATGTAATCCGCGACTCAGAAATTAATGACCTAATTGACCACGACACACGGGACATGCTCGAGGGTGTTATGGAAATTTCAGAGATGCGAGTACGCGATATCATGCTGCCTCGCTCTCAAATGGTTACAGTTGAACGCACCGATGATCTAGATACATTGATTGCGCTCATTACTGATGCTCAACACTCTCGCTACCCAGTGATCAGTGAAGATAAAGACCATGTTGAAGGCATTCTATTAGCGAAGGACCTACTTAAGTATTTGGGTTCAGAAAGTGCCCCATTTGATATCGAACAAGTGATTCGCCCTGTCGTGGTTGTTCCTGAAAGTAAGCGAGTTGATCGCCTGCTTAAGGAGTTCCAAGAAGAGCGTTACCACATGTCTATCGTTGTCGATGAGTTTGGCGGAGTTTCTGGCCTGGTAACCATTGAAGATATCCTCGAAGAAATCGTTGGTGAAATTGAAGACGAGTTCGACGATGAAGAAGAGCTAGATATTCGTAAGCTGAGTAAGCATACCTTCTCTGTAAAAGCTTTAACCACTATTGAAGAGTTCAACGATACGTTTAACACTGCCTTTAGTGACGATGAAGTGGATACGGTAGGCGGCATGGTTATGACAGCACTCGGTCACCTGCCGGTTCGTGGCGAAATTGTAGAAATCGAAAACTACCATTTCAAAATAACATCAGCAGATAACCGTCGTGTGATTCAGCTACAGGTAACCATTCCTGACGAACAGCCTATTCCGACTATCGAAGAATAACAACTTCTCTCTAAAGAGATGACAGAAATTAGATGACTAAGACATTTATTCATCGCCTATTACGGCCGCTTGCGGCCGTTTTTGTTGGCGCTATAACCACACTTTCATTCGCTCCATACTCTATATGGCCTCTTGCTATTCTCAGCCCAGCTTTGTTGCTGTTACTGATCCACAACCGCTCTCCTAAAAGTGCGCTTTGGATTGGCTACGCATGGGGTTTAGGTCAATTCACCACAGGTATCAGCTGGGTATACGTCAGCATTGATGGTTTTGGCGGCATGCCACTGGCAGCCAACCTATTTTTGATGGCATTGCTTGTTGGCTACCTAGCCGTTTATTCAGGGCTATTTACCTGGGGTTTGAATAAATTCTTCCCTGCCAATAACCTAAGCCGCTTTTTCCTTGCAGCTCCTGCATTCTGGCTAGTCTGTGATTGGCTGCGTGGCTGGGTAATGACGGGCTTCCCTTGGCTTTGGTTAGGCTACAGCCAAATCGATTCGCCATTGGGTTCATTTGCACCGATTAGCGGCGTAGAGCTAGTAACTTTAGCGATCATTGTTTCAGCCTCTGCATTCACTTATGCGATTGTTAACCGGGCTTGGAGCATCGCTATCATTCCCGCTGTCGTATTTAGCGCAGGCTTTGGTATTCGCAACATCGACTGGGTCACGCCGAACCCTGAAAAAACCACGTCAGTCGTCTTGATACAAGGCAACGTCGATCAAGACAGTAAATGGCTACCGAGTCATCGCTGGCCAACCATGATGAAGTACACCGACCTAAGCAGAGAAAACTGGGGAGCGGATATCATCATCTGGCCTGAAGCTGCTATTCCCGCATTCGAAGTTGAGATCCCATCTTTCCTACGTAACTTGGATAGCGCAGCGAAGATGAACAACAGTTCGATCATTACCGGTGTGCTGAATCAGTCTGAAGATAAGAAATACTACAACAGTGTTCTTTCTCTCGGTGTGAATCCATACGGTGAGTACAGCTACGATCCAGACGAACGCTACCATAAACACCACCTGTTACCATTTGGTGAGTTTGTGCCGTTTGAAGATATCTTGCGTCCATTAGCACCTTTCTTTAACTTGCCAATGTCATCATTTAGCCGTGGCGACTTTGTTCAACCAAACATAGTGGCAAATGGTCGTCACTTAGCGCCGGCACTGTGTTATGAGATCATCTTTAATGATCAAGTTAGACAGAACGTAACCGACGAGACTGACTTTATTTTAACGCTCTCTAACGATGCGTGGTTTGGTCGTTCGATTGGCCCTCTGCAACATATGGAAATTGCACAGATGCGTGCTCTGGAGCTTGGTAAGCCGGTTATTCGCTCGACCAACAATGGTGTGACCGCAGTTACCGATTACAAAGGCAACATCATCAAACAAGTGCCTCAGTTTGAAACGGCCGTATTAAAAGCTGAACTCATTTCAACGGATGGTCAAACGCCTTATCACACAGTAGGTACTTGGCCACTGTATATCTGGGCGATGCTCAGCTTGGTGATTGGTTGGGTAATTAGAAAGCCAAAAAGCTAGATTCGACGAAAAGTGATTTGAGGGTTGACTGATTGGGTCAACCCTTTTTCGTTGCTACGGTTTACGTTGATACGTTATGGTTCAGAGCTTACGGTTTAAGGGCTTTACGACTAAACCCTTTAGAACCACATTTAATACATGGAATGATATTGGTTGGGTGGTTATATTCGGTTTGATGACCACACTCGTCACATACTAGAGTTCCTAGGCCAATGACTTCACCCGCTTGATACAAGCCTTGGTGTTCTAAGTCTTGGAACAGTTCAACCCACTCCACCTTAGTACGATCAGTAATATCCAACAGCCCTTGCCAAATAGAGTCTGCAATCATCAAATAGAATGGACCGCTTTTACTCTCTTCATAGCTTTCGGAAAACTCTTTTAAGTCCGACTTCACGTAGGCAGAGATTAATGAAAGCTCATCTTTAGTCATATCATTGGCTGCTTTCGCAAACTTGCCCGACGTTTCGATTTTGTTGTTGAGCTCTTCAGGGCTATGCTTCAGCGTTTCAATCACCTCTTCGACGACTTCTTCATAGAGCGCTTTTTTCTTCGGCATAACAACCTCCTTAAGATAACCAACCTATTAGTGAGCAAACGGATGCGCTGCAATGCACTCCCGCTTACAAACAAATGCAATTCATACTCTTAAGTATAGTTGCCCTGCGAAATTCAGTAAAAATTACACAATCTACTAGGCAGCAACTGCAAGTATGAAGGGTATAACTATTGTTGTACTCAGCTCCTTTAGGTATTCTATGACGATCTGTAAGATTCTGTTCTAACCGAACTCACAAATTCCAAGATAACCGGATACCATCGATGCAAGAACAATATAACCCGCAAGAGATTGAACAAAAGGTTCAACAACACTGGGATAACAGCGAGACTTTCGTTGTAAGTGAAGATCCAAACAAAGAAAAATTCTACTGTCTTTCTATGTTCCCTTACCCAAGTGGCCGACTGCACATGGGTCACGTGCGTAACTACACCATCGGTGATGTGGTATCTCGTTTCCAACGTCTACAAGGCAAAAACGTAATGCAGCCCATTGGTTGGGATGCATTCGGCCTACCAGCAGAAAACGCCGCTGTTAAAAACAATACAGCGCCTGCACCATGGACTTACGAAAACATTGAGTACATGAAGAACCAGCTTAAACTTCTAGGCTTTGGTTACGACTGGAACCGTGAATTCGCAACATGTACTCCAGAGTACTACCGTTGGGAACAAGAGTTCTTCACTAAGCTTTACGAAAAAGGCCTGGTTTACAAGAAGACGTCTTCAGTGAACTGGTGTCCAAACGACCAAACAGTACTGGCAAATGAGCAAGTAGAAGACGGTTGTTGCTGGCGTTGTGACACTCCAGTAGAGCAAAAGAAAATTCCACAGTGGTTTATTAAAATCACTGAGTACGCTCAAGAGCTACTCGACGACCTAGACAACCTTGAAGGTTGGCCTGAAATGGTTAAGACCATGCAGCGCAACTGGATCGGCCGCTCTGAAGGTGTTGAGCTATCTTTCGCTGTTAACGGCGAAGAAGCACCACTAGAAGTGTACACAACACGTCCAGATACTCTAATGGGTGTTTCTTACGTTGGTATCGCTGCAGGTCACCCTCTTGCAGAGAAAGCATCGAAGAACAACCCAGAGCTTGCTGCATTCGTTGAAGAGTGTCGTAACACTAAAGTTGCTGAAGCTGAACTCGCAACGATGGAAAAGAAAGGTATGGATACTGGCCTAACGGCTATCCACCCTCTTAACGGTCGTGTTGTTCCTGTATACGTAGCAAACTTCGTACTTATGGATTACGGCACAGGTGCGGTAATGGCGGTTCCTGCTCACGATCAACGTGACTACGAGTTCGCAACTAAGTACGGCATCGATATCATCCCAGTAATCAAACCTGAAGATGGTTCTGAACTAGACGTGTCTGAAGCGGCTTACACTGAAAAAGGTGTACTGTTTGACTCCGGTGAATTCGATGGTCTTGCGTTCCAAGAAGCATTCGATGCAATTGCTGCGAAGCTTGAAGCTGAAGGCAAAGGTAAGAAGACAGTAAACTTCCGTCTACGTGACTGGGGTGTATCTCGTCAACGTTACTGGGGCGCTCCAATCCCAATGGTAACCACTGAAGATGGTGAAGTTCACCCAGTACCAGCAGACCAACTGCCAGTCATTCTTCCTGAAGATGTAGTAATGGATGGCGTAACTAGCCCAATCAAAGCAGACAAGTCTTGGGCTGAAACAACATTCAACGGCGAACCAGCTCTACGTGAGACTGACACGTTCGATACGTTTATGGAGTCTTCTTGGTACTACGCACGTTACTGTTCACCGCAAGCAGACGACATTCTAGATCCAGAGAAAGCAAACTACTGGTTGCCAGTTGACCAATACGTTGGTGGTATCGAGCACGCTTGTATGCACCTGCTTTACTCTCGTTTCTTCCACAAACTGCTACGTGATGCTGGTTACGTGACGTCTGATGAACCGTTCAAGCAACTACTATGTCAAGGCATGGTTCTAGCTGACGCGTTCTATCACGAAAACGAAAAAGGCACCAAAGAGTGGATTGCACCGACTGACGTAACGGTTGAACGTGACGGTAAAGGTCGCATCGAAAAAGCAGTCGACGATCAAGGCCGTGAAGTTGAACACTCAGGCATGATCAAAATGTCTAAGTCTAAGAACAACGGTATCGATCCACAAGAGATGGTAGACAAGTACGGCGCTGATACAGTACGTCTATTCATGATGTTTGCATCACCTGCAGACATGACGCTTGAGTGGCAAGAGTCTGGCGTTGAAGGTGCTAACCGCTTCCTTAAACGTGTTTGGAAACTGGTTCACACTCACTCTTCTAAGGGTGCTGCTGAATCTGTTGATGCTTCTGTGCTATCTGGCGACCAAAAAGCACTTCGTCGTGATATCCACAAGACTATCGCGAAAGTAACGGACGATATTGGCCGCCGCCAAACGTTCAACACGGCAATCGCTGCAATCATGGAACTGATGAACAAGCTAGCGAAAGCACCTCAAGAATCTGTACAAGATCGTGCAATCCTTGATGAAGCACTAAAAGCGGTAGTACGTATGCTTTACCCAATGACTCCGCACATCTCTTACGAAATGTGGATTGCACTTGGTGAATCAAACGTAGACTCAGCAACATGGCCAACTTTCGATGAGAAAGCGCTAGTTGAAGACGAGAAAACTATCGTTGTCATGATCAACGGTAAGCTACGTGCGAAACTAACCGTTGCTGCTGATGCAACAGAAGAGCAAGTTCGTGAGCTTGGTCTAAACGATGAGAATGCTAAGAAGTTCCTAGATGGCTTAACTATCCGTAAAGTTATCTTCGTACCAGGTAAGCTTCTAAACATCGTTGCTAACTAATTTCGTTAGCACAATGCAATTGCTAAAGAATTAACGAACTTAATTCATCAAAAGCAGTCTGTAGACAGGGTAGCGAATTGCCCTGTCTACTTATTTAAGCGCTTTAGACTTGAGCCTAACCACTCAAACGAACTAAAGCCTTTAAATAAGTATTCTACCTTCATGAGAGCCATCAAATAATGCGCCTGATTTCACTATCTTCATTGAAAGTTACTGTTGTTGTTTTAACCGTCAGCCTCTTAAGTGCCTGTGGTTTCCACCTGCGTGGTGATTACTCCGTACCAGAAGAACTTAACAAGATCTCCGTAACCAGCTACGACCAATACAGTACGTTTACACGTATGATGAAAGGTCAACTGCGTATGAATGATGTAGAAATTGTGCCACCGGCTGAGAATACACCTAACCTGCACATTATTAGTGAGAGTGTTGGTGAGCGAACTCTATCTCTATACCAAAATACTCGTGCAGCAGAAAAAGAGCTGACATTCCGCTCTTCTTATCGTGTAACTATCCCTGAAATTGGCTCCAAGACATTCTCTACTAGCGTAACCCGTAGCTATTTAGATAACCCGTTAACAGCACTTGCGAAATCGGTTGAACGCGACATGATCGAAGATGAAATGCGTAAGCTGGCAACAAGCCAAATTCTTCGCCAAATGGCTCGCCTTAAAGCGACTATTGCCGCTGGTAACATGAACCTAGAAGAACTAGAGCACGTTCAAGTAAAAGAACTTGAAAAGCAATACAACATCAAGAATGTTCAAATTGACGACGTTGAGACCGTACCAGCTTCAGAAGAACAACCAACACTTAGTAATTCGGCTGAGTAATAGGTTTATTTGATGCGTATTTTTGCTGACCGCTTATCAGAGCAACTGGCTAAACAGTTGAGTAGTGTTTACCTAATTTTTGGTAACGAACCTCTACTGCTGCAAGAGAGCCGAGAAGCGATTCAAAAGGCTGCAAAACAGCAAGGCTTTGAAGAACGTCATCGCTTTGCGATTGATAGCAGTCTCGACTGGAATCAAGTCTACGACTGCACTCAAGCACTGAGCCTATTCTCTAGCCGTCAGGTCATCGAGCTTGAGCTGCCAGAGTCAGGCGTCAATGCCGCAATAGCGAAAGAGCTACTCGCAATCTCCGAGCATATCCACAGTGATATCTTGTTGATTTTAGTAGGTACTAAGCTCACTAAAGCTCAAGAAAGCGCTAAGTGGTTTAAGGCACTTTCGAATCAGGGTCACTGGGTCAGCTGCCTAACGCCAGATGTCAGCCGATTACCTCAGTTTGTCCAAGCACGCTGCCGTCAAATCGGTTTAACACCAGATCCTGAAGCGATTCAAATGCTGGCGCAATGGCATGAGGGTAATCTATTTGCTCTCACCCAAAGCCTAGAAAAACTGGCTCTCCAATACCCAGATGGAAAGCTCACATTAGTACGCTTAGAAGAATCGCTGAGTCGTCACAACCATTTTACTCCATTCCATTGGAGTGATGCGTTATTGGCAGGCAAAGGAAACCGTGCACAACGAATCCTACGTCAACTAGAAGCCGAAGGTATCGAACCCGTCATTTTATTGCGTAGCATACAACGTGAGCTTGCTCTGCTGTTACAGATGCAGCAACAAATGAAACAAATGCCGATTGGTCAGGTCTTCGAGAAACACCGTATCTGGCAATCTAAAAAGCCTCTTTATAACGCCGCGCTAACAAGATTTTCGATTTCTCAATTACACTCTTTGTTCGCGTTACTCACTCAAGCTGAATTGATGACAAAAACTCAATATGAGCAGTCGCCTTGGCCACTAATTCATCAGTTAAGCGTAGAGTTTTGTATCCCTTCAGCTTCAATACCATTTCACGCATAAAAGCGTGGTATATTCTAGGGTCGACAGCCCCTAAAAAGCTAAATTCAGATTAAAGGAACACCCCGTGTTACGTGAAGAACTAAAAGATTTTCTTGCAGACAAAGCCGACGACATGAAAGCAGAATCGATTGTGACCATCGATGTAGAAGGCAAATCAAGCGTTACTGATTACATGATTGTTTGTACTGGTACCTCTAAGCGCCATGTTGCTTCTATTGCACAGCATGTTGCTGATGAAGTACGTAAAGCAGGTATGCAGCCATTAGGCATGGACGGCCAGCAAGAAGGTGAATGGGTTGTTCTAGATATGGGCACAAGCATGCTTCACGTTATGCAAGAAGAACACCGTGAACTGTACCAACTAGAAAAACTTTGGGGCTAAGCTTTGAAGATCCAATTAATCGCAGTTGGCACAAAAATGCCGAAGTGGGTTGAAGAAGGCTTTAAAGAATATAAACGCCGCTTCCCTCATGATATGCCATTAGAGCTCATTGAAATCACTGCGGGAAAGCGCGGTAAAAATGCGGATATTGCACGCATTCTTCAAAAAGAAGGCGAAGCAATGTTGGCAGCGGTTCCAAAAGGCAACCGCATTGTCACGCTTGATATCCCAGGTAAAAAGTGGGACACCCCACAACTGGCAGAGCAATTGGAAAGTTGGAAGTTGGATGGACGCGACGTTTCTATCCTTATCGGCGGGCCTGAAGGATTAGCACCTGCATGTAAAGCGGCTGCAGACCAAAGTTGGTCTCTGTCTGCGCTTACTCTCCCTCACCCATTAGTACGCGTTATCATGGCTGAAAGCTTGTATCGAGCTTGGAGCATCACTGCTAACCACCCTTATCATCGAGAATAAGCGTTAATGTTACGTAAACGTAGCCAAATCCGTGATTACAAAGCAGAAGCACGACTATTTACTAATCGTGCTTTTGTTGCGTTTGCGGGGATCATAGTCATGATATCGATGTTGGTTGTTAACCTGTACAACATTCAGGTCAATCAATATCAAGACTATAAAACTCGCTCTAACGATAACCGCATCAAGGTCGTTCCAATCGCCCCTAACCGTGGTTTGATTTACGATCGCAACGGTGTACTTCTTGCCGAAAATCGCCCGGTTTTCAACCTAGAAATCACGCCAGAAAAAATCAAAGATATGGATGACACGCTCGTCCGTCTACAAGAATTAATCGAAATTCCGCCTGAGCGTATTGAACGATTTGATCGTGATCGTCGCAATTCACGACGCTTCAAGTCAGTACCTATCCTGAATCAGCTTACCGAAGAACAAGTTGCGATCTTTTCTGTAAATCAACATAAGTTCCCAGGTGTTGAAGTTACAGGTACGCTAAAACGTTTCTACCCTTATGGTGATGTGTTAACTCACGTGATTGGCTACGTATCGCGCATCAATGACCGTGATATGCAGCGCTTGGTTCGCGAAGAGAAAGACGCCAATTACCAAGCCACTCGCGACATCGGTAAACTTGGTATTGAGCGCTACTACGAAGACATGCTTCACGGTACCGCTGGCTATCAAGAAGTCGAAGTTAACAGCCGTGGACGAGTGATCCGTACCCTTAAGTTTGTACCGTCGGTTCCGGGCAAAGATATCGTGCTCAACTTAGATATCAAGCTACAACTATACGTACATAAGTTGCTTGATGGCCGCCGCGGTTCAGCTATCGTTCTCGACCCGAAAGACAATGGCGTGTTAGCGATGGTATCTAGCCCAAGCTACGACCCAAATGCATTCGTACATGGTATTTCGTCTAAAGGTTATAACGCCCTGCTTCAAGACAAAGACCGCCCTTTGGTTAACCGTGCAACGCTAGGTATTTATCCACCAGCATCGACGATCAAGCCATTCATTGCGGTTGCGGCTCTGCAAGAAGGTGTGATTACACCTAATACAACGCGTAATGACCCAGGTTATTGGAAGATCCCTAATTCAAAAACGAGACCATTTCGTGACTGGTTGCGTTGGGGACACGGCGTCGTTGATATAGAGAAAGCGATTGAAGAGTCAGTGGATACTTTCTTTTACCAAATTGCTTATGATCTCGGCATTGATCGCATATCCAAATGGATGATGATGTTCGGCTTTGGTGACTATACTGGCATCGATATTTATGAAGAAAGCAAAGCCAATATGCCAACTCGTGATTGGAAGATGGCAAGACACCGTGTGCCTTGGTACCAAGGTGACACCATTCCAGTTGGCATTGGCCAAGGCTACTGGACTGCAACACCCATGCAGATTGCAAAAGCCACATCAGTTTTGGTCAATGAAGGGGAAGTAACAGCACCTCACCTACTTCGTTCAACCATTGATAACGGTCGTCCATTCGATGAACAAATCATGTCGGACATTGAAACTTACCCACCGCTAACCGGGGTTAAGAAGAAGTATTGGGATATCGCTCAAGAAGGTATGAGACTGGCTAACCACGGTAAGAAAGGCACCGCAAGACGTTCATTCCAGAAGATGTCTTACCAAACCGCGGGGAAATCGGGTACCGCGCAGGTATTCGGCTTAAAAGAAGATGAAGAGTACAACGCGGATGAAATCGCAGAGCACTTACGCGATCACGCTCTCTTTACGGGTTACGCGCCTTTTGAAGATCCTGAAGCCGTCGTGACTATCGTTCTAGAAAACGCAGGTGGTGGCTCTTCTAACGGCGGACCAGTAGTAAGAAGGATTTTAGACCATATTATCCTTGCAGAAGATTATCAAAGTGAGCCAATTAAATAATGAAACTTGATCCTTCAACGGGACGAAATAGAGCCCTATTCGAAAGGCTGCATATCGACCTGCCGCTATTGCTTGGCATTCTGGTTTTAATGGGCTTTGCCCTACTGATCATGTACAGCGCAAGCGGACAAAGCCTTGCGATGATGGATCGCCAGGCGATGCGCATGGCTCTGTCTTTAGGTGTGATGATCTTCCTAGCGCAGATCTCACCTCGTACTTATGAAACCTTGGCACCACTGCTATTTGTAGGTGGCGTCATCTTGCTATTGGGCGTGTTGTTCTTTGGTGAAGCCTCTAAAGGTGCACAGCGTTGGTTAAACTTCGGCTTTGTTCGATTCCAACCCTCCGAGCTGTTAAAGCTGGCGGTGCCTTTGATGCTGGCACGATTTATCGGTAAGCGCTCACTTCCGCCCACCTTCCAAACATTAGCGATCTCGCTAGTGATGGTGTTTGTACCGACAATTCTAATCGCAAAGCAACCCGACTTAGGTACATCTATCCTTATCGCCGCATCCGGTATCTTCGTGATATTCCTGGCAGGTATCAGTTGGAAAATCATTGCTAGCGCGGCAATCGCGTTGGGGGCATTTATTCCAATCTTATGGTTCTTCCTGATGCGTGAATATCAAAAAGTACGTGTAAGAACCCTTTTTGATCCTGAATCAGATCCATTAGGTGCGGGTTACCACATCATTCAAAGTAAGATTGCGATAGGTTCGGGTGGTATATCAGGAAAAGGTTGGCTGCAAGGCACTCAATCTCAACTAGAGTTCATCCCTGAGCGTCATACCGACTTCATTTTTGCGGTCATCGCCGAAGAGTGGGGCATGATTGGTATCTTGTTCTTGCTTGCTATCTACCTGTTTATTATTGGACGTGGCTTGGTGCTTGCGAGCCAAGCTCAAACCGCATTCGGTCGAATGATGGGCGGCAGTATTGTCCTGAGCTTCTTCGTTTATATTTTTGTAAACATTGGCATGGTAAGTGGCATTCTACCTGTGGTTGGTGTTCCTCTTCCTCTAGTCAGTTATGGCGGTACTTCAATGGTTACCCTTATGGCTGGTTTTGGTATTTTAATGTCGATCCATACACACAGAAAAGCATTCTCAAAGGCGACCTAATCGATGTCTATTACAACGTTTCCAAAAAAAGCATCCTTGGTTGAAGAGCTGCCAATCAAAAAAATAGTCTCTATCTTGGGGCTAGCGATTTTAATCAATGGTTGTTCTTCAAAACAGCCAACAGGCCGCTACGATATTGATTCAGATATAGCACCAGATGCACCTATCTCAGTAGAGCATCTCGAGGATGCTCACCCTCAATATGAACCTTATAGTTTAGGTGGTAACACGGATTACACTTTGCGTGGCGAAGACTACAAGATCGTAAAGAAGACCGAAGGGTTTACTGAGAAAGGCAAAGCCTCTTGGTACGGTAAGAAATTTCATGGCCACTTAACGTCGAACGGCGAGATCTACGACATGTATTCGATGTCTGCGGCGCACAAAACATTGCCAATTCCAAGCTATGTAAAAGTGACGAATACTGACAACAACAAAACGACAATTGTTCGTATCAATGACCGCGGTCCATTCCATGAAGGCCGAATCATTGACCTTAGTTATGCGGCAGCTTACAAGCTCGATGTGTTGAGAACCGGCACAGCAAATGTTGAGATTGAAGTCATTACTGTGGCTATGCCAACCGACGCAAATAAAAAGGCTGCTTTACCGCAATTTATTATTCAAGTCGCGACATCTCCGCATGAAGATAGAACAGAGAAGTTAGCGAAAGATCTAGCCGAAAAGCTAGAAGTAGCAACGTTCTTGCAGCCAAATGATGACAACTACCGTCTGATGATTGGGCCATTTCATGACTATGCTCTGACTCAAGAGAAATTAGAACAAGTTAAGCTAATGGGTTACCCGTCAGCTTATATAAAAAAACACACCCTAACTCGCTAATTAATCTAACAGTTACTTCTGGTAATCAGCGCTCTGGTGTGACAGAGTGATTCTGTTAATATATGAATAGTTCACCAAATAATTGCATTCAAAATGATTAAATCTAATAAACTTGTTAAATCGATTTTTGCTACTTCTGTTGCTCTTTCTGCAACGATAGCTACATCGTCATTCGCCGCTCCTATTGTTGTTCCTGATGCACCTCAAATCGCCGCTAAAGGTTTTGTTCTGATGGATTACCATTCAGGCAAAGTACTAGCAGAGAAAGAGATGAATACTCAACTTTCTCCAGCAAGTTTAACCAAGATGATGACGAGCTACGTGATCGGCCAAGAGCTTGATCGTGGCAACATCAACCTAAACGACGATGTTGTAATCAGTGAAAATGCTTGGGCTAAAAACTTCCCAGATTCATCTAAGATGTTCGTTGAAGTTGGCACTACGGTTAAAGTTGAAGAACTGAACCGCGGTATCATCATTCAATCAGGTAACGACGCATGTGTTGCTATGGCTGAACACATCGCTGGCTCTGAAGATGCATTCGTTGACCTAATGAACGCTTGGGCAAGCTCTATCGGCATGAAAGACACGCACTTTGCTAACGTGCACGGTCTAGACAACCCGAACCTATACTCAACGCCTTACGATATGGCACTACTTGGTCAGGCGCTGATTCGCGACGTACCAGACGAGTACCGTATCTACTCACAGAAGAAATTTACATACAACGGCATCACCCAATACAACCGTAACGGTCTGTTATGGGATAAGAGCATGAACGTTGATGGCATCAAAACGGGTCACACAAGCAATGCAGGTTACAGCCTAGTAAGCTCAGCGACAGAAGGCAAAATGCGCCTAGTTGCCGTAGTAATGGGCACCAAGAATGCGAATGCTCGTAAAACAGAAAGCAAAAAGCTGCTTAGCTACGGCTTCCGCTTCTTTGAAACAGTGGCACCACACACAGCCGGTGAAACCTTCGTAGAAGAGAAGATCTGGATGGGTAGCAAGGACACAGTTGCACTAGGTGTCGACGAAGATACGTTCGTAACGCTACCTCGTGGTCAAGCTAAGAACCTGAAGGCAAGCTTCGTTCTTGAGAAAGAACTAGAAGCGCCAATCAGCAAAGGCGATGTGGTTGGTAAACTATTCTACCAAGTAGACGGTGAAGACGTTGCTGAATACCCACTACTAGCACTTGAAGATGTAGACCAAGGCAGCCTATTTAGCCGTCTATGGGACTACCTAGTTCTTCTATTCAAGGGTTTGTTCTAGGTAAAACCTAAGCTTGTTGTATAGCTAACCTAATGAGTAAATTCATGATTTACTTATTAGCGAACCAAAAGCCGCCATGTGCGGCTTTTGTTGATCTTGAGTTCGGTGATATTTACACGTAATATTCTGCCTTATTACTCGTGTCTGTTGACCGAACACGCTTTTATCGACATTTCGCCAATTTGCGAGAGTCTAGCCTTTTGGAGCTAATCATGAACATCAATTCTGATGCAAAACTAAAAGACCTCTTAGAGTTCCCTTGTTCATTCACTTACAAAGTAATGGGCCACGCTAAGCCAGAACTGACTGAGCTAGTACTAGAAGTGATCCAGCGTCATGCTCCTGGTGACTACAGCCCAACGTTAAAACCGAGTGCGAAAGGTAACTACCACTCTGTTTCTATCAATATTACTGCGACTTCAATTGAACAAGTAGAAACTCTTTATAAAGAACTGGGCGAGATCGAAATCGTTCGTATGGTTCTGTAATCTCCGATTACACATGAAAAACAGCGGCTTATTGCCGCTGTTTTTGTTTAAAGCACCCTATCTAGCTCAAATTCATTCAACTTAATTTTCAATAAATACAAAGAAAGTTGAAAAACCTTGCAGTCCGTCTGTAGTTAGAATCATGTTTCGCGTTTATAATGCGTTCACTTTATTAATCCTTGAGGGAGTGCAGCTTTGCAAAATAAGCTAATCGTAAAAAAATTAGGCCGTCAGGATTACGAACCTGTATGGAAAGCCATGCATAAGTTCACAGACGAACGCACGGAAGAAGACGTAGACCAAATTTGGTTGGTTGAACACAACCCTGTCTTCACTCAAGGACAAGCAGGTAAAGCCGAGCATGTATTAAATGCCGGTGATATCCCTGTAATACAAAGCGATCGTGGTGGCCAAGTGACTTACCACGGCCCAGGCCAATTAGTGGCTTACTTTCTGATTAACATCCGCCGCAAGAAATTCGGAGTGCGTGATTTGGTGACTCATATCGAGAACCTCGTAATCAATACTCTGAAAGCTTACAATATAGATTCAACTGCCCGACCTGACGCTCCTGGTGTTTATGTCGATGGCAAGAAAATCTGTTCACTCGGATTACGTATTCGACGTGGCTGCTCGTTCCACGGGCTAGCACTCAACGTCGATATGGACCTGTCTCCATTCCTACGTATTAACCCATGTGGTTACCAAGGTATGGAAATGGCGCAGGTAAGCCAACTCGGCGGACCAAGTGAACTAGAAAACGTTGAGCAACAGTTAATACAAGAGCTCGTAGAGCTACTCGGCTATGACCAAGTAGACATTCAAGCCACCAGTAACATTACAGCAGAAGCATAAAATCATGAGCAAACCAATCCAAATGGAAAAAGGCGTTAAATATCGTGACGCTGACAAAATGGCATTAATTCCCGTAAAGAATATGCCTGCTGAACAGAAAGAAGTTCTACGTAAGCCTGAATGGATGAAGATTAAACTTCCTTCAGACAGTCATCGTATTCAAGAAATCAAATCAGCAATGCGTAAAAACAACCTGCACTCAGTTTGTGAAGAAGCGTCTTGCCCTAACCTAGCCGAGTGTTTCAACCACGGTACGGCAACGTTTATGATTCTTGGCGCTATCTGTACTCGTCGCTGCCCGTTCTGTGATGTTGCCCATGGTCGTCCTGTTGCTCCTGAAGCTGAAGAGCCGAAGAAACTGGCTAAGACGATTAAAGACATGAAACTGAAGTACGTTGTAATCACTTCAGTTGACCGTGATGACTTGCGTGACGGCGGTGCTCAGCACTTTGCTGACTGTAACCGTGAGATTCGCGAACTAAACCCAAATATTCGTATCGAAACACTGGTTCCAGACTTCCGCGGTCGTATGGACGTTGCACTTGATCTAATGAAAGACAACCCGCCAGATGTTTTCAACCACAACCTAGAGACAGCGCCACGTCTATACCGTAAAGCTCGCCCAGGCGCGAACTACAAGTGGTCTCTTGATCTGTTGAGAAAATTCAAAGAGCAACACCCAGACATCCCAACGAAATCAGGTGTGATGATGGGTCTTGGTGAAACGAAAGAAGAGATCGTTCAAGTATTGAAAGATCTTCGCGAACATGGCGTAACGATGCTGACACTAGGTCAATACCTAGCACCAAGCCGTCACCACTTACCAGTAGAACGCTACGTGCCGCCTTCAGAGTTTGATGAGCTGAAAGAGATTGCTCTTGAACTAGGCTTCACTCATGCAGCTTGTGGCCCGTTTGTACGTTCTTCTTACCATGCAGATCTACAAGCTCAAGGTATGGAAATTAAGTAACCACATTGCTTAAGCCAAAATTGAAAAGGCGCTGAACTTTATGTTCAGCGCCTTTTTTCTATCGAGTAAAACAAGCTTATTCGATACAAAAACAACAAGGCCACTCATTAAGAGTGACCTTGAACTACAAATCTAATCATCTAGATGCTAAATGGTCTACTAACCAAATGAAGCCCAGATAACTGTTGCCACCAAGATTGGGCACACGAACTTCACATACATTGGCCACACTTTACCAAACCAACCAAGCTGAAAGTCAGGACAACCTTGCTCAAGTTCTTTCACTTTTGAAGCTCGGCTCCATACCCAACCACCAAACACACAGAACATCAGTGCAGCGACTGGTTGAAGGTACTGAGTCGCAATCATCGCAACCATGCCAAACATCGCAGAAAAGTTGTAAACAATCACTACACTAAACAGCGCGATAGCACCACCAATCACCCAGCTTGTTGGCGTTCGTCTAGTATTGAAACGCTCACTCACTAGCGCCACTGGGCCTTCGAGCATCGAAATCGACGAAGTCAGCGCCGCAATCGTTAGTAGTAAGAAGAACACAATCGCAAAGATCTGACCAAGCACACCTAAACTATCAAACATCAACGGCAAAACCGTGAATACGAGCGTGTCAGAGCTTAATAGTGAACCGTCTTCCGCATAGATTTGTACGCCTTTTTGCATCGCAACAAACATGGCTGGCATCACCACTAGGCCAGCAATAAAAGCGACAGCAGTATCCACCAGAGTCACGTTCATCGCCATTTTGGGCAGGTTCTCTTTCTTGCTTAAGTAAGAGCCATAAACCAACATCGAGCAACCACCAATGGTGAGTGAGAAGAAGCCCTGTCCCATTGCCGCCAGAATCAGTTTTCTATCCCACACTTTCTCAAAGTCCGGAACTAGGTAATGTTTTAGGCCTTCCATCGCGCCAGATTGCGTCATGATGTAAACAAACAATAAGCCAAATAAAACAAACAGCGCAGGCATCAAACGAGTCGACCACTTCTCAATGCCTTGCTTAACACCACCCTGCACAATCAAGATAGTCAGTACATAGAACGCGACGGTACCAAATACGTTGCGCTCAACACTGAAACCTTTAAACCAATCAGCAATCGCTTCTAGGCCGATAAGATCAGCGACGGCACCAATTAGGAAGCAGATTAACCAGCCACCAACAATACTGTAAAACGCCAACACAGCGCTTGGTACACTCAGTCCAATCCAACCGATAAACTCACCGACTTTCTTACCCAAAGGGTTTGTCGTCAAAGATCGCATGCTATCAACTGGGTTTGCTTGGCCGTGACGGCCTATAGCCATCTCAACCACCAGCATAGGAAAAGCAACCACGAAGATCATGATCAAATAGACTAAAAGGAAAGCACCGCCACCGTTGCTGGCAACTTGAGTCGGGAAACCCCAAATATTACCCAAGCCAACCGCTGCACCAGCCGCTGCTAAAATAAAGCCTAAACGAGAGCTAAAGTGCTCTCTTGAAGAGGAAGATTGTTGGTCCATATCGCCCGCATTAAAAATCAGTGAACTAGTTGAGAAGTACAGTAATAAAAAGCAATGATAGGCACAACTAATAAATGAACAATTCTCTGATTTTTACAATCAATGCGCTATTTGGAACCACAAAATTAACAAACAACCAGTCTTATCGTTCAATTACAATCAACAAAGCGAAGTAGTAGGCTTAAGAAGGAAATGGATTGAATTGAATTGAGATAAATACTCGCCGTGTGGTTCCATTTATACAAACAAAAAGAGCACCAACCGGTGCTCTTGCTATTAATCACTAGACTCGAATTAAATTGTGAATACTTGGTAATCTTTTAAGTTCGGAATGATTTCATGCAGTTCTTGCTCTTGTTCTGCCATCTCATCAAGTGAATCACAGAACTCATTCGCTTCTTCTTGTACTTGTTGAGAGTGTTCTTTCATTCGCTCTTCAACTTTCAGCTTTAATTCAGCCATGCTGTCAGCCAATTCAGTCAGGTTTAGGCCACCGTCTTGTTTCATTTTTTCTGACATCGCATTAAAAGCGCTAGAGATAAATTCTTGGTTAAAGATTTCTTTCGCCTTCTCGAAATCTTCAGACCAGCCATTGGCCATCGAATCAAAGCTTTCTGCAGGCAACACTAATTCGCCATCTTTGTAGTAACGCGCTTCCAGTTCTGCAAAGTAGGTTTTCATTGATTCTTTTACATTATCAAATGACTCAGGTGAATCTAGGCTAGCCGCGATATCATCAATCACGTCATTAGCTAGCGCTAAGCTATCGTTCGCCATTTGTTTCGCTCGAGGTAAATACTCACTCATGTTTTCGCGGTATTTCTCAATCGCCGCTTGTTGGTCGGCATCAAGCTCAACCTTCTCACCATGGATATAGAGCTCGTTGTTATCATCAAAAACGGCCGTATCACCATTCACTTGATGGATTTCGACTTTTTGGTCATCGATTCGTAGCTCATTTTTCAAATCAACTCGACACTGAGCAGCAAACGTTGGCAGGCTCACAACTGCGATAACCGCTGTTAGTGATGCAATTAATACATTGTTTTTCATAACATCCTCTCATCAATCTGACAGATTACTATACCCTTGGATTATGCTTCTTTGTCAAAGAAACGTTTTATATCTATTAGTCAGTTAGTTAGTCGATAGAGATAACTTCGTAGCAAAACTGTTTATCTGCGACCTTAAACTCAATCTCATCACCGACTTCTTTACCCATTAGAGCCTGACCAAAAGGTGCATTTGCCGTCACAATAGCCACTTCCTTGTCATTCCACGTGACAGAAAGTCCCCCGACTCTCGGCCCCATAAAAAAGTGTTTATATTTATCATGCTCGTCAATGACCACAACGTAGCTGCTCACCGTAATTCGCTCACTGTCGCGCAGCACTAAGTTACGATAACACTGAATGTCGTCTTCACACTCTTGCACTCTTACGGCTTGGCCATGAGCAAGATACGAAGCTTCTAATGCCAATGTATCGTACTTATGTTCAGGCACAGTCTCTTCATCGGTCGCAGCATCAATCGCACGCTGAGTCGCAGATTGTGCGATACGTAATCGGGATTCGAGTTGCTCTATGATTATTTGGCGAAGCTCAGACTTATTCATACTATTGGGGTGCTTTTCTATAGGAGCTACAGAATAGAATTAGGTACAATCAGGTGCAAGACATTTGATTCATCAAGCGACGCTATCATGAATAGGCGCCCGCTTTAGCATCAATACGACACTTAATAACTCAGGTAGAACATAAATGATTGAGCAGAAGCTAAAACAAGTATTCGGATTCGACTCACTGCGTAATGGGCAAAAGCAAGTCATTGATAACGTTCTATCTGGTCACTCGACTGCCGCGATATTCCCAACGGGCTCGGGTAAATCGCTGTGCTACCAGTTACCCGCGTTAGAACTTCCTCATTTAACCTTGGTTATTTCTCCACTGTTAGCCTTAATGAAAGACCAATTAAGCTTCTTACACAGTAAAGGGATCAGCGCCGCTGCGATAGAATCTAGCCAAGACAGACAAACCACTCAACAGGTGATGCAGTCTGTACGTAACGGAGACACCAAGATCCTCATGATCTCCGTTGAGCGCTTGAAGAACGAACGCTTTCGCCAGTTTATCTCCCAAGTGCCGATCTCACTGCTTGTGGTCGATGAAGCGCACTGTATTTCAGAATGGGGGCACAACTTCAGACCCGATTACCTGAAGCTTCCTCAATACCAAAAGCAGCTCAATATTCCTCAGGTTCTGCTACTGACAGCCACTGCGACCACATCGGTTATCCAAGATATGAAGTCAAAGTTTGAAATTGATGAGGAGCGCGTTGTGGTGACGGGCTTCTATCGTCAAAACCTCGATCTGTCGATTCAACCTTGTGAACAAACCAGCAAGTTAGAAACCTTGTGCAATGTGGTTAACCAAGCCTCTCTCGCTCCTACTATTGTTTATGTCACTCTTCAGCAAACAGCAGAGATGGTAGCTCAGCAACTTCGTAACGCTGGCGTTAATGCCGTGGCTTACCATGCGGGTCTTAAGCCTGAAAACCGAGATGCAATTCAACATCAATTCATGAGTGATGAAGTGAGTTGTATCGTGGCAACCATTGCATTTGGTATGGGCGTAGATAAGTCCAACATTCGCCGAGTGATTCACTTTGACTTACCAAAATCGATAGAGAACTACTCACAAGAGATCGGCAGAGCTGGTCGAGATGGGCAAGCGTCTGAATGTATTCTACTCGCGAACAAACACGGCTTGAGCACACTAGAGAACTTTGTATTTGGCGATACTCCAGACAACATATCGATCCAGGCAGTATTAAAAGAGATCTACGAAAATCAAAACATTGGCGCTTCTGGTTGGAACCAATGGGAGATCATGCTTAACCAACTATCACGTGAATCCAACATTCGTCAGTTACCGCTAAAAACACTGCTGGTGTATCTGGAAATTGAAGGCGTGATCGAGCCTAAGTACAGCTACTTCGCAGACTACAAATTTAAGTTCATTCGTCCAAAACAACAAATCACCGAACAGTTCCAAAGTGAACGTCGTCAATTTGTCGAAGCTATTTTCCAATGCTCTCCTCAAGCAAGAGTGTGGTGCCAAGTCGACTTCGATGCACTTTGGACTCACTTCCAAGCCGATCGTCAGCGTGTGATTGCGGCTATCGACTACTTCAATGAACAAGGTTGGATTGAACTAGAAAGCAAGCAGATCACCGATGTCTACGCGATCCACAATACTTCTGAAGATATGATGCAACTGTCAGAGCGTCTAACTGAGTTGTTTAAAGCAAAAGAAAACAGCGAGATAAACCGTCTTAACCAGATGCTGAACTTCTTTGAGGCGGATACTTGCCTAAGTTCACGCCTTGCGAGTTACTTTGCCGATGATAAAGCGCCAACAAACTGCGGTCATTGCTCTGTATGTCGAGGAGAAGTGGCAATCTTACCAACCGTTGATGTTGAACCTGTCGATGATGAGACGGTGATGACATGGATACATGAGTTCATTTCTGCTAGTCAACAATTGATTACCGACGAGGCAATTACTCGCTTCTTATGTGGAATCGCCACCCCGCTTTCAACAAAACTGAAAGCCAGTAAAATGGTTGGCTACGGTAAGCTAGAGCAACAACCATTCAGTGATACCTTAGCGCGAGTTAAACAGCTTCCTAGGTAACCCAACTTCCTTGTTTAGAAAAAACCGACTAGGTTATCAAACCTAGTCGGTATTCAAACACCAACACTTCCAGTAACACCTCTGAGCCTAAATTCTCAGCGCCTTTCCCTAAAAGAAACTCAGCTGACGCATTTGGTCTTTAGGTTGCAGCATTACGCTTAAACCAAGCAGGCGTATTTCTCGCCCCTGTTGTCTTTTCAGTATTTCACTGAGCAGTTCTTTGAAGTGTTCACGATCGAGAGAGGCATGGATGTGTTCAATCGTGGTTTGTTGAAAGTCGGCGAATTTGAGCTTAATACCCTGCTTGATGATCGCTTTACTTGGGCTGGCTTTTTCTAAGCGAGTTTCAAGTTCAGGAAACAGCTTGTCTTCGATTACCTGCCAACATTCTGCGTAGGTTGAAATGTTTTGGGTGAAGGTGCGCTCTACGCCTACCGATTTTCGCTCGCGCTCGATGATAACTTCTCTATCATCAATGCCATGACTGCGCTTCCAGAGTGATGCGCCTTGACGGCCAAACTTGGTTAGCAAGTCTCGATAATCAGACTCTTTGATATCCTTACAAGTAAAGAAACCCGCTTGATGCAGCTTTTCAATGCTCACCTTGCCGACACCGGGAATCTTTTCAAGTGGTAGCTCATCAATCACTGATTGCACGTCCTGTGGAGGGATAACAAACTGACCATTTGGCTTATTCAGATCTGAGGCCACTTTCGCCAAGAATTTAATCGGCGCAATTCCTGCGGAAGCGGTCAGGTTAAGCTCATTCCAGATATCACGGCGAATCGACTCGGCAATCAGAGTGGCCGAACCATGGCACTGCTTAGAATCGGTGACATCAAGGAAAGCTTCATCCAAGGAAAGAGGTTCAATGATTGATGTGTATCGAGAGAAGATTTCGCGGATCTTTTTAGATATCTCGACATAGACCGACATTCTTCCCGGCACAACCAATAGATTAGGACAAAGCTGTAGGGCTTTTCCGGTCGGCATTGCAGAGCGAACACCAAACTTGCGGGCTTCGTAATTACAGGTACTCAAAACACCGCGTTGCTTTTCATGCCCACCAACAGCTAACGGGCGATTTCGGTAAGCAGGGTTATCACGCATTTCTACAGCCGCATAAAAACAATCCATATCGACATGAATTATTTTTCTTATTTTCTCTTCGCCTGCGCTACACATCTAGGAATGACTCGACCTTACAACTGTATCAATAAACAGTATAATCCAAATTTTATCAGATTTAAAACGATCTCGAGTCCAGCTAAAAAGGTTTCGCTTCAATAGTCATAAGCTCTTCTGATACTATTGTTAACGAGTATTTAGTCTATAAGTAGGGATCGCTTGTGAGTGAAAAAATACTAGTGGTGGAAGATAGTCGAGCATTCCGCAACTACCTGTACCAACAGCTTAAAAATAGCGGTTATGAGGTCGCACTTGCTGAATCTATTGCAGAAGCAAAAAACATCTTGGAACAAGAGACGGATTTCTTGTGTGCCGTATTGGATTACTGCTTACCTGACGGGCAAGACGGTGAGATCATTGATCTCGTCTTAGGCTATCAACAGAAAATAATTGTTCTGACCGGGATGTTCGACAATCAACTGCGAGAACAAGTCCTAGCCAAAGGTGTTATCGATTACATACTTAAAGACAGTATGTCATCAGTCAGCTACCTACTCCCTCTGGTTCAAAGAATTTCGAATAATCGCTACCACAAAGCATTGGTTGTCGATGATTCAGCGGTCGTTCGCCGTTACATAGTTCAACTTCTAGAACACCAATATATCCAAACTACTCAAGCCGAAGATGGCGAACAAGCATTAAAGCTTCTTCATAACGACCCCGATATTACATTCGTTGTTACAGACCATGATATGCCGAAGAAAGACGGTATAGCGATGATCCGGGAGATTCGACGCGATCACGACAGAAACCAGTTGGCTATTCTCGGGTTATCAGGCAGCGATGATCGCACCATGACAGCTCGATTCCTTAAAGCGGGGGCTAACGACTTCCTTTACAAACCTTTTAACCAAGAAGAATTTTTCTGCCGTATCCATCAACTGCTTGATATGAAAGAAGCGACCAATGAGCTATTTCGACATGCTAACGAGGATGCTCTTACTGGCTTATGGAATCGTCGCTACCTATTCAATCATACTTGTAAGGGCTGCGATCAACGAAACATCGCGATGATGGATATCGACTTCTTTAAGAAAGTGAATGATACCTTTGGCCACGATGGTGGTGATGCCGTGCTGATCGATGTAGGGAAAATCATCAAAGATCATTTCAAAGACGATGTCGCTGTGCGCTTCGGCGGCGAAGAGTTTTGTATTCAGTCGTGCGGCGCGTTTGAGAGCTTCGTTGACAACTTAGAGTCCATGAGAGAAGCCATTGAAAGCCATGTAGTTGAGCATGACTCTCAAAAAATCAAGGTCAGTATCAGTATCGGCGTAACCGATTTAGACGCGAAGTTAGATGAACAGATCAAAGCCGCTGATGAGCTTCTTTATACGGCAAAAGAGCAAGGTAGAAACCAGCTAGTGTTTGCGCGTAACAGCATGCAAATCGAACAATAGTCATTCGTTTTTGTTTCCATCGTTAATCTGCCAAGATAAATGACTAAGCCCCAAAACCAAAAAAGCTCAAGACGAGAATCTTGAGCTTTTCAATTTAAGGGCACAGATAACTCTATCCCTATGACTGTCACCAATTAGGCGATACGGTCTTTACTCCAAGCCGCTTCTTTTTGTTGACGCTCAGCCAGCTTCTCTTCACGGTAAGCTTCACGAGCTTCACGCTTCTTACGCGCGTCACAAGGTTCAGGGCAGTTACATACTTTATCAATACCAACAGCACCTAAGCCACCACAGCTACCTTTCACAACTTTCTTTTGGATAATGTAGCCAATTGACATCGCTGCGATTACTGCAAGAAAAACACCAAATGTAATCAGAAATGTATTCATAATTATCTCGCTTACCTTATTTACCTAAGTATGGCTTAAATGCTTCAGAAGCAATTTCTTTAAAGCCATCTGCTGTTTTTACCACCATGAACACTGGAATGTTATGTTGGTTTGCGACTTCCATTCCTTTTTCCTCACCTAAGACCATAAGGCCAGTAGATAAGCCGTCTGCAGTCATTGAAGACGGGTTTAAAACAGTCACAGAAACCACTTTATGATGAAGAGGCTTTCCTGTTTCTGGGTTGATAATGTGTGAGTAACGAACACCATCACGCTCAAAATAGTTGCGGTAGTCACCAGACGTTGCAATCGCCATATCACCAGGTTCAATGATCTCTTGAATGTTGCGTTCATCAACACTTGGCTTCTCGATGGCAATACGCCAGCCTACATTTTCTCGGTTTAGGCCTTTCAAACGGATTTCACCGCCTACTTCTACCATGTAGTTGTGAATACCAATTGAATCAAGGTAATCAGCAACAACATCAACGCCCCAACCTTTTGCAATGGTTGACAAGTCGACGTACAGATTAGGCAAGTCTTTAGTTAACTTGTTGCCTTCAACGCTCAAGTGATGAATACCAACTTTAGCTTTACGAGCAGCAAGCTCTTCATCTGATGGAACCACTTCTGGGCGAGCTTCGGGTCCAAAACCCCAAAGGTTAACTAATGGACCAACAGTAACATCCAGCGCACCTTCAGTAAGACCGTTCAAACGAATGGCTTCTTTCACAACGATAGCGGTTTGCTCAGAGACTTCGAATGCTTCCGCACCTTTGTGTTGGTTGAAACGGCTCAGCTCTGAGTCTTCACGGTAAGTCGACATTTGATCATTCACTTCTTCAAGTAGACGATCGATCTCAGTATGAACTTCGTTAGACTCCGGAAATTCATCACCATTGATGTATTTAATATTGTAACTGGTGCCCATTGTCGGGCCACTTAAATGCACTTGCTCTCTTGGCTGTTCACAGCCAGCAAGAAAAATTAAAGAAGTTAATGCAACAAGCCAAATTCTCACTTGCTTACTCCTGTCTAATGTTGAGGATTTATATAAGGAAAAATAAGAGTAAAAAATAGGTATTTTGAATGCCTTACTCTTTCTTATATAAGCCAGTATGTTGTCAAAAACAGTCTTAGAAAAACAAATGGCTGACTCGTGAGAGTCAGCCATAATATCAATCACTTAAATGGATTAACCACCGAAGTCATCTAGTAGGATGTTTTCATCTTCTACACCAAGATCTTTTAGCATGCCGATAACAGCCGCGTTCATCATTGGTGGACCACACATGTAGTACTCACAGTCTTCAGGAGCTTCGTGATCCTTCAGGTAGTTCTCGTACAATACGTTGTGGATGAAACCTGTGTAACCGTCCCAGTTGTCCTCAGGTTGAGGATCAGACAGTGCACAGTGCCACACGAAGTTCTCGTTTGCAGCCGCTAGGCCATCGAAATCTTCAATGTAGAACATCTCACGCTTAGAACGTGCACCATACCAGTAAGACATCTTACGAGTAGAGTTAAGACGCTTAAGTTGGTCGAAGATATGTGAACGCATTGGCGCCATACCTGCACCACCACCGATGAATACCATTTCATTGTCTGTGTCTTTAGCAAAGAACTCACCAAATGGACCAGAAATAGTACATTTGTCGCCTTCTTTAAGAGACCAGATGTATGAAGACATCACACCAGGAGCTACGTCAGGGTTGTTTGGCGGCGGAGTTGCGATACGCACGTTAAGCTTGATGATGCCTTTCTCTTCTGGGTATGAAGCCATAGAGTAAGCACGGATCGAATGCTCTTTAACGATAGACTCGTAACGGAACAAGTTGAACTTATCCCAGTCACCACGGTATTCCTCAGGAATATCGTAATCTGCGTATTTCACGTGATGTGGTTCAGCTTCAATCTGAATGTAACCACCCGCGCGGAACGGTACTTCTTCACCTTCAGGGATTGCTAGAGCAAGTTCTTTGATGAAAGTAGCTTCGTTGTTATTCGAGATAACAGTACATTCCCACTTTTTAACACCAAAGATATCTTCGTCTAGTTCAATCTCCATGTCAGTTTTCATAGCAACTTGACATGCAAGACGTTCGCCTTCGCGAGCTTCACCTTTTGTGATGTGATCAAGTTCAGTTGGTAGGATGTCGCCACCACCAGACTTAACTTTTACACGACACTGACCACAAGAGCCACCGCCACCACAAGCAGAAGATACGAAGATACCAGCGCCAGCTAGGGCACCAAGTAGCTTGCTACCAGGTTGAGTAACGATCGCCTTTTCAGGGTCGCCGTTTACTGAAATAGTGATGTCACCTGATGGTACCAGCTTAGACTTAGCGAAAAGAATCACTAGTACTAGAGCCAATACAATAATGGTAAACATCGCTACGCCAAGAATAATGCTTTGCATTTGTTATTCCTTATTACTGGGTGCTTACCCTACAGTTGAACACCAGAGAAAGACATAAAGCCTAACGCCATCAGACCAACAGTAATGAACGTGATACCAAGGCCACGTAGACCTGGAGGTACGTCAGAGTACTTCATCTTCTCACGGATACCCGCAAGAGCAACGATAGCTAACATCCAACCCACACCAGAACCAAAGCCGTAAACAACAGATTCAGCAAAGTTGTAGTCACGAGTTACCATGAAAGATACACCACCAAAGATTGCACAGTTAACTGTGATCAGTGGAAGGAAGATACCTAGTGCGTTGTACAAAGGTGGGAAGAAACGGTCTAGAACCATCTCTAGGATTTGTACAAGTGCCGCGATAACACCGATGAATGCGATGAAGTTAAGGAAACTTAAATCGACACCTTCAACAAGCGCGTTTTCTTTCAGGATATGTGTGTAAACAAGGTTGTTTACAGGAACAGCGATTGTAAGTACTACAACTACCGCAACACCAAGACCAAAAGAAGTTTTAACTTTCTTAGATACCGCTAGGAATGTACACATACCTAGGAAGAAAGAAAGCGCCATGTTTTCGATGAAAATCGATTTAACTAGCAGACTAATATAATGTTCCATGACTACCTTACCCCTTCGCTTCTACTTGTTCTGGTTTGAACACACGAATTGCCCAAATCAAGAAACCAATTAGGAAGAATGCAGAAGGTGCTAGAAGCATCAAGCCGTTTGGCTGATACCAACCACCGTTGCTCACTAGAGGTAGTACTTCCATACCAAATAGTTTGCCAGAGCCTAGAAGCTCACGGAAGAAACCAACAGTGATAAGAACGAAACCGTAACCAAGACCGTTACCAAGACCATCGATTAAAGACGGGATTGGCGCAGACTTCATTGCGAATGCTTCAGCACGACCCATTACAATACAGTTAGTAATGATTAGGCCAACGAATACAGATAGCTGCTTAGAGATATCGTATAGGTATGCTTTAAGCACTTGGTCTACCACGATTACTAGTGATGCGATAATTGCCATCTGAACGATGATACGCACACTGTTAGGAATGTGGTTACGGATCAAAGAAACGAAGAAGTTAGACAGAGCAGTAACAAACATTACCGCGATAGTCATAACAAATGCTGTTTCTAGCTTAGTGGTTACCGCAAGAGCAGAACACACACCAAGAACCTGTAGCGCGATTGGGTTGTTGTCCAACACCGGCGCTAAGATGCTCTTTTTAATTTCTTTTGCACTAGACATTAGTTCAGACCTCCGTCACGAACTTTTGCTAGGAACGGACCAAAGCCCATATCACCTAACCAGAAGTCAAATGTATGTTGAACACCAACGCTAGTCAGTGTCGCACCAGAAAGGCCATCTACACCGTGCTCAGAACCTTGAGGAGCGCCACCTTTAACAACCTGAATAGCAGGTTTGTGGTTTTCGTCGAATAATTTCTTACCAACGAATTGAGCACGCCAAGTTGGGTTCTCAACTTCCCCACCAAGTCCAGGAGTTTCACCTTGCTCGTAGTAAGTGATACCAGAAACTGTGTTGCCATCAGTTTCTACCGCAACGAATGCGTACATCATTGACCATAGACCGTTACCGTGAACAGGGATGATAACTTTAGAAGTTTCAGCGCCATCTTTCACTAGGTATACCGTACCCGTGTTAGCACGACGAATGATCTTAGCGATGTCATCTTCAGCTGAAAGCTTGATTGACTGAGCTGGATCTTTTGCCGCTTTACGTTGGTCGTATGCAGCAGCGTCGCCGTCAACGAAATCGCCAGTAGCGAAATCAACTAGACGAGGTTCAATGTTCTCTGCGTACAGTGCTGGAATATTACCCGCAAGCTCAATGCCCGCAACTTCAAGGATCTTAGTTTGCTGATCCAAAACTGCGTTAGCTTGTTGCTTAGGTTTAAGAACAACTGCAGCTGTTGAAACGATGATTGAGCACACTAAGCTCAATGCGATAACAACAAACAGCGTCTTTTTAATGCTATCGTTATTACTTGCCATAGCGCGCTAGTCTCCGCTTAATGTTCTTCTCGATTACAACGTGGTCAAACAGAGGAGCAAATAAGTTTGCGAATAGGATCGCAAGCATCATGCCTTCTGGGTATGCAGGGTTAACTACACGAATCATTACACACATTGCGCCGATTAGGATGCCGTACCACCACTTACCACCATTGGTAAATGACGCTGATACAGGGTCTGTTGCCATGAAGAACATACCAAACGCGAAGCCACCTAGAACTAGGTGCCAGTGCCAAGGCATGCTGAACATTGCGTTCGTGTCAGAACCGATCACATTAAACAATGTTGATACAGCAATCATACCGATCATAACACCAGCAATGATGCGCCATGAAGCAATGCCCATGTATACGATCATTGCAGCACCGATCATAAGTGCAAGCGTTGATACTTCACCGATAGAACCTGGAATGTTACCAATGAATGCGTCCATCCAAGTGATCGTCTCACCAGATACCGTGTTCATTAGCGCGCTACCACCGCCTTGAGCCCATTGGCTAAGCGCTGTTGCACCAGAGAAACCGTCAGCTGCAGTCCAAACTACGTCACCAGAAATCTGAGCAGGGTATGCAAAGAATAGGAACGCACGACCAGCAAGTGCAGGGTTTAGGAAGTTACGACCCGTACCACCAAAGATCTCTTTAGCAACAACAACACCGAAGGTAATACCTAGTGCAGCTTGCCATAGAGGAAGTGTTGGCGGAACGATAAGCGCGAATAAGATGGAAGTAACAAAGAAACCTTCGTTAACTTCGTGCTTACGCACCATACAGAACAGTACTTCCCAGAAACCACCAACGATAAAGACCGTCGCGTAGATAGGTAAGAAGTAAGTCGCACCCAAGAGCATCTTACTGCCCCAACCTGCATCGGCTCCTAAGGAGGCTCCAAGCATTTCGGTTAGCCAGTAGTGCCAGTTACCATCAATGATAGAAACTAGTTCTGCACCTGAATACATGTGGTTTAGTGCTGCAATAGCTTGACCACCTGCGTTGTACATACCCCAGAACATTGCTGGGAATACCGCAAGCCAAACCATGATCATGATACGTTTTAAGTCAACGCTATCACGGACATGCGAGCTTTTCTTTGTAACTGTACCTGGTGTGTAGAAAAGTGTTGCTGCAGCTTCGTAAAGCGCAAACCACGTTTCGTGTTTACCACCTGGCTCAAAATGATGCTCGATGTCTTCAATAAACTTTTTAAGGCCCATGAAAATTACCCTTCCTTCACAATTGTATCTAGGCATTCACGAAGTAACTGACCGTACTCGTACTTACCAGGACATACAAAGGTACACAGTGCTAAATCTTCTTCATCTAGCTCTAGCGCACCAAGTGCTTGTGCACTATCAACGTCGCCAGCACATAGATCGCGAAGCAGCAAAGTAGGCTCCATATCTAATGGCATTACTTTCTCGTAGTTACCAATTGGAACCATAGAGCGATCACTACCGTTTGTTGTCGTTGTCATGTTGAACAACTGACCTTTAAACACGTGACCAAGGAATGAACGAGTAACAGAGAACTTGTTCTTACCAGGCATAGCCCAGCCAAATAGCTCTTTATCACGACCTTCACGAAGAACCGAAACCTGTTGATGGTAACGGCCAAGGTAAGCATGTGGACCTGAAGCGTGAACACCAGATAATACTGAACCTGAGATCAGGCGAACTTCACCTGGCATCAACTCGCTGTCCGTCAACTCTTCAAGGCTAGCACCAATTTGAGTACGAACTAGACGTGGGTTATTAACTACTGGACCAGCCAGAGAAACAACACGCTCAGAGTAAATCTCACCAGTAAGGAACAACTTACCGAATGCGATAACGTCTTGGTAGTTAATGCTCCACGCTACATTTTGTGCATTTACCGGGTATAGGTAATGCATATGCGTGCCTGCAAGACCTGCAGGGTGTGGGCCATCAAAAACATGTTCTTCAACATTAGACTGAGCTGAACGAGGTAAGCTAGTACCTTTTTTACAAACGTACACTTTACCGTTAGTCAGAGTTGAAAGAAGATCTAAACCAGCAACGAAAGCATCAGACTGCTCGTTAATGATTAATTCTGGCTCAGCTGCTAGCGGATTAGTATCCATAGCAGTAACGAAAATAGCCTGAGTTTCAGAATCAACTGCTGGAACCTTGCTGAACGGACGAGTTCGCAAAGCGGTCCATGCGCCAGACTCAACTAACTGAGCTTTAACCGTTTCACGGTCAAGACTTGCTAGTTGGTTAGCTTCATAGCTATTGAACGTGATTTGCTCATTGCCTGCTACTTCAATCACTACTGATTGAAGAACACGCTTAGCACCACGGTTCACTTCAATAACTTTACCGCTTGCTGGAGAAGTAAATACAACACCTGGGTTCTTTTTATCTGCAAAAAGAACTTGGCCTTTCTTCACTTCATCACCAACGCGAGCATGCATCGTAGGACGCATACCAACGTACTCTTCGCCAAGCAAGGCGACTTTAGTGATGGACTTACCATCATTAATCACCTGGGATGGAGTTCCTGCGATAGGAAGATCCAAACCCTTCTTTATTGTAATCATACGCACTTGCACTACTTTATCGGGAAAAAGATTCTTTTAATTGCGTAAATTCAGGACGTTTTAAAATCGCCCTTAGACACGACATTACAGTGTCCGGTTTTGGTAAATTTGAGATACCAAAATCGCAACATTACATTAATAAATTCACCACAAAGATTATGTGAGATTTATCAGGTGCCGTATTCTAGCATTTTTTGACAACTTGATGCCATGACCAATAACTTGAATACGGCCTATATTTGGTGAGATTTGAAGCATATGGACTCTAAAATATGTATAAATTTGACGAGCCGCACAGATAAAATGGCTTTTGAATCGTGTTTTAAACAAGAGATTAATACTCTGTCACAAACTCATATTTTTCGAGTTATGTTGAAACACTGTTAATAAAAACACTACTCGTTGTGGGTATTTTCAACCGCTCGATTTACCATCAGTTTGAGTGATATAACAACGAAAAACAGATGTATTTGGCAACAAAAAAGGTGGCATCGCCACCTCTTCTATATTCGATTACTCTACTATTTCCCACCGCCCATACACATTGGGCTATCTGGCACGTTATCTAGCTGCTTCAACCATTCATCTTTTGTATAAGTGTGAATGGACAGTGCGTGAATATTGTTCGCAAGCTCTTCTGAAAGAGCTTTATTTACCGCTCGATGACGAGCAATAAGGCGTAAACCTTCAAACGCATCACTGACAACAATCACTTTAAAATGACTCTCAGAACCAGCCGGAACATTGTGCATATAGCTCTCATTGATCACGTTTAAATGACTTGGTGAAAACTCATTGTGCAATTTTGTTTCGATAACTTCTTGGATCATTGTGATTCCTTAATAACGTATTGGCATTATCCGTGGGGTGAGTATAAACCCTAATAGGTCGAGTGTCTGAGTATTTAATAGCGAACGGCATAGGTTTGGTTGAGTTTTTTCTATCTTGTTCAGGCTGCATTTGAGACAATATCTTTGTTATTTCTTATATAAGTATCTCAAGCAATGAAAACCGAACTTACCCTTCACGACAGAACTTTGACCTTACATCGTTTCCCAAAACGTTCAAATGAAACCCTTCAAGCTTGGGATGCGGGCGACGAATACATCATTAGTCACGTTGAAGAGATGAACCTTGAACCTGGTAAACACATTCTGATCATGAACGATAGTTTTGGTGCTCTATCGGCTTGGTTCTCGAAAGATCATGATGTCACAATGATGAGTGACTCATTTATCTCTCACCGTGGTGCCCTGAAAAACTTACAGCGCAATCAAAGTAACCGAGTAAACTTCTTGAACACAATGGATGATATCCCACACGGTATCGATCTTGTGATCATGCAGTTGCCAAAAACAAATCGTCACCTAATTTGGCAATTGAGCCAACTGCGCCAAGCTTTGCCTGAAAGCTGCCAAGTGATCGGCGTCAACAAGGTAAAAGAGATTCACACATCTACGCTTAACCTTTTCGAAAAGTACCTAGGCGAAACCAAAACATCACTAGCGAAGAAAAAACACCGCTTAGTATTCTCTTCTCCAAATTGCCAGCCTGTTCAAACGGTAGAGCCTTTTGTTGAGTGGGATGTAGACGGTGAAGATATCCGCCTGAAAAATTTACCAAATGTTTACTCAGGGGAAGCACTCGATCAAGGCGCTCGCTATATGCTAGAGCATATTCCTCAAGATCCAGAGCTTCGTCATATCATCGACCTAGGCTGTGGCAACGGTGTATTGAGCGTAAAAGCAGGGCAATTGAACCCACAAGCTCGTATTACCTGTGTGGATGAAAGCTTTATGGCTGTGGAGTCAGCACGCCAAAACGTCAAGGATAACCTTGGTGAAGACGGCAACTTCCAGTTCATCGCCAACAACTGTTTAGATGGCTTTAAGAAAAACAGCACCTACTTAGTGATGTGTAATCCTCCATTCCATCAGCAACAAGCGATTACTGATCACATTGCATGGCAAATGTTCTGTGATGCAAAGCATGTTCTTAGCAATGGAGGCAAATTAATTGTTATTGGCAACCGACACCTCGGATACGATGTCAAACTAGCAAGACTATTTGGTGAAGCTAACGTTGAAACGCTTGAACTAAACCAAAAATTTGAGATATTACAAGCAACAAGAGAGCCTGCGAATTTTAATAAATAAGCAGAAACGACTTCACAAGAATTTAAGATACCGAGCTTCTGGTGTGAATTTAGAAAGGATAAAGGAATGAAAAAACTGATTTTGGCTGCTTCTATTATGGCTTTGACAGCATGTTCAGCCCCTCAGCAAGAACAAATCAATGTAATGCCAGAAGCTTCACTAAGCTCAAGCAACCTTGTACAAGGCAAAACATACACACTAACCAGTAAAGATGTTCGTGCCGCTCAATATGTTGCATTGGTTGATAGTGGCCGTTCAAACATTCAGCCAATTCACGCTAAGCAAAACATGCGTATTTCTCTAGAAAATGCTGTTGCACAGCAGTTAGAGTCTCAAGGTTTTCGTGCGAGCGTAAACAGTGAAAACTCGATTGTTTTAGAGATTCAAGAAGCACTCGTTACCGTAGAGCATACCATTATGGAAAACAAAATGGACGGTAAAGTAACGCTTGAAGTTACCGCTGAAACGCCTGAAGGCAAACTAGTTAAAACATTCAACGGCACTGCAACACGCACTGGTGCATTGAGTGCATCTAACGACGACATCTCTATGGTTCTTAATGACGTGATCAACTTGGTTCTTACTGAGATCGCTAACGACCAAGAGCTACAAACTTACATGAAGGAACGTTTCTAATGGGTCGTATTTTATCTTCTATCGCATTAATGCTAGTGAGCGTAAGCGTTTGGGCTGGTCCTAAAGTAAACGTGGAAACAACATTAGGCGACTTCACTATTGAGCTTAACCAAGAACAAGCACCGGTTAGTGCGGAGAACTTCCTAAAATACGTTGCTGACGGCAGCTACGAAGGCACTATCTTCCACCGTGTTATTCCTGGCTTTATGGCGCAAGGTGGCGGCTTCGATCAAGAGATGAATCAACAAGCAACTTACGCTCCTATCAAGAATGAAGGCAGCAATGGCTTGAAGAACGATACAGCAACAATCGCGATGGCTCGTACTAATGCGCCAGATTCTGCAACTCGTCAGTTCTTCATTAACTTCTCTGATAATGATTTCTTGAACGCCAAAGGTGGCAACCCAGGCTACGCTGTATTCGGCAAAGTAACTGAAGGTTTTGATGTTGTTCAAAAGATGGCAACGATTCCAACCAAGCGAATGGGCCGCATGTCAGACATCCCAGTCGACCCAATCGTCATCACTAAAGTGACCCTTCTTAAGTAATCCAATCTAACGCCCTTATTTCTTAAGGGCGTTTTTCTATACAAGGACGCCCTATGTCATCAGGCACTCCCTCTCTTTCTTGGATGCAGACTTTCCGCAGCTACCTAGATAAACGCCTACTTTGGGTGTTTATGCTCGGCTGTTCGAGTGGCTTCCCATGGGTTCTTATTGGATCCAATATGTCTGGTTGGCTAAAAGATGCAGGTTTAACGCGTGCTGCCATCGGCTACTTTGGTAGTGTGTTTGCCGTGTATGCGATTAACTTTCTATGGGCACCATTGGTCGACCGAGTAAAACTGCCGGTGCTTCACGCAATACTCGGCCAGCGACGCAGTTGGATCTTTTTCTGCCAAACCATTGTTTTAATCGGTACCTTATTCATCGCAGGCGTCAATCCCGCAGAGAACTTGGCGTTTACTTCAATGTTGGCGCTCGCTATTGCCATTGCCTCAGCCACGCAAGACATCGCGATTGATGCATTTCGTATTGATACCTTCCCAAAATCCGAAGCATCAAAACTGCCGCAAGCTTCTGCAATGGCCGTAATTGGTTGGTGGACGGGGTATTCTCTACCAGGCTACCTTGCCTTTATTAACGCAGACTCAATCGGTTGGAATGGCGTGTATTACGGAATGGCAGGCGTCGTTGTCGTACTAATGCTGTTTACTCTTTTTGTCGGAGAGCCAAATACACAACGCGAAGCCCTGCAAGAACAGGCTCAGCAACGTCACAATAAGGTTGTCGGTTCGAAAATCGTGGCTTGGTTCAGTGTTACCGTGTTAGAACCGTTTTATGACTTCTTCAAACGAAACGGAGTTCAAGTTGCCATTACACTACTGCTGTTCGTATTCCTATTTAAGATAGGTGAAGCCTTCCTAGGTCGCATGTCGATCACCTTCTATAAAGAGATAGGTTTCAGTAACGAACAGATCGGCCACTATTCGAAGTTAATTGGTTGGGGCGCAACCATATTCTTCACTTTGGTAGGCAGCGTCTTCAATGTAAAATTCGGCATTGTACGCGGACTGATGATTGGCGGTGTTGCCATGGCAGCCAGTAATCTAATGTTTGCATGGATCGCTCAAGCAGGCCCAAGTGAAACACTGTTCTTGGCAACGATTATTGTCGATAACTTCACGACCGCCTTTTCAACAGTAGCTTTTGTCTCTTTCTTAACGTTATTAACTGGGCAGGCCTTCTCTGCAACCCAATATGCATTACTCGCATCCTTGGGTAACTTCGGTCGAACAACACTGGCTTCATTTAGTGGTGAATTGGTCGATTACCTCAATGATTGGTCAACCTTCTTTATACTGACCGCACTTATGGTGATTCCAAGTTTGATCATGCTCTACTCGTTACGCCACTTTTTCACGGATTTATTAGAGAAAGCCAAAACTAACCAAGAATAGAGTCAAAGAAAACAAATAAGAAGAGGGTAGCATTGATCTACCCTCTTCTACGTTCTGTCTTCAGATCTAGTCTGTTGTTTCACTGACAATTAGGTTAAACCCCGTACCCATCGAATCATCAATCGCCACGACTTGATACACCACACCATCAGCTAAGGTTGCGGGCGCAGAGTCGATAGCCACAACTGAAGGCTGACCCGCTACAGTAATCGTCACAAAGTAAGACCCCGCCGCAACATAAATGCCATTCGCATAATCTTTGAATTTCACATCACTTAATGCTGGAGTGCTACCAGAGATCCCCGCGTTTTCTGTTAAGTAGATATCAACCGAAGCCGCAATTGGATTAGCCGCCGCGTGGGTAATGTTTAACACTGCACTGGTCGCAACCGGGCGACGGTTTTCAGGAACAACCAAAGGTTCCAAGTTGAGCGGACTTACTGTCCCTACCGCATAGATGCTGTAATCCATACCGGCAAATACCGCGACACCATCCGCATCAATTAATGCATTAGTTGTGGTGCCGTCAGCAAAGATGTCAATGTCATAACTTCCTGCAGCTAAATCGATAAATCCACGGATTTCCTTGAACATCAAATCAGCAAGAGGTGCAAATGCAGCTCCGTTCACAAATGGATCTACGTCCGGGGCGCCATCAACAAGATGACCGACTCTTACTTCTGCTGTTTCTGCCATGTCATAGATTAACGATGATCCACTACCGTCCATCACCATCAATTTTACTGGAGAAGCGCTATTGGAGTCAGCTCTTGGCACAGCCGCAATCGTCAGTTCGCTGCCGCCAGACAGAGTGATTTCTCCAGAATCAAAAGCAATAGCACTGCCGCTCACGGTTTCTAATCTCACACGATATTGTCCTGCAGGGATATTGAGTACGTCAGTAAAATCTTTATAAGCTAAAGTCCCTAACGGTGCGCCCAATGGATCACTCGGCCCTGTCACATATAGGTTTACATCGCCAACACCTGTTGCCGCGTGTACTACTTGCACATCTAGGCTTGAACTTGTTGCCGTTCCTGCAGCAGGGCGAGTAACAACCAAAGCCTCTACAGGATTGTTGGATCCATCGGCGTCGCCTACAACCATCACGGTGTAATCTAAGTCACCGCTTAAATCGAATTGGCTTTGAGGGATAACAGTGGCCACTTCGTCACCTGGGAGTTGGACATCGACTTGAAGAGTTGTCTGTCCTTGACCTACGGAGGCGTATCCGGATGCTTGAGCATAATCGACATCGCTCCAACGAGCCTGACTATTGACTAGAACGTTAGCTAAAGGAGCATTTGGCGATGCATGTACAGCTTGTAGTTGAGTTGTTGATTCATCGTCGTCATCACACCCAACAATAAATAGGGCTGAAATTGCTACAGCGAGTATAGGTGAATATTTCATTGGTCTTCTCTCCAAAAAAGTTAGACCAGCTCGTCACACAAATGATTAGTCCAATAACTAATCTTTAAAAAGTATTTCAAAATCTAGTGCAGTGAACTGTCTTTAATTCTCCGTGATTCAAAAAGTAGCTAGGTTCAAATCCCTAGGCAGTCATCACATGAGTTGTCCATCAATTGATTCCAACTCCATTACGCTGCTGGTCAAAAATAGATCAAAGACAAGATTAAGAGGTGGTTTGAATGAGTCATTTTTTAAGAGAAAACGCTTAGAAAGGAATACTGTTGATTTTGATATGCATGTCACTCTAATTAGTAGAATCGTTTGCTTAGCGCAGTATTTCACCTATTTATCCACAAAATAATCGAATTTCACAAAATCAATAGAATTAGAGGTGCATCAAGATGCATTGCCACCTTAAAGTTCCATCATTTAGATCATTAGTGTGATCAACCTCACCTTAATAATTGTAGTTTTCACTCTGTCTCACTTTTATTTGAGAACAAAATCGCTATTATGCTCGGCATTCGGACATCATAAACACGCACGGATTAGCGGGTTACTTATTTCAAACATAGAGAGTTCCATTATGCGTAAATCACTTTTAACTCTTGGCCTACTTGCAGCAACTTCTGCTCCTGTAATGGCAGCGGATTATTCTGACGGCGACATCCACAAAAACGATTACAAGTGGATGCAGTTCAACCTTATGGGTGCATTCAACGAGAAGCCTGGTAACTCTAGCCATGATTACATGGAAATGGAATTTGGCGGTCGTTCAGGAATCTTCGACCTATATGGCTATGTTGATGTGTTTAACCTACTTTCAGATCCAGGCAGCGATAAAGCAGACGAACAAGCAAAAATGTTCATGAAATTTGCTCCACGTATGTCTCTTGACGGGTTAACAGGTAAAGACCTTTCATTTGGTCCAGTACAAGAGCTTTACGTTGCATCTGAAATTACGTGGGATGGTGTGAATACAATTGCACCGGATGCAAATGGTGACAATGGTACATTTGGTGTTAACCAACAAAAAATCGGTCTAGGTTCTGACGTAATGGTTCCTTGGTTAGGTAAAATTGGCCTAAACCTTTATGGTAACTACGATTCAAACATTAAAGACTGGAACGGCTACCAAGTTTCTGCAAACTGGTTCAAACCATTCTACTTCTTCGAAAATGGTTCATTCATCTCTTACCAAGGTTACATCGATTGGCAATTTGGTATGAAAGATGAATACAGTGCAGAAAGCAGTGGCGGTGCTATGTATAACGGTATCTACTGGCACTCAGATCGTTACGCTGTAGGTTACGGCCTAAAAGCATACGAAACTATTTACGGCTTAGAAGATGGCGGTTTCGCTGGTCGTACTTCAGGTGTAGGTCACTACCTAGCAGTAACTTACAAGTTCTAATAGAACTCCTAAGAAAGTTTCCAAAATGGCACCCTCGGGTGCCATTTTTTATTGCTTTCATTTAATGCCTCGCTATCCTTGCAGCATCACTTTCTTATCTCGGTATTGCTGTGAACATCACTATTGTTGGACCTGGAGCTATCGGCTCTTTATGGGCGATTAAATTGCTTCAAGCGGGTCATAATGTCTCTTTGTGGAGTCGCTCCCCTGAAACCTCAATTGACCTAACACTTGATGAGCAAACTTCACTTTCCTTCAACAATAACAATATCGACAAGCTATCAACGAGTGATTTGGTTATCTTCACAGTCAAGGCTTGGCAAGTAGAAGAAGCCACTATTCCGTTACTTCAATATCTCGACTCTGACACCATTCTCATGTTCATGCACAACGGAATGGGTGCGGTCGATAACATTATCACTCAAATTAATGCTCACCCGATAGTATTGGCGACGACAACTCAAGCAGCATTCAAACCCAACCGAAACAATGTGTCTCATACTGGATTGGGCCAAACTCAATTGGGTGCTTTTAACCAAACGGGTCAGCAGTGCACGTTTTTAGTTGATGTATTGGAACACGCCCTACCGACTGTGAATTGGAACCCACAAATAAAAACTGCGCTTTGGACTAAGCTCGCCATCAATTGTGCTATCAACCCACTTACTGGGTTGGAACAAATCAAGAATGGTGAACTTGCAGACCAAAAGTTTGAGGGTATTTTAAGTTCTATCGTTGAAGAGCTCACACAAGTTATGCAGGCCGAAGAGATCGCTTGTTCACTCGACGAGTTAGAAGCAAGCGTCAAACAGGTCATCCAAGCCACAGCTCAAAACAACTCATCCATGAAGCAGGATATGTTTTACCAACGTAAGACAGAGATCGACTTCATCACTGGACACCTAATAAAAACAGCGCTTAAGCATCAGATAGAAGTTCCCGTTAACCAAAAGCTGTTCGATCAGGTCAAAGAGCAAGAAAATAGCTGGAATCATCAAGATTAGTCAGCAACGGTCAACAAGTCGCGATAAAATAACAATACCGCTAAGCATAACGCTGGCACCAATTTCCAAGATTTTAGGTAAGAATAGATGCTTGATATCAATCACATCCGAGAGCAGTTTCCTGCGCTATCACAAACCATCAATCAACAACCATTGATTTACTTAGACAGCGCGGCAACCACACAAAAACCTCAGGTAGTTATTGATGCCATTAGCCAATATTACTCCAAACAAAATGCCAATGTTCACCGTGGTAGCCACAGCTTAACAGCGAACGCGACCAGTCAGTTTGAAGCTGCCAGAGATAAGGTCGCTCAGTTTATTGGTGCAAGCTCTTCAAAAGAGATCATCTGGACTCGCGGTGCCACCGAAGCACTTAACCTGATCGCTCAAACCTACGCAAGAAGTACCCTTCAGACTGGCGATGAGATCTTGGTTAGCGAAATGGAGCATCACGCCAACATTGTGCCTTGGCAAATTGTGGCAGAACAAACCGGCGCTAAAGTCGTTAAAGTACCGATGACATCAGATTGCGAGTTTGACCTCACTGCGTTTGATACACTTTTAAATGAACGAACCAAGATTGTTGCATTGGCTCAGATAACCAATGTGACAGGTTCTCGTCAGCCGATTGAAGCCGTCATCGAGAAAGCACACAAGATGAATGCGGTTGTGGTGGTTGATGGCGCGCAAGGGATCGTTCATGAATCGGTTGATGTTGCTGCTTTAGGCGCTGATTTCTACGTTTTCTCAGGCCATAAACTCTATGCCCCTGCGGGTATCGGTGTGCTTTACGGTAAACTTGAACTTTTAGAAGCGATGCCACCTTGGCATGGCGGCGGCAAAATGGTTGAGCGCGTCTCTTTCTCTGGCACTACTTTTTCAGAACTGCCTGGTAAATTCGAAGCGGGCACGCCAAATGTGGCGGGAGCCATAGCACTAAGCACCGCAATAGAATGGTCAAGTGGTTTTGTACAACAAGATGTCGAAAATCATATCCACCAGCTACAGCACGAGACTTATCTTGCGCTCAGTAAACTGGATGACATTCAGATTTTAGGGTATCAACCTAACGCAAGTGTGATTACTTTTGTGATGAATGGTGTTCACCATCAAGATATAGCGACTCTACTGGATCAGCAAGGTATCGCAGTACGTGCAGGACATCATTGTGCTCACCCATTAATGGATGCACTTAATGTGAAAGGAACGGTTCGAATTTCATTTGGTATTTACAACAACATGGATGATGTTGTAAAGCTCGGAGCGGCGATAGAAAAAGCTGTTGATATGCTTTAGCGTGTAGCGAAATTATTTAGGGTTGGCGTTTAACGTCAACCCTTTTTGCTTCTGTGTACCTAAGAGATGTTAAGCACTTAGCTCTTGGATTTGAGCAACAATCGCTTTTAATCCATTACCGCGAGATGGGCTAAGGTGGGTAATTAGACCGATTTGTTCAAAGTAACCATCAATATTGAACGCTTGAACCTGCTCTGATGTTTTTCCATCATACGCAGCCATCACTAATGCAATCAGACCGCGAACGATACGCGCATCAGAATCAGCACAAAAGTGCCAAATACCATCGATATTTTGAGAAACCAACCACACTTGGCTTTCACAGCCAGAGACAATCACCAGCTCACTTTTCAGTTCGTCAGGCATAGTTGGTAGCTTCTTACCCCATTGAATGACTTGGCGATAACGATCTTCCCAGCCGCTGAACGTCTGCATTTTCGCGACGATATCATCACTGGTAATTTCAGTGCCGAATGGAGAGCTTGGGAATGTGGTCATTTTAATATCCAGTCGATTATTAATTGAATAGAAGACGTTACTTAGCGTGCTTTTGAATCAGCTTTTCAACGATACGCGAAACAGCCACAAAACCAAACGTCGCCGTTACCACGGTTGCCGCACCAAAACCCGTCGCACAATCCATGCGTTTTGGACCTTCTGCTGTCGCTTTCGCAGCACATACGCTGCCGTCAGCTTGAGGGTATTTCAGCTGTTCAGTTGAGAACACACAATCGATACCAAACTTACGCGCAGGGTTCTTAGGGAAATTATGATGACGACGAAGGGTATCTTTTAGCTTCTTCGCTAGCGGATCTTGAATCGTCTTAGTCAGATCAGCCACTTTGATTTGAGTCGGATCGATTTGACCACCCGCACCACCGGTAGTGATCACTTTGATTTTGTTGCTACGACAATATGCCAACAGTGAAGCCTTAGCTTTCATGCTGTCAATCGCATCTAACACAAAATCGAACTCTTTCGATAGGTATTCAGCCTGATTGTCTGGGCCGATGAAGTCGTCAACCAGGTTAACTTTACACTCAGGGTTAATCAGCTTAACGCGCTCTGCCATCACTTCAATTTTGCTTTTACCAACGGTACCCGACATTGCGTGGATCTGACGGTTGATGTTGGTCACACACACATCATCCATATCGATCAAAGTCAGCTCACCTAAACCAGTACGAGCAAGCGCTTCAACCGCCCATGAACCGACACCACCAATACCGATCACACACACGTGTGCTGCTCTAAGTATGTCGACTTCACTATTGCCATATAGGCGACGGGTGCCACCAAATCGTTGGTCATAGTTTTCTGAAGCTGGAGTGGTCAATTCACGCATTGTTGCCGCCAATTTATTTCTGAGAAAAAGAAAAGAGTGCGTTTTATACGCACTCTTGAATAAAAAGTCTAGGGGATTAGCGATTCGCTTTCAATGCCCTATTTTATTGTCGCTTACTCAACCTTTTCAGGAGGCAAAGCCCAAGGCGCTTCGGTTGCGCTGCCATCTAAGCCAAGCTTCCACACACGACCAAAATGCTTGTAATGACCCGCTTCAGTGCCTGCACGTGGGCCCATACCGTGGTAAAGGTCCAAATGGTTTTGCTTAACCGCGCCGCCCGTATCCAAAACCAATAGCAGTCTTAGTTGATGAGCGCCGCTCCAAGTACCATCAGCATTCAATAATGGAACCTCAGCAAGAATCGGCGTCCCCATAGGCAAGATAGAGCGATCGCCCGCAACCGCCGCCATAGGTAATAGAGGAATGCCCGCGCTACCCATCACAGATAGGTCGTCTCTCGCTTCAAAAAACACGAAAGATGGGTTTTGCTCAAGCAGCTCTTTGACCACTTCAGGATCGTTTGCCAATACCCACTCTTTGATTGATTTTAGCGACATTTTTTCGCGTGGAACTAAGCCTCGTTCAATCAGAACACGGCCAATGCTCACATAAGCTTTATTGTTCTTACCCGCGTAGGCGAAATACTGCAGCGTGTCATCATCACCGAAGTGTACAAATCCACTGCCCTGTACTTCCATCATAAATGGGTCGATACGGTTTGCTGAGTAACCTAACTCAAGGCCCTGACCTTCTAGTGCGCCGTTGTAAATCTCTTGGCGTGTTGGACACTCTTTACCACACTCAGGAAGCCCGTAAACAGGATAACGATATTCTTCATTCGCTTCGTGGCGCAGCTCCATCACAGGAGAAAAGTAGCCCGTGAACAAAACATTGCCTTGTTTATCACCACCACCTAGTTGAGCGGTTTGAACGCCAAAATTCGCTAGCTCGCTTGGATCTCCACTCAGCATCGCCCACTCATTGAGTTGTTGATAAAGCGGCTCATAGATTTTAGCCATCGAAGGGGATTTAGAAACCACCATCTCAGCTTGTTCTGCAAATGCGGTGTAGTCTCTTGGTTTATTGGATTCAACCTGATCGACCTTATTCAAGGTGCGAGGAAATTCGTCATCAAGGTGTTGCTGAGCAAGATCAGTGGGTTGAGCACAGCCAAATAACAAAGAGGCAGCGACAAGGGGAAGCCATTTTTTAATCACAAGAGTCATCCTAAAAATTCTATGCATCGAGGATGACAAAAACAGTCAGATAACACAATCTTAGATTGTAAGAGTTTACAAGAAGATAACCTATCGGACGGAGTTATCGATATGGCCCTTAAGGCGGAAGATGGGATTGTAGTGACTGTCAGAATCGAGCACCATTTCTGTATTGTCAGAATTGGTCATGCGGAAGCGATAGGTTTTATCACCCGCCTTGTATTCAAAGTAGTTACCATCAAAGTCAAAGCTCGTCGAAACAACAGATCCACGAACTGACACACCATTAGCATTCAGAACAAACTCATCGGTCGCATAATGTGCAACATCTTGCTCTATCCAAGTGCCGTATATCAGATTGTTGGGTGTCGCCGCATCTTGCACTCGGGAAAGCACATCGCCGAACAAAGAAACCACCGCAAACGAACCCACTAAGGCTAGAACCATTAAACAACGTTCAATGATCTTACGCTTCAACTTAGATTGATTGCGCTGATCAGCTTCGCTGTAGAGACCTTTGGTTATCTCATCGATTTTGTTCTTTGTTGCTGGAGCTTGTTGCATTCGGTGACTACTCATAAGGATGCTATGCGCATTCTACACTGAGACAGTTTATATATTGAAGCCTAGATAATAATAGTTTGCGCTTTATTCCAAAAAGGTGTTGTTTACATTTGAATTTAAATGCTAAATTATCGAATAAATAAACAAAACGGACTTGTTCTGTGAAATTAAGAAGTACAGCGCTAGTAAAAGGTTTCAGACAATCAACCCCATACGTAAATGCTCACCGTGGCAAAACCATGGTCATTATGCTGGGAGGTGAAGCAGTTGCCGATAAAAACTTTGGTAACATTATTAGTGATATAGCCTTGCTCCACAGCCTTGGAGTAAAGATTGTTCTCGTTCACGGGGCAAGACCGCAGATCAACCAATTGCTCGCCAAGCAAGATTGCCATACGCCTTATCACAAGAATATTAGGGTCACTGATGAATATTCTTTGGGCGTCGCTATGCAGGCTGCAGGCCAACTACAACTTGCCATCACAGCTCGACTTTCGATGAGTTTGAACAACACCCCGATGGCAGGCACTCAACTCAATGTTATGAGCGGCAATTTCATTACGGCTCAACCGCTTGGCGTGGATGACGGTACGGATTATTGCCACAGCGGGCGTATTCGTCGAATCGATATCGAAGGAATCAATCGCACGCTTGACCAAGGTTCAATTGTACTGCTTGGCCCTATTGCCAGCTCCGTGACAGGCGAAAGCTTTAACCTACTTTCTGAAGAGGTCGCTACCCAAGTAGCTATTCGTCTAAAGGCCGACAAGCTGATTGGCTTTTGCTCCGAACAAGGGGTAACAGATGAACGCGGTAACGTGCTCGCCGAACTCTTCCCTAAAGATGCCAAGCAAATTCTAGAACGCTTAACGGAATCTCAAAACCCGGCCGAAGACATGAGCACAGGAACACTGCGCTTCTTGAAAGGAGCGATCTCCGCTTGTCGTGCTGGTGTGCCTCGTTGTCATCTAATCAGTTACAAAGTGGATGGAGCATTAATCCAAGAATTGTTCTCTTTTGATGGTATTGGCACCCAAGTGGTCATGGCGAGTGCAGAGCAAGTAAGACAAGCTCAGATTGACGATATTGGTGGCATATTTGATCTCATTCGTCCTTTAGAAGAACAAGGCATCTTGGTTCGTCGTTCAAGAGAGCAATTAGAGCAGGAGATCCACCGCTTTACCATTATCGAAAAAGACGGACTGATCATTGGTTGCGCGGCGCTATACGCCTACCCGGAAGATCACATGGCAGAGATGGCGTGTGTTGCAATCCACCCTGATTATCGTGATGGAAATCGTGGGCAATTACTGCTGGATTACATGCGCCACCAATCAAAATCTCGCGATATCGACCAAATATTTGTCCTAACGACACACAGCCTTCATTGGTTTCGTGAACAAGGTTTTTACGAGATAGCAGTTGATGAGTTACCGATGGAAAAACAAGGGCTATACAACTATCAGAGAAACTCAAAGATCCTGGCGCTCAACGTATAAATAAAGTTTTTGGAGCGGAATCTCACTTCAAAATAAAAATATTTGCAAACGTAATCGTTTTCTATATGAGATTTATTAACTATGCACTTTAACTCACACGTGAAATTGTATAGAATTTAGTCGCTTTAACAAAATAACAAATGTTTTTATTGGAATTACCATCTCGGTTGTCATATCACATGCATTGAGGTGGTCACTGCACGGATTGCTATACCCGTTGACGGTCAGCACGCTAACATTAGCTCTGCTCGTTAATATAAACAGCAAAAAGAGCAACATTGATATGAGAACCATTGTTTGTAACTCGCTGCAAAGTTTTTGGGATATGGCTGATAACCAATTCTTAGAAGGGCTAGACGTACACTGCGTGTTCCCTGTGAGCGAGAATCTAAAAGAGTTTATTTTGAATTGCCAAGCAAAGTACAAGATAAACCACATATCGTTTACTCGAGCGTTTTTAAGCAAAGAGTCTTAATAACGTTCAAAGCAACCAGGGATGGTTGCTTTGTGTTTATCTAGCTCTAAGTGCAAGCCCTTCTCTAGCGTCCATTATCGACTAATTCGTTAAACGACTGCCTAAACCACTCACTCGCTCTGTTTTCACCTTAATCCCACGCTTCAACACGTTGGTATCACTGAACATCATCAGTCGTTTCTTGGCACGTGTAATACCGGTATAGATAAGCTCCCGCGTTAAAATAGGGCTGAAATCCGGCGGCAAGATCATTAAGGTCAGATCAAACTCACTACCCTGAGATTTGTGTATCGTCATTGCATAAGCCGTTTCATGATCGGGCACTCTGCTTGGTAACACAGCTTTCACGCTACCATCCGGCAACTCAAAATAGACCTTCAAGCGAGGTACTGAATCAGGTTGGCTTGAATCCACCTCAAGCATACAGATACCAATATCACCATTATACAAACCCAAGCCATGATCATTTCGCGTCACCATTACAGGACGCCCGTGATACCACAGTTCATCATTATGAGGGCTCACCAAACGTCTTGCGGCAAGCGCCCTTTCAATTCTATGGTTGAGACCTTTAACACCAAAGTCCCCTTCACGAATAGAACACAACAGTCGGCATTGGCTGAACAAATCGAGTACCGATTTGGCTCTCGCTTCTTGAGTTTCTAACTCTTCCAATGGCACATTCATTCGATTGAGATACGCGCCATACTCATTAACCAAGGTACGCAGCATCAAGTTATAGCTGTCGCTCGATAGAGGATGATTTTCGATATCGCCAAAACCTTTGGCAAACACTTGGTCTACTTGATTCGCAGAACCATTATTGATTGCTTTTGCCAGCTGACCAATACCAGAACGCGCATCGAAACGGTAACTCTTCTGCAGCATACACAAGCTGTCTGCAATCGCAGGAGGATTCACCGATCCAGCTTTGACTTGTCTTGGTTTAGCTATCGCATCAAAACCTGTCATCTCCGCAACCAAATTGCCTTGCGCTGTGCTGTACCCTGCAGAGTTGAATGAACATATATCACCGAGCACAGCACCTGCCTCTACTGAAGCGAGTTGGTCTTTATCACCCAATAAGATGAGCCTTGCGTGCTCAGGAAGTGCATCCACCAGCTTATACATCATCGACAGATCAACCATCGATGCTTCATCCACTACCAATATATCAAGGTGAAGTGGATTACGTCGGTTATGTCTAAACTCAGCACGGTTAGGAATCGCGCCGAGTAACCTATGTAAAGTACTGGATTCAGTCGGTATGTTGGCCTTTACTTCAGGTGTTAATGGTAGCTGCTCAATCGCTTTACCAATCGACTCAGTTAAACGTGCCGCCGCTTTACCTGTCGGTGCCACCAGCTTGATCGTCGGTGTTTTACCTTGGCTTAGCGATTGCTCGACCATCGCCGAAAGTAACTTAGTTACCGTGGTCGTTTTACCGGTGCCCGGTCCGCCAGAAATAACCGCAAAACGTCGACTTAACGCCACCGCTGCCGCCACTTTTTGCCAGTTCAAACATGCCGATAACGATACCAAGCTATCTAGCACATCTAAGTCTGTCACTTGCTTAGCTTGCACAATCGCTTGGTCGATTGCTCCCCAATCTAGAGCCTGCTCATTCACAATATCAAGATGATCACACACCAATTGTTGGCGTAACACCTGAGACGTTTGTTGGCTTGCTTCAGCCTTGGCTAAGGCGTTAAACAGGAAGTGATAGCTGCGTGCAAAGAGCTGATTGAGTGTTTCCGTCAGCGCCTTTTTCTGTTCAATATTGAACTCTACTGGCTTACTTAAACGGTTTAACGTGTCTGCCAGTACAACCTCGTAGTTCCAGTAACGCTGTAAGTAGACACGCTGTCCATCAAACATCAGCGGCTTAACACAGTCATTGGTTGCTCCAACTAAATTGGACGATTGAAGTACCGCCAACCAATCAATACCTAACAGCTTTTGATTCAATTGCAGCGCCGTTTCACCATACAACCCAAGTAACTGGGCTAGATCTGCCGTTTGTGCAGGGCCTATCGTATGCTGCTGTATAAGCTGAGAACAAATGTGCCCTTTGCCTAATTCATGGCTCACTACCCCAGCGAGAAAACCGATTTCTTGAGAGTAACTCGTGGCTTGCTGAGCAATAAAACGGGCAAACTGATAATCCAACTGACGAATCGAACCCTTATCTGCAAGAAACTTGAGTACATCCATAAGTTGCTCAGGAATAAGTGAAACTGGCTTCGTTGTGTTCGCTGTTTCTATGCTGGTATTAGTGGTCGTTGTTGTCATTATAAAAGCCCCATCTGACCAGTTTCATCGTCATTCAATTGTGCTGAACGTCTGTCTATCACTTTACCGTCAATCAATTGATCCATTTCATCAAGTAACGCCAGTGTTGGTTTCGCCGAGAAAATACCTTGCTGAGATTGGCCGTCTATTCCTCGTAAGAACAAGTAGTACACGCCGCCAAAATGTTGTTCGTAGCTGTAATTGGCAACGCGGCTGCGTAAGAAACGGTGCAACGCCAATGCATAAATTTGATATTGCAAATCATAGCGATGGTCGGCCATCGCCGATTTCAATGCCTCGCCATGGTAGACAGCAACATCATCTCCTAAGTGATTCGATTTCCAGTCGAGTACATAGTATTTACCTTGGTGCTCAAACACCAAATCGATGAAGCCTTTCAACATACCTTGCACGGTTTGAAAACCTAGGTCGCCCGCTTTGGCTGACAATGGATCATGATATTGAATGGTTTGATTCAACTCTGATGAGGCCAATACTTCAATTGGCAGTAAGAACTCCATCTCAACTAAGCGTTGTGTTGAGTCTTTCTCGCTTAGTTTTAAGTTCTTGCCGTCTAATGCGGTGTTCAGCACTGTATCGACCAGTTGCTGAAGCACAGGTAGCCACTCTAATTCATATTGCTCTGATTCTAATAAGTGAGTGATTACTTGCGTGTTATGTTCACTGGTTGCTGGCTCGGTAAATTCAACCTCCTCAAACAAGGTGTGCAAGAAAGTACCCGGACGAGCACCACGAGGGAACGTAAATATAGAGCGTTCAGGCTCAATCAACTCAGACTCATCCTGCTCATCAGCCGAATCAATATCAAAGCCAGACACCTCAATGGTCGCGTCATGACTCGCACCGTGACTGCCTTGCTTTACAAGCCCCGAGTAACTGGTGATACGCCAAGCCCTGTCGATTGAAGCCTTGAGCTCGTTCGCATGTAAGTCTTCGCTCACTTGCTCGGTTTGTACAAACACTTGCTCGTGAGCGGTTGGAGTTTCGGCTAGCAGCACACTGGAGTTCTTGTCCTCAATGGCTGCAAGAGCCTGATGCAATTCGGCAATACCTTGCTCTTGACCGTTTTGAACCAAATAGCCCATCGCACTCAAATGCACGCCGGTCGGCTCTTTGGTTGAACGCCCTTTACGCAGTGGCGCCATACCAATGAAACAGCCATAAACCGCACGAGTCAACGCTACATAAATCAAACGTAAATCTTCCGCCAGTCGCTCTTTGTCGGCTTGCGCTAAAGCACTATCACTACCTGTAATATCCAGTACTGTGGTATCTGAATCATGATCGTAGAATTTGCCTTCGCTCGCTTCTCGGTAACTCGCGACAAATGGGAGGAATACTAAGTCATATTCCAAACCTTTCGATTTGTGAATAGTAACGATTTGAACCAAGTTTCTCTCTGACTCAAGACGCTGAATGTCATCCTCACTGCCGCCTAAACCATTTTGAGCATCGGAAATCGCTTCTGCTAACCAACGCAACAAACCATAATCACTATCGAGCTCTTGTCTTGCTTGTTGCAGCAATTCGCCAATGTGCATTAAATCGGTAAGTGAGCGCTCACCATTTTCTTCTTCCAGTAAACGTTCCGCGAGATGTCGCTTGCTGATGACGCTACGAAGCATTGGTAGCACGCCACGCTGCAGCCACAACTTACGATATTCTCGAAATTCGTTAACCACGTTTTCCCACACCACTTCATCGTTATTAAGCTCATCCAATGAAGCCGCATCTAGAGCAAATAACTCGAAGGCTAGACTCGCGCGCAATGCACGGTCATTTTCAGGTGTCAGCACCGCTTGCAGCAAGCGTTGAATATCTTGCGCAACCAAGCTGGTGAATACACTGTCTCGGTTAGACAAATACACACTTGCAATGCCTTGCTCAGACAGCGCGTTCTTGATCAGACGACCTTCACTGCCGGTTCGAACCAAGACAGCAATATCACCCGCATTCACGGCATGCTGTTTTTTGCCGTTATCAAAATAGGCTTGCTGGTTTTGAGAAGCGGTCAGAATGGTTTGAATTTGACTCGCCGTCGCCTCAGCCATTGCCTTGTGATATTCGCCCTTTGGTAACGGCTTGCCCTCAGCCTCTTGTAGCCAAAAGGTGAGTGCATGCTGAGTTTCACCATTCATTACCCATTGGCGCTTATCAGCCGATGGACTGGCAGCAACGGGTAAGAATGGAATGTCTTGGTCGTAGATAAACGGACTGTCCGAATTCATAAACACTTGGTTTACCGCGCTGACCATATCAGCACTCGAACGCCAGTTAGTCCCTAACGTATAGTGAGCACTAACTTGGTTTCTTGCCTTGATGTAAGTAAAGATATCCGCGCCACGGAAACCGTAGATAGCCTGTTTCGGGTCACCGATCATAAACAGACCACACTGCGGGTTATCGAGGTAGATTCGGCTAAAAATACTGTATTGCAGCGGATCGGTATCTTGGAATTCATCGATCATCGCCACCGGGTATAAGGTGCGAATTCTTTCCACCAGCAAGGATTGCTCATCGACATCAATCGATGCAGATAACTGAGTCAGCAAATCATCAAATGATAACCACTGCTTCTGCTGTTTAGCCTTGGCTAGAATAGTTCGACAGTGAGTAATCGCATGCGCCAATAACGGGGCTTTCAGGTTTGCAGGAGAATTTAAGAAGTCCTCAATCGCTTCGAAAACTGCGTGCTGAGGTACAGTGCCTTTCGGTGTTTTTTCAATTAGAGTAGCTTGAGAGAACTTCTCTAGTTTATCTGGGAACTGGTAATCATGGGTGTCGCTCTGCGCCCATGCTGTGACCGCTTCTAACCATGTTGGCAGAGACTTCTTGGTGTAACTGCGCTTGTTCACATCTGAACTTGAGATCAAAGCCAAAAAGTCCGCAGCAGACTCACACCACAGCGCTTTGAGTTGCTTCACTTTGTCTAGGTTCTGCTTGTGCAGAGTTTGTAAGTCACCCGACATCGCTTCTACGGTTAGCTTCAATGGAGAACCCGTCAGATAACGATTTACGTCAGCTAATAACGCAGCCGGTGAGCCCCAAATATTACGAACCTCACCTGCCAGTTGAATCGGCAGCGGGTAAAACTGCTTACGCCAGTAGTCAGCAACCACTTGCGCTTTCAAATGACTTTCATCGGTCACAAATTCATTATCAAAACGGCTTCCAGACTCGAAGGCATTTTGAGTCAACATTCTCTGACAGAAGCCGTGAATGGTGTATACCGCGGCTTCGTCCATTTGCCTTTCGGCATTAAGCAATGTTATGGCTGCGGATGCTCTCTTGGCATCATCGTATTCTTCAAGTAAGTCTTTGATAAATTGATCTTTAGAGTCAACGCAAACGCCTCTACGAAATGATATATATGCAGCGCGTATTTTTTTCCTTATGCGGTCTTTGAGCTCTGCAGTTGCCGCTTCGGTAAAGGTCACCACCAGAATTTGGTCTACGGTTAACGGCTCGTGGTGTCGGGTAGCTTCTGTAAGCTCACCTTGTGGTGCAGCCGTGCCGTGCCCAAGCAGTAGGCGTAAGTACAAGCCAGCAATGGTAAATGTTTTACCTGTACCCGCCGATGCTTCAATTAAACGCGCGCCATGAAGTGGAAACGTCATGGTATTGAGTGTCTGTGGAGCAATTACCTGAACACTGCTTGTGGTCGTCATGCCTTACTGCCTTCTGATAGATATGTTGTTACAAATGTGACCTAGCGTGGAAAACGTCATTCAATTTACGTCCTACGCTAATTTGTTAATAGTTTGTGCGATCTCTCTCACGGATCAATTCAGATCGCCTCGCTACTATGCGCCCACGAGTTCAGGAGCGCGTACGAGTTTTGTACTTTATGGCGTTACTTTGAACCACAGAATAATGGTCCCTCTGACCTGTGGCCGTACAGCGAACGCCCTACACTAATAATGATTTACTGGCGGCCACTTTATTTCCTGTACCTTGCTTCTCTTCACTTTGATTCCCTTCACCAGGAAAGTAAGCATCCCAAATGCTTACCAGCGACTCTCTTTCGTTTTTCATTAATTCAGCGCACACGCTACTGATCTTGTCGATCACAGCCACTTACTCCTGATCTTCCAGATCGGCAGCCGCCAACCTAGCCGCCTGTAACACAAGCGTTGAATACATACGCGACTCAGCCGCCAGCTCCTCGTCCCACTTAGGCCAAATACGCGAGATGTAGGTATCTCGACCCTCGCCCGTGAAAGCGAAGCTATCATTAAAAGTATCGGCCATTTTCTTGAGCGACTTCTCTTCATCATCGACCCATTTACCACGGCTAAAGCCCGCTTCAACGCCGGCTAAGGCGGTTTTCGGGAAATACGGCAGTGGTGCAGTCATACCTTGATAGAACAGTCGCACTAACTCAGCTAATAAACTCTTCGCCTGCTGCGCATCGCCGATAGGTTGTAGCGTTTGGTGAACCACGCCTTCTTTTCTGTCATAGCCAATAATATGAGTCGTTTTGCCGTGCCCCATCACCGCACAACACAAGTGATCGACCCACGCAGCCAAGTAATCTTGCGAGCGAATTTTGCCACTACGGAAACGCACTAAACCCGATTGATAGTTTTGAGTCAGCCAACCCATCAAACGAACCGGTTTGCCCTCACCTAGTACGTCAAATTCAATATTTACCTCGAGATCTTGTTGTGGCTGCCCACTTACAAATCGAATCTCTTTGGCTAAGTCTTCTGCTTGAACGCGGTTGGTTTCAAATTCGATATCACCAAAAGCGCCAACCGGTAATCGACCTTGAGCTTTTTGCTCAGAGACAAACAAGCGAACCGCTTCATCCGCCCCTTCAGGATGATCGAGTAATACTTGAAGCAAAGCGTCTTTTAGTTGGAAACTTTCTAAACCATTAAGCACGAACGGTTCATCGTCTTCCATTACCGGAAGCGGGGGCTCAAACACCACTTTTAGGCGGCGATTAAAGAAGTATTGCACTGGCAAGCGCCAGAAACGCTGCAGCTCAACCAAATCCAATTCCAATGGATAGGTCGCACCAAGCAAATAGTCATCCAAGGCACGATTGAATTCACCACTGCGTTCACCGGAACGGTTAGCCGCAGGAAGCCATTCTTTGGCGTAACTCAGCACATGGCTTGAATCACCTTGAGTAAAGGCAGCCGGGCTAAATGGCGTCATGGTGTGTTCAAAACTGATCGCTTGAGTCAGCTTGATACCAGAATCATCACTTGGTAGCGCTTGATCTGCACTTAGGCAATAGTTCTGCTGGCAGTACTCAATCAACTCTGAAACCAATACCGACGGCACTCGCTCAGTATTATCTTGAATCGAACGGCCGACATAGCTTATGTACAAACATTCTTGCGCTGACAACATCGCCTCTAAGAATAGGTAGCGGTCATCATCACGACGAGAACGGTCTCCGGGACGAGTGCGCCCGTTCATCAAATCAAACCCTTCTGGTGGCATTGAGCGCGGGTAAACACCATCATTCATGCCTAATAGACAAACGGTTTTGAACGGAATAGAACGCATCGGCATCAGGGTACAGAAGTTAACTTGTCCCGCTAAGAAACGCTGACTAATACGCGCGCCCGACAGTTTATTATTCAAGTACTGATAGATAATGCTTGGCGATAGCTCTTGTTCGTACAAGGCATCATCAAGCTGTTCATTCAGTTGAGAAAGTGCATCGCGAATCGACTTAAGCACCACCTCACCTTCTAACTCAACCGCAAAGAAATCATCAATCATTTGCAGCAAGGTTTCACGCCACATGTCGATAGATTGGGTCTCAGTAAGGCGTTGACGGTAATGAGCGATACGATCGATAAAGTGCGCTAACTTACCTGCAAGTTCGGCGTTAATGCCCTGAACTTCGTTATAAGCAGCAATTGGAGAGTGTTCAGTTTCAAACAAACCTGCAGAATCCGACATCGCGTAGCCCAATAGCATGCGCTGGATACCAAACAGCCAAGTATTTTGCTCCGTGGCAGGCAAATCAAACTCGGTTGCCGTAGAAGAATCGACGCCCCAACGGATACCCGCTTCTTCAACCCACTGCTTGGCTTGCTCAAATTGAAATTCATCAATACCAAAGCGTGCCATCATTGCAGGGATTTCTAACAACTCTAGCAACTCAGACGCTAAACAACGCGTATTCGGCAGTGCGACCAACTGCATGAAGGCGGTCAGGATTGGGCTTTCTTGGTCGGCGGTTCTATCTGAGATCGAGTAAGGGATATAACGCTCACCCGGGGCATTACCAAATACTGCCTGAATCGCTGGGCTATAGGCATTGATGTCAGACACCATCACGATGATATCGCGTGGTTTCAGGGTCGGGTTGGCATCAAACATCGCCAACAGCTGATCATGAAGGACTTCAACCTCACGCATTGGGCTGTGACACGCATGTACGGTCAGAGAGCGATCGCCAAGTTCAACAACCTGTTTATGGTTACTGGAATCTAATATGTGGTCGTCTTGATGTTCTTCTAACTGGAGAATATCGGCTTGCAGTTGATGCAATAGGTTATCTCTCTCAACATCAATAAAGAACTCATGCTCTTCGCAGTCTGATTGAGATAGTAAAAACAGGTTATCTCTGCCCAGTTTCCCCATAGACGCAAGTAAACTATTACCCACGGCTTGGCTGGTATGCAGTTCGTCTTCAATATTAGCTTCAATGCCATCTTTCAATGGTGAAGCTTCACCCTCCAATTTAGGTAAACCATCAACCAACGCAAACTGCTTACGACGCTGGGCTTCAACTCTTGCCAAATATTTACGGTCGCGAATATCGCCCCAGTAATGTTGGCAAGGGTTGGTAAACATCAAGTGCACATCAATCTGCTCACCGAGTGCTTTCAACGCATCCATGTAACGAGGAGGCAACGAAGAGATACCAAACACAAATAAGCGTTTAGGCAGATGTTGCAATTTACCTTGTTGATTAGCTAGCGCTTCAATGAAGTCGTGGTACAAATTGCCACGGTGGTATTTTGATTGGCCTTGAGACAGGGTTTGCTCATAGAGTGCTTGCCACAAAATCGGTTGCCAAGGGTGCTCTTGTTGTCCCTCATCATCGATAAGTTCTGCAACGGGCTCTCCCGCTTCCCACATCGCCATCCATTCAGGTCGATACACCAAGTAACCATCGAAGATATCGGCAATTTTTTCTGCCAATTGGTACAACTTCGAATCATCTTCGTCGTTTTCAAGGTAGCGTTGTAGAGGTAAAAAATCAGGGTGGTCAAGCTTAGCGGGTAACAAACTCATCAGCTTCCACGTCATCGCTTCTTTGTTAAAAGCACTGCGTTTAGGCACATCAGGAAGCACTTGGGTAAACATATCCCAAATGAAGGTTGCTGGAAGAGGAAAGTCTATATTTGCTGCTACACCAAACTCTTTGGCGAGTTCCATCTTAAGCCATTGAGACATACCTGGGCTCTGAACCAAGATCTGCTCTTTTTCGAAAGGATTGGCTAAAGGATCACTTTTGATTAAGTGAACGAGAAGGATTTTTAAAGTATCAACTTTATTGGAATGGTAAACAGTAAACAAAGTGCACTCACGCTAATCTTGCCAAAATATAAAGCCAGATTAGCATAAGTGCCGTGTTTGGATTAGGAATATAAGCTTATGAAATACTGAAAACTTAAGGTCCGTTTATCTTTTGAACTATTGCTTCTTACAATCTACTGCCTACCGCGCTTAGAACACGGTGAGGTTTGTAATTCATGTAATAACGAACCGCCACATAACCCACTACAAACGTTGCCACAATCAATTCTAGATACGCTAAGCCAAACACTTGATTGATGTAATGCGCTTCAATACCTTGTGCTTGCATCCACGCAGCCAGTTTGAACAAGGCTGTTGCACCAATCACGATTGGGAAGGTAAACGCTGCATAACCAGGGCTAAATGGAAGACGAAGTAGTTTGAAAAACGCCATATAGATAATAAACGTCATCAACACTGCAATACCAAATAGTAAACCAATGATCACAGGTGAAGGGCTAGCAGTAACGGTTAAGTAACCCGCCAGAGATAAGCTTGCCGGTGCTGCCATAATCGCAATGGTTGGTTTTGCAGCATCTGGCACTTCGTGAGAGAAGATCAAACGGTAAACCATGATTGGTAGCATTACTGCGTAAACCAATAAGCCGAATACCAAAGTCGCGTTAGCTACTGGCTCTAAAACTGGATTACCTGAGAAAGAGACGTCAGCGACGATAATACCGATCGGTGGCACAAACCAGCTTGGCACCATGTGGTGAATCTCAAAGTTTTTAGCTCTGTGGTACAAAAAGCTCATTAGAAACACAACGTGCAAAGCCACAGAAGCCAACCACATAGCTTCTTGTAAGAACTGAGAGATTGGCGCCAAAGACGCTGACACCACCATACACCCCATTGCAAATGTTGGTACCACACTGCCGACAACAGGGTGAGCAAGATCTGCGCGCAATAGGTGACCATGAATCAAAAATTTCACAGCTAAAACAAGAAGCAATACCGCTGCAATAGCTGCACTGAACCACTGGACTAAGCCTGGGGTGTGCAAAATACCTTGTGCGACTAAAACACCATCCCAGCACCAGCCTAAGCTTGCGATTGCTAGTGCTAACCCTGCAATGGGTGTTGGGGCTCCTGTTAATCTATATTTAATACGTTGAATCATGTCAGCCTCTCTTAAACTTAATTCACTAAACTTGTGAACTCATCAGCTTGTTGAAGCCATAATACGCTTGCGCTTCGTTAAACAATATCCAATTATATATGACAAGTGTTCATCAATACTGAACAGAACCCATTTTCACCAGCAGAGCAAAACTAGGAATCTGATGGCTAATATTTCAATAAAACAGCTCAAAGTGTTCGTCACTATTACTCAGCACTCGACATTGACTGCTGCCTCTGAGGCTCTGTTTCTGTCTAAAGCTGCGGTCAGCATGGCACTAGGCGAAATGGAGAAACAACTCGGCCACTCTCTATTTGACCGGGTCAACAACCGATTAATTCTCAACCAAGAGGGACATAAGTTACTTCCATTGGCGGATGAAATATTACATCGTGCTGCTGGTATTGATGTTTTGTTCCGTGATGATCAGCCTTTAAGTGGCAATCTAAAGGTCGGCGCGAGTGACACGATTGGTAATCAGGTCGCACCGTTTATTTTGTCAGGCTTTCGCGAACGAACACAGCATCAGGATCAAAGCTTGTTCATTTCAAACAGTGCACTGATCTGCCAAAAGTTGGTGGATTATGAACTTGATATCGCGCTAATTGAAGGAAAAACATTACACCCTGAACTCATTTCGAGTCAGTTTAGCAGCGATGAAATGTGCATTATTGTTAGTAATCAACATCCTCTCGTTGCCAAAGAAAAAGTGATTTTAAGCGATTTAGAAGACAGCCATTGGATTTTACGTGAATCAGGCTCAGGGACTCGCGAGTTTTTCCTTCGTGCCGTCGCACCGCGCATCGAACATTGGTATGAATCTTTTGAACTCAACACCACAGAGGCGATCATCAATTCAGTTTCCGCCAATCTTGGATTCGCATGTCTATCACGACTGGCGGCACAACGAGCGATTGATTCAGGCCGAGTAAAAGCGCTCGATGTGCCACTCGACATGAAACGACGTTTCTGGATGCTGGTACACAAAGACAAATACCAGAGCCCGCTGCTGAAATCTTTCATGAGTTATTGTGAAGACTGGGCTACACATCAAGATTGAGGCCGCATTGTTAGGGCTCCAACTGGACTTTTAACATCAGAAACTGTATAAAAAGCCAGTAAAATTTATCAAACTTAGAGGATTAACCATGGCTGTTATCGTCAAGTACGTGGTGGAACGCAACGGAGAAGAGAAAATGACTTTTACCTCTAAAGCCGAAGCCGACGCATACGACAAAATGCTGGATATGGCTGATGAGCTTTTTGAACTTTTAGGCAAAAGCGATTTAGTTGAAGATGAAGGCAAGCAAGAAGAACTTGCAATGTACCTAGCGAAGAACAAAGAAGAAGTTCTTTACGCATTAGGTGCTAAGCGTAAACCAGCTCCGAAAAAAGCTAAGAAGCTTGAAGCTGTTGAAGACGCAGAAGAAGATGCAGCGTAACTAGCTGATCGCTTTCTAAAAAACGCCAATGACGCCTCTAATCAGAGTTCGTTATTGGCGTTTTTTTATACTTATCGAAATATAATGAAGCTTGTTTATAGTCGAAATTGCTCTAAACATTCGCTTGCATGAAAGTGTGATAAAGATCTAATTTATAGCCATCAGGTGATGGGGTTCCACCTAAGCTTTTGCTTCAACCGCCCGTTCTTCCGAACAGTGCTAATGACTCCTACAGAATCGAAAACAGGTAATACTGTTGGATGTATCGCTATTCCTCCATTTTGAAATGGACTTAGTCTATAAGACCAAGTTCCATGACACCTTTGGATTATCGATACTCAAGATCTGTAGTGAATTAGCCGCACCTCTTCCAACACGTCCTGTTTTCTCAACGCCCTAGGTCTTCAACGACTCTAACTGTGAGAAAACATTATGCACTACTCTTCAGAAATTCAATCAATGTGCCCTATTCAAAGGGGTGATCTACACACTTCAGCACCAATTCCAGTTGAAGGCGCTATGGTTAGTCCAAAAGATGTCATCGCTATTTCTGGCTTAAGCCATGGCGTCGGCACTTGTGCACCACAACAAGGTGCAGCAAAACTAACGCTGAACGTAAAAAACGGCATCATCGAAGAAGCACTAATCGAAACGATTGGTTGTTCAGGCATGACTCAATCAGCCGCGATGGCAGCAGAAATCCTCACCGGAAGAACCATTCTTGAAGCCCTAAATACTGACTTAGTGTGTAACGCTATTAACGTAGCCATGCGTGAAATCTTCCTGCAGTTTGTTTACGGTCGAACTCAATCAGCTTTCTCTGAAGGCGGTCTAGAAATTGGCGCTGCATTAGAAGACTTAGGTCAAACACAGCGCAGCCAAGTGGGTACCAGTTACTCAACCGCAGCAAAAGGCGTACGTTACCTAGAGCTTGCAGAAGGTTATGTGACCAAGCTAGCGCTTAATGATCACAGCGAAGTGATTGGCTACGAGTATATCAACCTCGGCAAAATGATGAAGGCGATTAACCAAGGTGTGCCAGCGAATGAAGCGGCCGACCTTGCGACAGGGACCTATGGCCGCTTCGATGAAGCCGTGACCACTATTAACCCACGCCAACAGTAATTTTGCCAATTTAGAGGAAAGATATGATGAACACTCAATTTAATGAATCAGTAACTCGCGTATTGGCAGAAATGAACTTCGACTCTTTAGAGCAAGCGAACCAATACTGTCTATCACACAATGTCGACCCAAAAGCGTTAGTGATGGATACCCAACCTATTGCTTTTGAAAGCGCTGCCGATGCTTATATCCTTGGCTCAGCACTGGCGCTATTTCGCAAAGCCACCAGCGCAGAACAAGCAGCAAATATCATTGGTGAAGGCCTTCAAGCATTCACCAAACCTGGCAGTGTTGCTGAGCAACGCCAAGTGGGGATCGGCCACGGTGCGCTTGCTGCTCGTCTTCTGAATGAAGAGAGTCACTGCTTTGCTTTTCTTGCGGGTCACGAGTCTTTTGCTGCCGCTGAGGGCGCAATTAAAATCGCACTGAACGTCAACAAATCACGCAAAAACCCATTGAAAGTGATCTTAAATGGCCTAGGTAAAGATGCGGCTTATCTTATCTCGCGCATCAACGGCTTCACTTACGTGCGCACTCAATACGATTACCAAACAGGTGAACTTGTTGAAACTGAACGTCGCCGTTTCTCACAAGGCCCTCGCGGCGACATCTTGTGTTACGGCGCTGATGATGTACGTGAAGGTGTGGCTATCATGCACAGAGAAGAAGTGGATGTCAGTATTACGGGTAACTCAACCAACCCTACTCGCTTCCAACACCCTGTAGCGGGTATCTACAAAGCAGAACGTACTCGCCAAGGTTTGCCATACTTCTCAGTAGCTTCAGGCGGCGGTACAGGTCGAACATTACACCCAGATAACGTAGCAGCAGGCCCAGCGTCTTACGGCATGACAGATACCATGGGCAGAATGCACGCTGACGCCCAGTTCGCAGGTAGCTCTTCTGTTCCTGCTCACGTGGCGATGATGGGCTTCATCGGCATGGGCAACAATCCAATGGTCGGTGCTACAGTTGCATTGGCTGTCGCAGTGAGTGAATCTCAAAACGCATAGCGCCAAAACGAGCTCCACCGTCGGCCTGTTATATAGAGGCCGTTGTGTCGAGCTTAATAATTGAGAAACTCGCAATAACGCGCGACCAAAACTCTACACCTATCACTAAAATCAAACAGTCAGCCTTGTGCTGGCTGTTTTTTATTCATACTTGCTCTACTATCTATTTCTAATAATTATTTGTATCTAAGGTTAAATACACCAACCATTGGTATTTAACTGCATACTTTCAAAGGAATAATATGAAAGAGCTCATCATTCATACCATTACCGTGTTCATGGGATTTTTTGCCATCATGAACCCAATCGCCAACACCCCAATCTTTCTTGGATTAACTGGTGACAATGACAGGGAAACGGTCAAGTCCATCGCCTTCCGTTCAGTGTTTATCGCATTCGTCATCGTCAGTACGTTTGCACTCTCTGGCAAACTGATCTTTGACCTCTTTGGTATCACGCTTTACGCACTGCGTATCACGGGCGGTATTCTGGTCTTTTTGATTGGCTTTCACATGCTACAAGGCGACTCAACACACGCCAAAGCGAAAGAGAAAGTCAACTCAGATGCCCAACGAGACGCGGCGCTAAGTATCGCAGTTTCACCTTTAGCTATGCCAATACTGGCCGGCCCCGGCACTATAGCCACCGCGATGAACTTTGCCAGCACCGAAGGCATCTACGAAACCATCATCACCATCGTCGCCTTTGGTCTACTGTGTACTTTAACCTATGTATTATTTGTATTCGGCGAACGCTTCGTTAAAGCGGTCGGACCAAGTGCACTGAACGTGATTACTCGAATGATGGGCTTAATACTCGCAGTTATCGGTATGCAGATGCTGATTGAAGGGATCGAGCAAGCTCATAAAGCGCTGTTTGTTTAAGCTCAGAACAACAAATTTCTGATACAAAAATAGCCAGCGATTCGCTGGCTATTTTTATTTTATTGTTAATCTATAACCTTGTATTTGAAGGCTTTAATTAACAATACATGACACTCCGATAAGAGCGTATCAATACTATTTATATTCAATCGTTGTTGTTTCAAATCCTAGTGGCTCTAATACTTTCTTATGCTCAGCCCAAGAAATAAATGATTCTGCATCAGTATTACATACGTCACCTGAGCCTTCCGCACATGGTTTAATACCACCATCATAGTTGACGCTATATTTCTCGGTACTTCCATCGTATGTCAGGTTATTAACTTTGTAAGTTTTAAAACCATTGCCTGAAATCACAATATCTTGACGATCTGTTGATGTTAACTGAGCATCGCCTAATACATTCCAACCATCACTACCACTTGCATTATAGTTATTAACGATAACAGTGTAGTTATCAGCATCGTTCATTGTCGTCCATACTGGGTTTTCTTCAGTTCCAGTATTAACCTCCAGGCTCGTCACTGTACCTGATACACCTTTCACATCTTCTGTAAACGTGTAACGCATACCCGATACATATGGGAACTTACCAGCATGAGCACCTTCCGCAAGTGTCGGCTCAATTGTGGTGTCGATAAGATTTCGAATCACTTCGCCTTTAACGGTTAAAATAGACAAGTAGTTCGAGAATGGTAATAATTCTAACGTCGCATTTCCTTCCCTGAAATCACCTGACGCGATATCCGTTCGAACACCACCAGCTCCCACCAAACCAATCTGAACATTTTTACCGGTAACCGCTGTTACCGACGGTTGATTTGCCCAATAAATCATACTTTGAGCAATCATCGGAGCAACATCTGAACCGTGCTTATCAGTTCCAGCGTCACCAGGACGACGCTCATGACCGATTTCAGTCGGTGCAGCTGCAACAACATCACCATACGCAGCTTCAAGAGCTGGCTTATAAGTTGCGTCGATACGGGTTCTTAAATCTATATCTTCATCTTTTATCGTAATTTTGTCGTTATTATCAATAAACGAAGTTACATCATCTTTATCAGAACTAATCATTTGATGTTCTCGATGAGAATCGTGATAAAACTCATCATTTGATAATAGAGTATTGTTCCCAACGCAGGAGAGAAGATTACCATTTATGTCAAATGATACATCAACGTCTCCGATAGCTTCCGCATACTGACCAGCTTGAACCACACAAGTCTTTTGTACCTTGTCTTTTTGTGGAATCATTTCGGCATAAATACCATTATTACCTTGATCAAGGTCGGTAAAGTCACCTAGTAAAGTATGAGAGTGACCGCCAACAATAATATCGATACCCGTTGTATTGGCAGCAAGCTCCTTATCGGCAGCATTCCCTATGTGTGATAGAACAATGATTTTATTCACACCCTTGGTTTTTAAATCATTTATAGTGGCTTGAGTTGCTGTAATTTGGTCACTAAATGTCACATCACCAGTTCCGGTAGCTATCGTTGGCATATCCCCCAAAACAACACCGATTACAGCGACAACTTTCTCATCATCATTTGCATCAGAAACAGAGGTAATTGCTCTTTTTTCTGAGCCTTCAAATGCGAACAATTGATAAGGGTATAAATTATCTACATTACTTAAAGACTGATCTTTTGATGTATCCATATTATTTGCTAGCACGGGAAAACTAACTGTATTGATGAACGATGCGAGCTTGTCAGTATCTAAATCGAATTCATGGTTCCCAAGTACCATTGCATCTAACCCCATCTGTGACAACAAGTCTGCGTTTGCGGCACCTTCATTTAGCTTAAAGTAAGCGGTACCTTGCCATGCGTCACCACCATGCAAGAATAACAAAGGTTCTTTGTCAGCTTTAGCACCCGCTTTGATATCATCAGCGGCTTTCAATAGGCGAGGATAACCGCCAAATTCGTTATAAACCTTCTTGCCATCATCACCCATAGTAAAACTTGATTTTACAGGATCAAAGTTTGAGTGAGTGTCATTCACATGTGCAATGCGTAATGTCATATCGGGAACAATAATATCGTCACTGTCCGAGCCACAACCAACCATCGCTACGCCGATAGATAACACCAGTAAAGACTTAGTAAAATTCATAGAAGATCCTTTATTAATCGTTTTAATGTCGTTATGGCAGGCAATATACTGACATCTTGCAGGGTTTTAGTGATCGTTCTCTTAATTACATGTCTGGAAAGTTGAGTATTTACCCTAACTGTAGGCACAAGCGATTAATCAACAGAAGTCGAATAATTCTGATAATAAACATGAATTTATAGAGAAAGTGTGACTCACTCTATTGATACTGCTAACAAGAAGGTGAGTTAGATATGAATGACAGATATGGAAATGAAAGCATACTGATTAGTTAAATAAAACGCCGTAAGATTAAGAACATGGTGCAGTATCCGGATAATGAAAACTATCGCTAGAAAGACAAGCAATATCATTTTACAGACTTTATCCCGATACGCCCTTTCATAACGAGGGCGCTCTCTTTATGATGAACGCAATTAAATTAACTTTGCTAACGGCAGCGCTAGTTATTCGAGCCGCTGTTTGGGAATAGTAAAATCAAGACTCAACACATGGAGATTCAACATGGCTTACTTTTCACTAGCCTTCGGTACGGCAACCAAAAATCGCGACAATAAAATCATTGAAGCGTTCTTCCCTAACCCACTTCTAAACCCAAGCGACGCTCTTGTAGCGGCTGTGGCAGAAGTATCAGGTTACTCTGAAGACAACCAAGCTATCGAAATCTCTGCTGCACAAAGCGCAGAACTGGCGAAGGCATTCGCAGCAAACGATGATGCAGCTAACGCATCTTTCGCAGAAAAAGCGGCAGCGTCTGAACAGCCACTTGTTCTTGTTGTTCTTGCTACTGACGAGAAACCAACATCGGTTGCTGAAGGCTTCCTAAAGCTACAACTTATCTCTAACCGCCTAGTACAACCACACGGTACGGTACTGGACGGCATCTTCGGTCTACTGCACAACATCGCATGGACAAACGAAGGCCCTATCGACCTACCAGAGCTGGCTGAGCGTCAAATCGAAGCTCGCCTTGCAGGTCGTGCTCTGTCTGTAGATTGCGTAGACAAGTTCCCTAAAATGGTGGACTACGTAGTACCAACAGGTATTCGTATTGCTGACACTTCTCGTGTTCGTCTTGGCGCACACGTAGGCGAAGGCACAACAGTAATGCACGAAGGTTTCATCAACTTCAATGCTGGTACAACTGGCGTGAGTATGGTTGAAGGTCGTATCTCTGCGGGTGTTGTTGTAGGTAACGGTTCAGACATCGGCGGCGGCGCTTCTATCATGGGTACTCTGTCTGGTGGCGGTACTATGGTTATCTCTATCGGCGAAAACTGCCTACTAGGCGCAAACGCTGGTCTTGGCTTCCCTATGGGCGACCGTTGCACGGTTGAATCTGGTCTTTACGTGACTGCGGGTACTAAGGTTCGCATGCTAGATAAAGAAGGCAACGAAGTAGAAATCATTAAAGCTCGCGATCTAGCTGGCGTTTCGGATCTTCTGTTCCGTCGTAACTCAATCACTGGCCAAATTGAATGTCTTGCGAACAAGTCTGCTGTTGAGCTAAACAGCGAGCTACACAGCAACAACTAATCTAAGCGCTAAATGCTAAATGCTAAATGCTAAATGCTAAAAAGTACGAAGCCGTTGGGGTTAAATCCAACGGCTTTTCTTTTATATCTGCAGATCAGAGTGGGTTATGCTTTCTCTGCGGCTAGCTGCTCAAGAGCTTGAATAGAAGTCTCTGAAACTAGTGTGCCATCCATGTAGTAGCTGACCTTGTCACCATCACGAACGCCTGTAAGTACTGCTTTTTGACCATCGTTGTAAGTAATGTCCATACGAATGGTGTTCTCGTCGATTTGCTGCATCTCACCCCATTCAATCTGACGATTGTTGAAGCCAAGTGGCGCATCTTTCAGTGAATCATCAAGGCTGTCGTTCACATCAATCATGGTATCGACTTTACTATCGAAGATGTGAGGCGCACCAGTCAGTGGGTTTTTACCCGCCCAGAATTCGATCGAGTTGAATACGATGTAATCGGCTGCGGTTGTTAGTGCATAAACCGGAGCAAGTAAGAAGTTGACCCCAGCACGAGCGTAACGGTTATCTACAACCTCAACGTTGAACTTCATTAATTTCCCAGTAACGGCATTACTACCGACACACCCAGCTAACGACATGACAATCGCTGCCACTGCAACTGCTTTTGTGATTGTTGTTTTCATAGATCCCTCTTATGCCACGATGATTGATTCGGTTTTTGCATAGCCAAACAGCAGTCTTCCTGTTCACGTACAGAAATTCATGGCCTAACAAATTGATTCCATAACATTTAGCGTAGTGGAGTTTTTTAGAACAGCAAACTGCAAACGTTAATTGTTTCGCTCTGGTTCCTAAAGAGTTGCCAATAAAAAAGCGCAGACCTTTCGATCTGCGCTTTTATTAGTTTTTAAAACTATTCGGTTTTGTGTACCAGATTAACCCACATTCTTACGTGCGTTTTGGAACATACGCATCCAAGCGCCATTCTCGCCCCAACCTTCTGGAGACCAAGAGTTAGCAACCGTACGGAATACACGCTCTGGGTGAGGCATCATAATAGTTACGCGACCATCAGTAGTCGTTAGACCTGTGATAGCGTTTGGCGAACCGTTCGGGTTATTCGGGTATTGCTGCGTTTGGTTACCGTTGTTGTCAACGTAACGTAGTGCAACTGTACCTGAGTTTTCAATCGCGTTTAGGTGGTCGTTGTCACGAACTTCTACGCGGCCTTCACCATGAGAAACAGCGATTGGCATACGAGAACCTTCCATACCGTTGAAGAACACAGAATCTGACTTCTGAACTTCAACGAGGCTGAAACGTGCTTCAAAACGCTCAGATTCGTTGCGAACGAAACGTGGCCAGTACTCAGCACCAGGGATTAGCTCGCGCAGGTTAGACAGCATCTGACAACCGTTACACACACCTAGAGAGAAGGTATCTTCACGCTTGAAGAAGTTTTCAAACTGGTCACGCGTAGAGTCGTTAAACAGAACCGACTTAGCCCAACCTTCACCAGCGCCTAGTACGTCACCGTAAGAGAAACCACCACAAGCCACAAGGCCGTTGTACTCTTCAAGTACCGCTTGACCCGTTAGGATGTCGCTCATGTGAATGTCAGTTGCTTCGAAGCCTGCACGGTCAAATGCGGCTGCCATTTCAACGTGAGAGTTAACACCCTGCTCACGTAGAATCGCCATTTTAGGCTTAGCGCCCGTGTTGATGTAAGGAGCAGCAATGTCTTCGTTTACGTCAAAGCTTAGTTTCACGTTCAGACCTGGGTCTGAGTTGTCTTTCTTCGCTTCGTGTTCTTGGTCAGCACACACTGGGTTATCACGTAGACCTTGCATCTTGTGCGTTGTCTCAGCCCAGATAGTACGTAGTTCAGTACGGTTACGTTCAATTACTACAGACTCACCAGACTTAATCACTAGCTCATCAGAAGCTTCAACAGAACCAATGACATGTGAACACGTTTCTAGACCGTTTTCTGTAAGAGTAGCAAGTACTGCGTCTAGGTCATCGTTGCGAACTTGGATTACAGCACCCAGCTCTTCGTTGAATAGTACCGCAAGCGTATCTTCGCCTAACGCCGCAATATCAGCGTTAACACCACAGTGACCTGCGAACGCCATTTCTGCTAGCGTTACGAATAGACCACCATCGCCTTTATCGTGGTAAGCGACAACTTGGTCGTTCGCTACAAGTGCTTGAACGCCTTCGTAGAAACCTTTTAGTTGCGCTGCGTTGTCTACGTCTGCTGGCTTATCACCAAGCTGCTTGTAAACCTGTGCAAGTGCTGTCGCACCCATACGGTTTTTGCCGTTACCTAGGTCGATAAGAACCAGTGAAGTGTCACCTTTGTCAGTGCGAAGCTGAGGAGTAATCGTCTTACGAACGTCTTCAACACGTGCAAACGCTGTGATAACAAGAGATAGCGGAGAGGTTACTTCTTTCTGCTCGCCGTTCTCTTCCCACTTAGTCTTCATCGACATTGAGTCTTTACCCACAGGGATAGTTAGACCTAGTGCTGGACATAGTTCTTCACCCACCGCTTTAACCGCTTCGTAAAGACCTGCATCTTCACCTGGGTGACCCGCTGGAGACATCCAGTTAGCCGACAGTTTAATGTGTTTGATATCGCCAATGTTAGTCGCTGCGATGTTAGTAATTGCTTCACCAACCGCTAGACGAGCCGATGCACCGAAGTCTAGAAGTGCAACTGGCGTACGCTCACCAAGAGACATAGCCTCACCGTGGTAAGAGTCGTAGCTTGCCGCTGTTACAGCACAGTTAGCAACAGGAACCTGCCATGGGCCAACCATTTGGTCACGAGCTACAAGGCCTGTTACCGAGCGGTCACCGATGGTGATAAGGAATGTTTTCTCAGCGACGGTTGGCAAGCGAAGAACACGGTCAACCGCTTCGTTCATCTCGATGCCAGAACGGTCAATCGCAGGGTTGTTCGCTTTTAGCGTTTTCGCATCACGGTGCATCTTAGGTGTTTTACCTAATAGGATGTCCATTGGCATGTCGATTGGCGTGTTGTCGAAGTGTGAATCTTCTAGTTTAAGTTCACGCTCTTCCGTTGCTTTACCTACGACTGCGTATGGTGCACGCTCACGCTTACAAATCGCGTCGAATGTTGCCATGTCTTTATCAGCAACCGCCATTACGTAACGCTCTTGAGATTCGTTACACCAGATCTCAAGTGGGCTCATACCCGGCTCATCGTTTGGTACGTCACGTAGGTTGAAGATACCGCCACGCTCACCGTCGTCTACTAGCTCAGGAAGTGCGTTCGAGATACCGCCCGCGCCCACATCGTGGATGAATGCGATTGGGTTCGCATCACCTAGCTGCCAACAACGGTCAATAACTTCCTGACAACGACGCTCCATCTCTGGGTTTTCACGTTGTACAGAAGCGAAATCAAGATCTTCAGAAGAAGAACCAGAATCCATTGAAGATGCCGCACCGCCGCCAAGGCCGATGTTCATCGCAGGACCACCAAGAACGATTAGGCTTGCACCTACCGGGATCTCTTTCTTCTGAACGTGCTCATCACGGATGTTGCCAAGACCACCAGCTAGCATGATTGGTTTGTGGTAACCACGCACTTCTTCACCTGCGTGAGAGTTTACTTTCTCTTCGTAAGTACGGAAGTAGCCAAGTAGGTTTGGACGACCAAATTCGTTGTTGAATGCCGCGCCACCAAGAGGACCTTCAAGCATGATATCCAGAGCAGTAACGATACGGCTTGGCTTACCAAAGTCAGTTTCCCAAGGTTGAACGAAGTTCGGGATCTTAAGGTTAGATACAGAGAAAGCAACAAGACCCGCTTTTGGCTTACCACCAATACCGGTTGCGCCTTCATCACGGATTTCACCGCCTGAACCTGTCGATGCGCCCGGCCACGGAGAGATTGCCGTTGGGTGGTTGTGCGTTTCAACTTTCATCAAGATGTGTGTTTTCTCTTGGTGGTAGCTGTACTGGCGAGTTTCTGGATCTGGGAAGAAACGACCGACTTCAGAACCAGTCATTACCGCTGCGTTATCTTTATAAGCAGACAGAACGTGCTCTGGTGTCGTTTCAAAGGTGTTCTTAATCATCTTGAACAATGATTTTTCTTGTTTAACGCCATCGATAGTCCAATCAGCGTTAAAGATCTTGTGACGACAGTGCTCTGAGTTCGCTTGTGCAAACATCATTAGCTCGATGTCAGTCGGGTTACGACCTAGCTTCTCAGTGAAGCTTTCAAGAAGGTAATCAATCTCATCTTCTGCAAGTGCAAGACCTAGGGTAACGTTTGCTTTTTCAAGCGCTTTACGTCCGCCAGTTAGTAGGTCAACTTCCGCATAAGGAGCAGGCTCAGCAACGGTAAATAGTGCCGCCGCTGATTCGAAGTCAGTGAAAACCACTTCCATCATACGGTCGTGCAGGATTGCTTTCAGCTCAACAAGTTGAAGCTCAGAAAGTTCAGCAGAGGTTTCAATGTAGAAAGCAGTACCGCGCTCTAGACGTGACACTTTAGCCAGTCCGCAGTTGTGTGCGATATCTGTTGATTTTGAAGACCAAGGCGAGATAGTGCCCGGGCGTGGCGTTGCAAGCAGCAGTAAACCTTCAGGTTCATGCTCTTCAATCGTTGGACCGTAAGTCAGTAGCTTTTCTAGCTTCTCAACTTCAGACTCATCTAGGTCTGCCGTTAGATCAGCAAAGTGGGCAAACTCAGCGTAAATACCTGTTACAGGTAAGCTTAATTCACGACAAAGCTCTAAAAGCTTGTTAACACGAAACTCAGATAGAGCTGGGGAGCCACGCAAAATTCTCATGTGCTTACGTCTCTTATGCAGTTGATTAAGGTAGTATTGGAATAAATTCAGTGGGTTATAGGAACAACCTAACTGTTTTCTTCGAAGCTATTCCCGAAGGTTGCCAAACCTATGCCGATTCCACCTCTTCAATGCGAGCGCATTATAAAGCATTTCTTTTTGTGACGTAACACCAAAAGCAACCGTTTGCGTGATTTTTTTTATCTTTCTGCGTAAATGGTACTTTTGCTGCATTTATCACCACTTTTACAACTGTTTAATTAAACCTGCTTTGCCAGCCTTGCGGGGTTTGGTATAAAGGGGCTTCCACTTTTCGAGATTTCATTTTGATGCCTAAATTTACGCTCATCTTTTCGTCTAAGTTCCTTCTGCTCGCCATCGCCCTATTTGGGTTGGCTGGATGTCAGATTGAATCTGAACCTAAAAGTGTCCTTGAGCAGATACGAGATCGTGGCGTTCTTCGTGTCGGCACCCTAAATAACCAACTCTCTTATTACATCGGTCCTGATGGTCCTGCTGGCTTGGATTACGAATTAGCTCGTGAATTTGCGCAGGAGCTTGGTGTAAAGCTTGAGGTTAAACCCGCTTACCGTTTATCTGGCCTGTTCCCTGCCCTGCAGAAAGGCGAAATCGATCTTATCGCAACCGGCTTAACGCAAAACAATAAACTGACACGCGCTTATCGCGCCGCACCTGCTTATTATTATGTAAGCCAACAGGTCGTATACAAAAAAGGCCAGTGGCGACCAAGAAACCTTGAACAACTGATCAAGTTTGAGAATGAGCGTCAGGCTGAGTTTGTAAAAGCGCAAACTGAATCAGAAGAGGCGGCGTCTACTGACACATTAACGCCATCTTTGGTTGTAGTGAAAGACTCACACTTTGAGCCAACACTAAAGCAGCTGCAAAAAACACACGATGACTTTATCTATGATGCGGTCGGCAATGCTGATATCAATGACCTGCTTAAAGAAGTCTCGACTGGGGAGCGCTTATTCACTGTGGCTGACTCAATTGAGCTGTCACTGGCACAACGTTTATACCCAGACGTAGCTTTGGCTTTTGAACTGACAGAAGACCAACCTATCTCTTGGTATTTGCAGAAGTCTGAAGATGAAAGCCTTTATGCTCTGTTGATTGAGTTCTTCGGTAACCTAAAACAGTCTGGTGAACTCGCTTCACTGGAAGAGAAATACATCGGCCACATCGGTACTTTTGACTACGTTGATACTCGCGCCTTTATCCGCGCACTGGACAGCAAACTACCAAAATGGTCGCCGTTGTTTCAGAAGTACTCACAAGAGTTTGATTGGCGTTTGATTGCTGCATTGGCATACCAAGAGTCACACTGGAACCCTGTTGCGCGCTCGCCAACTGGAGTGCGAGGCATGATGATGCTAACACTGCCTACTGCGAAGAGTGTTGGTGTAACCAACCGTCTTGACCCGAAACAGTCAGTACAAGGCGGTGTTGAATACCTGCGTCGTATCGTGAACCGAGTACCAGATTCAATCACACAACATGAAAAGATCTGGTTCGCCCTTGCTTCATACAATGTCGGTTACGGGCACATGATGGACGCGCGTCGTCTCACGAAGGCACAAGGCGGAGATCCTGATGCTTGGGGCGATGTAAAAGACCGGTTGCCTCTATTGAGACAGAAGAAGTACTACAGTAAGACTCGTTATGGGTATGCGCGTGGTGATGAAGCAAGGAATTACGTTGAGAACATTCGCCGTTATTACCAGAGCATCATTGGCCATGTCAATAAGCGCAATAAAGAGCAAGAAGCGAGCCTTGAAGGTTTGGTGGTGATCCCGCCTTTAGAAACCTCAGGTGCTGAATCAAGCATTAGTGCTGCTCAATCGACAGTAAGCAGTTCGGAACCTTCGCAGTAGATACTAAAAGAGCAATGCCATTAAGCATTGCTCTTTTTTATTGTGCTTTTTATAACTGCGCGAAAAAGAACAAGCTCGACAAAAGGCCATGAAACTCGATGTGTCATATTGCAGTAACAATCGAACTTTATAACGGCACACCATAATCAAAAATTACGTTCTGTTGCACATCAGTGCTGGCTTTAGACTAGAACTGCTCTTCTATTTAAGCCAAGCGTACGACAAGCCAAACAAACGAATAACACTATAATTAAATCGTTAGTCCAAACTAAAAAGTCAGACGACAAATAGGAAATCATTGAAATGATGAAGAAACTGAAATCGAAACGCCTTGATAAGACCGTTGCTGCAAACCGTCGTAAGCGTATGCTTTCAAATAATAAGAAGAAGATCATTTGGCGCAATCGCGCTTTCATGCAGATGATTGCTGAGTAAATGTAATTACCAAGTCAGTTTGCTTGGCACTCTTGCGATTGAGAGTGCCGAAAGCACGCTGCTATTTCTTATTGCCAGCCTTCATCTCCGCTTCTAAACGCTGCTCTTCCAACAGACGTTCTTGCTTTCGCTTCTCTTTTATCTCTTTTCTACGACGCTTGAAAAACGCTTGTAATTGCTCACGGCACTCTTCCTCTAACAAACCATGTTCAACGTCGGCATAGTGGTATGAGGCTTGGCTTTCAAACAAATTCAACACTGTACCTGCAGCGCCCGCTTTTAAGTCTGGAGCACCAAACACAATTCGCTTTACTCGGCTGTGTAGCAAGGCACCTGCGCACATTGGGCAAGGTTCTAGCGTAACGTATAAAGTGGTATCGAGTAGCCGATAGTTTTCTAAGGTTTGACCGGCTTTACGCAAGGTTTCAATTTCTGCGTGTGCCGTTGCATCATGGCTGCCAATCGAACGGTTCCATCCTTCAGAGATAATCTCCTCATCTTTCACTAATACAGCACCCACAGGAACCTCTCCCTCACTCTCTGCTTGCTTAGCTACCTCAATGGCGCGTCGCATGAAGATTTCATCTTGAGGGGTGAATTGATGGTTTGACAAAGGGAACTCCAGAAACAAAGGATAAAAACGAAAATAGGTATGCGGTGAAGCATACCTAATCTTCGTGATAATGAACAATAAAGAGATAATAAACAACAAGAGACAATGAACCATTGCCGCTTGCTGGTTGGTTGGTCGAACTGTTAGCTATTAGCGTCTTCTGTGTCATCGACTATTGGCGTCGCTTTGATACTCACAATGCGATTGTTCTCAACAGAGATGATTTCAAACTGCCACTGCTGGTATTGAACAACTTCGCCTGCATCAGGTAAACGCCCTATTAACCAAGTCACAAGGCCATTCAACGTTTGGAAGCTCTCGCTTTCACCCTCAAAATCCGACAGCTCTAAACGGTTCTTCAGTTCACTGATAGGAATCAATCCATCCACCAACAAACCGTCTTCCACTTGCTCGGTCCAAAGATCGTTCGGGTTATTCGATAACTCGCCAGCAATCGCCTCAAGAATATCGTAGTGAGTAACAAGACCTTGAACATCACCATACTCGTCGACAATGAAAGCCATCTCGGTACCCGACTCTTTAAAGTAGCCAAGTAAACGCAGAGCTTTCATCGATTCTGGAACATAGATCGGCGAGCGAGACAGCCCCATGATCACTTGAATGCTCAAATTGCCCGCCTGATTCAGCAAAGCTTTAGCTGATACTGTACCCACCACTTTATTGAGGTGATCTTGGCACAATGGAAACACACTGTGTTTTGATGAACGCAGTTTCTTTAAGATTTGCTCAACGGGTTGGTCGACATCCAGAAAATCGATGTCTCGACGCGGAGTCATCAATGAGCTCACAAGGCGATCATCAAGCTGCAAGATATTACGAATCATTTCTTGTTCGCCGCGTTCAATCACACCCGATTCAGAGCCCTCTTTCACAAGTGCATGGATATCATCTTCAGTAACGCTATCTTCTTCACCGCCTCGGCCCATCAACTTAAGAATACCTTCCGTTGAAGCCGACAACGCAAACACAAACGGCGTCGCGATTTTAGATAACCAGAAGATTGGCAGCGCGACTAACACAGCAATGTTTTCAGCTTGAGACTGAGCAAAACGCTTTGGTACCAACTCACCGACAACGATGGCGAAATAAGTAATACCCACCACCACAACCGCAGTAGACAATATGTTCGCTTGTGTTGGGTCTAATCCCCACAATTCAAGTTGAGCGGCCAGTGGAGCCGATAGCGTCGCCTCGCCAACAATACCGCTGAGTAGGCCGATTACCGTGATACCGATTTGGATTGTAGAAAGGAAGCGGGTTGGGTTTTCTTTGAGCTCTAGAGCAACCTGAGCGGAGCGGTGTTTTTCGGCTAAGCGTTTCAGCCGACTATTTTTTGCTGCTACCAATGCAATCTCTGACATGGCAAACAGACCATTTAAAACAATTAACCCTACTAAAAGCAGAATCTTCATGTGGCTTGGATTTCCTAAATTTACCGGCCAACAATTAGCCGTAATCCGGAGTATAAGCTGAGTGCCATTATTTTGAATATAAAAATTTTTGGATATAGAAAGTTTTGGATATAAAAACCTTGGATATAAAAAAACGGAAAAAATAGCGAAAAAAAAGCCCGCACATTTCGGTGCGGGCTTCGATGATTTTTATGTTACTTACTTTTGCTTTTCTTACTTCGCTTACATTGTGTAAGTGTAAGGTGCTTGGATACCTAGTGGGATACCAAGAGCCCAGTAAGCTAGCAAGAAGATAGACCAACCGATTAGCATAGCAATCGAGAATGGCATCATTAGAGAAGCTAGAGTACCGATACCTGTCGACTTAACGTAGCGCTGACAGTAAACAACAACCAGTGGGAAGAACACCATTAGTGGAGAGATGATGTTAGACACTGAGTCACCTACACGGTAAGCCGCTTGAGATAGCTCAGGAGAGATACCCACAACCATTAGCATTGGAACTAGGATAGGACCAATCAGTGCCCACTTAGCTGAAGCAGAACCAACAAGAAGGTTAACTGCAGCCGTTAGTAGAATCATACCAACAACCGTTGCTTCACCTGGAAGGTCCATCGCTTTCAAGCCTTCAGCACCGTAAAGTGCCAGCATAGTACCGATGTTTGATTGAGCGAATGCAGATAGGAACTGAGCACAGAAGAACGACATTACAATGTATGCGCCCATCGTTGCCATCGTCTCAGACATTGCTTTGATAACATCATTACTATTCTTGAATGTACCCGCTACACGGCCGTAGACGATACCCGGAATAATAAACAGGATGAAGATCAGAGGAACAATAGACTTCATCACTGGTGCTGAGAACGCCGTTAGTTCGCCTTCAGGTGAACGAAGTGCTGAGTTTTCAGGCATTAGAGCCGCGATAAGCAGACCAATACCGGCAACCATTGCCCAACCAGCGAATTTGAATGCTTTAGATTCAATGGCTGTGAACGTACCTAGATCAGGTGCTTGTTCTGCATCTTCATCTACAGGCGTATTAGCAAGACGAGGCTCGATAATTTTCTCTGTAACGTACCAACCAATTGCCACAATTAGAATTGAAGACAAACCAGTAAAGAAGATGTTCGCTAGAGGGTTGATCACATATGCAGGGTCAAGAACGTTTGCCGCTGTTTGAGTGAAACCAGCTAGTAGCGGGTCAATACCTGAAGGGATGAAGTTTGCAGAGAAACCACCTGATACACCAGCAAACGCTGCTGCAATACCCGCAAGAGGGTGACGACCCGCAGCGTGGAAGATGATACCGCCAAGAGGGATTACTAGAACGTAACCTGCATCTGCTGCTGTGTGAGACACGATAGCAACGAGGATTAGCATTGGCGTTAGTAGCTTAGCTGGCGTGAAGTTAAGCATCTTCTTAAGGCCAGTCGTAATGAAGCCTGAAGAGTCAGCAACGCCCACACCTAGCATAGCAACAAGTACGATGCCTAGAGGTGCGAAGCCTGTGAACGTGGTAACCATATTCGCTAGGAAGCTAGCAAGCGCTTCACCAGTTAGTAGGTTGTTTACTTCAAGAGCAGCACCCGTTTGAGGGTTGATTAAGTCGAATGAAAGATTCGATAAAAGTGCAGATGCTACCCATACAATAACTAGAGCCCAGAAGAACAGGATTGCTGGATCTGGAATTTTGTTGCCGGCGCGTTCAATGAAGTTTAGAAAGCGGTCCATACCACTGATCTTGTCAGTCGATGGTGCTTTTTTTACGGCTTGGTTACTCATGGTAACTCCATATGTGATGTTGTTTTGTTTAGGCCTAATATAAGTTTTGACCACGGCCTATTGGTACAGCATATATTCTATTAAAGTCGTTATTAAAAAGCACAAGATTCCACCTAATTTTCCATAAATGGAGACATATTTTGCAAAAATACCATACAACCACAACAATATAAAAACACAAAAAACACCATTCCATATACAGAGTTTTAACTAGCACGTAAACAATGTCCGAGGAGTGAAAATTATCAGTAAAAGGGGTGGCATGAGCCTTGGCATGCAGTAAACGTTTGCTTGAGGGTCAATCAAACTCACTGTATTTGGAGAGCATAGTTTCGAGGTAAATACTTTGTGCGTGGTTCATACGATCTTGCCATGCAATTGTGACAGTAATGCTTTTTAATGCGCTAGACAGAGCACCGTTTGCATTAGTCACTTCACAAGTCATGGCATAGGCAGAACCCGACAAACCAGATAAAGGTTCTGAACTTGCTGTGTTGAGACAATGACTCGCCTGATTTAGTTCCGAGAAAGGAATTAGACCTACCGCCCCACTCACATTAGACGCCCGAGTTCGATAATACTCCATCTGCCTTTCAGCAAAATGCAGCGCCTCTACGCTGTGGAGCGCAAAATCCGATTTTTGTTCAGCGTAGACCTGCAATTTAACCAGCCCTAGTGAGGCAACACCAATCAACAGAAAAGAGATAAGAGCCTCTATCAAGCTAAAACCTGAGTTCTTAGAAATCATTCCATGATCCTCGCTTCCACTTCGCTTTCAAAGGAGCACTATGAGGATTGTATTCACCGGTATAATCCAAATTGATTGAACCCTGAATTGTCGATAACCCACCAACGGAATCAAAGAACATCCCTCCTTTAGGGAAAAAAGAAGCAAATCCAATATAAACCGAATTACTCTGAACTAAATCAGTAATAGGAATTGTATCTGGAACTTTAGCCCATAAACCACTCAGTAGGTCGGTATCAGTATCGGGAGAGTTAGTGTTATCGAATACGGTCATATCATTTAGATGATAGAAAGACCCGTCAAATACGCTCGCGTTACCATTCGCAACGATGCCGTCCTGAATCACTAAAGAGCGAGGCGTAATAACCCCTGGGATAGGTTCAACTACATTAATCGCAGGTGAATAAACGACACAATCACCTATAACCCATACCTTATTCTCCCCACTTGAAAAGGCATCATTAATGGCTTTGCTACACTTATTTCCTTCATATTCACCATCAACCAAATCAATATGCTTAGGGGGGGCAACTGTCCGATCAATAAGGTCTATAACATGATAATCAAGCTTAATTTGGTCAATGTTCTCCGACGTCTTTGGCACTCCAAAGTAATTAGAGAACGTATCGATATCCGGATCGAATTTGAAATCTGATTGAAAAGAGTTTGAAGGCAGCGCCCCAACGGAGTCGATGGTTGCATCATTGCTAATATTGGTGGTTTGTTGGCAAGACTCAAACGTAGGAAAAGGAGGTGACTCTGGAGTAATGGTCTTCAAACGTCCTCCTCCATTTTGCTTATAGATGACACTATCTAAAAATCGAACCGAGACACACTCGTTAATACCATCAACAGCAGTAAGACCAATATCAGGATTAATATCGATATTGTGATCAGAAATAAATTCTAAACTCGAATTTGTTTGCATTACTCCTAATCCCGAAGCGTCTTCAAAACTAATCTCTTTGTTCAGCGATAAAGACTCAGAACTCGACACCAATATATTCGGCGTGAGTGCTTCTGATCCCAACGTAACGACTTTCGACTGCTGACAATAATCCATTAAATCATTGGGAATAGCAGTCAGATCATTTTCAGCGATGTAAGTGAAGCCACACTCCAAGCCACCTTCCGAGCGCCAGTGGGCTTTGCGACCTTCGACCTCATTTTGAGCCACTTTGATCTGATGAAAAACACTGCGGTATGAACCTAGCGTCACCACCAGCGCACCAATTAAAAGCACAGATGTAATCAACAAGGTCACCACACCACGCTGGTTTCTCAACATCATCATTGCCAGTTCCTTTGTTTAATGGAGACCGAAAGCGATTTAGAAACACCCGCGGTTGGAATTGAAGCTGTGATATTGATATCAGTGAGCATGGTCTTGATAGAGTTTTGCCCTAATGCCTGAGAATTAATCTTGAACTCGTCCACTTCGATAAGACTGTCATCGAACAATGAATAACACGATGTGACTTCATTGAACGAAAGGAGGTCATCTGAAACAAGCATGCCTTTTTCACATATTTGTAGCCGAGTCCCATCCTTGCGGTAAACGATATGTCGATGATCTTTATCGCTACTCGACCCTTCTCGGAAATAAACAAAACCCACCGCCACACCGCCACTGACTTGAATGGTGTCACTCGCGCCAGATAACTTGATTGAGTAACCGTTTGAACCATCGTAACCCGCTCGTTGGATATCCTCTTTCATGACCTGCATGGTGCTTGTTAGATTTTGTAGCAGCAATAATTCAATGCCTTTGTCTTTGGCAATTCTCTGCCCTGTTATAAAGACACTGCCAATAATCGAAATCGCAAACACACCAATCACAGACGCCACCATTAACTCAATTAATGATGTGCCTTGCTGTTTACTAGGCGCTACCACAATCGGTCTAACACGCATCATAGCCATACTGCGCACTCGACTCACCGCACACCTTAATTCGCCCAGGAGGGCTGGATAATTTAACCAACAATCTGTCTGTGGACGCTGTGTTTGGAGAAAGATAAATCGTCCCTCTGGCTGGCCGCCCTCTCACACTCTCAAAGCTAATTCTTGCGCCTGTGTAGTTATGAGAAAACGAGACATCTCGAAACGGTTGACCCGATAACATCATCAGCGTTTCGCCGGAGAGATCTTCGGACGGCTTCAGCAACAAACTCCACTCCCCTGTAGATTGCTCTTCATTTTTATCCATGGAGAAATGAACCCAAAGATCTTGATTCCTTTTCACCGATTCAGACTTAGCTTGAATTAAAAAACCATTCAACTCACTAGCGAGTCGCTGCATCTTGACGGTTTGAGTCACCGAGCTAAAACTCGGGGCAGCCGTCGCTATCAGTATCGACAAAACCGATACTGTTATTAACAGCTCTAATAAAGTAAACCCGCGAGTCATTTCCCAAATTCCTATGTAATCTGATGCGTAACCGTATTTAATCTTGCGCCGATGCTACCACCAGAGAAAAATGGGCAGAGCTATGAAAGGAAACTACTCGCGATGATTCGAAGAAATATATGCAACAGCAACAACTTAAGCATTAAAGGAATGACATTGATCGAATTATTGATCGCTGTCGCCATCGTGGGGATACTCGGTGCTATTGCCTATCCAAGTTATACAAACCATGTAATCAAGGCGCATCGAGTCACAGCGATGGCTGATATGACCAAGATACAATTGGAGATAGAAACGCTATACACGGGAAACTACGCGTCGGCAGCGGAGAGTATTATTTCAGGAGGGACATGCTTGTTTTGCGATACCGATACTAGCCGGTACACGCTAGCGATCTCTGCGAGTAGCACCACCTATTCGATTCAGGCTGAACCACTTTCACCACAAACAAACGATGAGTGCTTAGATTCAACGACCGATATCTTGGAATTACACCACTCAGGGGTTTCAGAACCAGAAGCGTGTTGGAAGTAGCAAGAGCAACCGCCAAAGGGCTCTAGAATTTATCTGAGAAACCTCGTTCTCTTTCTTCTCGAGATTCTTTTCCCCCTAATCTACAGATACAAAAAAGCCTGCTACATGAGCCAACACCTATCATTTAAGGTGTTTAGATTTCACAGTGTAGCGAGTCTTACTAAAACGAACGGTCCTATCTTTGGGCCGTTTTTGTTTTTCGGGCAAAATATAACGTTTCACTCGCTCTCTCATAGCTCGTAGCTTCTTGGGAACCGAACCTGGGGAGGCAATAGCACACCACATTAACTCATCTTGAATATCTCGAAGTGCCATCGTAAAGCTTATCCTTAGTGGCGAGACTTCAGCCTCTTTTGCTATTCGGCTAATCTCCAGACGGATTAAGTTATACGCGATACATAGACAGGCTCTTAAGCTCTAAGCTATTTATTTAGATAGAAAAAAGGCTTCATTTATGATCAGATAATCGTCGCCAAACAAACCACCCATATCAACCGTGAAGCCGATGACGATTATCTCCCTACAAAAACAGTTTAAGCAATTCTTTAATGCTGATAGCCTTCAAAAAATGGCGAAAAGTACAGGACTTATGAAGCGATGTCGGGCTATCTTACCCGACCAGCTAGTAGTAAGCCTAGTGGCCGCTTTGAGCAAAGGAAACTGCTCATCTATTGCCGATTTACTAAGGCAATTCAATGGGATGTGCTTAAGCGCTAAAGATACTGTGGCTTATAAGCCCTACCATAACCAGTTAAGAAAAGAAGAATTTCCGATATTCATGCGCCAATTGGCCATGCGAGCGATAGCTCAGTTTGCTCGCCAGCAGAGTGCCAACCTACCAGATAAACTCGCCACCTTTGATGATGTGCTGCTTCAAGATGGTAGCTCTTTCCACATTCATCGTGACCTTTCGAACGTTTACCCGAGCCGATTTAAACGCAATCCAGCCGCAGTTGAATGCCATATGACAATGTCTTTAAAAAAGCTTTTCTCCAGTCGCAATGAGCATCAGCGCTGATACAGCATCAGAAAGAGACTTTTTGCCCGCCCCCAAAACAATGAGTAACAAATTGTTGTTGGCTGACGCAGGGTACCCTGACTTCCAATTCTTTACTGAGCTTGAACTGTATGGTGGTTTCTATATTTTTTCGAGGAGCAAAGTCCCTGAATCCTCATGTTATAGAAGCGAGAAACGGTCAGGGCCGGCATTTATCTAAACTAGAAGGAAAGAAGCTCAAAGACATCACTCGAGGTACTAATCGCTCACAGGTACTCGACCTTAAAGTTCGTAGTGGTAAGCAAGAATTTAGAGTGGTAAGACGTTGGTTTGTCGAAGAAAAGCGATTCTGTATTTGGTTAACTAACTTGCCTTCAGGTACCTATACTGCTGATGACATAATGGCGATCTACCGCTGTCGATGGCAGGTGGAGTTGCTTTTTAAAGAATTAAAATCTCACACAAACTGGCAACGATTTGTCACCGCACAAAAGGCCATCGTTGATGGGCTTATCTGGGCCAGTTTACTCTCGCTGATCATCAGGCGCAGTACTGCGCTTCAGATAATGCCATCGGTCTCGCTGTTTAAGGCGGCAAAAAATGTGGATGTGTGGCTGTTGCCCATATTTGAATGTATCAGCCACAAGGCATGGTCAGAAATAGGTAATAAACTGGAATGGGCCTCTAGCTATATATTTAAGAACGCACAAAAGTCCGCCCAGAGGAAGTCAAAGAAAAACATCACGTTAGACGGGATTTATGCTGGTCTTAATGCTTAAGGTTCAGTCTATGATACGCGATAAGGATACCCCATATCTCTTGCTCTACACCTTCTACAGATTGACTGCGGAGCAGGATTTCATCTTCAAGCATGTCATGCTTAATCTCGCCATAGCTATTCTCGATTTCCCACCTTTCGAAGTACACATCTAATAATGATTTTAAACTGTATTTTCTATCGGTAAGAGAAGTCAGCAGTCCTTGTATATGATTTGGTTGTTGTTCAACGTCATCGGGATATAGAGCTAACCTAGCTTTCCACGTTTCAGGGAGACTCGGGTCTTGTTTTCTAGCCTGGAGAGAGACTTTCATCTCCACAATCAGATCTCGCCCCTCATCATCGAGCTGCTCGATGATTTCATATTTCACATTCGATTTTATTGGCGTCATCCAGTGGCTTGTTCCATGCTCTTGTTGCCAGTTAAGCATAAGTTCTGCGCTCAAGTAGCAACAGTCAAAAATGGTCAATGAATTCGGAACTGCTGATGAAATTAAATCTTTTGCATAGCTGATTTCTCCTTTAGAACTTTCCCCAAAAGCCACATCATGAATAAGTCGACTCCGTAGTGATGTGAGCGCGCACATTCGAACGATTGGGTACTCAGTGTGCCTGTCTTTTCGATAGTAAACATATTGATAATGCTCAGCTAAGCTTGGGTTATCGTGAGTTCTAAACTGTGTGCCATCGATTGAAAATAGGCTCAAACCATTCCATTTATCACCCGCATCTTCCGACTGGGTCCAGTGCTTTGCTGTGATTGAGAATAATGACTTTAAAGGCTTAGCAGTGAGGCGTTTTCTTGCCTGAGGAATTGCACTAGGTGCAATCGTTTCACCCAATGAATTAGATAATTTGAGGTCGAGTTTATCGAGTACATCGGTAATCGGTCTATCTCGATATAGACCAATACCAACGACTAACCATACAACAAGTTCGGCAGGTAATTTTCTACGCCGCATACTCGCTTTGTTCGTTTCAGATAAAGCTTGGTTTATCCAATCTAACGGAAGGTCTTTTTGGAACAAAGAAAGAGATTCTGGATTAGCAAAGTCGTCAACATCGATTAACCAGTGTGACAGCATAAAAAATACCCTTAAACAAAAGTGCTTAAGGGTATTGTTAACCATCTGTAGGATCGTTCAACTGATCAGGAAAATGCTTAAATGATCAGTGTTAGCTACATGAGCAGGCTTTTCTAATTTTATCAACAACCTAATTACTTAGTTAGGTCATCGAAGAAGTTTTTAACGCCACTGAAGAAACCTTCAGACTTTGGCTTGTGCTTGCTTGCCGCTTCGCCACAACATGTTTCTTCGAATTCACGCAGTAGTTCTTTCTGACGAGAGCTTAGCTTAACTGGAGTCTCAACCACTAGCTTAACGATTAGGTCACCCACACCGCCGCCACGAACGCCTTTCACGCCTTTGCCACGCATACGGAACATACGGCCCGTTTGTGTTTCTTCTGGCACTTTAAGGTTTACACGACCATCCAGTGTTGGAACTTCAACTTCACCGCCTAAAGCAGCCATAGAGAAGCTTACTGGAACTTCACAGTAAAGGTTATTGCCGTCACGCTCAAAGATGTTGTGCTCTTTTACGTGTACTTGTACGTACAGGTCGCCAGCCGGAGCGCCTTGCTCTCCCGCTTCGCCTTCGCCTGATAGACGAATACGATCGCCAGTATCAACACCAGCAGGGATCTTAACGTTAAGTGTTTTCGTCTTCTGTTTGCGACCTTGACCATGACATGAGTTACATGGGTCTTTGATGATCTTGCCTTTACCGTTACAAGTAGGACAAGTCTGTTGAACCGCAAAGAAACCTTGGCGCATTTGTACTTGGCCGTGGCCATGACAAGTGCCACACGTTTGTGCAGAAGAACCCGCTTTCGCGCCGCTGCCGTCACAAGTATCACACTCTACAAGTGTTGGTACTTCGATTTCTTTAGAAACACCACGAACCGCTTCTTCTAGAGAAAGTTCCATGTTGTAACGTAGATCTGAACCACGTTGTGCACGCTGTTGACCGCCACCACGACGACCGCCGCCGAAGATGTCGCCAAATACGTCACCGAAGATATCGCCGAAGTCACCTTGGCCACCGCCGCCGAAACCGCCGCCGCCGCCCATGCCACCTTGTTCAAAGGCTGCGTGACCGTATTGGTCGTAAGCTGCTTTCTTTTGAGCATCGGTTAGGATCTCGTACGCTACTTTTACTTCTTTAAACTTATCTGCTGCGGTCTCGTCACCCTGGTTACGGTCCGGGTGGAATTTCATCGCTAAGCGTTTGTACGCTTTTTTAATATCGCGCTCTGATGCATCGCGGCTTACGCCTAATACTTCGTAAAAATCACGTTTTGACATGTTCTAGGTCACCAAAATAATTGCTACTACCGAATGATCACTTCAGTAGTCTGTGTATCAATCTAGATAAAAGTTCTGCCTGCTGAAATGCCGAATAAAGCTATTATCTAGATCGACAAGTCTAAATACAAATTTACGGGCGTGAGAGTTACCTCTGACGCCCGCAATAATAAGTCTTTGAGACAAATTTCTAAGCAGATAGCTTGAGTTATAGGAGGAAGCGCGGAGCCTACGTTAGTAGGTGAGCACTTCCGACAACGAAATCAGGCTACTCTGCAACGAAATTATTTTTTGTCTTCTTTAACTTCTTCAAACTCAGCGTCTACAACATCGTCGTCTTGCTTAGGCTGTTCACCAGCGTCAGCACCAGCTTGTTCAGCTTGAGCTTTCTGTTGAGCGATTTCCATTAGCTTTTGAGCTGCTTGCATAAGTTCTTGAACTTTAGCGTCGATAGCTTCTTTGTCGTCACCAGACTTAACTGATTCTAGCGCTTCGATAGCTGCTTCGATTTTAGCTTTCTCGTCTGCAGGTAGAGCTTCACCAGCTTCTTCTACTTGCTTCTTAGTGCCGTGAATCATTTGGTCAGCTTGGTTACGTGCAGTTACTAGCTCTTCGAACTTTTTGTCCGCTTCTTTGTTAGCTTCTGCTTCTTGTACCATTGCTTCGATCTCTTCCTCAGACAGACCGCCTGATGCTTGGATAGTGATCTTCTGCTCTTTACCTGTTGCTTTATCTTTAGCAGATACGTTCAGGATACCATCAGCATCTAGGTCGAATGTTACTTCGATTTGTGGCATGCCACGTGGTGCTGGTTGGATACCTTCTAGGTTGAACTGACCAAGAGACTTGTTGTAAGTCGCTTGCTTACGCTCACCTTGAAGAACGTGGATAGTTACTGCGTTTTGGTTGTCTTCAGCTGTAGAGAACACTTGATCCGCTTTAGTAGGGATAGTTGTGTTTTTCTCGATAAGCTTAGTCATCACGCCGCCCATCGTTTCGATACCGAAAGATAGAGGAGTAACGTCTAGTAGTAGAACGTCTTTAACGTCACCAGCTAGTACACCACCTTGAACAGCAGCACCCATTGCAACAGCTTCGTCAGGGTTCACGTCTTTACGTGGCTCTTTACCGAAGAATTCAGTTACTTTAGCTTGAACCATAGGCATACGAGTTTGACCACCAACTAGGATAACGTCAGTGATTTCGCCTACAGATAGGTCAGCATCTGCTAGAGCAACTTTTAGTGGCTCAAGAGAACGTTGAACTAGGTCTTCAACTAGAGACTCAAGCTTCGCACGAGTCACTTTGATGTTCATGTGCTTAGGACCAGTCGCATCAGCAGTAACGTAAGGTAGGTTTACGTCAGTTTGAGTAGTAGAAGAAAGCTCGATTTTCGCTTTTTCTGCTGCTTCTTTAACACGCTGCATTGCTAGTGGATCAGCTTTAAGGTCGATACCTTGCTCTTTCTTGAACTCATCTACTAGGTAGTTGATCATGCGGTTATCGAAATCTTCACCACCAAGGTGAGTGTCACCGTTAGTTGAAAGAACTTCGAAAGTCTTCTCGCCTTCTACTTCATCGATTTCGATGATAGAGATATCGAATGTACCACCACCAAGGTCGTATACAGCGATAGTGCGATCACCACCTTGCTTGTCTAGGCCGTAAGCTAGAGCAGCAGCAGTTGGTTCGTTGATGATACGTTTAACATCTAGACCAGCGATACGGCCAGCATCTTTCGTTGCTTGACGTTGAGCATCGTTGAAGTAAGCAGGAACAGTAACAACTGCGCCAGTTACTTCTTCGCCTAGGAAGTCTTCAGCTGTTTTCTTCATTTTCTTAAGAACTTCAGCAGATACTTGAGGAGCAGCCATTTTTTGGCCTTGCGCTTCAACCCATGCATCACCGTTATCAGCTTTAACAATGTTAAAAGGCATGATTTCGATATCGCGTTGAACTTCTTCATCTTCAAAACGACGACCAATTAGACGCTTAATTGCGTATAGCGTGTTTTGAGGGTTAGTAACTGCTTGACGTTTCGCAGGTTGACCAACTAGCGTCTCGCCGTCAGTGTATGCGATTACCGATGCTGTTGTGCGTTCGCCTTCAGCATTTTCTAGTACGCGTGGTTTGTCGCCGTCTAAAACAGCAACACAAGAGTTAGTAGTACCTAAATCAATACCAATGATTCGACCCATCAGGCTATCTCCGAAATATAATCTATATTAGTTTTTTGCTATACCCACATATGTGGGGGGCGGTAATCAGGGATTCAACCCTAATACACAAAATTTAAGTGCAAATGTAATTTGCTTTCGTATGCACCATAGATAAGGGCTGCAAACTGGTTTTCAAGGGAATAAGTAAAAAAAATCTATTTTTTCCCGTATCTTTTTACATAAAGGTAAAAAGTGACCGATCCCTTGCCAATTAAGGCTCCGATGTTGAGAAAGTCTCGCATTTGTCCCCACATTGAAACCTCAACCCTATTCCAGATGCCATAAAAAAAGACCTTCATGTAGAAGGTCTTTTTCAAATAGATATTAATCAGTTAAATATTATTCAAATGATTACTGATTCAGCCATGTTATTGATTAAGCACTAACTGGTAGAAGCTCGCTTGAGTGTAATCACCCGCTTCCATACCACGCCATTCACAGGCTGAGCTCGATTTCTTAGTGTTGCATTGATTGTATGCGCCCGCCTTGAAGTACATCCAGTCCTGTCCATAACCAAGGTCGATATCATGCCCCTGATATTTACCCTTAGCCAAATCAACATCATACGTCTTCACAATAGGATCGGCTGAGTTTGGATTCTTAGTAAATGTTAAGTGCATGATGTTATCTTTGATATTCACATCGTATGAGAACACTTCACCTAGCTTGATACCATCAGCAGGATCCGAGCTGCCTTTTTTCAGATTGTATTGACCAAATACATCATGGCGAATGTCTTTACGAAGTTTCTTTCCGTTTTCATCCTTCGCGTTTTTCATCTCTGTCGGCGGGTTTAACTCATAGTTCCACGTTAACGAACCATGCTCATGTTCTGGCAACTTGCGGTAAACAATTTTCAGTGGCTCATTGTCTGAACCATGAATTTGGCCGATCACTACCGAGAATGCGCCTGTTTTTTTGTAGCTACCGCTGGTACTCACCTGATCAACAGAAAGTGTTGCCGTCATTTGACCACCGATAGAACCAAACTCTTCTGCGTTCTTATGGCTTGAAATCGCGAAGTTGTTGCTCGGCGCCGAGTAGCTGTCTGCCAGCATCGCTCTTAGCTCACTACGCGTATTCTTACTATTTGGTGTCGTTGGTGCCGTATTCGGAGCCACAAACACCATCGCACCAGATCCTGCATCGGTGTAGAACCATTTAGGATGAACGTAAGGCGTGTCTACATTCGACAATTCTTGCTTACCGATCTCCAATGTTTTGCCTTTTCTAGAGCCTTCTGTTGTTAGCTCCGGTAGGTTAATTTTCCATTTAGATAAATCGAAGTTTTGTGCAGGTGCTTTTGCTGGATCAAGATTGAACTGTTGACCAATATCGTGATTAGAAGCAAGAGCGGGAGCCGCTAAGAGGCTAGCAGTCAGTAGGCTAAGGTAAGACAACTTCATTATTTGGTTTCCTTTATGTCGTCATAATGTAGGTTGCCAGAACAATAAAATAATATTGTATTATTATATGTGATCTATATTAAATATTGAAAACTGATGACCAATTCAGCGCGAGTAAAAAGAAAAAATGAGACTTCGCACCAACACAGCCCCCTCTTTTAACTCAGCAGCAGACAGCCGAAAGTACCGAACAGCAGAAATAAAAAAGCCCCGCTCTGGTTGAGCGGGGCTTCGCAATTATCGAGTCTTAATTAAGAATTAAGCTTCTGCTTTCTTTAGCTCAGCTTCTTCGTTAGCTTCAACGCCAATTTCGTTTTCAGATTTAGCAACGATAGTGTTCACCGCTGTATCACCGACTACATTTGAAGAGGTACAGAACATGTCACAGATACGGTCAACAGCAGCAACAATCGCTAGACCTTCTGGTGGCAAACCTAGTTGGTGCAATAGAACACCTACCATCACAACACCGCCACCAGGAACACCACCAGCACCGATAGACAGTAGCAAGATAGTTAGACCTAGAGTGAAGATGTCAGCAGTGTTGATTGGCTGACCGAATGCGTTTGCTACGAACATAGTTGCTAGTGCGATGTAGATAGATACACCAGACATGTTCATTGTTGCACCCAGTGGTACACCGAAACCAGCTACTGACTTAGATACGTTTAGTTTGTCAGTAAGAGTACGCATTGTTACTGGGATTGTTGCATTCGAACTTGCTGTAGATAGTGAGAATAGAACTTGCTCACGCGTTGCACGTAGGAACTGCTTTGGAGAAATACCAGTGAATGAACCCACCATCATTGGGTAGAAGAAGAAAATCCAGAACACAAGCATTGCAACCACAAGCGCCACATAGCCAGCAACTGACATTAGCGTGTCTGCATCCAGTGTTGCGCCCAGTTGAATCATCAGAGCAAATACACCGTAAGGCGCCAAGCTCATTACAAGGCCGATAAGCTTCATCATGATTTCGTTAGCCATCTTGAATGTCTTGATAGCTGGGCCACCACGAGAATCAAGCGCTTGAATAGCAAGACCTGTCAAAATTGCCATGAAGATAATTTGTAGCATGTCGCCGCTTGCAAACGCTTCTACAGGGTTGCTAGGAACGATGTTAACAACAAGAGAGAAGATGTCTGGTGTTTCAGTTGTTGTAAGCGCAATTGTCTCAGAAACCGTACCCGCAAGGTTCGCACCTGCACCTGGTTGGAAAATAAGACCAATCGTTAGCGCTGCTGAAATCGCGATGATGGTGTTAATAATGTAAAGACCAAAGGTTTTACCACCAAGACGACCAAATGAACGAATATCTTTTAGCTCAACAATACCGCAAACAATAGATACGTACACAAGAGGAACTACAAGCAATTTGATAAGTGATACGAACATACCACCAGCACCTTCGGCAGCGCCAAGTAGATACGTATCAAAAATAGCAATACCGCTGAATAGGTACTGAATAGCAGTACCAATAAGTAGACCGGCGAACAAGCCTACAAAAATTTTACTTGAGAGCGATTTATCCATCGTTCTTCTCCAGTTTGTTGTGTTTAAAATTTGTACTTTTATAGTTATATATGCGACCAAAATCGCTATATGGCAGTGGATTTTACATACAAAGATAACAATTAAAAGTATTTATTTACAAAAACATCACAAATGTGACATCAAAACATTTACTCAATCACAACAAGTTTCATAACACAAAACTCTAAATTGCTGATCTGAATGAAATAAAAAGAACGACATTCTTAATGCGGTTTTGATGCTTATTTACGTGGACTCTCAAGTTATAGGCACAAAAAAGAGAGGCCTATGCCTCTCTTTTTATTTTACGTAAACCAGTGATTTATTTTGTCGCTGTGACCAACTCAGTCAATGCGCCAGTCAATCACTTGGCAACGTAATTCGTCATTACTTAGCAACCATAACCATCGCTGGGCGAACCACACGACCGTTTAGTTCATAGCCTTTTTGCATCACAAACATAACCGTGTTTGATTCGTGATCTGGGCTTTCTTGAATAGACATCGCTTGGTGGAATTCAGGGTTGAACGCTTCACCTTCAGGGTTGATCTCTTTAAGACCAAACTTAGCAACTGTGTCTACGAACGTTTTGTGCGTTAGCTCAACACCTTCAAACAGTGGCTTAACCACTTCGTTTTCAGCGTCCGCCGCTTGCATTGCACGCTCTAGGTTGTCGATTACAGGAAGCAGACCTTCAGCAAACTTGTTCAAAGCGAATTTACGCGCTTTATCAATTTCTTGTTCGCTACGGCGACGCATGTTTTCAACTTCAGCTTTCGCGCGAAGAACAGAATCTTGCTGCTCTTTCACTTTAGATTCACTAGAAAGCAGTGCAGCTTCCAGTTGAGCGATTTTTGCTTCCTGCTCATCAGCAGCGTCTTCATTCAGTTCAGCTTCTTCAACTTTCTCAGCTTCAGCGATGATCTGATCTAGCTCTGCTTCGGTTACTTTGTTTTCTTCGTTGCTCATGATATCTCCAGAATTCGTTTTCAATACAAGTGACAGGCGTGTTTGCGCCCCAAATTGATATAAAACACTCGCATAGACGTTCAACTTGCCTTTATTATGGGGATGAAGAATTTTGATTCAAGCCTAATTCGTTTGGAAACGTTATGAAAAAGCCATTTGAAGTCATCGCCATTATCGGTAAACCTCGAGATCAGCAAGCAATTCAGACTCATAGAGAGCTCTATCAGTGGTTAAGTGCTGAGGGTTATCAAGTGTTTGTTGATGACAGACTCGCCACTATTTTGGACGACATACCAAAAGAACATTTTTCTAGCCTGATTGAATTAGGTAAACGCGCCGATCTCGCTATTGTGGTCGGTGGTGACGGAAATATGCTCGGTGCCGCTAGAATCTTGTCACGTTTCGACATTTCAGTGATTGGTGTTAACCGAGGCAACCTTGGTTTCCTCACAGATCTTAACCCTGAAAACTTCCAGAGCGCGCTTACTGATGTACTCAAAGGCGAGTTCATGGAAGAAGAGCGCTTCCTACTTGAAACGGAAATTCATCGTCACGGCCAGATAAAAAGCCACAATGCAGCCCTTAATGAGGCTGTACTGCACCCCGGACAAGTTGCTCACATGATCGAGTTCGAAGTGTATATCGATGACAGCTTCGCCTTCTCACAGCGCTCTGATGGCTTAATCGTCTCAACACCGACAGGTTCTACCGCCTACTCGCTTTCTGGCGGCGGCCCTATCCTGTCATCAAGTCTAAATGCAATTTCACTCGTGCCAATGTTCCCGCACACCCTTTCAAGCCGCCCACTTGTGGTGGATGGCAAGCGTCGTATTAAGCTTATCGTATCGCCTGATAACCGCGGAACTCAGGAAGTAAGCTGCGATGGTCAAATCTCACTGCCTGTTTCTCCTGGCGATGAGATCCACATTTACCAAAGCCCAAATGTGCTCAAACTGATCCACCCTAAAGACTACAACTACTACCACGTCCTACGTAACAAGCTAGGCTGGTCGAGTAAGCTGTTCTAAGTGAAAAGCGAACTATTTTAAAAGGCTGACGACATTCGTCAGCCTTTTTTATTGCCGATTAGAAGCCCACAATCTCTACCTTTATACCAATCCACCACACCGTCATTCCCAAGAGGGAGGGACGACTGAGTTGGGAATCTATAGCGGTTTCAGTGATCTACAGACAAGCTCAATTCTGAGAGCTGTCACAAAAAATTTTCACCTGTCGACTTTACTGTATAAAGAAACAGTATATACTGAGCTTATATACAGTATTATTCAGTTATACAGGTAAATAAAAATGCTGGCTCATTTAAGTGTTAATAATTTCGCTATTGTTAAGTCTTTACAGCTAGAACTCTCTAAAGGCATGACAACAATCACCGGGGAAACTGGTGCGGGTAAATCTATCGCTATCGATGCTTTAGGCTTATGCCTTGGAGGAAGATCCGATGCAGGAATGGTTCGACAAGGTGAAGAAAAAACCGAAGTCAGTGCCGCTTTTTTACTTGAGAACAATCTGCATGCTACCCGCTGGTTAGAAGACAACGAACTACTTGATGGCAGTGAGTGCATCCTGCGCAGAACCATCTCAAAAGAAGGTCGTTCTCGTGCATTCATCAACGGTAGCCCTGTCCCTCTTTCGCAATTGAAATCGCTAGGACAACTGCTGATCAACATCCATGGTCAACACGCGCATCACCAGTTGATGAAAAGCGATTACCAAATGGCCATGCTTGATCAATACGCAGGCCACTTGAACCTATTGAAATCGACACGTAATGCTTATCAAGCGTGGCGACAAGCGGATAACCACTTAAAAGAGTTACGTGAAAATAGCCAGCAAAACCAAGCTCAAAAACAACTTCTTGAATACCAAATCAAAGAGTTAAATGAGCTGTCTATTGGGGAGGAAGAATATGAAGACCTCGAACAAGAGCATAAGCGCCTCTCCAATAGCGGAGAACTGGCCACAACCTGTCAGCAAGCTATCGAGCTTATTTATGAAGGCGAAGAAGTTAATGCGCTTGGTATTCTGCAATCGGCCAATAACTCCTTAATTCAGTTAGCTGAGCTAGATGAAAGACTGGCTGAGTTACCGAATTTACTTTCTGAAGCCATTATTCAGATTGAAGAGACCAACAACGAGTTAAGAACATACCTAGACAGCATTGATGTTGATCCCGGTCGTATGGCTTACGTTGAGGAGCGCTTCTCTAAAGTGATGTCGATGTCTCGTAAACACCACGTGTTACCTGAAGAACTGTATAAGCACCATCAAGACTTGCTACAACAAGTTGAAGCGCTTGATTGCTCTGATGAAAAATTGGAAGAACTGGCAAACGAGGTAGAAAACCAATACCAGTCGTTCGTTGCGAAATCCGAGAAGCTTCATAAATCTCGAACTCGTTACGCAAAAGAGCTCAACAAGCTGATCACGCAAAGCATGCACGAACTGAGCATGGAAAAAGCGCAGTTTGCCATTGAAGTGAACAACACCAACACACACCCTTCTCCATTGGGTATGGATAACGTGACCTTCATTGTTTCGACCAACCCAGGCCAACCAATGCAGCCGATTGCGAAAGTGGCCTCTGGTGGTGAGTTATCACGAATTTCATTAGCGATTCAGGTGATCACAGCGCAAAAAGTGGACACACCAAGCCTGATTTTCGATGAAGTCGATGTAGGTATCAGTGGACCAACCGCTGCGGTTGTCGGAAAAATGCTACGTAAGCTGGGGGAATCTACGCAGGTGATGTGTGTGACTCACTTACCTCAAGTTGCCGGTTGCGGTCACCAACAACTTTTTGTAGCGAAGAACACGAAATCAGGTAAAACCGAAACTCAAATGCACACGCTTGATGAGCAACAACGCGTTTCAGAGCTTGCTCGACTGCTTGGTGGCAGCCAGATTACCGAATCGACGCTTGCCAACGCAAAAGAGTTATTAATCGCAGCTTAGGTTACATATTCAGCAACTTTCTGATAATTTACCGAAGAATCTTGGCAATTTTGCAACTTAATTCAAAATTGCCAGTCATAACAAGCTCAAAGCGCAAGGAGCTTTTTACTTCTTGCTGGAGCTTGTTTATTATCAGGCAGTATTTTAGCGAAGAAAGATCTCAAACTATGCGAATTAAAAAGTGGTTAGTTGCAGTTCCACTTGCACTAACAATGTTGACCGGTTGCTCTCTATTAGAGAAGTTGGTTTATCGAATTGACATCAATCAGGGTAACTATGTTGAACAGGAAGCTGTCGATCAGCTCAAGTTTGGCATGACAAAAACACAAGTTCGTTACGTTATGGGCTCACCTATGCTTATCGAAAATGGCTACCCAGATACGTGGTACTACATTTACCACCACCAAAAAGGCCATGAAGACCCGATTCAGAAAAACCTAGTCGTGAACTTTGATGCCACTGGCACTCTAGTAACGATCAATGGTGATTTTGAAGCCAGTGATGAGTTCTTCGAAAGCCTTCGCTAGCTTTCTACCAACAAAGCTTTCCAGTCAACAAAGCTCTCAGCCGATAAAGCTATCGGTCGACAGAGCCAGAATCGCAAAAGCCTGCTCAAATGAGCAGGCTTTTTAATATCTGCTAACAAATTAGGTCCGTTGTCTAATCCGCAGGCACAAAAAAGCTCGCCAATATAGCGAGCTCTCTTCTTAGTCAAACTTGTTTAGCATTACGATTTAGCTGCGGCCGCTTTTGCTTGTTCAGCGCGCTTACGACGAATCTCTTTTGGATCAGCCAACAATGCGCGGTAGATTTCGATACGATCTTTATCGCGAACCGTCGCATCAAGCTTAACGTTACGACTGAACACGCCAACCTTATTTTTCGCTAAGTCGATCTCTGGATACAGATCCAAAACGCCAGACTGCGCAATAATCTCTTCAACGGTTGCGTTCTTGTTCACTATCAAGGTAAACACACGCTGCTCGTGCGGAAGTGCAAACACAACCTCTACGTGGATCATATCTGATTCAATAGTCATGGCTTAGTAAACCTGTTTCGCGCGTTGAGTAAAAGCACTGACCATATTGCTCGTCAGCTCATTGAAAACCTTACCAAATGCCATTTCGATCATTCGGCTAGAGAATTCAAACTCCAACTTAAGCTCAACCTTACACGCTTGATCGTCGAGCGGAGTGAAATACCAACCACCCTGCAGTTTCTTAAATGGGCCATCCACCAGCTCCATCAAGATCTCAGCGCCATCCGCTAAGCGGTTAGACGTAGTAAATGTTTTGCTGATACCGGCTTTAGATACATCAACCGAAGCCACCATAGCTGAATCTGAAGATTCGATCACACGTGAACCAGAACACCCTGGCAAAAACTCATGATAACGAGCAACATCATTGACCAAGCTGAACATCTGGTCGGCACTAAACGACACTAATGCTGAACGAGTAACCTTTGGCATATAGACTCCTGTTAAAGACAGCGTTACATTAACACAAACTGCAATTTTAATTGTATTGGGCCAGAGCGCAAATAAAAAGGATTCCCCAACTAGGGCGCAATCCGTATAATGAGGCCATTATGGCAAAGAATAAATCAAAATCAAAAGCCGGTAGTAATACCATTGCGCTTAATAAGAAAGCTCGCCACGAATATTTCATCGATGATGAGATAGAAGCGGGGCTTGAGCTACAAGGCTGGGAAGTAAAATCCCTACGTGAAGGCAAAACCAATATCGCAGAAAGCTACGTTTACATCCGAGATGGCGAAGCATTCATCAGTGGTATGACGATCACTCCGCTTACTCAAGCGAGTACTCATATCGTGGCGAACCCAACACGTATCCGTAAACTCCTGATGTCGAGAAAAGAACTCGATAACCTTATCGGTCGTATTAACCGTGAAGGCATGACACTTGTCGCAACCGCACTTTACTGGTCTCGCTCTTGGGCGAAGATTAAAGTTGGCGTAGCGAAAGGTAAAAAGCTGCACGATAAACGTACTGATATGAAAGAAAAAGATTGGGCGAGAGATAAAGCACGAATTATGAAGAGTAATTTGCGTTAATTTTAAGCACTTAAACGCACAGTGCTAGACAGGGTAAGCTTTTCTGGTACTATGCAAATAACACTTGGGGCTGATTTAGGATTCGACAGGAATTTTGAAGTCTGAGGTGCATGCCGTGGGGCGGTTGGCCACGTTAAAAGCCGCAAAAAAATAGTCGCAAACGACGAAAACTACGCACTAGCAGCTTAATAACCTGCTCAGAGCTCTCTTACCCTAGCTTCCGCTCGTAAGACGGGGACCAATAAGAGATCAAACCCAAACTAGCTAGCGTGGCTTCTCCCACCTGAGAGGAAAAGCGCGAATTATAATTCAGGTTAGCCTTTAACTAGCGTGTCGGTTCGCAGGTTGCTGGTGAAATTAAAGATCGACTAAGCATGTAGTACCAATGATGAATGATTTTTGGACGCGGGTTCAACTCCCGCCAGCTCCACCAAACGTTTGGAAAGGGCGGTAAGTCACTGATTTACCGCCCTTTTTGTATCTAAAGCTTCGATATTAGGCTGTTTGTACTACGTTTTGGTACTAAAGCATGCGCTATTTATCTATATCCAAATCTGGCATTTGGCAGTTCCGATATCAGATCCCCTCTGAACATCGACACCTATTCAATGGACTTCGTGAAGTCAAACGTTCGCTGAAAACATCAAACAAAGATAAGGCGATTCTCTTAGCATTAGAACTAGAGATAGAAGTTCGTCGCACCATTTCATCTCCAACTACCACCGCCAATTCAAGGCAAGTAAAACCTGTTCACCATAAAAAACAGCATCTATCAGCACAACCAAAACAAACAAAGGCACTTCTCCCAGAAAAACTGCTAGAGCGTTTTTGCCTCTATAAAGCGCAACATATATCGCCAAAGGCCGTTGAAATGCTGAGAGCCAAGTGTCAAACCGTTCTTGATTTGCTTGGGAAACCCGATCTTCCGGAAATTCGCAGACGTGATGCTGAAGATGCAGTGCAGCTATTACGACAGTACCCTGTCAATATGAAGAAAAAACCTCAGTTCAAAGGGATGACAGCCAAGCAGGCAGTTAAACTCAATGACAAACTCAAAATGCCCACTCTCAGTGAAGAGTCAGTAAAAGACTATTGTCAGAAGACGTCGGGATTCTTTGAGTGGTGCCACTTGAACGAATTCACTGACATCAACCCATTTAAGGCAATCCGCTTTCGCAAACAGCGTAGAGACAGTGAAGCAAAAAACGCATACACAAAAACAGACTTACAGAGAATCTTTTGTACCGAGATTCATACTAAGCGACAGTTCAAACACGCCTACTATTATTGGCTCCCTCTCTTAGCTTACTTTACAGGAGCTAGACAAAATGAGCTTTGCCAGCTCTACAAAGCAGACATTTACCAACTGGAGGGAATCTGGGTTATTCAAATCGATGACAGATATAAGGGGCAGAAACTCAAAAACTTAACAAGCCGTCGAATTATACCTATTCACCAACAACTACTAGAACTCGGTTTCATTGAGTACCTTCATTCCGTTAAACACGACAGAGTATTCCCTGAGCTGAAGGATTCAAGGGACGGCTTTGGTAGTGCTGCTTCAAAATGGTATGCCCGATTTAAGACCAAGCTCGGTTTTGGAAAAGGCCATGACTTTCATTCCTTCCGTCATACCGTTGCCACACAGTTCAAACGCCAACAAGTTTCTCATGTTGCCGCAGGTGCGATCTTGGGACATACCTTGAATAACATCACGTACGATCGCTACGGAAAAGAACTCGACCTAAGTCAACTTAAAGAGGTGATTGACTTAATCGAAACAGAAGCAGTAGCAAAATTGGTTAATAAAACGACATAAACCTAAGAAATTTCAACAAATAATATTTTTATTCAAATTTCGGGCGTGAATTCACGCCCAACGTTTTTTACAGAGTCTATGTAAAACACATACTTGCAACAGGACAATAAGAAAGATAATTATTGATTTTTAAAAACACTTTAAAATCAACAATTTAAACACACCAATTAGCCTATTTACAGCTTACATCCCTTATCTTTACATTAATTGGAGACACATTAATTAAGTAAATTCAAGGATAAGCAATGTATTTAGCGACTTCATCTTCGGCTAGTGATGCTTCACAGCAAGTAGTCCACAACTACAACATCATGACCAATTCAGGAACTGAATCGGTAACATTCGAGCGTCCAACTCGCAAAACTCAAAGGGTGGTGAAACGTAAGACATGCTTTGAGATTCTGGATGAATACACTAAGTACCGTCTTAAGCTCAAAAAATCAAAGCCTAAAAACATCCACCAAGATAGTAGTGTAATCAAGATTATTCTCCATTTTATGGGGTTTCTAGATCTCAATGAGCTTGATCGCTTGGGCGCAGAACAAATTGCCCACGCCTATTGCTACAGACCTAAAAACCCCAAAAAGTATAAAGAGTTTAGTGGGTTAGATGGTTTTGATCTAATCGCAAAAAACGAATCTCTATTAGAGCCAAAAGCCTATATTTCATTAGCTACTGCTAAAGGTCACTTCCAAAAAATGTCGACCTTTTTGAGCTGGGCAAAGGCTCGAGGCTATGTTTCTGATAATGTTTTTTACAAGCTGGAGACTAAAAAGCTCAGTAAGGAAAAAAAGCGCTTCCCTTTCACAGAACAGCACTTACTAGATATTTTTTCAATTTCTGACTACACGAACCATAAGTACCTACATCCATATTACTATTGGATTCCTCTGCTACTCAGATATACAGGAGCAAGGCTCAATGAGCTATGCCAGATTGAAGTCGAAGATATCGTTATCGCTGACGGGTTCTATTGCATCATCATTCGTGAAACCTATGAAGATCAGAGCGTAAAAACAGGTGTAACTAGACTTGTCCCTATACATGATGAACTGTTAAAGAAAGGTTTTATTGAATTTGTTAATTCGAAAAAGAGTGGTCAGTTGTTTTCTGAGCTGAAACCCACTAGTGGGTATTTTTCACATGACGCCTCAAAGTGGTTTTCACGCCGTCGTGAAAAGATCGGTATCCAAGCACATACAGGGTTTACTGCTCACTCATTTCGTCATAATTTTGTGAATGAATTGAAACAAAAGTTGGTCTCGATGGAACTTGTCGAGTCTATCGTTGGGCATGAAAACGCAGAAAAACTAGCAAAAGTATCAAACGAACTGGTTAAGTCTGTCATTGGCCTAGAGCACAACTCAGAGTCATTCGATACCTATAGCTACCAATATAACCCTGGCCTACTTGCACCTATTGTGAATATGATCGATACATCACATACAGCTTCTGTACTTCCTTATTCGCAGCAAAAAAACACCGCTTAATTCTTAATTTAAAAACCTATTTGATCCTATCCCCAAACTGGGGAGGGATCACTATTACCTAAGTAAAGGAAAATAATATGTATACATACAGCACTCACGGCAATATCCGCACCAAATACCCGCTAGAACGTGCTTACACAGACCGTAATGGCAACTACCTTTCTTTTATCCTCTCAGTGGAGCATCAACAGTGAAGACAAGGTATTTGTGATGGAGAACGGCTTCAAAGATTTCCCACACAAAGTTCGCTAGTCCGGAATTATCAGAGAGATATGGTGAGTCGCTGAACTCGGCTTAGTTTGAGATACAGCAAATTACTTCCTACCTCACAAAAACGGTCTCATTCAGAGGCTGCCCATTTCTTAAAGATTGATATTACATATAGCTAAAATGAAAAACATCCAAACAAACACAATGGAATTGCTTACGGCGTTTTCTATTAACGAAGACCTAGCACAAATCAAACAAGAAGTAGCTGAAAGCTCCTTTGTTTTTGATCGATTCGTCCTCAAGGGGCAATCAAATATCCTGTTTGCACCGCCGAATGCTGGCAAAACCCTGCTGATAATCCATCACCTAAAACAGGCCCATTGCGCTGGTCTTCTTAAAAAATTATCTGTCTTCTACGTCAATGCTGATGATTCTCAGACTGGCATTATTGAGAAAACCGAAATCTTAGCAAGTATTGGGGTTCACTCGCTCGTTCCCGGCTACAACGGCTTCAAATCGCATTCACTACTTGGTGTTTTGGATGGATTGGCTGCCGATAATGACGCAAAGAATGTCGTTATCATTGTCGATACACTGAAAAAGTTTGCCGATACCATGGATAAAAAGAACATGCGTACATTTGGTATCAAAGTGAGCGAATTCATTCTCAAAGGTGGCACATTTATCGGCCTAGGCCATACCAACAAAAATCGAGATATGAATAACAATCTTGTCTACTCTGGAACATCAGATCTCATGGAAGATGTCGATTGTATCTACATGATGGACATTGAAGATGAAAAAATGGATCACTCTGGACAACAAACGAAGTACATCAAACTCACTAACCAAAAGCTCCGAGGTAATAACGCATTAGAACTCACTTACGCCTATGATAAGTCTGAGAGTATGTCTTACGTCGACATGGTTAACTCTGTCTATAATGTCGACTCTGATACCTACTCTAAAGAGAAGTTTTTGCGTGACGAAGAGAGCAAGTTCTATAACTTTATCAATCAGTATCAAGATGCCGTTTCACTCATTACAAAACTATTATGCAGTACCGAAACAGACAAGACCGAGCTAAGAGACTATTTAGTCAAAAATACCGACTACGGTCGTGACAAGTGCATTGAAATCATTGATAAACTTTCAGGCAAGCTCATTGATTTTAAGGTGGGCGGAAAAACTGGGCGGAAAAAAGTCTACTCTCTTATCACCAAAGCCTAACTTTAGTATCCGTTGATTCCGTTTTTTACGTTTATTCAATAAACTGAAAGAACGGAATGTCCTAGAGCTTGAGCCAGCGATAAAGACTGGCTCACCTTCTCCCCAAAAATACCATTCCTTTCAACTCTTCCGCTTCCCTACTCCTAACAATCTATCACAACTACTTATAACTCTCTGATCCAGAGCGTTTTCACACTGCGATTATGCTAGGTGATAAAAGACAAAAACCTAGATTTTGGGCAAGATATGGGCAATTAATATCATAACCAAATCCGTAGGCACATAATGGTTCAACAACACCAACAAGAATTACAAAAACAGCTCTAGAACATTGCCAACACGCTGCGTGGCAATAATGTCTGCGGATGATTTTCATGACTCCTGATAGTGATAAAATCTCCGCATTAGAATTACCGAGAAACTCTTTGTTATCCATCATGTTAACGGCATCGACTAGCTGGTGATTACAGCTTTGAAGACCTGAAAACTATGTTTATCGAAGAAACTGGTGCGATCCCCTCTTGCTTCTCTAACGCCAACGAGTTGAGCCTGATTGTTCAAGCCAAGCGCACCTATGGATATTTGCCTACACTCAACGGCGTAAGTACCTATACTGGCACTTTTCAAAGCCCGGATAACGAAGAAGATTTGAATCCATAGTTTACCTGCCTAGCTGAGGGGCGTGGTCGAGTGTTTATCTATTACGGTGGGTTTTGTGGATGACGAGCAAACCTTTATCACCCGAATGGAGTGAAAATTATTCAGTTTACAAGTGTCTGTTCCGATATTTACGATATCTAAACCTTCATTATGGTTTGCAATCGGGGCAATGAATTGATCGGATTGAACGCCCCACTAGACGCTTGTGTAATAACATTAACAAAGACCATTCTTACTGTTAAAAATTCGCTATTTATCATCAGTTTACCCTTGATTTTCTTTGGCCAGCCATTAGTATATGCAATCCAACACACTCCATGACTACACGTAGCAGTCACGTATAAGTAAGAGGTAAGATGATCAGTAAACTTTCAAACTACATCCGAGATGTTATCGATAACCCTTGGATTTTATTAACTGACATAATGAACATCGTCGTCATATGTTGCGGGTTGGGGGTTGTGTGGTCGTTTTTCTCGATATTCTACGCATTGGGTGGCGGCACAGCGTCTGATCTTATCAGCCCGAATAGCTGGTAGTAACAAGCAGGGTTCTAATGACTTTATCTTCAATTGAGTTCAAAGCGATTACGCAATTGTGTTCGCTGGGTCAACATCTACGTTTTTATTCAGCTCTGGCTCTCACATTCTTATTTACAGGTTGTGCAAGCACACAACCTAGCCAGTCTAAATGGTATGAACATCTTCCTGAGAACTTTGCCGATAAAACCTTGGCGGAGCTGATCCCGGAACTGAATACAAGCGGAAAACAGCGCTTTGAAACCTGTAGAGAAATGAAAGAGCAGGTAGCAGGATACTGCTTTATGTATGCATACCAAACGACGGATACAGCCAACAATGATCAGGTTTTTCCTTATGAATACTCATTCTGGGATTACATGAGGGCGATCGATGCCGGGAAATACATTCCTATTATTCAAGGTTATGAGCGTGAGTACATTAATAAGAAGAGGCTTGATGACCTGATGTCGAAGGCCAAGCCACCAAGCTCAAACAAACGCGGTAATCCCAGCAATGAAGCGCCAAAACAAAGGACCGAAGGGCTAATACCTAGGTCGAGTAAAGGCACATACCATGTTGAAGAAGGGGTGAAAACCGAAAGAGGTGGTGTGATAGAAGCGCAAAAATCTCAAGTTATCTTGGTTTTTCCGGGTGAGTAATGACAAATACAATGCCGCACTCAACCCTTAAGTCGATTACAGGAAAACTAAAAAATCACATTGCGACCAAGCAAACGCTATTTGTTCTAGCACTACTGGCTTATCTCGGTTTCGAATCGAGCTTCCATGCAATATTAACGTCAACGGTGATCGACCCCTCCTCAAACATGGACGACATTCATCGAGTAGAAATCTACGGGCGTTTGATATCCGGATTTGGTTCAGGTTTGTTGTTTACAAAACTCCTTGTTTCTATTTTATCGAACAAATTGAGAAAGCCCATTAGTTGGAGTGGCCAAAGTGTTACTTTCCTATTGGTGTTTTCTACGGTCTATTTTGGCCAAAAGGCCGCTATCGAACGATTGCTAATTGAGCCGAGTTCCGCAGAAGTTCGAAGAGACGCCGTGCTGGTCAACACCGTAAAGAAAGGACTGTATAACCAAGATCTGGCGAGCAAGTCATTTTCGTTTAGTGAATCTGTGGATGAGCAAATTGAGCAGAAAGTGATGTTATCGCTGCTCTCTGCAGGATTCCTTTACAATCAAGACTTCAAACAAGGTGCGATGGATCAGCTTCAATCCATTTTATTATCGATTGCGAGCAACAGTTACAACGTTATTTTCTATTCAGACGTCCTCCCAACGTTTTACCGTAGCAAGCAAGATATCGAGCAGGCCTTTAGCCAGTACGCAGAAGCACATAAAGAGCGAGATCGTAACCTAAGGCACTTTGTTATTGATGATAAGTGGCGCGAACTCTATGAACAAGCAAGTACTGAATATGTCAGAAAAGATGTTGAAGCTCAGGTAGAAAAGGCTGGGTATTCGCTGCGCAATCGCCGCGTGAAACGAGAGTACGAAGCAAATGTAGAGCGAAGCCTCGTAGAACTCAGACGCTATCTAACGACAAATGGTCGCAGTGCTTTGACTCGCGGTTCAGCTAAAAGATTCATTGAGCAAGCAAGAAATCGATATTCAGACCTTAACCGTAGCATGCAAAAAGAAATGGATCTTCCTAAAGGATCTTTTCAACTTTACCCAGCAGCTAAGGCGCATGCATGGCTAGAACACCTGACGATAATTGAGTTTGAAAAAACACTACGAAATCAGCTATCTGATGTTGGCATTAAATCAATGAAGCCAAACATTCGTCGTTTCTCAACCTTCGAAAGGCATGCCGACATACAAAAGAAAGCTAAAGCTGCGATGGGGGATTACTATGTCACTGGCTTTAGCTTCAATTGGGGCGATGCTGAACTTTATGCTGCGTTAAGAGACGCTTTTATTGAAACCGAAGTCGATCATATGAATGACAATATTAAGGGGCAGTTGTCCTCATTCGAAGACGGAGGAGAGCTTGAAACGATCGGAAAAAATGCACTTCGCGCCATTTTGATTCCGTGTATCGCACTCGTTTTGTCGGTTGTGCTTTCGGTGTTCTCAGTTGTGAAACTACTGTCTATGGTCCTAGTTCGTGGTCCAATTCAAGGTGGCGGAGAAGCGCCAATATCAAAAGGGATTAAGGCTGTTTACCGAGCCAAGTTAAACGGCTTCATGGTCCAAAGGGCATTTGCGCTTGAATCTAAATTTATTCTGAACACATTAATTTTGTTAGCTATTCTGCTTCTAGTCTTAAACGCGCCTCGTTTGTTGGGCTGGCATGCTGAGGTTCTGCCAATGGTGCCTGCAAATACATCTATTGCGATTAACTTCGTTAACGCGGTGTCGCCTTCAGTAGAAGTACTTCTTAATCTTCTTGATAATTATTTGTACTGGTTATTGGGATGGGCTGTATTGATACGTTTAACCGAGTTTGGATTCGCGCATAAGGCTTCTTCTTTCGACGGTTGGCCTTGGGCTAATCGAGACTTACTGTTACGAACGTCAATCAAGACAATATGGTTTGCCGCATTAATGTTTGTACCAATCTTCTATCTACTCGGTCAACCGAGTGATACGCAGGCGGCAGTGATCGCTTATGGGACCTACAAGTGGCTGCTTAGCGTTCAGCCTGTGGTTTATTTACAGGGGCAGTTTTTAAATGACATTGCTCATTTACCACATCTTGTTGATTCAATCAGTGCGCCTCTAAAAGCATTCGACTCTTACTTTTGGCCAGAGTAGCCGTTGATTCTAATTTCAAGTGGCGGCCAAAAGATTTTCATCAAAGAACAAAGGGGCTTTCATCGTGTTCTACTCAAAACGTTTTACCATTTTTTCAGGAATCCCAATCGTTGGGGAAGTTTTCAACATGGCAAGGAAATCAATGACGCGAGGCAATATGTTGTCCGGCATTATTGGGCTAGTGCTTGTAGCGCTCACAACCTCCTATACAGCGATGAATCCATTCCTTGTCGAGGAACTGTTCAAGATCCGCTTACCCAGAGGCTGGGACTACATAGATTTTTCAAACGCCAGCGCCTATGAGATTATTGCATGGCTTCCGGCTCAAGTTATTGGTGGAGTTGGCGTTTGGTTATTTTTGGCTGTGATAGGTGTTTGTATCCGATGTTACTCACCATACGTAAAGGCCATTCTTGATGGTTCCGCCGAACGTAACACGACTTACTATGCGGTATGCACAATTGTGGCGCTGCCTTTAGCCTTTATATTCTTAGCCCTGATGTCTTTTAGTATTAGAGTTGACAAGGGTTTGGAAATGTTCTGTTTCCTGACAGCTTTATATGCGTTCTTTGTTGTGCCTTTTTACACAACGCTGGTTACAGTGCTCTTTGGAGTAATTGGTTTTGCGCGTTCTTCGTTGTCAAACTCTAAGACTTCGCTAGAAAAGCACATTGACCCCAAGATTACTTCGAACTTGGGGGGGAAAGTTCTACTAGGAATTTGTGCTCTGTTTTGGTTGGGTTGCGCGATTGAAGCTGTGAAGTTTGGTATTGATCCGAATAGGCAACAGCAAAACATCATGACGGGATATAGCATAACTTGTTTGTGTGCGGTTGTGCTTTTCTATCTTCTGCATTTCACCAACCCGAAAAGACGCACGCGAACGGTAAAGGGGTTGTTTTTCACGTCGACAAAAGAAGTCACTGTCTTTGAAAAAATGTCAGCCGAAGAAATTGCGGCTGTGAAAGAACAGCTTAAGGTGTCGTTTTTTGTTTGTGGAGCAAATGTGGGCGCAATGACGTATGTGGCGTGGCAAATGATGGGAATTTCATTTGACAGTGCCATTGCCGCCATTTTGTCATTTGCTGTTGCAGCTATCGCAGTGCAAACCATTTGTGCGGTGATTGCCAATATTTCTTTTGAAGAAGTTCAAGAGGGCCGTTTTGGTATTGCGCGAGGTTTAAAGCCACTGATTTACATCGCACCGACTCTATTCGTGGTTTGGGGTACAATGAACTTCTAATAAAATACAAGTTCTTAAGAACTAAATAACCATTTAGATACAAAAATGGGTTTAATTATGATCTGATGTTCATTGCGAATGTGACCCATCCTAAATACGTTGACGGTTTTAAACAGCAGCCAGTGGGTACTGCCTACTGGCTTTTTTATGCATCTCATTTAGGGTTTTCATTCCTAGACTAAGGTGCGGCCTTAGTGTGTTGTAAATATCGACACTCTCCTTTACCAAGTCTGACAACTCCCCTCTGTTCTTGCATAGATAGAGCAAGAAATCTTGCTTGAGAATGCCATTGACTGTCAAACCCTTACTTAATACCGTGGATGATTTCACGCAAATAGGTCTTATGCGGTGAATTTAAAAATGGTCGCAACTTTGCCGCTTGGCTAGGCTTGCTTCCATACCAGTACTCTACGGGAGAATAGCCGCGCATGCTCGGAATATCCAAGTACGGGAACAAAGAGCTTCGAGAGCTGTCATGTGGCGAGATGTATCAGCAGAAAAGTACTTTGGCTCTTGGCTGCTCGAACTAAAACAGCGAAAACCATTTAATGTAGCGCTTGTATCTTTGGCAAAAAAGCTCGCTAGGATAGCTTGGTAATTTATAGTATCCCACAAGGCCTTTGAAATAAGAACCTAGTCTAGATTTGCAAATGATATTTAAAGATGACAAAACGGTTAAACCGCCAAATTGAAGACCTTATGGACATAACAGCATCCACAGTGCTTTCACGCTTTTGAGGACAATCTGGCGCAGGTCTCATCGTAGAGCTGAGCCTGATGAACGGCCTCTATCAGACTCTGAATACATTGGCGCAAATCAGCTCCGTTATTTTTGAGTTATCAGCTTTAAAATCGGGGCGTATCATACATTATATTCAAAAGTTTCCATCTGCGACACCTTGATAAGTGGTGCCGCATTACTGTTCAGACTGAGGAAAGTTCGCCGATAGGTAGATTTCGACCGACAAACCAAAGCGGCCACTTTAACGCTTCTGAAGGCGGTAACGGCTAGCTCAGGTCGAATTACACCATCCACATCGTCAGATCGGGTATGAGTCACTGCAAACTATTGCATCAACCAACCTATTAGTCTCTATAATTAGGGATTGCTAACATAACCTGCTTAGCTATTATCTCGACGATTTCATCAGCCTGTTTCTTCTTACTTGCCATAATAGAATCCCAATTTGAGGGGTTAAGAGGCTCACTAACTTCCCCCTCTATCACGTCTTCCAACGCCATCGCATCTTTACAGTGCTCTGTAAGTTTGACAACCCATTGGTATCGGCTTGAGTTTTTTTTGATATCTTGATTAGTTAAGAACGCAGCTTTGATGCACAAGTTGATAACTAAATCGTCTATCGTTGTTTGTCGGCATTCTTCAAGCTTTACAGCCAGTGCTATTGGAGAATTATGATTCATAGTTTTTCTTCAAGTGTAATAACATAAATCATCAACTACAAATGAAGGGTAGTTAAGAAGGGAATCCCCTTCTTACCAGTGGACAACGAAGGAACGAAGTGGGTTGTCCTATCTGGAACCAACCATCGGGTATACAGGTTAGATGCTGGTTGTTTGAAATCACTGAATTTAGTTTTTAAGCTTATGGAAAACATATCAATATGCTTAAAAACTGGACTGTAACGACACAACCCGTGCGCCTCGCTTGTGACGGCGTGTTAATCAGAGAACGTTATTATTTAAACCCGAAGCACGTGAACCACAAACACACTGAAGCACTCATATCCCTTTTCGGTTGTGCCGAAACATCAAATCGAGTTGCAATTGCTGGTGAGCAATTTCGACTCAACCAACAACTCTACAATCATCGTGGAGGACGACCTCTAGCGACCTATGCAATGGAATATTGCCTCACACTACCAAAAGGCTACCGACCTACTAAAAGTCAGTGGCAATCCATTGTCAAAGAGTGCGCATTAGCTTTAGCAAAACTGTGTCAACTCAACAAATCTGAATTTGCCCAATACAGACAACAAATTCGAGCAGTATTGCATCAGCAGGAGCAACAAGGAAACAAAGGTAGTGGCGACCATGTGCATTTAATGATTGGTAAAGTTGTCGGTAATCGTGTCCTCACTGAGCTACAACAGAAAAAAGCTACAAAAGTCATTAAACAAACATTCAACAGTGCAGTGCTGCAACATGTCGGCATAGACTACCGGAGCTATGAGCCAATTGAAAAAGAAAAAGGACGCAGGCTATCAACTTGGCAATACCAACACCAAAAAGCCACTGAAGCACTCGAAATTGAAAAACTCATCAAGCAAATGCAAACGCAGTTTGAAAAGTGGTCAAACGCAAAAAAAGAATCAAATGAGCGACAGATTCGACGTCAACAAAACAGACTATTAAAAAACTATGAACAATTGAAACAGCGCTCACTCAGTACATCGCAGTTGGAAAGGATTAACATCGTTAAGAGTCAGATTAAATGATTAGCTGAGTATAGATATCGGTTCAACCCCCAAGTGAGGAGCTGAACTGGCATCCATATTTTTGAATATGCGCTTAGATGTTGATACTAACTTCATATGGTACTAAGATGCGGTACTAAAGGGTTATTCTCAAAAAACACAAACACCCTAACATATTGAAGTCACTGATTTTTAAGGGACTTGAAGGCGACTCCCGCCAGCTCCACCAAACGTTTGGAACGGGACATCTCATTGAGTTATCGCCCTTTTTGTATTTATAATCATTAATTATGCTATTAGTACTAAAAGCAGGTACTAAACGCGCCACCTTTCACTCCCGGTAAAAGGTACCTTGCACTTTCGCTTTCAAGCTCCCTCTCGCTTTCAACACACCTTCAAAAGTCGTAAATAAATCAAACGCAACCTCCGCACATCCAGCTTGGATGATGATAATGCCTTGCGTCACCATTATTTATTTCTTAATCACCTGTGCTTTCACTCACAGTGTAAGTGCTTTTGATTGCCATAACTTTAGTTTCGAACCATCTCATTGCGCTTCAAAGTCAGTATTTCTAATCAACTTTGTGTGGCATATTTGATCTACTTACGTGTAACCATCATCTCACCTTACCCGCACGGATAATCGCTAGTCGACAGAAGAGCTTAGCGAAAAGTCCAACAAAGGCTGGTATCCACCTTCTTGCAATACCTCTTTAAGCTAAAGGCTTTAATAATCCTACTTTATCCTCTACAAGGTATATAGCTTGCAATATCTCCTATAAGGTATAAAGTTACATATATCCCTTTGTTGGGATAGCATGACCAATATCCTCTCATGGGGATGAAACCTCATAGTAAGGAGTGACAACTTGTGATTTATAGCCCACAACAATTAGCTAATACTTTACTGCTAATACGCCAAAAGAATAGATGGACTCAGTCTGAGCTGGCAAAAAAAGTAGGGATAAAACAAGCAACCATTTCGAACTTTGAAAATAGACCAGAAAAGGCCACTATTTCAACAATGTTCAAGCTCATACAAGCATTAGATCTCACCCTTAAAATAGAACCCAAAGATGTAAAAAATAGTCAAAGCACTGTTGATGAGGAAGATTGGTAATGCAACTACTTAATGCCTATATGAATGGTGAGTTGGTCGGTACTCTAACAAAGCAAAACAATGGCTCTCATGAATTTAAATATAATGAGTCTTGGCTAAGTAGCGACAAATCTCGCCCATTGTCTTTATCCCTTAAACTACAAATACCTACGATAACTTCTGATGCCGTTATCAACTACTTTGACAACCTGCTACCAGACAATATTGCTATACGTAATAGGATTGTTGCACGCTATCAAACGGCTTCAAATCAACCTTTTGATCTTCTAAAAGAAATTGGCAAAGACAGCGTTGGTGCCATTGCTCTGCTCCCTCCAAGTCAACCCTATATCGAGAACAAACTGTCATACGAACTTCTTGATGAATCTCGGCTTGAAAAAATCTTAGCAGCCCATCATTCCGATATTCCATTAGGTATGATTAAGGAAGAAGATGATTTCCGAATATCGGTTGCTGGCGCTCAAGAAAAAACAGCATTACTAAGGTTGAATGGAGATTGGTGTTTGCCTAAAGGGAATACACCTACAAGCCATATCATTAAGCTACCTATTGGTGAGATTAAGCAGCCCACCTCTATTCTAGATCTGACTGAAAGTGTCGAGAATGAGTTCATATGTATTGAGTTAGCTAGAGAGTTGGGGTTTGATGTTCCGACAGTCGAGATCATCACAACCCATAATTATAAAGCCATTGCTGTTGAGCGTTTTGATAGACGTTGGATTAAGGATCGTACACACCTACTGCGCCTTCCTCAGGAAGATATCTGTCAAGCCAAAGGAATCCCTTCATCGATAAAATACGAAAGTGATGGAGGCCCCGGAATCGCCGATATCATGAAGCTACTTGAAGGCTCATCAAATGCACTGGAAGACAGATATAACTTCATGAAGTTTCAAGTTTTCCAATGGGCTATAGGCGCTATTGATGGGCATGCAAAGAACTATTCAATATTTATTGAAAAGCAAGGTAGTTACCGCTTAACACCATTTTATGACATTTTGTCTGCTTACCCTATCACCGAAAAAAAAGGACTAAACATCAGAAAGTTAAAGTTAGCAATGGGGTTAAAAGCAAGCCGTGGTAAGAAATACCAGATAAGCAAGATCTACTCCCGCCACTTTCTTGATACAGCCCATTCAGTTGGCTTTAATTCTGATAGCATGCAAAGCATATTGGATGACATGCAAACTGAATTACCCAAAGCAATTGAGCGCCTCGCCGCACGCTTACCTGAAGGTTTCCCAAAACACATAACCGAAGCTATCTTTGATAACTCTATTGCCATGCTTAACAAATTGAATTTGGGCAAGAACTAGACCAACCCCCTTAGAGAAGATAGAACTTGATGTGCTTTATAGAGCACTCAACAAAAAGCCACACATCCCAATACTGAAATGTGTGGCTGTTTAGAGCTGTTCTGATACGAACTTAGATAAGTTTAGGTGTTACTCCATATCACCCAGCAAGTAATCTTCATCGCTGCTGACTACTGCGCCGTGCTTCAAGAAGTTCTTACCTAGGATCATGCTGTATTCAAAACGAGAGCGGTCTTGAAGGTTTACCCTCACCTCTTTCTCTAGGTCTCCAAGCTTAACCTTCATTTCTACCACAGGGCGAATGTTCACCTTCTCACCTTTCTTGGCTTTAATGCGCATTACATCAATCACTGGCTTGGTGAAATCTTGCTTATCGCCTTGGTTGTTTTGATAGGTAAAGCTCACCATGTCTTGACCATCTTTCTTAAATCGTTTGATGTTGACTGCGTTCATTGAGCTTACATCCGCACCAGTGTCGAGCTTGGCCGGGAACTTCATGCCGTTCACTTCAACGACTTCGATGTGCCCAACTTTAAACAGTGGCTCAGCTTTCAGAAGGTAATCAGAACGTGTATTAACGTAAACGCCTTCTTTTGCCATCTTCTTACCTAAAATAAAGTACGCTTCTTTCTCATTTGTATTGAGCACGTCGATGGCAAACTCTTGCGTACGCACTTTTCCAGACACCGCAAACTCACCACTTACAACCGGACGAGTATCATCCCCGACTTTAAGCTTCTTAATAATTGGCTTGGTCACCTTCTGCTTCTCACCATTTACATCCGTAAGATAAAATTCAACGGAAGCATCTTTGCCTTTACCTGTCATTTCAAAACTGTCGACCTTCAACAAAGGCGTATTGACAGTGAAAGAAGCCACCGCCTTAAGCGGGAAGTCATCTAGGGTGATGTCCTCTTCCGGCGAGATAATCATAGGCTCACCAGACTCAACCACATCACTAAAGTTCTCTGAACCTTCGGATAAAATATTCTCAGCACTGGTATCAATCATGAAGAGTTCGCTGGCTGTGTTGGTTCCAAATCTCAACTGCGATTCACTACTCGAGCGCTCACGTAGGTACACCAGAACGTCTTTAGTTGTGTTTTCATCGAGTTGAACAGGCACATACACCAAAGGTCTCTTCTTACCGCTCACGCTTAACATACGAACCAACGGCAACGTCATCTCTTTTTGCTTACCGTCGTTGTCGAACATATCAAACGTCACTTCTTTGTTCTTTTTGTCTATGTCGATGTCTTTTGCATGCAAAATGCTGTAGCGATTCTTTAAAGAGAAGGTTGCATTCATCGCCATTCCCGAGATAAATACCACCTCTTTACGGCCTACCACCGTTGCGTTCTCTTGCTCTTGCAAGTAGTCATAACCCGCAAACACCAGCGCGTTATCCGCAAGGAAGGTTTTGCCGATCAATACTGGTGCAGAGAAATGGCTTCTGTCAGTCAGGTTAACGTCTGTTTTTAGCTCTTGGTCTGCAATGGTAAGCGACATTTTCACGGTAGGACGAAGTAAAGGCGTGCTGCTAGTGCGGCTGCGTATCATGCTGACACGCTCTAAAGGCGCTTCGATTAATACCATGTCTCCCGTGCGTGGATTTTGAACCTTAAAAGACACCACAGCTTCATATTTCGCAAAGGTGCTGCCATCCCAATCATCGTAATCAACATCAGAATTGTTCAACAGGTCTTCGGTTAACGCCGCCATCAACTCTTTGTCTTTGAGGTTTTGGTAGTCGGGATTAGAGCTCTTCACATGAATGTCTTCAGCATGCATAGAAGTGGTTTCCGCACCGGTATCAATTTTACCAATGAAAGGAACGTCTTTTAGCCCTTTAACGCTTGATAGGTACACGTTCTCAGTGCGACCAAGTACCGACTTACCATCGAGTTCGTAAGTGGGATTTTGAGTGGTAGGTGAAGTGTCAGTAGCCAAAGTGTATTGTGAAAAAAGTAGAGTGCTTAAAAGAGTTAGAGCCAAAGGTATCTTTTTCATTAGTTGGTCCGTTGTGATCAGTTCACTAATAATACTGGCGTTTCCGCAAAGAGTTCCCCCACCAGCAATGGTTCTCACATAACGTTAACGCTATGAGTTTTTAAATGACAAACCGATGACTTTACGCTGCATTCGCTTATCGATTATTGACTAATGGACACCCAATAACCTTTTCAATACTCGGTGTTCTATTGAAGAAATGAATACAAAAAAGGCCAACGACGAGCGCTGACCTTAGCGATTCAAAACACACCTGAAGCGAGTTTAACTTGCTAAAACACAAACGGTTCTAGATAAACATAGCACTAAAAAGTCCCGACTGTTTTCTTTGCGCAGACAGCTCGAGCTTTTTCTGCGTCCTCACCTTTATTTTTGAGATAGCACTGTCGATAAGATTCGACGTAGCGCTCAAATAACACCTCGGCTTCAGGTTGTGGTTTAGAGAGCAGTTGGTTAACAAACTTTCTTGAGCCGACCTCAAAATGCTGAGTATCAATTGGAGAGTTCCAGTCCCCTCCCCAAATCATAAATCCGTGATGGGCAAACAGCTCCACCACATCTTCTGCCATGCCGCGGCGTTCTATTTCATCACGCGCCCGAAAGCGAGTACGGTTCACATAGCGAGTCGCAGATTGTGAAGGCTTTACCGTGATTCTGCCGTTGCTATCGAACTCTAAGAAAGGGTTTTGAACTGGGTTGATGTCTATCGCCACGCCATAAGCATGTTTCGACCAACCACCTCCGCCGGTAATAGGACGAGCATTAAACGCGCTGCTGTTGTTCGCGTCCATTGAGGCGTTATCGTCACCTCTGAATTCACGCATAAGGCGAGCAGAATGAAGAGGAAAATTACGCTGTTTGAGTTCTGAAAAGATTTGTTCAACCGCAGGTGCAACCACATCAAGCACGATCATATTGCCCTGTTGCGTTTCCCCTTTGAAATTGATGAAATCGAAGTCCACTTTGGATAATCGCTCACAACCAACAGGCGCACCACTGCTCAAGACATTGTTCTTTTTCATCATGTCGCATTGCCATTGAGATATAGGAGCAACTTGGGCATAACTAGCAGCACTGAGCACAGTGACCAGCCAGCCGACAATAAAACGTTTCATATCAAAGACTCAAAAAATAGTAAGAGTGAAAAGTAGCAGATGTTGGAAAATAGCATAAGTTGGAAAGTAACATATTAAGCCAAGTTGAGCGCACGCTTTGTTAGCGCGTTTTGTTCCAATAAACAATCTCTCGAACTCGTCCGTTCTGGTCGACATCCGCTTCTCCACCAACATCAAAAGGCTCTGGTAAGGTCGATAATTGCGGAGCGTAATAGGCAACTAACATAAGCACAAACGCATCATAGATGTCGTCTATCGCAACGTCTTTACGTTTAGTGTTTGAAATGGCCAACGACAAGCCTTCACACCATTGAGGGGCGAGTTGCTGAATAATAGAAAGCCGTTCTTCTTTGCCCTCTTGAGTTCGTTTGGAAAAGGTCAGCGGTTCGCCTTTCAAAGCTGCAAACACCACCTCAGGATGTGATTCCCTGATAGAAAGATTGGGATGAGTTTCAATGAGCTCATCAAGCTCACGGATCTTGGGCACAATTCCCCAAGTCTGTTTAGAAAACTTCTTATCAAGCTGCTCCACATTGGCACTGCACGCTGCAACGTAATCGGTTTGGTAAACCGCCTCTCGGCACGGCACTGGAAACACGGAGGAACCACGCTTGCTGGTTAGAAAACGTCTTGCCGCTTTATCGCATAATCTATCTGGAGTAAGCGAATCGCTAAAGCCAATCGGCATGTCGATTAACGTTGTTGCTCCCGTAAGATCATCAACCAACTCATCGAGCGTGTTTACCACTTTAAACGTAGGTGGCTCATTGCCAGAGACAACCCAAGCGATCCAACCTGCCTTGCAGCCATCAATTCCGATGTATTTCATTATGTTCTCGATGATTGGTTTGTTGAGGGTTATTTGGGATAACTAGCCCACTTAATGATCAGTACCACTCACTAATCAGCAGTCTGCTTTTTACACCACGTACCTGCAAGCTCATTGCATCGAACACCTCTTCAAAGTCTCGACACTGCGCTGGGATGTTAGGTAACGAAAGCGCGGCTTCTGAAAAGAATTGTTGTTCAAAATGAGCCGAATCGTTCCAAGCGAGTTGCCACCACTCTAGAATCCGCGACTTAGACGAGCGCAGCTTTTCAGCCGTAGGAACTTTGTCACTTTTACTTAAGTTTTCTTTGCTTGTAGTTGGAAAAAGATTCCACTTATCGTTGTTTGGCCAGAAAGCGAAAGGCAAACAATGATCAACGTGATACTCATTTTTCAATGTTTTTCGACTCCAGACGCTGACAATGTCGGCACGATCAGATCTAAGTTGCTCGACACGTTTACGCACATCGCGAGTATCGTGGTTTTGATCGATCCATACCAAGCAGTCGTGGTACGTCTGTAGTGAGATACTTCGCTGTCGGTTCAACTCGAAACGCTGCATCTCCATGACCCATTGATTCACCACCAGCGGTTCAATCCAAGAGTGGTAGATTCTAAAGCACTCCCACAGGCTTTCATCGAGAGTAAAATAACCAAAGCTTTCTAAGAACTCACTATCAATGACCAGTGATTCTCGGCTCTTCCGTCGTTTTTGTGGTGGGTATATATCGAATAGTCGGTTGTCTTTCGAGCCTTGATAAATAAAAGTCACAGGCCCTGATTTAATGGTACTGATCGTTTGTGAAATTAGCTTTTGTAGAGCCTTGGCTTCATCGCCGAGAAACATAGCGCCTATCGCTAGATCATCAGCACTTAGGTGTTTGAGTTTATTCCACCCATCCTCTTTTACAAACCCAAGTCCCTTCGTTGTGTTGCTATTTTGCTGAATCCCAGCGCCTTCTATGTCGATATCAATCAGTCGCTTAAACTGCCTAACCCAATACAGCGCGACCAAGCCCACTGGTAGATTTCCCATCAGTTCGTTCAATCACAGCGCCTGAATGCGCATCAGCAATTCTCAGTAGAGTTCTCAATAAAGCCAACTTGTATGTGGCCGACTTGTTGTCATTCACAATAATGTGGCGCACCTTGTTCAAGTCACCGGAGCCATCGTCTGGCAGTGTCATCACCACGGTTTGCCACCACACTTCACTGCGGTTCAATGTATCTTGGCTATCATCAACATGACGAACCAACAAGGCGCTGTTTTTTGATAAACGCTCAAGCTCTTCAACCGAGACTTCGTACCCTTGTCGACTGTCTTGAAACTCCCCATGACGCAGAGTGATCACCAGCTTGCCATTTGGAGCCAGCAAGTTAGACAACTTTCTAAATGCTCGTTCTCGATGAGACGGGGCTAAGTGCATCCAAACAGCACTGACCAATATCAAGTCAAAACGCATTCCGAGGTTTTCAGTGCGGCTAAGTGAGGGAAGTGAATCATCAATCCAGGTAACACTTGGGCCTGTATATTTCGAGCCTTGTTCGCGTAATGAAACACTTGGTTCTATCGCAATAACATCAGCTCCGGCTTTGTGCATCCATAGAGCATCACGACCGCATCCAGCACCAACATCTAGTACTTTATCGCCCACTAAAGGCCAATAAGCTTGCCAGCTTTTATGCACCGTCTCGAACGTCACTGAGTTGTACTGCTGGCAAAGTATGTGAGCATTTTTATCGTAAAAAGGAATCGATGAGGACATATGCGTTATTAGGGTAAGGAGCCTATCTCAATAGTAATGGGGAGCTTAGGCGATTGCTAGCAGCTCATGCAAGTTCAGCCACACCGAGCAGTATTTATCGTTAGTGACTGTTTTATATCAATATCCACCTAATGAGTTCATCAGGCGAGTCACATCACGAATCAGTTTCGTCAGCAAAATAAAAACAAACAAGGTGCAAGCTGACGTGCGAACAGAGATAATTGTTTGAAGATGATTAACTCGCCTCAAGCACCTAGCTGATAAAGACTAATGAACACATACTCACACATAGATACCCCATTCAACCTGCGCCACACCTGTTGGTTTTGTGGTGAACCTTCCAATGATGTTGTTGAATTTCCTAAGACAGCGCAGCCTGTTGCCAAGATAGGCCATTCACCGATAGCACTGCCGGCTTGTAATGAGTGTGCGAGAATTAACTATTCAAAGAATCTGACCTCAATTTGGTCTGTGCGCGATCAGATAAAACACACGCTCATAGACAAGTACGCTAAGCACCTTGGCATCGGTGAGAACTGGACGGAGCAAGAGCTTATTGATTCTGATTTCTCGGGCTCGACACTTGGCGGGTTTGGGCGCAGCGCTTGGAAGATGTATCAAATCGCCAAGCAACGCGTCGATTATAAAGGTTGGCCTTTGTCGGTTGATGACATCCCACTTGAGGTATACGACGAAACCAGTGGCTTTGAGTTTGACGGTACTCGTTATACCTCAATCAATTCATGTATCGACTATTTCACCAAAGCAGCAGGCGTAGACAAAGAGCTGTTGTCGCAGCTTGTCGACATCGTTTCATCAGACCGATTTAGCTACGCACTGCGAATCTCCAAGCTAAACAAGAATGTCTCGAATACCAAACGCTCAGAGATCATCGAAGAGGTGTTACAGCAAGAGTCTGAACAAGAAGAGATATTGCTTGAGCAAGTTAATTCAATGTTTAACCCAAACGTCGAAGAGGTGAATATTTCAGGCTCAATAGCGCCTGTATTTGCCATTCAGTGGGCGCTGGCTAACAAGGTTAAAGATTTAGCCCACCTTTGTGCTCTCGAAGATGAGTATTTTGACTATTTCGAGCACCTCGGCGGACCTGCAGCTTTCATGTCTTATAACGGCCTACAACTCTACTTAGAATCTCGTCAAGATCCTGAATGGGTAGAAAAATCGGATCCAAATAAACAGTATTGGTGAACATACCTACCTACTGGTGAACACGTGTAAGCTCGATGATCGTGTCAAACACCCATTGTTAGTCATTGTTTTATATAAAGATCTAAAAACAGCCCCCTATCACAGTTAATTGTTGCAATTCGGTTAAATAGAGTGAAAACTTCAAGCATCTAAAACTATTTAATCACTGCAATCTTGCGGTGAGTAAGGAGTGAATTGTGCTGGCTGTTCTTCGTATTATTTTGGCTACGGTGTTTATTATTTTCACCACTCTATGTGCTTTTGTTTACTGCTTGTTTAGCCCCAAGAACCCCAAGCATGTGTACGTTTTCTGTCGTTGGTTCAACCAACTCCAAAAGATCATCGGTGTAAAACTGGTGCAGCGCGGCCTAGATAATGCGCCTACACCAGAAAACAGCGTCTACATCTCTAACCACCAAAGCATATTAGACTTTGTAACTGACCCAGGAATGCTAAGACCGCGCACCGTTTCATTGGGCAAGCGCGATTTGTTGTACGTGCCTTTCTTTGGCCTGCTGTATTGGATCACCGGTAACATCATGATTAACCGCGAAGACAAGTCCAAAGCACGCGATACCATCAAGCAAGTGGCGGAAGCGATTCATCAGAGAGATCTGTCTGTTTGGGTTTACCCAGAAGGAACCCGAAGTAAAGGGCGTGGACTACTGCCATTCAAAACGGGCGCTTTCCGAATGGCGATTGAAGCTGGCGTGCCTATCACCCCGATGTGTACCAGCACCACACACAATAAGATCGACTTTAATCGTGTCAATAATGGCATTGTGATCACCGAGATGCTGGAACCTATCGATGTGTCTGAATACAAGCTTAGTGATGTAAGGGAGCTGGCCAATCGCTGTCACGCACTCATGGCAGAGAAAATTGCAGAGCTTGATGCCGAAGTGGCTCGTTTAGAGGCGCAGCAAAAACCAGAGTTGGATTCAGATCGTTCTTCTACGAACTAACTCGCAACGAAACCACTGAGTCATCGCTCAGTTACTTAAAAAGACACTCAACGATCGCAACTCTCATTGTTCTTGTTTTACTTGCTGGCGCTTATCCGCAAAATAAAAACCGGCGTTATCGGCTTTATAGAGCAATGGGAGTAAACGATGGAAGTGATTCACCATGGTGGCAAACATACTGTCACAGGATCTTGTCACGAGCTAAGAGATTCAGGCCAAGCGGTGCTCATCGATTGTGGCCTGTTTCAAGGTTTAGATCTTCAAGGTAAAAAGCTTCAAGGTGCGGACACCCACCCTCTTGATATTGAATTTGAAACATCCCACCTCAACGCTCTGCTGCTGACTCATACTCACATTGATCATATTGGCCGATTACCTTGGTTACTCGCCAGTGGGTTTAACCAACCGATTTATTGCACGCAAGCCACCGCTGAACTCGCCCCTTTAATGATTGAGGATGGCTTAAAGCTGCAAGGACTCAGTAATAAACAGTCGAAGCTGATACTCAAAAAGATTCATTCGTTAATTGCTCCCAATCCTTACGGGGAATGGTTTCCAATCAAGTCTAAACAGCAAAAAAACGGAAAGGATCCTCATAGGCCAAATACTTTGCATGCCCGCTTTCAACCCGCTGGGCACATCTTAGGTTCTGCCTATATCGAGATTAAATTACCCACCAAGAGGTGGTAGTCTTCTCTGGCGATTTGGGCCCAAGTAACACACCACTACTGCCCGATCCTAAGCCACCACAACAAGCCGACTATCTGTTTATCGAATCCACTTATGGCACCAGTACACATGATGATATTGCGACACGAGCAGAGCTCCTCAAAAGCATCATAGATCGTTCGCTACTTGATGGGGGTGTTATCCTAATTTCGGCCTTCAGTATCGGTCGAACACAAGAGTTGCTATTTGATATCGAACACCTGATCTTTGAGCATCAGCTCAGCGCCGATATTCCTATCATCCTCGATTCTCCTATGGCAGAGAAAGTGACACGTTCCTATCGACGCTTTAAAGAACTCAGGGGACAAGAAGCAAAGCAACGGCTAGAACTGAAACGTCACCCGCTTGCATTTGAGCAGTGCATTACTGTTGATGGGCATAGAATGCACAAGAAAATCGTTAATCGCCTTAAGTCGACAGGTGAACCCGCGATTGTGGTCGCAGCTTCTGGAATGTGTCAGGGCGGCAGGATCATGAACTACTTATCCGCCTTGCTTCCCGATAAACGAACTGATGTAATTTTAGCTGGCTATCAAGCGCACGGAACGCTCTGACGAGAGCTGCAACAAGGCGAAATGCAGGTTTCTATTGATAACAAAGACGTTGAGGTTAATGCTCAAATTCATGGCATGTCTGGCTATTCTGCTCATGCTGATAAAGAGGAGCTCTACCGATTTATAGAGGGTATCGCGACTCCACCGAAAGAGGTGCATTTGATTCACGGCGAGCCAAATACTCAGTCGGAGTTCGCTCAAGAATTACAAGAGCGAGGGTTCGTAGTTGTTTGAAACAGTCATCAAACTAACAACTTTCACTAAGTAATTCTTAAAGCCGCAATTATCGAATCTTCAAAAAACACAGTTTCTTATATCTGCTAGTTCACACGATGCAGGTGATAGATTCCAATCTACTTATCCCACAACTCCTATATCAGCCGTTTATGCTAGCGGCTTTAACCGCTGCTCTTTATTAATTTCGTATTTTATTCGCATCTCAAATCCCCCTTTTTGTATTAATCACTATTTATTCACTTTGCAAAACACCAGAAAACAAAACCAGTTGCATATCAGGTTAAATAGGACGATCATCAAATTAGCACTAAGCATTAACAAACCCTCTCTATAACTTGCTTTATATCACAGTAATCCTAATGCGCAGTTAAATAATTTAACACTTGGGTTACAAGTGAAGTATTGTGTTGTTCGAAAAACAATCATAAGCAAAACTAACAGGGAAAATACTCATGCAGTCATTCGTTGATTTTTTGAATGGAATAATCTGGAGCCCAGTACTTATCTACCTATGTTTAGGTGCAGGTTTGTTCTACTCCATCATGACTCGATTTGTTCAAATCCGTCACTTCTTTGAAATGTGGCGCTTGCTACTATCAGGTAAAAGCTCATCAAAAGGCATCTCGTCTTTCCAAGCTCTAGCCGTTTCGCTATCTGGCCGTGTAGGTACAGGTAACATTGCTGGTGTTGCTGCCGCTATCGGTTTCGGTGGCCCAGGTGCAGTATTCTGGATGTGGGTTGTAGCCTTCTTTGGCGCCGCAACTGCTTACGCAGAATCTACGCTAGCGCAAATCTACAAAGAAGAAGACGAAGGCCAGTTCCGTGGTGGTCCGGCTTACTACATTGAAAAAGCAATGGGTCAGAAGTGGTACGCATGGATCTTCGCTATCGCGACTATTTTTGCATGTGGCATTTTGCTTCCAGGTGTTCAGTCAAACAGTATTGGTAATGCTGTAGAAGCTGCATTTGGCTCAGGTGATATGATTGAAACAGCTGTCGGTACATTCAGTTTCGCTAAAATTTTCACCGGTACTGTTGTTGCTATCATCCTTGCTTTCATCATCTTTGGTGGTGTTAAACGTATTGCGAACTTCACACAAATCGTTGTTCCTTTCATGGCATTGGCGTACATCATCATCGCGTTCGTTATCATTCTGTTAAACATCAGCCAAGTGCCAACTGTTTTCGCAATGATCATCGGCGATGCATTCACACCTATGGCAGGCTTCGGCGCTGCAATTGGTTGGGGTGTTAAGCGTGGTGTTTACTCAAACGAAGCGGGCCAAGGTACCGGTCCTCACGCGGCAGCGGCTGCAAGTGTTGATCACCCAGCTCAACAAGGTTTGGTACAAGCGTTCTCTATCTACATCGATACACTTCTAGTATGTTCTGCTACAGCGTTCATGATCATCATCACTGGTGCTTACAACGTTCACGGCGGCGCTGAAGGCGTGTTCCTTGTTCAGAACCTAGCAGCAAACATCGGTGCGAATGGTCCTGTATTTACACAGCTTGCTATTGAAAGCGCATTACCAGGCATTGGTAAGCCATTCATCGCATTTGCTCTGTTCTTCTTCGCATTTACAACGATTCTTGCTTACTACTACATCGCAGAAACGAATATTGCTTACCTACGTCGTACCATCAAGATCCCTGGCATGATGTTCGTACTTAAGCTTGTTCTTATCACTGCAGTTTTCTATGGCACAGTTAAAACAGCGAACCTTGCATGGGCAATGGGTGATGTTGGTGTTGGCTTGATGGCATGGTTAAACATCGTTGGTATTCTGATCATATTCTTCATGTCTAAGCCTGCGCTTAAAGCTCTAGCTGACTACGAAGAACAGCAGAAACAAGGCGTAACTGAGTACACATTCAACCCTGTAAAACTAGGCATTAAAGGTGCTACTTACTGGGAAGAAAAGTACAAGCGTAAAACAGGCAAGTCTCCTGAAGCAGAAGCTGCAGACACTAAACCTGTAGAGCAACCTTCAGCTTAAGCTTGTGCCTTAACAAATGGATTGCTTTAGCAAGTAGCTCGCTTTAACTCGCGCTATTAATAACGCATAAAAAAGGGGTTAGCCATTTCGGCTAACCCCTTTTGTTTTATTCATAACCAATAAACGGCTTATAACAAACTAACTGTTCCCGAGTTAGAGTATTAAGCAGCGATTTCTTGTGTTGCCAGTTGAGGTGCTTTCTTCTCACCGATAGGCAGAACTGTGCGGCCGTATTCGTTGTTGATTACTTGTGCCATTGCAAAGTAGATAGCTGAAGCGCCACAGAAGATACCTTCAAAACCAGCGATAGTGCCGATGAGTTCGCTACCAGTGAAATCACGAGCTGCAAGTAGGAAGAACAAGATAGTTAGTGAACCGAATACTACTTGCTTCGCTACTGGGTAGCATAGAGAACCGATGAACATGAAGCCAGTGAAGATGCCCCATAGAAGTAGGTACCAACCCATGAATGCAGCAGGGCTTGCTGGTAGCCCCATGTAAGGCATTACAATCAAACCAACCAAAGACAACCAGAACAGGCCGTAAGAAGTAAATGCAGTTGTACCGAACGTGTCACCACGTTTGAAACACATTGTGCCCACGATAACTTGGCTCAAACCACCGTAAAAAATACCCATAGCAAGAATCATTGAATCGATTGGAAAGAAACCTGCGTTGTGGATATTAAGAAGAATAGTGGTCATACCGAAACCCATTAAGCCTAGTGGCGCTGGGTTAGCTAGTTTGGTCGACATTGCGAATTTACCTTATTAAAGTGGTTGATTAAAAAAAAACGATAAGAATTATCAGAAAATTTTAATCTATAAATCGTACAACTAGGTAATCCAGTTATCGAAAACTAAGATTTTGTAAATGATCTTATGGAAAATTAGTTTCATAACAATACCAATCAATTCACAGAAACTATAAGTAAGCAGGTTCCCTATCACGTTATAAAAAAGATGCGAGTAAGCGCCCCCTTAATAGCAAACGCAGGCAACATAGGGCGAGCTTTTCGTTACTCGTTCACTCGCATCCCGCATCTACTCACTCAGTCGTCATTCCAGAATCGAGGAACGAGATATCAGGAATCTCGCCCTTAGACATATGCGAGTAAACGAGATACGGGATACGAAGAGCATGTTTAGATTGAAGTTAGTGAGATGAGAGATATGAACTGAAGAACAATAAGGAGCGAGCTTTTCGCTACTCGTTTACTCGTTTACTCGCATCCCGTATCTATTCTCTCATTTGTAATCTTAAATTACGCTTGTTGTGGTTTAGATTCAGGCACTTGAGATTGAACTTCTGAAGAAGCGTTTTTACTCGCGTCGCGCTTGGCTAACAACGTCACGATAATCAACTGAACAACAAGAGCGCCCAACACAACCAATGCACTTCCAGTAAAGCCTGCGACTACAAAACTAACCAAAGCGATAGAGCCGTTCATTAATGCGTAAGGGAGCTGCGTCTTAAAGTGTTCAAACTGATCACACCCTGCCCCGGTTGAAGAAAGAATTGTGGTTTCAGAGATCGGTGAGCAGTGATCACCAAACAAGCCACCAGACAACACAGCGCCAATTGCGACGAGTAGCGGTGCATCTATCGCAATCGCGGTTGGAATAACCAATGGCATCATTATCGCGAAGGTTCCCCACGATGAGCCCGTAGCGAATGAAATAATGGCAGACAGCAAGAACGCGACCGCAGGTACTAACCAGTATGGAAAACCACTCTGTGCTTGCTCAGCAATATAAGCAGCTGCACCCAACTCTTTGCCAACGGTGCTTAATGCCCAAGCCAATACTAAGATGATCGCGACTGGCATCATGTTTCCCATACCTTTTAAGTACACAGAAACACCATCAGACAACTTTCTTACACCGTAGTAAGCCATTAGCGAAATTAAGGTAATCGCCGCAAAGAAATAAGCCGATGATAATGCCGCTCTAAATGATGAACCTGCGACCTTTTGGAACGGGAAGCCTTGTGGAACCAACATGGCGCACAACACCACCAGCATCACTAACAGCGGTGCCCAGACAAAAGATGCCTTTGCATTTTTATGCGAGAACGGATTTAGTGATTCGTTATTCACGCCAGAGTTAATTCCCGCTTGGCAATCACGCTCGGCTTTTGCCATTGGTCCAAAGTCTAAACCTTTAACGGACACTAACGGAACGATGAAAATCGCGAGGAATGCGTAGAACTGAAAAGGAATTGCACCAATGAACGCATCCCAGTCAGACATGTTGACATTCAACGCCGTAAACTCTTTTTGGATCAGGCTCATGATGTAAACTCCCCACCCAATGAAAGGGATAAGAATAGCGACAGGCGACGAGGTTGAATCAATGATGAATGCTAGCTTCTGTCTTGAGAGTTTCAGTTTATCGAAAAGAGGACGAAAAACAGGGCCAACAATTAACGGAGTACCTAAATCTGAGAAAAATATAACCATTCCACCCAACCATGCTGACAATTGAGCTTGGCATTTATTGCTTACCCATTGGGTAACACGCTTAGCAAATGCAACGCCACCACCGGACTTTTCCATCAATGCGACAAAGCCACCAATGAATACCAACAGCATGATCACACCAGCGTTATAACTGTCGGTAAGTTGAGGGACTAAGTAACCTTTCACCATGGTACCAAACGTATCAAGCGGGTTAAGTTCGCTAAACATACCAGTGAGCATTGCCACACCACTCAGCACGCCTGCAAATAGGCCTATCACTACATTCCTTGTCGCCAACGACAACACCAAAGTAATCACAATGGGGATGAGTGACGTGATATCTGTCTGTTCTATAGGTACACCTTAACCCTAAAATAAAAGAATAAATATAAATTAAATTTGAATATAAATTCACATCAAGCATTTGTACAGAACTTTATCCTCTAACTGGATAATTAGTCTTTAAATGCGCTTCAACATAGCCAAATAGACCAATCGCCCTGCTTAAATAGCCAAGTTCGAAACGGAAAAAAGCCGAAAGTAGAAATTTCGGCTTTTGATTATTTATATCACTATGGTCGTACTACTGAGCTCGTAACTTAGGCCACCTCTTCAGTATTCAGACTATCAATTACAACTGATTTCATCCCAGAACCAATTCGATTGAACAGGGCTTTCCCATACGCCCGGGCCGTTTTTAGCCACGAAGCACTTGCCGTTATGCGTCACTTTGTCACCGTTACTCACTTGGCTAACACCCGCTTGCCACGTAGTAAATACCGATGGGTCAACAACGACAGGTGGCTCGGTTACTGGTGGTTCAACTGGGGTTGGGTCTACCGGAGCAGGATCAACCGGTGCAGGGTCAACTGGCGATGGATCTGTCACTACGGGTGGGGTTGGCTCACCTGCTACTAATTTCCAAGGGCCGCCATTGGCAGGGTCATCCCCTTGTGTCCACCATTTCGCTTCGTAGGTTGCACCGTTGTGAGTAACTTGGTCACCAGCGTTGTAAACCTTAGTCGCACTCCAACCGTTACCACCCGGATCTGTCCCAGGGTCTACCGGATCAAGCTTATCGACCACTTTTACTTCAGGCCAGCTCGCATGAGACCCATAAAAGTTGGTCACACACTTCTCGTAATCTCCAGCAACCAAGGCTGAGTATGCAGTTTGGAAACCAACAAGCTCACATTCAAATGAGTATCCTTCAGGACGGTCTGCGTAGTATTTCCAGTTGCCATCCCAGTTGGTGTACAACACATCCGTTGCTCCGTTGAGATTCAAACTTCCATAAGGCGTTTGTTGCCAACATGTATTAGCTTCATCCGCCTCTACAGGAATTTCATAATGCGCTGCTAACCCTTCCCAATAACGAATACGGTTAACTGGCTGGCCTTTGTCTTTATTTTGCTCACCACACTCGATACCGCCATTAATCACGTTGATCGTGGTACCAAATCCATAGCCAATTCCTGCATCCAATTCGCGCTGAGAGGGTGTCCATGTACGGTCAATCACATGCAGCATGGCTGGTTTAGGCGCTTGTGGTGTTAAGAAGAACCAGATAGCAGAAGCTAAGTTCAACCAAGAGTCCGCTACTAAGCCCGGATTGTTGAGAAGCACCGTCGCATCGCCATCGAACATCACTTCCGAGAACGCGCCGTAATTAAAATGGTAAGAAAGCTGTTTAGCACCACGTCCGAAGTAACCCTGCCCCGCGGCACATGGCCAACGGGCATTCAGCCAATCGTTCTGGCCACAACCTGTGGTGTAACCTTCTTGGCCTTCAGACCAGCCCATTTCACGAACATGCACCAACGCTTGCTGCCATTCTTCGAGAGCTAATGGATTGTCAGAAGTATTGTCTATCGCGATATGACCGCCCGTCTCTTGTGAGAAATGAGCAAAGGCCGTGATGATGGATTTCTTACAGATGGCGTCTGAGTCACGGCCATCTGTGTACTCTCCACAGAACGCTGGGAATTTACCGATCGCACGTAAGAAGCGAGTGTAGGTGTATTCTGGCGCTGCCATCTGAGTGAGGAAATCCCATTCAGATTGAGGGAACACGCGCTCTACACGCTTTACGTTTTCAGGATTCGAAGGTGAACCGGGGTCAATCGCTTCAACGATGGTGTTCGGGCGAGTTTGAAGGGCCTGTGACCAGATCGCATACATAGGATCGGATGTTTTCGCTTGTTCAGCAGCTTGTAGGGCCGACTTTTCAACAAGGTAACCATTCGGATTTTGCGGATCAGGTTGAATGTTCAAAGACGCATGACTTTGCGCTGCTAATGTGCAGCCCAGTACTGTCGCCAAATATTTGATTTTTAACATGATGGATTCTCTTATCTGTCCTTAATAAGTCCATCAAAGAGTATGCTTCACATGTTAAATGGCCTAGCTGTAGCTGTGTGAATTTATAAAAAGTGCGAGTGATCTTTTTGATATATGGCTCAACACAACAAAGCGTCTCATGGTTTCTTGAGCTGATATCTAGTTTCCAACTCATTTGGTTTCTAGGTATTGTTCATTTGATTTCGAGGTATTGCTCATAAGCCTTTAATGCAATGAATCAATATAATGAATCGACAAAGAAAAAAGCCCCGAACTGAGTTCGAGGCTTAAGATCTTAATCAAAGCTGGTTAAATCTCTACGAGATTATTCCCACTCGATAGTTGCTGGTGGCTTACCAGAAATATCGTAAACAACACGTGAAATGCCGTTAACTTCGTTGATAATACGGTTAGAAACCTTACCTAGGAAGTCGTATGGTAGGTGTGCCCAGTGAGCAGTCATGAAGTCGATAGTTTCTACTGCACGTAGAGATACAACCCAATCGTACTTACGGCCATCGCCCATTACGCCAACTGAACGTACTGGTAGGAATACCGTGAATGCTTGAGATACTTTGTGGTAAAGGTCAGCAGCGTGAAGCTCTTCAATGAAGATAGCATCTGCGCGACGCAGTAGATCACAGTACTCTTTCTTCACTTCGCCAAGTACACGAACACCTAGACCTGGACCCGGGAACGGGTGGCGGTAAAGCATGTTGTATGGAAGACCAAGCTCTAGACCGATCTTACGTACTTCATCTTTGAATAACTCACGTAGAGGCTCAACAAGGCCCATTTCCATATCATCAGGAAGACCACCAACGTTGTGGTGAGATTTGATTACGTGTGCTTTACCTGTCTTAGATGCTGCAGACTCGATTACATCTGGGTAGATAGTACCCTGAGCAAGCCATTTAGCATTCTTCAGTTTCTTAGACTCTTCATCGAAGATATCTACGAATACGTGACCGATGATCTTGCGCTTAGCTTCTGGTTCAGCTTCGCCTTCAAGAGCATCAAGGAAACGTTGCTCAGCATCTACTTTGATGATGTTTAGGCCAAACTTGTTACCGAACATCTCCATAACCTGCTCACCTTCGTTTAAACGAAGAAGGCCGTTATCTACAAATACACATGTTAGTTTGTCGCCGATAGCGCGGTGAGCAAGCATCGCAACTACAGATGAATCAACACCACCAGAAAGACCAAGGATAACTTCATCGTCACCTACTTGCTCTTTAATACGTGCAACTGCATCTTCAATGATTGAAGCTGAAGTCCACAGACCTTCACAACCACATGCATTAAGAACGAAGTTCTCAAGCATTTTTAGGCCGTTCTTAGTGTGTGTTACCTCTGGGTGGAATTGTACGCCGTAGTACTTCTTCTCTTCGTTTGCCATTGCAGCGTATGGGCAAGTGTCTGTTTCAGCGATCTTTGTGAAATCAGCTGGGATCTCAACCACTTTGTCACCGTGGCTCATCCAAACATCTTGAGTAGACTCAAGGTCTGCGAAAAGTGCAGATTCGCCAGTCACTTGTACCGCTGCGTAGCCGAACTCACGCTCAGTAGACGTTGCTACTTTACCGCCAAGTTGTTCAGCCATAGTTTGCATGCCGTAGCAGATACCGAAGACAGGAACACCTGAATCAAATACGTACTGAGGTGCACGTGGAGAGTTCTTCTCCGTTACACTTTCAGGGCCACCAGATAGGATGATGCCGTCTGGATTGAATTCACGAATATCCGCTTCTTCTACGTCCCAGCTCCAAAGTTCACAGTAAACACCGATCTCACGAATACGACGAGCTACTAGCTGTGTGTATTGAGAACCGAAGTCCAGAATTAGAATACGTTGGTCATGAATATTTTTAGTCATTTTAAGCAGTCTTATTGGCTATGTGATAAAACGGAGGCGAGTTTACTCACCTCTGATTAACTCTTCAAGAAATAAAGCAAACGTTTTCGTTGGTTATCTGTAAGGCGATGTTTTGCAAAATTCATACGTTCAACAAAACAGGCTTTAGATATAATACCAATCACAGTAAGTAAGTGTTCAGGAATAGCGCAGGAAAAAAGCTTGAAAACAAGGCAGGATTTTCTGATAAGTAGTTATTCTACAATCAAAAATTCTAACGAAGTTATCGAGGTTTTTAACAAGCTAGGATGACCAGTTATTTACTACGATTGGTATATTAATGTGCCGACTAAATCAGCACATTATTCAAACGTTTGGACGTATTATTAACCTAAACGGTAGTTAGGTGCTTCTTTCGTGATTTGAACATCGTGTACGTGAGATTCTTTCATGCCCGCACCAGAGATACGAACAAACTCAGCTTTAGTACGCATGTCTTCAACAGTTGCAGAACCCGTTAGGCCCATGCTTGAGCGTAGACCGCCCATCTGTTGGTGAACGATCTCTTTTAGACGACCTTTGTATGCGATACGACCTTCAATACCTTCTGGAACAAGCTTGTCTGCAGCGTTGTCAGATTGGAAGTAGCGGTCAGAAGAACCTTGAGACATAGCGCCAAGAGAACCCATACCACGGTAAGACTTGTAAGAACGACCGTTGTAAAGAATAACTTCACCCGGTGCTTCTTCAGTACCAGCGAACATTGAACCAACCATCACACAAGATGCGCCAGCAACGATAGCTTTACAGATATCGCCAGAGAAGCGGATACCGCCATCTGCGATTACTGGAATACCGTATTCGTTAGCTACTTCAGCTGCGTCTGCGATTGCTGTTACTTGAGGAACACCAACACCAGTAACGATACGAGTCGTACAGATTGAACCCGGGCCGATGCCTACTTTAACCGCACTAACACCTGCTTCGATAAGAGCACGAGCGCCAGCGCCAGTTGCTACGTTACCACCGATGATTTGTAGATCAGGGTATGCAGCGCGAGTTTCGCGGATACGGTTAAGTACGCCTTCAGAGTGACCGTGTGAAGAGTCAATAAGTAGAACGTCTACGCCAGCTTCAACTAGAGCAGCAACGCGCTCTTCGTTACCAGCGCCAGCACCAACAGCTGCACCTACACGTAGGCTGCCGCGCTCATCTTTACAAGCGTTTGGTTTACGTTCTGCTTTGTGGAAATCTTTTGCAGTGATCATTCCAGTAAGTTGGAAGTCATCATTTACAACAAGAACTTTTTCAACACGCGCTTCGTGCATTTTCTCTTGAACTTCTTCACGAGTTGCACCTTCTTTAACAGAAGCAAGGCGAGCTTTAGGCGTCATTACTACATCAACTTTCTTAGAAAGGTCAGTAACAAAGCGAACGTCACGGCCAGTAATAATACCAACAAGTTCGTTTGTTTCAGTAACAACAGGGAAACCGGCAAAGCCGTGTTTTTGGGTAAGGGCTACAACATCAGCGATTGTCGCGTCAGGGCTTACAGTTACTGGGTGAGAAACCACACCAGCTTCGTAAATTTTAACCTGGCGAACCATTTCAGCTTGCTGTTCAATAGACATGTTCTTGTGAATGAAGCCTATTCCGCCTTCTTGTGCCAGTGCAATCGCTAGGCGAGCTTCTGTCACAGTATCCATAGATGCAGATATCATTGGGATGTTTAGGGAAATATTCTTCGTCAGCTGAGTGCGAAGATCAGCTGTATTAGGGAGAACGGTGGAGTGTGCTGGCACTAGCAGTACGTCGTCGAATGTCAGCGCTTCTTTGGCAATTCTTAGCATTTGCAATATCTCACAATAATAGGAGTAAAAAGAAACAATCCAATCTCATCGTTTCGCCTAATGAGGGCAGCCAATTAAGGAAAATCAAACTGCATTTGGATTAGATATTGCGGACGGATTATACGGCCAACGAAATCGCTTGGCTACACATTTTTGTATTTTTAATTTGCATTTACCCCCTTGCTATGTATTATATTGCCGCTATCTTCCATACTCACGCCCTGTGAGATTCCAAGAAAGACCTTCCTTCAAGGAAAGATAGTGCTTCTATGACTAATCCAAACATCTTTACTGTTTCTCGCCTCAACTCAGAGGTTCGTCTCCTATTAGAAAACGAAATGGGAATAGTCTGGCTCGTTGGTGAAATCTCAAACTTCTCTGCACCTGTATCTGGTCACTGGTACCTCACGCTTAAAGACTCTCGCGCTCAAGTTAAGTGTGCCATGTTTCGTGGCAATAACCGCCGTGTGACTTTCAAGCCTCAGAACGGTAATCAAGTTTTAGTCAAAGCACGTTTGTCTCTTTATGAGCCACGCGGTGACTATCAACTGATCATCGAAAGCATGCAGCCAGAAGGTGACGGTAAGCTTCAGCAAGAGTTTGAAAAGCTGAAGATGAACCTTGCAGCTGAAGGCCTGTTTGCTCAATCGAGTAAGCAACCGCTTCCTGAACACCCAAAGCGTGTTGGCGTTATCACCTCGAAAACAGGCGCAGCACTGTTTGATATTCTTGATGTACTGAAAAGACGCGATCCTTCATTACCTGTTGTGGTTTACCCGACCATGGTTCAAGGCGAAGAGGCGGCAATTCAGATTGCTCAAGCGATTGGACGAGCTAACGAACGCAATGAGTGTGATGTGTTGATCGTGGGTCGTGGCGGCGGTTCGTTAGAAGACTTATGGTGCTTCAATAACGAGATCGTAGCTCGCACAATCGCTGCAAGCCAAATCCCGATTATCAGCGCCGTTGGCCATGAAGTTGATGTCACTATCGCCGATTTCGTCGCAGATATGCGAGCTCCAACGCCGTCAGCAGCTGCAGAATTGGTTAGCCGTGACAACAGTCATAAAGAGCAAGCTTATGCCTCTAAACGTGCTCGTTTAGTGAGTGCGATTCGTCATGTGTTAATCAAACAAGCGCAATCAACTCAGACGTTGAAATACCGCTTAGAGAAACAACACCCGAGCTACCAACTGCAAAAGCAGAGTCAGCAGCTTGATGACCTAGACATGCGTTTGCGTCGTGGTATGACTCAATACCTAAAGCAACATGCGCAGCGTGTTGAACGCAAACAGCACCAGCTTCAGCTGAACTCGCCAGTGAAACGCCTTGGTGAACAAAAACTGCATCTACAACGTTCAGAGCAAAAACTATTGGATGCGATGGATAAGACATTACTGACCACTCGCCACCAGCTAGCCATGGCTGCCGAGAAGTTAGAAACAGTGAGCCCGCTGGCAACGCTAAAGCGTGGTTACAGCATTACCCATTCCGCATCGAGCAAAACGGTGTCATCGATTAACGATGTTGAGGTGGGCGAAGTGATCACCACTCAAGTAGAAGATGGTGTGATTGAATCGCAAGTGACAACAAGAGTCGCTAAGAGCGAGCTTTAGGTTCGACTAAAACGTTAAAAATCATTTAAAACCAGAAAGCCCTATCGATAATCGACAGGGCTTTTTTGTGTCTATTGGCTTCAAAAGCAAACGAACGGATTCAAACCTTACTCCCTACTCACGACTCAGTCGTAGAAGGCTCCTTCATGGTCAGCATCCCTTCCGTCACAATAAAGTTAATGATGAAATCTAAACCTTGGCTCTCTTTGAGGTTGGTGAACACGTATGGCTTGGTTGGTCGCATGCGTTGTGTGTCTTGCTCCATCACCTCAAGTGACGCACCCACATACGGTGCTAAATCGATCTTGTTGATAACCAGCAGATCAGAACGCGTAATACCCGGCCCGCCTTTACGTGGGATCTTCTCCCCTTCCGCTACATCAATCACGTAGATGGTCAGGTCGGCTAACTCAGGGCTGAACGTCGCACTCAAGTTATCACCACCGCTTTCGACGAATACCACATCGAGGTTTTTGTGCAGCTTAGCCAGCTCTTCTACCGCAGCTAAGTTCATCGATGCATCTTCACGGATCGCCGTGTGCGGACAGCCACCCGTTTCAACACCAATGATACGATCCGGTTCTAGCGCTTCTGCTCGCGTGAGTATCTTGGCATCTTCTTGGGTGTAGATGTCGTTGGTTACCACAGCAATGTTGAGCTTGTCGCGAATAGCTTTACATAGCACCTCTAACAGCGCTGTTTTACCAGACCCTACTGGGCCGCCAATACCAATTCGAAGGGGTTGCTTATAACTTTCCATTGTCTACTTCCTTATATTCTTTTCACTACATCGTTCGAGCTGACCGCTACGAACGAAATAGTCTCGTGTATTGTGTTTCGTGCAGTGAGCTTGCTAATGCCATTGATGGCGAAAAGCTGCCTACCATCCAATCTTCTATCACGCGGGCCTTTTCGATCACCTCAGGAAAGGTGTTGGTGATATTGATCAATGCCAACTGCCCGTCGGTTTGCCCTAAAGGCACCAGTTTCACGCCTGCGGTAACGATATTTTCAAGCCAACTCCATAAATAACCCTGCTTGAGACTTTCTAAATCAATGCCCCAATGCTGGGCTGCCATACACATGCCCAACAATTGGTTTGGGTGACTATCAACAGAGTCCACCAGCGAAATATCGATATCTAAGCGCTTCAACAAAGTATTTAATGCCTGCCCACGTTGCTTCTCTTCGGCTCGTAATTCACTGGTTTCACGGCTTGAGTACAGGTAATTACACCAGTGCTCAATCTCATCGAGTTCACCCTTTTCTAGAGCGTGATAAAGACGCTCTAAGATGGGCAATTCCAAGGTCGCGACACTGGAGTTGACGATGGTATTGAGCCACTGTTCCATGCTGTTGCGATCGGTCACCCAACCCGCTTCAACCGCCAACTCTAAGCCTTGCGAATATGTGAACCCACCAATTGGCAATGACGGACTGATCAATTGAAACAGACGATAGATGGCGACATTTTCTGTTGTGGTCATAATCGTGCCCTCAACTTTCTAGAATCGAAAAAGTTCGAGAGCTTATGCGCCTAGCAGTAATAGTGCGCTTGCTGAAGCCACGCCGACTGACAACCATTTAGAGTAAACTGCGCGACCAACCAATGTACCGACAACCATTAGCGCTAAGGCACTGATGCTCATACCGGTTGCGAACTGAATCAGGTTGCTCGCGGCTTCAACGCCGTGTGCGTAACCATGGAAAAACAACATAGCAATCGAAGCGACTAATACGCTGTTCACACGCTTAGTCGATGGTGAGAACACGTGCCATAAGCATAAGCTGACAACGAATAGAGAAGCGATGATTGCAGGTTCAACAATTACAGAGAAACCTAAGGCTTGGCCTGCAATAAGTCCTACCACCAAAGACGCCAGCCCGCCGCCAATCAGAGCGGCTTTTGTCTTGGTGGAAAATGAAAGTGCGCCAATTAACAGACCGAAAGCGATCAGCATGATCAGGTGATCCATACCTGTCACTGGGTGAGTTAAGCCAGACATAAATGAGTGAGACTCATGAACCGAATGCGAACCGTGCCCCGGGTGAGCCAATGCCAATGTCGATGTTGTTAGAGAAGCCAGTGTGAAAGTGCATAAGCCTGCAGCTGTTTTAAAGTTCATCGCGAGTTCCTTGCGTTTATAATTATTAATATCGTGGTTGTATCTATTAATGGGTGAGTCTCAAATGACTCGATTAATGATGGTGATGATGTCCACCTGAGCGACCGCCATAAGCGCCACCTTCAGGTTCAAACGGTTGTTTCTCGGTGGTCACCTTCGCGCCTAAGCCTTCAACCATTTCATCTAAAACATGGTCGTGTTGGTAACGAACCCAACCAGCTTCCACTTGCAGCGGAACATGACGGTTGCCAAGGTGATACGCCACTCGCGTTAGCAAGTGTGGGTCTTCACAATAAACAGTCGAAACGGTTTCTGGTGCTGCTTTCACTTCTACGACTAAACCGCATTCACTTGAGAGTTGTTCGCCACCACGCAAGATATGACCTCGTGGTAGAAACAGCCCTGCATTGCGCCCGTCATCTAGCATCACCTTAAGGCGGCTTTTGATGCGGCTATCAATCGGCAGGCTTAAATAGCCGTCCGGTGCATTTTGTATTTGAGTATTCAGTTGAGTCAGTTCAATCATGCTATTACCTCAATCTCCTTGTGAGATTTATAACGTTCAAAATAAGAGCCTTCAGCTCACAGTTAAAACAAAAAGTATCTTTGAGCCATTGGCAGCTCTTCAGCAGGCTCACACGTGAGTAATTCACCATCGGCGCGCACTTGATACGTCTGAGAATCGACCTCAATTTTTGGCATCCAATCGTTCAGCTTCATGTCGGCTTTACTGATGTTCCGGCAGTTGCTCACAACACCAATCAAGCTCTGCAAACCCAATTGCTTATCGATGTTCTGCGCTTTGGCTTCCTTAGAAACAAACAACATTGATGTGTTTTGACATGCCTTGCCGTAGCTACCAAACATTGAACGGTAGTGAACTGGCTGAGGTGTTGGGATTGAAGCATTTGGGTCACCCATCGGCGCCATGGCGATCATGCCGCCTTTCAAAATCACGCTTGGTTTCACACCAAAGAAAGCGGGCTTCCACAACACTAAATCCGCCAGCTTTCCTGCTTCAATAGAGCCGATTTCATGAGACATACCATGAGTGATCGCTGGGTTGATGGTGTACTTAGCGACATAGCGTCTTAATCGGAAGTTATCGCTGTAGTCTGAATCTTCTTTTAGGCTGCCGCGCTGAACTTTCATCTTGTGTGCGGTTTGCCAAGTTCGAGTTATTACTTCACCCACTCGCCCCATCGCTTGAGAATCCGAGGCGATCATCGAAAACGCACCTAAGTCATGAAGAATATCTTCTGCGGCAATGGTTTCACGGCGGATACGTGATTCAGCAAACGCGACATCTTCAGCAATCGATGGTGAAAGGTGATGACAGACCATCAACATGTCTAAATGTTCATCGACCGTATTGACCGTGTAAGGTCGTGTTGGGTTAGTCGAAGAAGGCAGAACGTTTGGTTCGCCTGCCGCACGGATAATGTCGGGAGCATGACCACCGCCCGCACCTTCGGTGTGATAGGTATGAATCACGCGATCACCGATTGCGCCAAGTGTTGATTCAACAAAACCAGATTCATTCAAGGTATCGGTATGAATCGCGACTTGTACGTCCATCTCGTCAGCAACACTTAAACAAGTATCGATGGAAGCAGGTGTGGTTCCCCAGTCTTCGTGCAACTTCAAACCCACTGCGCCTGCAGCTACTTGTTCACGCAATGCTTCAGGCTGACTTGCATTGCCTTTGCCTAACAAACCAAAGTTCATCGGGAATTGATCGAGTGACTCTAGCATGCGGTGCATGTTCCAAGGCCCCGGCGTACATGTGGTTGCGTTGGTGCCGGTATTTGGCCCCGTGCCGCCGCCGATCATGGTTGTCACACCCGACGCCAGTGCTTCTTCAATCTGTTGTGGGCAAATAAAGTGGATGTGTGAATCAATGCCACCAGCAGTCAAGATTGAACCTTCACCTGCTAAAATCTCCGTGCCCGGGCCGATCACAATATCAACGCCCGGTTGAACATCTGGGTTGCCCGCTTTACCCAATGCCTGAACTCGACCATCTTTGATGGCGACATCGGCTTTTACGATGCCCCAGTAATCCAACACAATCGCATTAGTGATCACCAAATCTGGAGTTTCGGCACTTGGACGTTGGCTTTGCCCTTGTCCATCACGGATAACTTTGCCGCCGCCAAATTTCACTTCGTCGCCGTATACGGTGTAATCTTTTTCAACTTCTAGCCATAAATCAGTGTCAGCAAGACGCACTCGGTCACCGACTGTTGGCCCAAACATTTCGGCATAAGCCTGTCTGGATATCGTCGCCATGTTCAATCCTTTGTTATTTTCATTATTCCGTGGGAGCGCTTAGAGCTTGCCCATCACCTTTCCTTGGAAGCCATAGATCTCTAACTTACCGGCGTAACGCACTAACTCAACGCTGCGCGACTGACCCGGCTCAAAGCGGGTTGCAGTACCCGCAGGGATATTGAGTCGAAAGCCTTTAGTGGCTTCTCGGTCAAAGATCAGCGAAGGGTTTGCTTCATAGAAGTGGTAATGAGAGCCAATTTGGACAGGACGATCGCCAATGTTTTGCACCTTAACGGACGTTGTGTCGCGACCTTCATTGAGAATGATGTCACCGGGAGCGGTTTCGACTTTTCCGGGAACGAATCCTGAGTATTGTTTTGTGGAACCAGCCATATTACTTCTCCCTACACGATAGGTTCATGAACGGTCACCAGCTTGGTGCCATCAGGAAAAGTGGCTTCGACTTGTACATCAGGGATCATGGAAGGGATCCCCTCCATAACGTCATCGACAGTAAGAAGTGTGCGTCCAAAATCCATTAATTCTGAAACGGTTTTACCCTCGCGGGCACCTTCGAGAATGGCACTGCTGATCAGTGCGATAGATTCTGGGTAGTTGAGTTTTAAGCCTTTTTGTTTGCGCTGCTGTGCCAGCATTCCTGCGCAGAAGATAAGTAGCTTATCTTTTTCTCTTGGTGTTAATTCCATTTAGCCGCCCGCTGTTAGTGTTGTTTTCTTATTGCTCAAAAACGCATGAGCAGTAAGTGGGATTCAATCACAGCAAGCTTAAAAAATGTACCTAGGGTCGGAAGTCACCCTAGGTACAAAAAGGGCTAATCGCTAAGTCGCCCAAATCCTTGGTAAATCAGGAGTCGTACCACATAAATGAGAGCGAGTTGCTTGCCAAATCTGACCAAAGGCTTGGAGGATATCTTCACTCCAATTACCCAAGGCTCGCACCACAATCAATCCTTCTATCTGAGTCGCGCCCAATATTAATGTGGGTTCACTCGACGTTTTTGATGGAACTGATTGCTGTGAAGCTTGCTGTGTAATAGATAAGAGCAAGCTCTGTACCAACTCTAAATCTTGCTTCTCATTTGAGGTAATATAAAAGGTTCCCATCATTGAATAATCAAGTAACCCCATATTTATCATTAACTTATCGCCACCGTGAAAATTAAAACCTTCAGTCAGAAGCCTTTGATCATCAAGATAGATTTCTGTTTTCCCAACGAGGTGACCATGCTCGAATCCCTCATTCTGTGCAGGGCGTCCAAAACAGTGCATCTCCCAACCCCAAAATTGTGCACCCTTTTCTAGGCGAATTTCAGTGTCTAAACGAACGTGTGCATTCGGGAAAAAGATGTTCTCTTGCGGCATCCATTCCAAGCGAGCATCTTTCTTCACTCGTAAGGTCTGCTTCTGCTTGGCGTACTTGTTGTTTGAGCGATAAAACTTGGTCGCACCGGGTGTAGTGATCAACGCATGCGCACCGCTTTCGATGGTCGCTTCAATATTGAGAGTGTCACCACCTACCACTCCGCCGGGGGGATGGAGTAAGTAGGTGTGACACGTTTCCCCATCAGGATACAAGGGGCGTTGCACCGCAAGCGGACCAGACTGCTGACGATTCTTTAATACGGTTTTATCACCGCGGTCGACAAAAGTGAGGTTTAAACTCGCTTGCCAACCGTCTCGGATATCTTGCTCGATGGTCTCATTCAGAGACAACACTCCCGCTAAAGAAGGGTTTATTGCTTCACTCGAAGAATATAGAGAGCTCATACGGTTAGGTACTCCTTAATCAAAGACTCATTGAGCCCTTTCATTTCACCTTCTGCTACCTGACGACCACGGTCGAGAATGCAAAATCGGTCACCGACCTTTCTCGCAAATGGCAGCTTCTGCTCAACAAGCAGTACTGTGAGTCCCATCTTCTCGTTGAGCATACGAATGATGTCACCAATCTCTTGCACGATATTGGGCTGAATACCTTCTGTAGGTTCATCCAAGATCAATAGCTTTGGATTAACCACCAACGCACGCCCAATCGCGAGTTGCTGCTGTTGACCTCCAGATAAGTCACCACCGCGACGATGCAGCATCTCTTTTAACACTGGGAATATATCGAAGATGAACTCTGGGATCTTACGGTCGCCCTTTTCTCGAATCGGCAAGCCTACTTCTAGGTTTTCTTGAACCGTGAGCATCGGAAAGATCTGACGACCTTGCGGCACATAACCGATTCCCTGGCGAGCACGATCTTCAGCATCGGTTTTCAAAAGCGACTCGCCCGACAATGAGATGTCACCGCTTTCGACCTTAACCAACCCCATGATGCATTGCAGCAACGTGGTTTTACCGACGCCATTTCGCCCCATTAGCACTGTGCATTTTCCTTCTGGGATCTGCATATCCAAATCCCACAGCGTATGGCTCTCACCGTAATATTGATTAACTGATTTAACCTCTAGCATCCTATTCTCCGAGATAAACTTGTTTAACTTCAGGGTGAGCCTGCACTTGATCCATCGTGCCTTCAGCCAACACATGACCTTGATGAAGCACGGTGACATGGCTGGCAATTGAACGAACGAAATCCATATCGTGTTCAACCACTACCACTGAGTGCTTGCCTGCCAGTGAGTTAAGTAACTCAGAAGTACGGTCCATCTCTTGGTGAGTCATCCCTGCAACGGGTTCATCCACCAGCAATAGCCTAGGGTTTTGCATCAATAACATGCCTATCTCTAACCACTGCTTTTGTCCGTGAGACAGGTTACCTGCCAAATTCGCCGCTTCGTCTTTTAAATGAATCAACTCAAGCACAGAGGTCAGTTTGTCTTTCTGTTCACCAGACATCACAGCAGTGAAAGTTGCCCGCACTGAACGGTCACCGGCCATGGCTAATTCAAGGTTCTGCCACACAGTTAAACACTCAATCACGGTCGGTTTTTGGAATTTACGCCCAACGCCTGCATTGGCAATTTCAGCCTCATTCTTCTTCAATAAGTTGATGTTCGAACCCAACCACACCTCGCCAGTGTCCGGCTTAGTTTTACCTGTGATGATGTCCATCATGGTGGTTTTACCTGCGCCATTAGGACCGATAATGCAGCGTAGCTCTCCCTCTTTGATGTAGAGGTTGAGGTCGTTTATCGCTTGGAAACCATCAAAGCTTTTGTTGACGCCTTCGACATACAACAGCACGTTATGTCGAGTATCGATGGCAGGATGAATATCGGGTTTGAGGTAATCAAAGACTTCGTCTCGACGAGTGAACGCCTGAACCGATTCCTTTACGCTATTAAATGTGGTCATGCGATCACCTCCTTGGCCTTATGCTGATCATCCTTATCTTTATCTTGGTTTTTCCCATTTGATGCCTTGCGCAGCTGCCGCCACTTTTCACTAACAAAGCCAATCACACCTTGTGGGAAGTACATGGTTGAGAGTACGAATAGTCCACCCAGAGCAAATAACCATACCTCTGGGAACTCAACCGTAAACCAGCTCTTGGCGTAGTTGATGATCAATGCACCGACAATGGCACCAAACAGAGTGGCACGTCCGCCTAAGGCAACCCAAACCACAATCTCAATCGAGTTGAGCGGAGCAAATTCTCCCGGGTTAATGATGCCAACTTGAGGAACATATAAAGCCCCAGCAATACCAGCGATAACCGCAGAAAGAACAAAGACCCACAGCTTGATGCCATCGACGTCGTAGCCCATAAAGCGAGTGCGTGATTCCGTATCACGAATCGCTAATGCCACACGACCTAGTCGACTGGTCACCACCATACGACAAGCGATGTAGCTGAGGATGACCGAGATACCAGTCGCGACAAACAGGCCTATCTTGACCGCATCACTCTGCAAGCTCAGGCCAATGATGTCTTTGAAATCTGTCAGTCCGTTGTTGCCACCAAAGCCCATTTCGTTGCGGAAAAATGCCAGCATCAATGCGTAAGTTAACGCCTGAGTCATGATAGAAAGATACACCCCGGACACACGAGAGCGGAAAGCTAAATAACCGAACAAGTAAGCCAATGCGCCCGGCACTAGCACCACCATCAGGCAAGCAAACCAGAACTGATCAAAGCCCTGCCAGAACCACGGCAACGCAGACCAATCAAGGAACACCATGAAATCTGGTAAGACTGGATCACCATAAACCCCACGGTCACCAATCTGACGCATCAAGTACATGCCCATCGCATAACCACCAAGCGCAAAGAAAGCACCGTGGCCAAGGCTCAAGATTCCGAGATAGCCCCACACCAGATCGAGCGCCAACGCCAACATTGCGTAGCTCAGATATTTGCCCATCAGCGAGATAGTAAAAGTCTCTACATGGAGCGGGTGCCCACTTGGTAACATGGTGTTAGCCAGTGGGATAAGAATAACGGCCGCTAGAATGGCAAGGATGGTCAGTTGGCCACCTTTGTCACCACGCATTGCCGAAAGTACAAATGATTTTGACTGCATGATGTTGTCCTTAACCTTCAGCCGCACGACCACGTTGCGGGAAGAGTCCGCGTGGGCGTTTTTGAATAAATAGAATGATGAAAACCAGTACCAGAATCTTGGCGAGAACCGCACCAGCCCATGGTTCTAAAATCTTATTGAACAGACCAAGGCTTAAGCCTGCGACTAGCGTGCCCCACAAGTTGCCAACCCCACCGAACACCACCACCATGAACGAATCGATGATGTACGCCTGTCCCATATTAGGGCCAACGTTGGTCAGTTGAGACAGTGCCACGCCTGCAACACCCGCAACGCCAGAGCCTAAACCGAAGGTCATCGCATCAACTCGCTCTGAACGAATACCCATCGCACGAGCCATGCCACGGTTTTGAGAAACCGCACGAACCTGCAAGCCTAGTGGTGTCTTTTTCAGAACCATCAATAAGCCCATAAACACCAAACCACAGAAGAGAATGATGTAAAGTCGGTTGTAAGTCAGAGACAACATTGGGTTCAATTGAAGTGCGCCAGACATCCATTCAGGCGTGCTCACTGAGCGATTCAAAGGAGAGAAAATAGAACGAACGGCTTGCTGCAAGATCAAGCTAATACCAAAGGTGGCGAGTAAGGTTTCCAATGGGCGACCATAAAGATGACGAATCACACTTCGCTCAATCGCAATGCCCACTAAGCCAGAAACAATGAATGCCGCTGGAATGGAAAGTATCAGCGCTAGGCCAATATGATTCGGCATCAACAACTGCAATACGTAGGTGGTATAAGCGCCAATCATGATCAGCTCGCCATGAGCCATGTTGATAACGCCCATCACACCAAAGGTAATCGCTAAGCCAATGCCTGCCAGTACCAATACCGAGCCTAAGCTCAAACCGAAGAATACTGTTTCTACACCCGAATAGAGTGCTTGGCTTTGTTGATAGCTATCCATCGCACGTTCTGCTGCAGCGGTAATGCTTGGATCTTGCTCAGTGTTTAACAGTTGATTCAGTGTTTGCAGAACGACCGAGTGTTTGAAGTCGCCAACTCGTTCAATTGAAGCCACACGATCTTCAATGGTGGCACTGTTATTAAGAGAAGTGGCAATCGCTAACGACAAATCCATTAGCTCAGCTACTTTGCCATCTGATTCATTGGCTCTGAGTTCAGTTAGTCGTTCGATAATGTCAGTGTCTTTGGTTCCTAACAAATCCAAAACCGCCTTATAACGCACATCAGGGTTGCCGCTGTTCAGTCCAATCGAGGCTATTTCACCGCTTAATATCCCGCGAAGTTTGTTATTCACACGAACCTTTTTAAACTGTCTCGCATTCTCGATATTAAGCGTTGAATCACCCCATACTGACTGAGCTGACGTCGCTGTTTTGATGCTTTGAATGAGGTAGAGCTGTTTGTACTGCTCGCTCTGTTTCTCATTGAAGTAGTAAAGGTTTCCGTTTAACCAGCCATCTAAAATAGGTTTCGACACATCTTCCGTTTGCGTTTCAATCACCCAATCGATAGCTAATTCTTTATCCGATGTTTTCTTACCAACTAGCGCCTTGGTAAAGCTAGCTTCATCCGTTATTCCAGCAAAAGCCAACTGAGCACTGACTGCCATGAGCAACAGCGCTTTAAATACGTTTAATACGTTTTTCATCCCTGCTTCCTTAACCAACCAAGTTAGATATTGTTATTTTTACTTGGAGGATGTGTGGATAGTGGTTGTTACCTGAAACGATGAGCCTTCCGTTCGCTTCGCCCGTTAAACAGACGCGTTCTTCCCAAACCGGAAGGCTCAATATTCCTGAATTGACGATCTAGTTACCGCCAGAACACTTCTTCGTTTCGACGTTAAACGCACCACATGAGAATGGCTTCGACCAGCTAGAGAACAGTTTTGCCGATTCAGGTAAGTAACTCGACCAAGCATCACCCGCCACTAGTCCAGTGGTTTCCCAAACGATATCGAATTGACCATCGTCTTGGATTTCACCGATCAGGACTGGTTTAGTAATGTGGTGGTTTGGCAGCATGGTAGAGTAGCCGCCAGAAAGGTTAGGTACAGACACGCCAATCAAGGCATCTTGCACAGATTCAGGATCGGTTGTGCCCGCATTAGTAACCGCTTGAGCCCACATATTGAAGCCAACATAGTGCGCTTCCATTGGGTCATTGGTGACACGCTTTTCACTCTTGATGAACGACTGCCACGTTTCAACGAACTCTTCATTAGCTTCAGTATCAACACTCATGAAGTAGTTCCATGCCGCTAGATGACCAACCAATGGTTCTGTGTCCATGCCTGACAGTTCTTCTTCACCAACAGAGAATGCAATAACTGGGATGTCTTCAGATGAAATGCCTTGAGCGCCTAGCTCTTTATAGAAAGGTACGTTCGCATCGCCGTTTACAGTAGAAACCACAGCGGTTTTCTTGCCTGCTTCGCCGAACTTTTTGATGTCTGAAACGATAGATTGCCAATCAGAGTGACCAAATGGCGTGTAGTTGATCATGATGTCTTCTTCTGCGACACCTTTATCTTTTAAGTAGGCTTCTAAGATCTTATTGGTAGTACGTGGGTAAACGTAATCGGTACCTGCAAGTACCCAACGCTCAACTTCAAGCTCTTCCATCAAGTAATCCACTGCTGGGATCGCTTGTTGGTTTGGCGCGGCACCGGTGTAGAAAACGTTTTTAGAAGACTCTTCACCTTCATACTGTACTGGGTAGAAAAGGATGCTGTTGAGTTCTTCAAAGACAGGTAGCATGGATTTACGTGATACCGACGTCCAACCACCGAACACCACATCCACTTTCTCTTTTTCGATAAGCTCACGCGCTTTCTCAGCAAATAGCGGCCAGTTTGACGCAGGGTCAACCACGACAGGCTCTAGCTTTTTACCAAGCAAACCGCCCTTTTTGTTCTGCTCTTCGATGAGCATTAGCACGGTATCTTTTAGCGTTGTCTCACTGATCGCCATGGTGCCAGAGAGTGAGTGTAGAACACCGACCTTGATGGTCTCATCAGCAGCAAACACCGTTGCAGAAGAAAATGAAAGTGTTGTGCACAGTGCAGCTAGCGATAAATTGAACACCTTGTTCATGATATTACTCCATAATTGTATTTTTGTTATTCAATTACAGAGTTACAAGAAGAGTGCCAAACTTACAAACCAACGAAATTATTTATAAGTAATTGTATTAATAGAGTTTAAAAGAAACTCACACCAATAGAGTGCATAGCAATCACGTAACTATGTTTCATACTGGTGCAGTGACGGTGGGAATGAACCAAGATGACACATTCCTGTTCTTCAGATACAAAAAAGACCCAACACTTTAGTATTGAGTCTCTGGTATAACATCACCGATGGTCGTTCAAACCATGTAGTTTAAGGCTATTCCGCAGGTTGAAATTCGAATTTTACTCTCGACTTTGATTTCAACTCGTTGCAATCACCGTTGCAAAAATAGCTCGCCGCACCACAAGCTTGAAGCTTCTCAAGTTGGCTGCTGCACTCAGGGCAAAACCCAACTTTAGTAAAGTGAGCCTGACAACTTTCACAGTGATACTTGCCATCCCAAGCTAGCTCAGACTGGCACTTAGGGCAGATATTTTCACTCATTAGCACTTCCTAATTTACGACTATTTTTACAATCTACTACTGCTGAGACTTGGCTTGCTTGATTTGATACATGTTCTTATCAGCTTGTGCGATCAACTGGTCTAATCCTTGAGGATCTTTGTCACAAGATAGCCCGACACTCACTGAGAACTGCACATCATTGATATAAAGCGCTTGTTGCAGTGCTTTCTCTAAGCTGTGGTAGAAGCTAACAACGCTTTCTTGATCATCAAAACATGAGAACACCACAAACTCATCGCCACCATAACGGCCTATCTTGGCACATGCTGTGGTTGCCTCATCAAGAACTTCGGCAACCGCCAACAGCACATCATCACCAAAACTATGGCCATAGGTATCATTTATCGATTTGAACTTATCGACATCAACAAACAAACACGCCATCACCTTTTCAGAAAAGCATCGCTTGGCCAACACTTTCTCCGCTTCATTAAACAATGCGCGACGATTCAAGCAATGGGTTAAAGAATCTCGATTAGCGAAAAAGTTTAGCTGGTTCTCCAGCTCAAACTTCTCTAGTGCTACCGAATACAGGGAAGCCAGTAGCTCTAAGATCTCGAGCTCAAATTCATGTGGTTCAGAGATGTACTGGCTATAAATAGCGAAGGTACCCAACACATTACCGCGCGACGAGATAATGGGGACCGACCAACAGGCATGTAAATTCGCTTGATTGGTTAAGACCAGAAAAGGTGCCCAGTTTGGGTGTGCATTTATGTTGGAGACCATCACTGCTTTCTTAAGCGCAGCTGCCTCGCCACAAGAGCCTATCCCCGCACCAATACCTATCCCTTCAATCTGTTGATTGTAAAAATCAGGCAGGTTTGGGGCATACTCAAGGTGTAACGTTTTAGACTCTGAGTTGAGCAGTAAAATTGAAGCCATGCGCTGCCCAAAAAGCTGCTCGGTAAGCTGAATAATCTTGTGATTTAAATCTTTGCGATCCATCCCAAGCGCAAGCTTCCGCAGCAAACTATTGACGGCTCGATGGCCTTCTAATAAAAATTGTTGTTCCATTCACTAAGGCTTTCAATTGTGTAATCGGGTACAGCCTGTTCTTATGCAAGCTTGTTGTTGATTAATAATAACACACTAAATTAGTACGACACACAATCGAAGATCATAGGTTGATCTTTCGCTTTATCTATTTTGATCAGCGATCTACCCCAAAAAGAATATTTATATCACCACACACCGAAAGCATAAGTTACATGTGCTGCATTTCAATTTTAAATAGTCATTTATATTAAAAGTGACATACAAAAACAAAATAAACAGCACAAGTCATTTCGATCTGTAGTCTAAATCATCGAATTACATGCGTCAGCATTTCAATATGCTGGTCATCTAACTGGGTTAACTTAACGGATAATGCCTTAAGCTCTGAGGTGTTCTCAATGTGAGTACCACCACACGGAATAGACACTAAAGTGTCGGCATCCAACTGCCATTCCCAATAGCGAGAGTCTGTTAATGTCTCGCCTTCCAGTCGCATCGCAACTGGTGTCGGCTCTGCAAGCCAGCCCGCAATCATCTGGTTGATGTCAGCTTCAATGCCATCTAGGTTTGCTAGCATGTCTGCAACGTTCAAACCGCGCTTCTTCAGGGTTTTGCCTAAACGATACTTATCGGTACACAGCTCTGGAGTCACAAAGCTCGTCACCTGTGCATAGCTATTGAAATCGTAGCTGCCAAGCGGATCTTTTCTGTCCGCATCTTTACGCCAGTAGCTTTCAGCCAATGCTTTATTCAGGGCTAGAAAAGCGATGTGGCCAGCACTGTGACCACGGCTCAAACTGGCTTGATACTCTTTATCAACCGACAACACCACTTCGTCGCTAACCTTAATCATAGAAGCAGATGCGGGTAGCTGGTGGACAACCACAAACGCCCACCCTTCTGTATCACGCTTAACAGGGATATCTGCTGCGATATGAAGCTTGCCAGTAGATTGTTCTATTGTACCAACAAGACAGTCTTCAACGGGATATTGCACGTCACCGACATTCACAAAGCCTTGGTCTGCAGGGTGATCTGGCCAAATATGACTCACAGGGTGGAAAGGTGTTACTTCGGTGATCAGGTAAGTTTTGCTGTCGTCACTTTCAACATGCAGCGCCTTTGCGTTGAGCTGCCAAGCCTGATGACAAAATTGAGTGATGGTTGGTGTGATTGCTGACGCAGGTGTAATCAAATCGCTAGTAGTCATATCATTCTTCTTTTGGAATCTAGTCTGATTCGTTAAGCCATGATGATAAAAACTATTGCTATGGCTTAACGTGAATTTTGCTTAAAAAAATACCCGAGACAGGCTCGGGTATCAAATCTATTGGAAAGGTTTACTTACGACCTTTAACCATGCTCATCATACGCTTACGTTTACGTTCTTGAGAAATTGTCAGCTTGTTTGTCTTAGCTTCAAATGGGTTCTCGCTGTTCTGGAATTGAATGCGAATAGGTGTACCCATAATTTCTAGTGAACGACGGTAGTAGTTCATCAAGAATCGTTTGTATGAATCTGGCAAGTTACGAACTTGGTTACCGTGGATAACGATAATCGGTGGGTTGTAGCCACCAGCGTGCGCGTATTTCAGTTTCACACGACGGCCACGAACCATAGGCGGTTGGTGATCATCAGTCGCCATCTTCATGATACGAGTTAGAACAGAAGTACCAACACGAGTCGTCGCTGACTTGTAAGCTTCTTGTACAGACTCAAACAAGTGGCCAACACCTGTACCGTGAAGTGCAGAGATAAAGTGAATACGTGCGAAGTCAACGAAACCTAAGCGACGGTCTAGCTCTTTCTTAACGCGTTCTTTAACGTCGTTATCTAGGCCATCCCACTTGTTTACGGCAATAACAATTGAACGACCAGCGTTCAACGCAAAGCCTAGCAAGCTTAGATCTTGATCAGAGATGTTTTCGCGAGCATCGATAAGCAGCAATACAACGTTAGCATCTTCAATCGCTTTCAGTGTTTTAACCACTGAGAACTTCTCTACCGTTTCGTTGATGTTTTTACGACGACGAACACCCGCAGTATCGATTAGAACGTATTCACGCTCATCACGCTGCATTGGGATGTAGATAGAGTCACGAGTCGTACCTGGCATATCGTAAACAACCACACGCTCTTCACCAAGAATACGGTTAGTTAGCGTTGATTTACCTACGTTAGGACGGCCAATGATCGCTAGCTTGATCGGTTGATCTTGAAGACGCTTGAATTCTGCTTCAGCTTCTTCTTCTGTAAATTCAACCTGCTCTTCTTCTTCGTCTTCAAACTCAGTTAAATCGCTTACTTCGCCATTCTCAGCTTTTAACGCTTCTGCGAATGGGTTAAGAGCAAGGTCAATAAGTGCAGTAACACCACGACCATGCGCCGCAGCGATTTGGTACATGTCTTCTACACCTAGTTGCCAGAAGTCAGCACTTGCAGCATCAGGGTCGATACCATCAACCTTGTTTACTACTAGCATTGAAGGCTTTTCTAGTTGACGTAGGTGCTTAGCAATCGCCACGTCTGAAGGTGTTAGACCCGCACGGCCATCTACCATAAATAGAACGACATCAGCTTCATCAATCGCCGCTAGCGACTGCTCAGCCATTTTAGTTTCAACACCTTCTTCAGTACCGTCGATACCGCCAGTGTCAATAACAATAAAGTCATGCTCGCTAAAATGAGCATGACCGTATTTACGGTCACGCGTTAAGCCAGGGAAATCCGCAACCAATGCATCACGAGTTCGAGTCAATCGGTTAAATAACGTAGATTTACCTACGTTCGGACGCCCTACTAGAGCAACAACAGGTACCATAACAACCTCTACAATTTCTTCTCTAAATGTAGTTATAGGTAAGCACTTGTTCGCAAGTTTAAACTCTTACCTATAACCACACGGTTTATTAATTTTTAACAACAAAACGGCTCCTGGCTGTTACCAACCAGGAGCCGACTGTGAATTATATCACGCTTTTATTGGCTAATCGTTAGTTTCTTTACATCGCCATTGCGAGTCGTCACTAAGTAGCCTTCAGGCAGTTCAATTGGTGCAACCGCAAAGCCGCTATCATCGACAAGCTGTTGAGCAACAAACTCACCCGATGAACGATCTAACCAGTGCAGATAACCTTCTGTATCACCCACGACTACATAACCATTAATAATAGCAGGTGCTGTCAGTAAGCGGTTTTCTAACAATGGAGTGCTCCACAGTTCAGTACCACTGCGCGCATCAACCGCAACCACATGGTCTTTGTCGGTAACAACGAACAAACGGCTACCATCACTTGCTAAATCAATCGCTGATGAGTAGTTACGTTTCCAAATTGGCTTACCAGAACGAAGGTCGATAGCAATCAGCTGACCATTGATACCTACGGTATACAGGGTGCCACCAAGAACAATTGGAGATGCATCAACATCAACCAAACGATCAATTTCCGTTGCACCTTTTGGTGTGCCTACTGGCTGTTGCCAAATAAGCTGACCACGGTCAACGATAGCTGCAGCTAGACGACCATTTGCTGTACCCCAGAATACACCACCAGAAACCGCAACCGGTGAGCTATCGCCACGGAGTGTTAGGCTTGGTACTTCAGTACTGATGGTCCATTTTTGTTCGCCACTTGCTTGATCTAACGCGATCAACATACCGCGACTGGTATGAACAATGACCATGTTGCTATCAGTTGCTGGGGATGCAAGCACCTCGCCATTCACTGATACACGCCACAGCTCTTCACCGGTCGATTCTTCCAGTGCGATCACTTCGCCATTTTCAGAACCAACAAATACTTTACCGTAAGCCGCCGTTAAGCCACCCGATAAACGAGCCAGTACGTCTTTCTCAAGATCGACTTTCCACAGCTCTTTACCTGTATCAGGATCAAGCGCTTTAACCATACCTTCACGGCTTGCAACAAACACTTTGTCGTAAGCCAATTCTGGCGTTAGTTTTGAAAAGTAGTGACCAACACCATCACCAACCGACGTAGACCATTCCTGACTAGGAGTGAACTCGCTGTTTACCGTTGGTACTGGAGCCATGATTACGGTGTCTTCTTCACCCGCACAGCCAGCTAGTAGGCCAAGAGCAATCGCACACAACGCCGCTTTTGGAAACATCTTCTTCATTCAAAGCGCCTTATTTAGCTAGGTCGTCAAGTTTGATTTGAAGCGTTTGGCTAGCGTCAACAGCTTGCTGTGCTTCTGTGTAAGCACTGTATGCTGCGTCAGTGTCGCCTTTACGAAGTGAGATATCACCACGCAGTTCAGCAACACGGCCTTTCCAAGATTCATCAGTCATAGCAGTAAGATCAATCAATGCTGCGTCAAATTCACCTTGCTCAGCTTTAATGCGTGCAACACGGTAAGTAAGTAGTGGCGCAAGTGCCGCATCCTTAGTTGCCGATTTTGCCCACTCTAGCTGTTCAAGTGCTGCTGCTAGCTCACCCGCTTGCACTTGTACTTTTGCTAATTGCATAGCTGCAAGTACTGAGTACTCAGCGTCTTTGTTTGCGTCGATGAAAGCTTGAATATCAGATTGAGCATCAACGCCCTTAGTATCAAGAGCTGAAATTACAGAGGTGTAGCCTTCTGAAGCTGCTTCACGCGCTTCAACTACTGAATCTTGGTAATAGCGCCAGCCAAATAGACCACCTAAACCAATAACCGCACCAAAGATTACGGCTTTACCGTTCTCTTTCCACCAATCTTTAATGGCTTCAACTTGTTGCTCTTCGCTATCGTAAAGTTCCACTTCCTGTCCTCTTTAATTCTTTAAACGCCAGCATAGTGCTGACGTTAGTATTCATTATGAGCGTTTGCTCAATGGCTAATTAGATTAGCGCAGCAACTTTCTCTGCAACTTCCGTTTGAGACACGGTTTCTTGCTCGCCGCCAACCAGATCTTTTAGCACAACTGTATTGTCAGCAACTTCGTTCTCACCAAGTACCAGCGCCACAACAGCACCTACTTTGTCAGCACGTTTGAATTGCTTCTTGAAGTTACCACCACCGAAGTGGTTCATTACACGCACGCCTTCAACGGTGTCGCGTAATTGATTCGCTAACTGCATGCCCGCGATCATTGTGCCTTCGCCAGCAGCAACTACATATACATCAACGCTACGGCGAACTTCTGTTAGCTCTAGCGTTTCCATCATCAGAACCAGACGCTCTAGACCCATTGCGAAGCCAACTGCATTGGTTGCTTTGCCGCCTAGTTGCTCAACAAGACCATCGTAACGACCGCCGCCACATACTGTACCTTGAGCACCAAGGCTGTCTGTGATCCACTCAAATACAGTGCGGTTGTAGTAATCTAGGCCACGTACTAGACGCTCATTAACTTGGTATTCGATACCAACAGCGTCAAGAAGTTCACACAAACCAGCAAAATGTTGCTTCGATTCTTCACCTAGATATTCAGATAGTCGAGGTGCGTCACCTAAGATAGCTTGAACATCAGGGTTCTTAGTATCAAGAACACGTAGTGGGTTAGTGTGCATGCGACGTTTGCAGTCTTCGTCAAGCACATCAATGTGTTGCTCAAGGAAAGCCACTAACGCAGTGCGGTAACTTACGCGATCTTCTTGAGAACCGATTGAGTTCAGCTCTAGGCGAACGTGCTTATCGATGCCTAGCTCACGCCATAGACGTGCTGTCATCATGATAAGTTCTGCGTCAACGTCTGGACCGTCTAGGCCAAACACTTCAACACCACATTGGTGGAATTGACGGTAACGACCTTTTTGAGGGCGCTCGTGACGGAACATAGGGCCCATGTACCATAGGCGCTGTTCATCACGGTTGATAAGGCTGTTTTGAATACATGAACGTACACAACCTGCTGTGCCTTCTGGACGCAGCGTTAGGCTATCGCCATTGCGGTCGTCAAAGGTGTACATCTCTTTAGAAACAACGTCTGTCTCTTCACCAACTGCACGGCTAAATAGGTTTGTTTCTTCAACGATAGGCATACGTACTTCGTTGTAACCGTATGCGCTCACCACGTTTTTAACTGCGCTTTCTACTTTCTGCCACAGTGGTGATTGAGTTGGAAGGCAGTCGTTCATGCCTCGAATTGCTTGGATATTTTTAGCCACAGTATTTATTCCGTAATTTCTCACGACCAGGTGTTAGTGCGAATAGACAATCACACCCCATCGCGTTGTATTAATCTTCTAAGTTTTCTACATCTATGCGATTTGCTTTATCAAGCACTGACGCTTTTGCACGAATCTTAGCTTCAAGTTTGTCGACAAGGTCATCGTTGTCGAAGCGCTCTTTCTGACGCTTACCGTCTTCGTAGAAGGCACTCTTACGAGCACTACCAGCTAAACCTAAGTGAGACACTTCAGCTTCACCAGGGCCGTTAACCACACAACCGATGATAGATACATCCATTGGAGTAATCACGTCTTCTAGGCGTTCTTCAAGGGCATTAACGGTGTTAATAACATCGAATTCTTGACGAGAACAGCTCGGGCACGCAATGAAGTTGATGCCACGCGAACGAATGCGCAAAGATTTAAGAATATCAAAGCCAACTTTGATCTCTTCAACAGGATCTGCCGCTAGCGAGATACGCAGCGTATCGCCGATACCTTCAGAAAGAAGCATACCTAAACCTACCGCTGACTTCACAGAGCCTGCACGCGCACCACCCGCTTCGGTAATGCCAAGGTGAAGAGGTTGATCAATCTGCTTAGCCAGCAAACGGTAAGAACCGACAGCAAGGAAGACATCAGACGCCTTAACGCTAACTTTGAATTGATCAAAGTTCAGACGATCTAGGATATCGACGTGGCGCATTGCTGATTCAACAAGCGCTTCAGCTGTAGGTTCTGTGTATTTCTCTTGGATCTCTTTCTCAAGAGAACCGCCGTTAACACCAATACGAATCGGAATATTCATATCGCGTGCACAATCAACAACTGAGCGGATACGGCTTTCGTTACCGATGTTACCTGGGTTGATACGCAGACAGTCAACGCCGTATTCCGCCACTTTAAGTGCGATACGGTAGTCGAAGTGAATATCAGCAACCAAAGGAACAGAGACCTGCTGCTTGATTAGCTTAAAGGCTTCAGCGGCATCCATAGTCGGTACAGATACGCGAACGATATCAGCGCCAACTTTTTCCAGAGCTCTAATTTGAGCAACGGTCGCGGCTACATCTGTTGTTCTTGTGTTGGTCATGGATTGCACAGCAATTGGTGCACCATCACCGATCGGCACATCACCCACATAAATACGGGTTGATTTGCGACGAATAATAGGAGATTCGTGTTGCATATTAACTCTAAGGTAAGGTTATTCTAGCTACTTTGCCTGAAGTATACCCAGAAAGGTCGACAGGTTCACTTGCAAATGTCATTGATACGCCTTCTGGCGCACCTAGAATCACTTTATATGGCGCAGTTCCTGATAGATTTAACGACTGACCTGCTTTTTTGATGCCAGTCGACAAGGTTTTACCCGTTGCATCTTTAACTTGGATCCAGCAATCAGCAGAGAACTGCATCACTAGTTCGTTGGCCACAGCTTCAGGAGCCGTGCTAGCTTCAGCTGCTTCTGCATTCGCAGCAACTTCAGCAGTTGTCTCTGTTGCTTGTTGTGCAGGAGTTTCGTCAGCTGGAGTAACAGCATCTGAATTTTCTTCCGCATCGCTTATCGCAGCAAGGCCTTCTGCACCTTCAACAACAGAAGCACCCGCTTCGTTTTGTTCAGCTTCAATCACTTCCAAAGAGGTGAATTCAGGGGCAAGTGATTCTTCTACCGCTAGCTCTTCTGAGCTTTCAGTATTCGCTAAAGATTGAGATAGGGTGTCTTGCTGTTGGTTCTGCCACCACCAAAGTGAGGAGATACCCGCAATGACCGCAAAAATACTCCAAGTCAGGATCATAATACGGCTGTTGTGCTTCTCGGTTTTGGTCTTACGAGAAAAACTCAGCATTTCTTGCTCTTGATGCTGAGCATCACCGGCATGATGCAGCGCACTCAATACGACTTTTTCGTCAAGATTGACGTATTTCGCGTATGAACGAATGTAGCCACGCATAAACGTCGCCACTTGATCTGACTCGAATTGGTTTTCTTCAATTTGTTGGATCAGCGTAACGCGAAGTTTTAAGCGATCAGAAATCTGCTTTTGCGTTAAACCAAGAGATTCTCGTTTGTTCTTAAGCAGCGTTCCCGCTTCCAAAGCTGGAGCTACGGTTTCTTGCGTTTGTGTATCTTGTTCTGTGTTCATAGAGAGTGAACTTCTAAAGTATTATCGCAGGTTGAGGAGAGCGTTTTCTTATTGTCGTTTAAGCTCAATCTAACAACCCACGTTATGTGGAATTTTTCCTGCTATCTAAATCATCAACCCTTAAAGGCGAACATCATTCATTTGTTATGGATGACCTTCTCAGGAAGCTAGTTTATCAAGTAGCCAACCTAAATAGACATATTGATGATCAGTAGCAAGCGAGCACTTAAATTAATTTAAGATTAGTTAATCATAAGCTAATGCCATTACAAGGCAAAAACACTTTAAACAAAATTTACCGTCAGCTCATGGTTTTGTCCAAAATTTGACGAAAAATGTAAGAAAGCGTGGGCAAGAAGTCCAAAAAATCAAAAACTGTACCCCAGAAAAGCAACAAGCCAGAAGTAAGACTTCTGGCTTGTTTAGGTTCTAATCGCGTTTTATACCGCTTTTACTTCAATCACACCACCGGCAATCAAGTTCGCTTCAGAGGCTGCTTTGATCATTTTGGTGCGTTTGGTTCTATCAATCACATCACCGACTAACTGACCACACGCGGCATCAATATCATCACCACGAGTCTTACGAACGGTTACTGTGTAGTTGTATTCCATCAGCGTTTTTTGGAAGCGATCAATACGAGAGTTGCTTGGCTTCTTATAAGGCGAACCCGGGTAAGGGTTGAATGGAATCAAGTTGATCTTACAAGGCGTCTCTTTCATTAGCTCTGCAAGTTCACGTGCGTGGTCCATGTCGTCATTCACATGATCCAATAGCACGTACTCAACCGTTACTTTACCGCGGTTAGCATTTGAAGATGCAATGTAACGACGAACAGATGCTAGGAAGTCTTGGATATCCCAACGGTCGTTGATCGGCATGATTTGGCTACGTAGTGCATCGTTTGGCGCATGTAGAGAAATAGCCAATGCGACATCGATGTTGTCTGTCATTTGGTCAAGGCCAGAAACAACACCAGAAGTTGATACGGTTACACGACGCTTAGACAGTGCGAAACCTAGATCATCAAGCATGATTTCTAATGATGGCATTAGGTTCTTCATGTTCAATAGAGGTTCGCCCATACCCATCATTACAACGTTAGTAATTGGACGGCGACCGGTTTCTTTTTCTAAGCCGATTTCGCGAGATGCACGCCAGATTTGGCCAACAATCTCTGAAACTTTTAGGTTACGGTTAAAGCCTTGTTGAGCTGTAGAGCAGAACTTACATTCAAGAGCACAACCAACCTGTGAAGATACACACAGCGTCGCACGGTCACCATCTGGGATGTATACCGTTTCAACGTCTTGGTCGCCAACGCTCATCGCCCATTTAATTGTGCCATCTGAAGAGTGTTGAGCTTCAGAAACAACAGGTGCCACAATTTCACAGCGACGTTGAAGTTTCTCACGTAACTTTTTGTTGATGTTGTTCATTTGTTCGAAGTCATCGACACCGAAGTGATAAATCCACTTCATCACTTGCTCTGCTCGAAACGCTTTCTCATTCAGTTCTTCTGTGAAAAATTTACGAAGACCTTTACGATCAAAATCGAGTAGATTGACTTTAGCTGTGGTCATGATGCCTCTCAATGACGGAACAATAATTAAGGGCGCGAATTGTACAGGCTTTACGCAACTTCAACAAGCATTGTAAAACCCTGTGTTTATTAAGACATTCAAACTTAAGCGATTAAAACTTGAACAATTGTGCTTATCGGCCTGATATTAGCCAATTTAAACAAAAGATTCCCGTTTACGCTCCTTCGTCGCTTTCGGGAATGACGACCAAATTGATTATCGAGAGCGTAAATCCACTTACAAAAAAGGCCTCACCGAAGTGAAGCCTTTAGAATCATTTGCTGTGCCGATTATTGAGCTGGGCGTGGGCAAATTTCAGATTCTGGGAAGAAGAATTCGATTTCGCGAGCTGCAGACTCAGGGCTGTCGCTGCCGTGTACTGAGTTGTAACGCATGCTGATTGCGTAGTCAGCACGGATAGTGCCACATGCCGCTTCTTCTGGGTTTGTTTTACCCATAAGCTCACGGTAACGAGCGATAGCGTTTTCGCCTTCAAGCACTTGAACCATGATAGGACCAGAAGTCATAAACTCTTTAAGAGCCGGGAAGAACTCTTTACCTTCGTGTTCAGCGTAGAAGCCACTCGCTTGCTCTTCAGTTAGACGAACCATCTTAGCAGCAATAATTTCTAGGCCTGCTTTTTCGATACGGTGGTAGATTTCACCAACAAGGTTACGCTTAACTGCATCCGGCTTAACAATTGAGAACGTTCTTTCTAGAGCCATAGGGATTCCTTCACTTCATTTTTTTGTTATTAAATACTGAAATTACTGAGATCTTTCGATCTGAGCTTTATGAATGAGCGGCACAAAATACCGCTCATCCTTATTATTATTTTGCTTGGTCGATAAGAAGACGAGCCAGTGTGCGAACGCCCATACCCGTTGCGCCTGCCGCCCACTTGTCACTTGCTGACTTACGGTAAGTACCCGCGCAATCCATATGAATCCAACCTTTTTTGTAATCATCTACAAAGTAAGAAAGGAATGCCGCTGCTGTACTTGCACCCGGTGTGTAATCACCCGTGCTGATGTTTGAAAGATCAGCAAAGTTTGAAGGCAACATACCACGGTGGAAATCAGCAAGAGGCAGCGGCCATAAGCCTTCTTTCTCTTGGTTTGCCGCCGTTAGCGCTTGGTGAGATAACTCATCATCAAAGCTTAATAGTGCATGGTAGTCGTTACCTAGTGCGTTTTTAGCCGCGCCTGTTAGTGTTGCACAATCGATGATCAGCTCTGGGCTTTGTGCACTTGCGTACATTAGGCCATCAGCCAGCACCAAGCGACCTTCCGCATCGGTGTTCATGATCTCAACTGTCTTACCGTTTTTGTAGGTAATGATATCGCCAAGCTTCAATGCGCGACCAGAGATCATGTTCTCTGCACAACATAAGATAAGCTTGATGCGCTTGTTCAGACCACGTTCAATCGCAAGACCTAAACCACCCGTAATCGTTGCTGCACCACCCATGTCAGCTTTCATTGCTGTCATGAATTGGCCTGGTTTGATGCTGTAACCGCCCGAATCGAACGTAATACCTTTACCGACTAAACAAGCAAATACAGGTGCGTTTTCGTCGCCAGTTGGGTTGAAGTCCAGTTGCAGCATTGCTGATGTACGCTCAGAGCCGCGGCCGACCGCGTAGATGCCTTCCCAACCTTCTGTTAGTAGATCTTTGTCTTTAACGATCTTCGCTTTAACAGTGCCCGCTGGCGCCACTGACTTGATGTATTCAGCAGCCATGGTCGCAAGTTGGCGAGGTGCCACTTCTTCAGCGGTTTTATTGATAATGTCACGCGTCCAGTCAGTTGCGCGAATACGAGCTTCAAGCTCTGTTTGATCGGCTTCTGAAAGTGCATCCCATTCCAATGCATTCTTTTTCTTTGGTCCACGGTAGCCTTGGTAGAAAGCCCAAACGCTTTCTAGATCCCAACCTTCACCACGAAGTGAAACGAATGCGATACCTTGTCCGTCAAGCGTACGACCCGCACGTTGAACTGCGCCTAGATCGTGGCCTTCACCAATGTGAATTGTCGCTCCCGCTTCTGAGAACGATAAAATAGCTCTTACTCCCCACTGAGGCTGGGCAGCTTCTTGACTTAAAAATACTGACATCTGTGTAGACATGATTTCTCCTTGTCATGAACCACTTCGAGAGTGTGATTCTGATTATTTTTTATTAGTGCACTGATGTTAGCATTATGTAGGAGGAAAATGTCATTTTGATAAAAAAACGGACCATAAGGTCCGCTTTTTTTAGTAAGAATTGTTAACTTGGCTGCGTTTTATATTGGACTGATGCCAACCCGCGACCAAATCATCAGATAAGAGGATTAATCCATCTCATCCATCCAGCACAAAATAATAGCCTCTAAGATTTTTTCATTCGAGTGGTTAGGCTCGTCATCAAACTCTTCAAGGTCTAGCACCCATTGATGCAGATCGGTAAAACGTACCGTTTTAGGATCAGTATCAGGGTACAAATCACATAGCTCAATTGCGATGTCTCGCGAATCAATCCACTTCAAGTTCATAACACTTCCTTATATTTATTAGCGACGCTCTGTCACCTTTTATGATCTATATTCTAGGCCAGTTTTTTTAAACCGTTATCTCAGTCATGGCGAAACCACCATGACTGTAGAGAAGTTCTTAGTGATCTTCAGACGCTAGGTTCAATGTGTACTTTGGAATCTCTACTACAAGATCTTCGTTAGCCACTTTTGCTTGGCAACCAAGGCGAGATTCCATCTCTAAGCCCCATGCCTTATCTAGCATGTCGTCTTCTAGGTCATCACTCTCTTCTAAAGAATCGAAGCCTTCACGAATCACGACGTGACATGTTGTACATGCACACGATTTTTCACATGCGTGTTCAATACCAATACCGGCCTTCAATGCAACATCAAGAACCGTCTCACCAGTTTTTGCTTCTAAAACAGCGCCTTCTGGACATAGATCTTCGTGAGGTAAAACAATAATCTTTGGCATGTTTATCTATTCTCTAACTATTAAATATTATCGACTGACTGACCTGACAGTGCAGCACGAATTGATTTATCCATACGACGAGAAGCAAAGTCTTGGCTCGCTTTGTCGGTATTCTTAATTTCTAGTTCAATGGCATCAGCGTTGTCGCCATTACGCACTTCAATCAGTGCTTCAATCGCTTGAACAAGTTGTTGTTTGCCTTGCTCATCAAGCAGCTCGTCACCGTCGGCTTGCATTGCAGCGATAAGGCCTTCGATCACGCGATCCGCTTCTACGCGTTGCTCAGCAAGAGCACGCGCTTGCATGTCTTCTTTTGCAAACGTCATCGAGTCTTTCAGCATGCTAGCCACTTCGTTGTCGCTTAGACCGTAAGAAGGCTTAACTTGGATTTCAGCTTGAACGCCAGTGCTCTTCTCCATTGCGGTAACCGATAGCAGGCCATCAGCATCTACTTGGTAAGTAACACGAATATGAGCTGCCCCTGCAGTCATCGGCGGAATGCCTTTCAAAGCAAATCGAGCCAGTGAACGACAGTCGTCAACCATCTCACGTTCACCTTGAACGGTGTGTACTGTCATTGCAGTTTGACCGTCTTTGAACGTGGTAAATTCTTGTGCGCGAGCAACTGGAATCGTGGTATTACGAGGGATGATCTTTTCTACCAAGCCGCCCATGGTTTCGATACCTAGAGACAGAGGGATAACGTCAAGTAGTAGCATTTCTGAGTCAGGCTTATTACCGACTAAGATATCCGCTTGAATCGATGCACCAATCGCAACCACTTCATCAGGGTTAATGCTGGTTAGTGGCGTACGACCAAAGAAGTCACCGACCATTTCACGTACAAGTAATGTGCGAGTTGAACCGCCAACCATCACGACTTCTAGTACTTCATCCGCGTCTACTTCCGCATCTTTTAGTGCACGACGGCATGAAAGCAGTGTTTTCTTAACCAGCGGTTTGATGATCTCTTCAAACTCTTCACGAGTTAATGAACCAGACCAACCTAGTACGTCAACATCAACGCTTTCCGCTTCAGATAAGCCAATCTTCGCTTCCGTTGCGGCGTCTAGAAGAATACGATTCTGCTCTGCTGTTAGCTCAGATAAGCCCATTTGTTCTTGGAAATGATCCGCAACTAAATGGTCAAAGTCGTCGCCACCTAATGCAGAGTCACCACCTGTTGCTAAAACTTCGAAGACGCCTTTCGATAGGCGTAGGATAGAGATATCAAATGTACCACCACCTAAGTCATAAACAGCAATTACTCCTTCTTTACCTGAATCCAGGCCGTAAGCAATCGCAGCAGCAGTCGGTTCATTAAGAAGACGTAACACGTGAAGACCAGCAAGTTGCGCCGCGTCTTTAGTACCAGCACGCTGTGCATCATCAAAGTAAGCAGGAACGGTAATAACAGCACCAGACAGCTCACCACCGAGTGTTGACTCAGCACGTTGACCTAGCGCTCGCAGAATGTCTGCAGATACTTGAATTGGGTTCTTGTTACCTTGCTCTGTGCGAATCACAGGCAAACCATTATCACTTTCTTCAAATTGATATGGCAGAGATGGGTATCGCTGTTGAATATCTGACAGTGAACGACCGATTAGTCGCTTAACTGAGATAATGGTATTTTTAGGATCTGTCTGTGCATTTGCACGAGCTTCATCACCAGTCGTGTACGACTCTGACGTATAGTGAACAACGGAAGGAAGAATACTGCGACCTTGTTGATCAACCAGTGTGCTCGCCTCACCACTGCGCACTGCCGCAACCAATGAGTTTGTTGTACCTAAATCAATACCCACAGCAAGCTTGTGCTGGTGAGGAGCGGCGCTTTGCCCTGGTTCTGCAATCTGAAGTAGTGCCATGGATGTGTCCTTGTTATACGAACTAGCCGATCAGACGATCTTCAACTAACTCGATTTCATTCTTTAATTTTGCAATAAACTTAAGCTTTCTTACTCGGTCTGCAGCTTCTAACCAAGCCTCACTGTCTAGTTCTTGTTGGATAGCGCTTAATTGTTGTTTATACATTTTGCTAACCTTTCCTTCAAATGCAAACAAAGCATCTTCAGGATCAGAACTGTCGGCGATGTCTTCAAGCTCTTCACGCAATTCCATTTGCTCCATTAGGAACATAGGATCTTGCAGGGTCTGCTGCTCACCACGAATATCCTCACCATGTTGCACTAACAGGTATTCAGCTCGGCTGATTGGATTCTTCAACACCTGGTACGCATCGTTAATTTGCGCAGCTTTTTGCACGGCTAATAGGCGATCACGCTCAGAAGCTGTAGCAAATTTATCAGGGTGGAATTGGCGTTGCAGATCTCTAAACTGAGAAGAAAGAAGGCTACCATCCAGTTGAAACTGAAGTGGTAGCCCAAATAATTCGAAATGATTCATGTAACGGTGGTCCTAAGTTTAGGCTCTTCAATCAGAGCCTAATTTTATTCTTCGCTCACTATAAACGCTTAACGATTGAAGCGTTTATACGTTGAAGCTCTCACCACAACCACATTCGCCTTTCGCGTTAGGGTTGTTGAATTCAAAACCTTCGTTTAGGCCTTCTTTTACGTAATCAAGCTCAGTACCGTCTAGGTAAACTAGGCTCTTTGGATCAATGATGACCTTAACACCTGAATGCTCAAACACTTCGTCTTCTTCGTTAAGCTCGTCAACGAATTCCAGTACATACGCCATACCCGAACAGCCAGTAGTTTTTACCGCTAAGCGCAACCCGATACCTTTACCTCGGTTATCTAGGAAAGCTTGAACTCGGCTTGCTGCCGTATCTGTCATGGTGATGGCCATACTACAACCTTGTGTTTTATATAAATTGAGAACTCAGGGGGAGCACAAAGGATGCTCCCAAATATTGCTTATTTTTTGTGATTACTTAATGAAACGATTAACGCTTCTTTTTGTAATCCGCAACTGCTGCTTTGATTGCATCTTCAGCAAGAATTGAACAGTGCACTTTCACTGGTGGCAACTCTAGCTCTTCTGCGATTTCAGAGTTTTTGATAGCTGCTGCTTCATCAATACTTTTACCTTTAACCCACTCAGTTACTAGTGAGCTAGAAGCGATTGCGCTACCGCAGCCGTAAGTTTTGAATTTTGCATCTTCGATAATGCCTTCTGGCGTTACCTTGATTTGCAGTTTCATTACGTCACCACAAGCTGGTGCGCCAACCATGCCGCTACCTACACTTGGGTCTTCTTTATCAAACGAACCTACGTTACGTGGGTTTTCGTAGTGATCAATTACTTTTTCGCTATATGCCATGATAGTTACCTCGAATCCTCTATTTCCGTGAGATTAGTGATGAGCCCACTCAACAGTGTTCAAATCAATCCCTTCTTTATACATATCCCATAGAGGAGACATGTCGCGTAATTTGTTTACCGCTACACGAATTTGTGCAATCGCGTAGTCGATTTCTTCTTCCGTTGTGAAACGGCCGAATGAGAAACGTACTGAGCTGTGTGCCAGTTCATCGTTCAGACCAAGAGCACGTAGAACGTATGAAGGCTCTAGGCTTGCTGATGTACATGCAGAACCTGATGATACTGCTAGGTCTTTTAGAGACATAAGCAGAGACTCACCTTCAACGAAAGCGAAGCTCACGTTTAGGTTGTGTGGTACACGTTGGTCTAGGTCGCCGTTTACTGTTACCGCTTCTAGATCTTGAACACCTTTCAATAGGCGCTCACGAAGTGCTAGTGCGTGATCGTAATCTTTCTGCATGTCTTGTTTAGCGATGGCAAAAGCTTCGCCCATACCCACGATTTGGTGAGTAGCAAGAGTACCAGAACGGAAACCACGTTCATGACCGCCACCGTGCATTTGCGCTTCTAGGCGAATACGTGGCTTACGACGAACGTACAAAGCGCCGATGCCTTTAGGGCCGTATGCTTTGTGTGCAGACATAGAGATAAGGTCTACTTTCATCTCTTTTACGTCTAGTGGGATTTTACCCGCAGACTGCGCCGCATCAACGTGGAAGATGATCTTACGTGCACGACATAATTCGCCGATTGCAGAGATATCTTGGATTACACCAATCTCGTTGTTTACGTGCATGATAGAAACTAGAACAGTATCTTCACGCATTGCAGCTTGTAGCTTGTCTAGATAGATGATGCCGTTAGCTTCTGGCTCAAGGTATGTAACCTCAAAACCTTCACGCTCTAGTTGGCGACATGGATCAAGAACCGCTTTGTGTTCTGTTTTGCACGTGATTACGTGCTTACCTTTCTTCTCGTAAAAGTGCGCTGCACCTTTGATAGCAAGGTTATCTGACTCTGTAGCACCTGACGTAAAAACAATCTCACGTGGGTCTGCATTTAGTAGATCGGCAATTTGCTCACGAGCATTATCTACTGATTCTTCTGCCTGCCAGCCGTAACGGTGTGAACGAGATGCAGGGTTACCGAAGTTACCGTCCATCGTCATGCACTGAACCATTTTTTCAGCAACACGTGGATCGACTGGGCATGTAGCTGAATAGTCAAAGTAAATAGGCAGTTTCATTTTCTACTCCAATGTAAAAACTGACCGCTAAGAGCGGGCATTAACACCGTGAGGTGCTGCACTAATCGTTGTAGTGCTCGTATTTTTATGTGCAAAACCATTATTAACCGCAAGATCGATATCTTGACGATCAGAAATCTCTAAAACTTCGTTATCTTTCATTAGCTCACCGAGCGTAATGTCGTTTAAGAAGCTGCTGATTCGGGAGCTTAAATCACGCCATAAAGTGTGAGTTAAACAACGACTGCCACCTTGGCAATCTGCTCGACCGTGACACTTAGTTGCATCAACTGATTCGTCTACTGCAGCAATTACAGTTCCGACAGCGATGTCGCTCGCTTCAGCACCTAAACGGTAACCACCGCCAGGACCACGAACACTAGCAACTAAGCCAGCTTTACGTAACTTAGAAAATAGCTGTTCTAAGTAAGATAACGAGATGCCTTGTCGCTCTGAAATATCAGCCAGAGGAACTGGGCTTTTTTGCGAATGCAGTGCTACATCTAGCATAGCTGTTACCGCATATCTTCCTTTAGATGTAAGTTTCATATCACACCGTATCCACATTGTTTATGTGGTTGGAATCTTCCCATACCCGACTAAATTGGTCAAGTATTTAGTTGACTATTTTAGTCAGGTATTCACCCTTATTGTTTGTGCGGGCTTTATTTGTCGCTTTTGCTCTTCTCAATTGAAGTCAAAATGCCGCGTAGAGTGTTGATCTCTTGCAACTCTGGACGAGCTCGACTGAACAGACGACGTAGTTTATTCATCACCTGACCCGGCTTATCCTTAGAGATAAATTGGGTATCAATGATCACTTTTTCAAGGTGCTCATAGAACATTTCTAGTTCTTCGTGACGAGGGTACTCATCTTGTTGCTGTGGCTGATATTGGCTAGCGACCATATCAAGGTGAGCTACACGCACTTCGTAGCTCAGAGTCTGCACTGCCATTGCTAGGTTTAGCGAGCTGTATTCAGGGTTAGCTGGGATACATACATGGAAGTGGCACTTCTGAAGCTCATCGTTAGTCAAGCCAGTACGTTCACGGCCGAACACTAATGCGACTGGGTGCTTTTGGCCTTCAATCGCAAACTTTTGTCCACACTCACGAGGCTCAAGCATTGGCCATTCAAGCGTACGTGAACGTGCACTCGAACCAACCACTAAACCACAGTCTTTTACGGCTTCGTCTAATGTAGAAACGATGGTCGCGTTTTCTGCGATGTCACCTGCACCCGCAGCCAGTGCTAAGGTCTGCTCGTCAACTTCACATTGAGGGTCTACAAGAACTAATTGACTCAAACCCATCACTTTCATTGCGCGAGCTGCTGATCCGATATTTCCCGAATGAGACGTACCAACCAGAACGACTTTTACATTGTCTAACATGCTATATGACACCACTTTAAAAATAATCGCGAGATATTAACACATAGCAAAGTAAAATGGTCAGACCCTTAACGGAATGTGAAACCAAGAGTTCAAAAAATAACCACTTCCCTTTTACGGAAACTTTGGTATACTCGCCGCCGCTTTAAATTGTTCTTTAACATCTTGTGGGAAAAACCATATGCATCCAATGCTAAACATTGCGATACGCGCTGCGCGTAAAGCTGGCAACCATATTGCTAAATCTCTAGAAACAACTGATAAGATCGAATCGTCTCTAAAAGGTAACAACGATTACGTTACTAACATTGCTCAAGAAGCTGAGTACATGATCATTGAGACAATCAAAGCATCTTACCCAGAGCACAGCATTATTTCTGAAGAGAAAGGCCTGACTGAAGGTAAAGACTCTGATGTACAATGGATCGTTGACCCACTAGATGGCACCAACAACTTTGTAAAAGGTTTCCCTCACTTCTCTGTATCTATCGCTGTTCGCATGAACGGTCGTACAGAAGTTGCTTGTGTTTATGACCCAATGCTAAACGAGCTATTCACAGCTCAACGTGGCGCTGGCGCTCAACTTAACAACGCTCGTATGCGTGTTACTCAACTAAAAGACCTTCAAGGTACTGTTCTAGCGACTGGTTTCCCATTCAAGCAAAAACAACACTCTGAATCTTTCATGAAGATCATCTCTGGTCTATTCATCGACTGTGCTGATTTCCGTCGTACAGGTTCTCCTGCTCTTGACCTATGTTACCTAGCAGCTGGCCGTGTTGATGGTTACCTAGAACTTGGCCTTAAGCCATGGGATCTAGCGGCTGGCGATCTAATCGCTCGTGAAGCTGGTGCTATCATGACTGACTTTGCTGGCGGTACTGATTACATGACTTCTGGTAATGTTGTTGCTTCAAGCGCACGTGGTGTTAAGTCTATTCTTAAGCACGTTCGTGAGAACGCTAACGAAGGTATGCTGAAGTAATTCAGACCTTACGTTAACGCTCCCTGTTTCAAGGGAGAGTAGAAATTCCAAAGCCTCGCTATATAGCGAGGCTTTTTTGTATCTGCGATTTGAGAGATACGAGATATGACTCTTAACAGTATGTGCAACTCAATTCGCCAATAAATTGTGTTGAGCTTATCGACAAGATACAGACGTAAAAAAACCGCTAGTTGCCTAGCGGTTTTTTGGTTTAGCGAAACGTATTAAGCTAAGGCCTAAGGCATCTCGTCAAACTCTTCACCTTCTTTGTCCACTTGTGGTGGCATTAGGTGTTCACGCGTAATACCCAACTTCATAGCTAGTGCAGATGCAACGTAGATAGAAGAGTAAGTACCAACCGTAATACCCAATAGAAGTGCAGTCGCGAAGCCGTGGATCATAGCGCCGCCCTGAACGAACAGTGCGATAACTACGAATAACGTGGTACCAGAAGTGATCAATGTACGGCTCAATGTTTGTGTGATTGAGCTGTTCAGTACTTCAGGTGCTTCACCCTTACGCATCTTACGGAAGTTCTCACGAATACGGTCGAATACAACAATGGTATCGTTGAGGGAGTAACCGACGACCGTTAGCAAGGCTGCTACGATTGTAAGGTCGACCTCAATTTGCATTAGAGAGAACACACCCAGAGTGATGATAACGTCGTGCGCCAGTGCCAATACTGCACCCGCAGCCAAACGCCATTCGAATCGCACTGATACGTAGATCAAGATACAGATAAGAGAAACAAGGATAGCAAGGCCACCCGCTTCTGTTAATTCGTCACCCACGTTAGGACCAACGAACTCGATACGACGCATTTCAACTTGCTCACCAGTACCATTCTCAATAGCAGAAAGGATTTGGTTACCAAGCGTTTCGCCCGCTACGCCATCACGTGGACGTAAACGAACCATCACATCACGAGCTGAACCGAAGTTCTGTACCGTTGCATCACCAAAGCCTTCGGCTTCTAGTGCACTACGAATATCAGGAAGGTGTGCCGGTTGTTCAAAACCAACTTCAATCAGAGTACCGCCAGTAAAATCTAGACCCCAGTTCAACGATTTCGTTGTTAGGGTGAAGATAGCAGTACCAATCATCAAGATAGAAAAAACAAAGGCAACCTTTGACCAACGCATAAAGTCGATCATTTTGTCTGCTTTTAGAATCTGAAACATATTAATTCCTAGCCTTAGATCGACAGTTTTTTAACGCGTTTGCCGCCATACATCAGGTTCACGATACAACGTGTTCCGATAATAGCTGTAAACATTGAAGTCAAGATACCGATAGACAGCGTTACCGCGAAGCCTTTGATAGCACCCGTACCCACAGCAAATAGAATGATTGCTGTTAGTAGTGTGGTGATGTTGGCATCGGCGATTGTGCTGAATGCGTTCGCGTAACCTTGGTGAATCGCTTGTTGTGGACTGCGTCCATCTCGAAGCTCTTCACGTATACGCTCAAAGATCAGAACGTTCGCATCAACCGCCATACCAACCGTTAATACGATACCGGCAATACCTGGTAGGGTCATGGTAGCCCCCGGAATCATCGACATAACACCGATAATCAACACCAAGTTAGCCATTAGCGCAACGTTCGCAATCAGACCAAAGCTACGGTAGTAAAGCAGCGTAAACAGCATTACAGCAGCCATACCCCAAACCATCGCCATGATACCCATATCGATGTTTTGCTGCCCCATAGATGGACCAATGGTACGTTCTTCTACAATCGAGATAGGCGCAATCAATGCACCAGCACGCAGTAGAAGTGCCAAGTTATGAGCTTCAGCCGTTGAATCGATACCAGTAATACGGAAGTTACGGCCTAGCGCAGATTGAATCGTCGCTTGGTTAATCACTTCTTCGTGCTTACTTAAGATAACTCGACCTTCCGGTGTTTTACGACCGCTGTCTTTGTACTCTGCAAATACCGTTGCCATTAGCTTACCGATATTCTGACGAGAGAATGCAGACATCTTGCTACCACCTTCGCTGTCTAGCGAGATGTTAACTTGAGGACGACCATATTCATCAACACTTGAGCTTGCATCAGTAATACTTGAACCGCCTAGAATAACGCGCTTCTTAAGTACCACAGGACGACCATCACGATCTTGCTTGATTTCGCTGCCCGCAGGGGCACGACCAGAAGCGGCAGCGGCTAAGTCAGCACTGCTATCCACTTCACGGAACTCAAGCGTCGCGGTAGCACCAAGTATTTCTTTAGCGCGAGCCGTGTCTTGAACACCAGGCAATTCCACTACGATACGGCTAGAGCCTTGACGTTGAACCAAAGGTTCAGCAACACCAAGTTCGTTAACACGGTTACGTAGAATGGTAATGTTTTGCTCAACCGCGTAGTTACGGATTTCTTGAAGACGAGCCTCTGTAAAGCTTGCAACCAAAGAGAAACGGCCGTTAGATTCAGAATCTACAAACGTCATATCTTGGTGCTTAGATTGCAGTAGCGATTTCGCTTCAGCAAGCTGCTCTTCGTTACGTAGAATAACTTCAACCGCATCTTTACCAGATGGGCGAATCGCACGGTAACGGATTTTCTCTTCACGAAGTTCACTACGGAATGCTTCTTCTTGTTGGCCAACCAGCTTTTCCATCGCAGCGTCCATATCCACTTCCATTAAGAAGTGAACACCACCACGTAGGTCAAGACCAAGTTTCATTGGTGCAGCACCAATAGATTCAAGCCAATTAGGAGTTGAAGCCGCTAGGTTTAAAGCAACGATAACGTCATCGCCTAGTGCTTCTGTGATGATATCACGGGCACTAATTTGCGTATCTGTGTCGTTAAAGCGAACAAGAATGGAACCGTCTTCGAGAGCAACGGATTTAGTAGAAAGGTTTTCTGCTTCAAGAGCATTGGTGACAGCATCCAGCGTAGACATATCTACAGAGGCGCCGCGCGCCCCTGTAACTTGAACTGCCGGATCTTCACCGTATATATTTGGAAGTGCGTACAACGCAGCGATAGCGATGGCAAACACCACCATCAAATACTTCCATAACGGGTAACGGTTTAGCACAGCGAGGATCCTCTAGCTGTTTATAGAGATTTCAGAGTACCTTTTGGTAGCACTGCTGTAACGAAGTCTTTCTTGATAACTACTTCGTTGTTTGCGTTCAGTTCGATAGCAACGTAGTCGCTGTCTTCAGCAATCTTAGTGATCTTGCCGATTAGGCCGCCGCTTGTAAGAACTTCATCGCCTTTGCCCATAGAAGACATAAGGTTCTTGTGCTCTTTAACACGCTTAGCTTGTGGACGGTAGATCATGAAGTAGAAGATCACAGCGAACATACCTAGCATGATAAGCATTTCGAAACCGCCGCCTGCTGGTGCACCTTCTGCTGCTGCGTGAGCTTGAGAAATAAACATTTAAAACATCCTCTATTATATTTTCGTAATTGTTTGTCTAATTGGGTCGCATCCCTTTATTTTCAAGCCCCATCACTCGGAAGAGAGATAGGGCTCGCAAAAAAGAAATACTAAGATTCTTTACCTAGTGGTGGCACTTCACGCCCCATTCTTGCGTAGAACTCTGCAACGAACTCTTCAAAGCGGTCTTCATCGATAGACTGACGAATGTCTGACATTACTCGTTGGTAGAAACGCAGGTTATGAATCGTGTTCAGTCGAGCACCTAGGATTTCGTTACAACGATCCAAATGGTGTAAGTACGACTTGCTGTAGTTCTTACAAGTGTAACAGTCACACTCTGAATCTAGTGGTGTTGTATCGGTTTTATGCTTCGCATTACGGATCTTGATCACACCTTCAGTCACAAACAGGTGGCCGTTACGTGCATTTCGCGTTGGCATTACACAGTCAAACATGTCGATACCACGACGAACACCTTCAACTAAGTCTTCCGGTTTGCCTACGCCCATTAGGTAACGTGGCTTATCTTCTGGCAGTTGAGGACATGTGTGCTCAAGAATGCGGTGCATATCTTCTTTTGGTTCGCCTACTGCTAGGCCGCCTACTGCGTAACCGTCAAAACCAATTTCAGTTAGGCCTTTAACGGATACATCACGAAGGTCTTCGTACACGCCACCTTGAACGATACCGAACAGTGAGTTCGGGTTTTCAAGTTTGTCGAAGTGGTTACGTGAACGCTCAGCCCAACGAAGAGACATCTCCATTGAGTCTTTTGCTTCTTTGTGTGTCGCAGGGTAAGGCGTACACTCATCGAAGATCATTACAATGTCTGAACCTAAATCTTTTTGGATTTCCATAGACTTCTCAGCGTCCATGAAGATCTTGTCACCGTTTACAGGGTTACGGAAATGAACACCCTCTTCAGTGATTTTACGCATTGCACCTAGGCTGAATACTTGGAAGCCGCCTGAATCAGTTAGGATAGGACCGTGCCAGTTCATGAAATCGTGCAGGTCACCGTGCATTTTCATGATTTCTTGGCCAGGACGTAGCCATAGGTGGAATGTGTTACCTAATAGGATTTCAGCACCTGTGTCTTTTACTTCTTCAGGTGTCATACCTTTAACAGTACCGTAAGTACCTACAGGCATGAATGCTGGGGTTTCAACGGTACCGCGTTCAAACTGAAGTTGACCACGACGTGCGCCGCTATTAGTTTTTTTAAGTTCGTATTTTAATTTCACGAAGCCTCCAATATGCCAGAGAAACAATCTGACTGTTAATTCAGAACCTTAGGCCAAACAAAAGTTCAGTCTAGTGGGTTCTATGAGGAGCGGTCGCGTATTCCTTGCGAGAGATTAGACAGACACCCTGCCCGACTCCTAGCTTACTGCTAGCACCCGTAAATTTTTGTATCGCTTAAACCAGCTTAACTTAGCTCGTTTTCTTATTGATGAACATAGCATCGCCGTAGCTGAAGAAACGGTATTCGCTCTTCACGGCGTGATCGTATGCGCCCATCACATTGTCGTAGCCAGCAAATGCACTCACCAACATAATCAGCGTTGATTCTGGCAAGTGAAAATTGGTAATCAAGCAATCCACCAACTGGTATTCATAGCCAGGGAAGATGAAGATTTCTGTATCACCAAAGAAAGGAACGAGTTCGGTGCCTTTCTTCACTGCATCTTGCGCTGCACTTTCTAGTGAGCGTACTGATGTTGTACCAACAGCAATAATACGGCCGCCACGAGCTTTTGCTGCAGCTACGGCGTCAACCACTTCTTGCGGCACTTCAACGTACTCAGCATGCATGTGGTGATCGTTAATATTATCAACTTTTACTGGCTGGAACGTACCAGCACCAACGTGAAGCGTTACGTAAGCAAACTCAACACCTTTTTCTTTCATGTCAGCCATTAGCTTGTCATCAAAGTGAAGGCCTGCTGTTGGCGCTGCAACCGCACCCGGCTTTTCATTATAGACAGTCTGGTAGCGCTCTTTATCTGCATCTTCATCAGGACGATCGATGTAAGGAGGCAGTGGCATGTGACCAACACTGTTAAGAATCTCTAAAACGCTTTGATCGGATGTGAAATGGATTTCGAATAACGCATCGTGACGCGCCACCATTTCAGCTTCATATTCATCGTTCTCACCAAGGAACAACTTAGTACCCGGCTTTGGTGATTTAGAACAACGAACATGCGCAAGAATGCTTTTCTCATCAAGCATACGCTCAACCAGCACTTCAAGCTTACCGCCTGATGCCTTGCGACCAAATACACGAGCTGGAATCACTCGAGTGTTATTGAAAACAACAAGATCGCCTGGCTCAACCAAGTCTAAAACGTCTTTAAACGAACCATCAGCTAGGTTACCGCTGTTGCCATCTAATTTAAGCAGGCGGCTTGCTGTGCGCTCCTCTTGAGGGTAGCGAGCAATGAGTTCATCTGGTAGGTCAAAGTGAAAATCTGAAACTTGCATTTGTCTAGTCTTGTCTTAGTTGATGAGATTTGTGCCGTTGACGAATCATAAATCGTAGTTGCTGGATAATCGTTACGGTAAGTCAATCGTTACCAGAAACACATCGCAAACACGACTAAAAATTTCGCAGTGGGTTAGTATAGGCACACGAGCCGCAATAGCAAGGTTTACAGCACTGGATTATTGTAAAGAGGCGTAAAATAATGCGACTGATTCACCTCCTCAAGCTAAAGAATTAGTTGCATAAAACTCACCCAAGAATGCGTCAGATCTCAGTTATTTTTTGGATAAAAAACTATAGTAATAGCAACAAATAAAAAAGAAGGAGGTTCGTATGATCAAGGTTGAAGATATGATGACTCGCAACCCTCATACCCTATTGCGCTCACACTCACTGGCCGATGCTAAGCACATGATGGAAGCACTTGATATCCGCCATATTCCGGTCGTCGATTCCGACAGGCAACTACTAGGTGTCGTCACACAACGAGACGTTCTAGCCGCTCAAGAATCCAGCCTACAAAACATCCCACAAGCTCAATCTTTTACTCTTGCTACTCCCCTCAACGACATCATGCACAAAAGTGTTATGTCGGTAGAGCCACGTGCAGGATTAAAAGAATCGGCTATCTATATGCAGAAACATAAAGTGGGCTGTTTACCTGTCGTAGAAAACCACGAACTAGTAGGCATTATTACAGACAGCGATTTTGTCACGATAGCGATCAATTTGTTGGAGCTGCAAGAAGAAGTCGAGCCAGAAGAAGCGGAAGTAGAGTAACGCTCGGAAGTGATATAAAGAAGAGCGGCCAATTCAGCCGCTCAGAGGGATTGTTGTCGAAGCGAGTTATTATAAAAGCTCAGACACCACATCCGCTAATTGATGGAATGTCTCACGACGCGAAGAGCTTGGTCGCCAGACAAGGCCAATATCTCGGTAGGCCTGTTGACCAGGAGGATCGATCACAACGAGATTTTGGTTTTCCAATAAACCATGGTCGATCGCCATCTGAGGAATAAAGGTGGTTCCTAAGCCATTGGCGACCATTTGCACCAATGTGTGAAGGCTCGTCGCTGTGAACGGGTTTATCTTCTCTTTGTCCGTTAACTTACAAGCTGACACAGCATGCTCGGTTAAGCAATGCTCGTTCTCCAACAAAAATACAGATTCGTCTGGCAGGTCATCGTATTTAATCGGAACACGAATACCATCAGCTTGATTACGACTGATCACCATTCTAAACGGATCTTGCCCAACAACTTGGCTTTCCATATTGTCGATATCAACAGGCAAAGCCAGAATCAGCACATCTAAGTCTCCATGACGCAGCGCAGCCAATAGGTTGATTGTTGTATCCTCACGTAACAGCAAATTTAATTGTGGAAAGCGCTGGTTCGCTTCTTGTACCAAATCGCACAAAAGAAAAGGAGCAATAGTAGGGATACACCCAACTCGCAACTGCCCTTGCATCGCATCCCCGTTACATAGATTTCCAAGCTCTACGAGATCTTGTCCTTTCGCTAGTAGCTCTCGACCGTGCTTTACCACCAGCTCACCGGCTTGCGTGAAAACCAGCGGGCTCTTTTTATCTTTCTTCTCATAAAGCGGGCAACCGATGAGTTCTTCCAGATTTTGAATGCCTTTACTTAGCGTAGATTGACTGACGAAGCAGCGATCTGCGGCATCACTGAAATGACGAGTTTCGTGAAGAGTAACAAGATAGTGAAGTTGCTTAAGACTTGGCCATTTATTCATGAAATTACTTTGTAATATGAGTAGGATAAGTTACGTAAAGGTCATAAGACCTAAGGGCAGGACAAAGAATAAGCTTATCGCTTTTTTCGATTAACTTAATCTATTTAATTCGCTTTTTTCTATAGTACCGATTGTACTATAGTTTGTCCCGTAGAAACGGAGCCCAAACAAAGATGTGTTGGGCCAACTAATTTTTTAGGAGATTCCAAAATGGTACTAGTAGGTCGTCAAGCCCCTGACTTTACTGCAGCAGCTGTTCTAGGTAACGGTGAGATCGTTGATAACTTCAACTTCGCAGAATTCACTAAAGGTAAGAAAGCTGTAGTTTTCTTCTACCCACTAGACTTCACTTTCGTTTGTCCTTCAGAGCTAATCGCTTTCGACAACCGTCTTGAAGATTTCCAAGCTAAAGGCGTTGAAGTAATCGGTGTTTCTATCGATTCTCAATTCTCTCACAACGCATGGCGTAACACTGCTATCGCTGATGGCGGTATCGGTCAAGTTAAATACCCTCTAGTTGCTGACGTTAAGCACGAGATCTGCAAAGCATACGATGTTGAGCACCCAGAAGCAGGCGTTGCTTTCCGTGGTTCTTTCCTAATTGACGCTGACGGTCTTGTACGTCACCAAGTAGTTAACGATCTTCCACTAGGTCGTAACATCGACGAAATGCTACGCATGGTAGACGCACTAAACTTCCACGAGAAGAACGGTGAAGTTTGTCCTGCACAATGGGAAGAAGGTAAATCAGGTATGGACGCATCTCCAAAAGGTGTTGCAGCATTCCTATCTGAGCACGCTGACGACCTAAGCAAGTAATTACCTCTTAAGCCCGAACTCAACGCGGGTTAATGGTTGGAAGACTCTCTATAAAGAGACATAAAGCATAAGCTAATAGCGCAAAGCGCACCGCCAATCAGTTAAGAAGTAAAGTCCTATTAAAAGCCCGACGTTAACGCTTCGGGCTTTTTGTTTTCTCACTAGCCTTCACCGTAAGCTGTCTCTTGTGATACATAATTGAGGTAGCTCTAAACCCAAACTTTACCCCTATTTTCCTCTAGTACTGCCTATTCATGTCCGTATCTAGATTGCTATTATTTCATCAGTATCTTTTTGAACGGATAAACACGATGAACACCGAAATTGAAGTCTGTATCGATAACTTAGAATCTCTTCATAACGCACTATCTGGTGGCGCGAATCGAATTGAGCTTTGCTCTTCATTGGCACTTGGCGGATTAACTCCAAGCTTCGGAATGATGAAGCAAGCGGCAAGAATTTCGTCGGTTCCGGTCTACGCTATGATACGCCCAAGACAAGGCGACTTCATTTTCGATGATGACGATATGCTCTGTATGCTTGAAGATATTGAAGCTTGTGCAAATGCAGGATTGGATGGGGTCGTACTTGGTGTGTTAGCGCCTAACGGAAGTATCGATATGCCAAAAATGCAACAACTGGCTGACAAAGCGCACTCGTTAAAGCTTGGGATTACCTTCCACAGAGCCATCGATCAAAGCTCTGATTACCAAGCAGCATTAGAGCAGGTGATTACATTTGGATGCGAAAGAGTCCTGACATCAGGGCTTGCTGTGAATGCCGAACAAGGCATCGATGTATTAGCAGCAATGGTCAAACAAGCCGATGGACGAATTGATATCATGGCGGGGGCAGGCGTTAACGCTGCGAATGCCAAAATGATTCAAAGCGCTACCCAAGTACCTGCACTTCACCTTTCAGGTAAATCAACAAGACCGAGCCTAATGGAAAATAACTCGAGTGCTCAAATGGGCAGTGATGATATTGATGATTATCAGATCCCAGTGACAGATACGAGTAAGATATCTGATGTGAGAACCGCCCTTATCGCCTAGGGGGTAGCCACTAACATAAATCCAGAGAACCTCGCTGACTAATCTAACTGACGTATATTAGATTTAATAGCGCAGATAACTTTCATGGATAGATATGGCTAAAGACTTATTCAGCTCTCTTGATTTAAACCTGTTACGAACCAAAACTTGTTTGGAAGAAACCAAATCCACGGCTTTCAAGCTGAGATTGGTGTGGCAAGTTATGACGGTACAAAAACTCGCTCAGGCGAAGTAGAAGAGAAAACAACACATGGTATAAGCCTAGGCGGTGCCTACGTTTATCAAGCGACACCCATGCTTGGATTACGTGCTGGTGTTGATATGAATATTTTTGATCACAATAAAACCTTTGTGCCTTACGACACAACGGTCAATTTCAATCTTGGTGCCATTATAAGCTTCTAAAGATAAGCTCTATTTGAGTGCGTCATCAAGGCTTTGATCGCCTAGGTGGCGTACATCTTTACCCTTCACAAAGTAAATAATGTATTCGCAGATATTTTGGCAGCGGTCTCCCACTCGCTCAATCGCACGCGCTGACCACATCACCTGCAAAATATTAGGGATGTTCTTAGGGTCTTCCATCATATACGTCATTAACTGACGAATAACAGCCTCGTACTCCGCATCCAACTTGTCATCAAGTTTGTGAACTTCTGCTGCCGCATCTACATCCATACGAGCAAAAGCATCTAATACTTGGTGAAGCATGGTGATAGCCTGACGGCAAAGAGGCTCTAACGAAACGTGGAATTTCTGCTCTTTGGTTGAAGGGATCTCAATAGCACCTTGCGCAATTTTAGAGGCAACATCGCCAATACGTTCTAAGTCGGTAATCGTTTTGATGATCGCCATAATCAAACGCAGATCTTTTGCGGTCGGCTGACGCTTTGCAATGATTCGAGTACAGGCCTCATCAATCGACACTTCCATCGCATTCACTTTATGGTCATCACGAATCACTTTTTTAGCCAGTTCAACATCGTCTTTATGAAGCGCCTGCATTGCAAACGAGAGTTGCTGCTCCACTAACCCGCCCATGGTCAATACATGAGTACGGATCGATTCTAACTCGACATTGAATTGCCCTGAAATGTGGCGACCGAAATGCATACTTGCTCCTTTAAAGAAATGAAGAAAGCCATTTTTGTAGAGTGACTTAGCTCTATATGACACCTTTGCAGAGGTTAACCATATCTACCAGTAATGTAGTCTTCTGTCTGGTTTTTCAATGGAGACGTAAAAATTGAGTCCGTATCTGAGTACTCGATCAATTTTCCCATATGAATAAAGGCAGTATGGTCACTCACGCGAGCTGCCTGCTGCATGTTATGAGTAACAATCACCACTGTGTATTGGGTTTTGAGATCGTTGATCAACTCTTCAATCGTCAAAGTAGAAATAGGATCCAGTGCCGATGTCGGCTCATCTAACAACAGCACTTCAGGTTCAATCGCAACCGCACGAGCGATAACCAAACGCTGCTGTTGACCACCCGATAAACCAAAGGCGTTCTCATGCAAACGGTCTTTCACTTCATCCCATAATGCAGCAGCACGCAGAGAGCGCTCAACCGCATCATCAAGGTCTCGACTGTTACTCACGCCTTGTAGCCTCAAACCATAAACCACATTCTCATAGATAGATTTAGGAAAAGGGTTCGGTCGCTGGAATACCATGCCGACACGGCGTCTTAAAGTCGCGACATCCACCTTAGGGTGATACACATTCTTGCCATGAAGCTTCACTTTCCCGGAAACCTTACAGCCTTCAACAAGATCATTCATGCGATTAATGCAGCGCAGAAGAGTCGACTTACCACACCCTGATGGGCCGATAAACGCGGTCACCTGCCCCTTAGGGATCTGCATTGAAATATCATCGAGTGCTTGGCTCTCTTTATAATAAAGATTCAGCCCTTCAATCGAGATAGCGATTTGCTCATCCTTCAGGTTGTGTACATCAAGTGGTGCTTGGTAACCCAAGGTTTCATTAATCGAGAACATCTAATCTTGTCCTAAGGTTCGGTATTTTTCACGCAAGTTATTACGGATATTGATAGCGGTTAAGTTCAACCCAACAATCACCGTAACCAGTAAAAATGAAGTCGCATACACTAAAGGTCGTGCTGCTTCAATATTAGAAGTTTGAAAACCAACATCATAGATATGGAAGCCTAAATGCATGAACTTTCTGTCTAAGTGTAGATACGGGAACTGACCATCGACTGGCAAGCTGGATGCTAATTTCACAACGCCCACCAGCATGAGTGGAGCAACTTCCCCCGCGGCTCTCGCGATTGCCAAAATTAAACCAGTGATAATCGCTGGGCTTGCCATCGGTAAAACGATGCGCCAAAGCGTCTCAAATTGAGTCGCACCAAGCGCTAATGAACCGTGCCTCACTGCACTAGGAATGCGCGTTAAGCCCTCTTCAGTAGTTACGATAACCACTGGAAGCGTCAATACCGCTAAGGTTAGTGCTGACCAAAGTAGACCCGGTGTGCCAAATGTCGGAGCGGGTAATCGCTCTGCATAAAACAACGTATCAATCGAGCCACCAATGGTATAAACGAAAAAGCCTAAACCAAAAACGCCATACACAATCGACGGTACACCGGCTAGGTTGATAACAGCAATACGAATCAAACGTGTTAGTGCGTTGTTTTTTGCGTACTCATGAAGATATATCGCAGCGACCACGCCAAGAGGCATCACGACGATCGACATGAGAATAACCAACAGAACAGTGCCGAAGATCGCAGGAAACACACCGCCTTCAGAGTTTGAGTCTCGAGGGTTCTCTGATAAGAACTTCCAAACTTGTTTGCCCCAATGCCCAACCTTTTCTAGGTAAGACATATTATTTGGGTACCAATAATCCAGAATGTGACTGAGCGAAATCTCGACCAGCTCGCCTGTCATATCCTCAACCAGCAAGCTTTCGACATTAAGCTGCGTTCTAAGGTGCTCAAGCTTAACTTCGGCTTCACCTAACTGGCGGTTTAATTCCAGTTTAGTTTGAGTATAGGTTGTAAGGTATTCATCGCTCACTGATTCATTGAGTTCAAGCTTACGCTTTTCTAAGCGCAGGTTTTCCAATTGCCAGCTGATATTGCGAATTTCTTGGTTCACAACACGCGACGTTTCTTTACGTAATGTATCAGCGAACGCCAAACCTTGTGAGAGCTTTTGGTCTATGTTCGAGTCAAAAGTGCCAGAAGCAGTTTTAAAACCCACCGGCTTACCAAAGAAATAGCCACCTCGACTTCGTTCAATCACAACCCAATCAAGCGGGGTGGTTGGTTCACGTAAGTTAACATCCAGTATGGAAACAAAGTCCGCAGGGTACAGCTCTCTGTTGGCAACTTTAATGCTTAAGCGCTGTATTAGCCCAGTAGACAAATTTTGAGGTGACAAGAGATCATGGACTTGTGGAACTTGCTCTATCGGGATGTATTTTCGTTCATATAACTGACCAACCAATACATCTTGTTTTGATACGGTTTCGTCAAGATCGACCACTAGCGATAAGTCTTTGGAGTCAACTTGCCATTGATACAAAGGTGCGGGCCAAAAATAGGTTAAGCCCTTCCAACCAATCAGCAGCATTAGGCCAAGAACAGAAAGCATACTGATGCTCACCGCCCCGCCCGTAAGCCAGATCCACGGAGAGCCCGATTTAACCCAAGATAATAATGACTTCAGTTTATTCATCATGATCGACCTTGCTCTTGGCGTGCTGAAATCAAGGAGCAGCAAAGATCACGGGACACGCTAGTCAAGCGACTAAAAGCCATTGATACACATTGAGGTAAACCTTGAAAACTACAGCGCACGATATTTATCTCTCAATCTTTGTCTAACCCACTCTGCGACTGAGTTCACCGCGAACGTGAAAATAAACAACAAGAGTGCCGCTAAGAACAACAAGCGGAAGTGAGAACCACCCACCTCTGATTCTGGTAGTTCGACAGCAATCGTTGCCGATAACGTTCTCATCCCTTCCAAAATATTCCAGTCAAGAATTGGAGTGTTACCTGTCGCCATCAAGACGATCATGGTTTCACCAACTGCTCGCCCTAGGCCCATCATAACTGCAGAAAAGATACCTGGACTCGCCGTCAATAACACCACATAAATAAGCGTCTGCCACGCCGTCGCACCCAACGCTAATGAGCCATCAGATAAGTGTTTAGGTACAGAGAAAATAGCATCTTCCGCAATAGTGAAAATCGTAGGGATGACCGCAAAGCCCATAGCAAAACCAACCACCAGCGCATTGCGTTGGTCAAAGTCGATGCCATAGCTGGCCAAGAAGGTACGAATATCACCACCGAATAATAAGGCTTCAATGTTGCTTCCACCAGCAAACACGGCAACCACTGTAATCACCAATACTGGAATCAATATCAGCGCGTGCCAACCATTAGAGAAGCGACCCGTTACCATCTTCGGTAAACAGAACCAAACAAGTCCAGTCAACAGTGTGCTAAGTGGCAATAGCACCATTAATGAGAAGACAGCTGTTAAATGTGTCTCGACGATTGGAGCAAACCAAAGCCCGGCCAAGAATCCGATGATCACAGTTGGAAGTGCTTCCATCAACTCTATCGAAGGCTTCACCACTCTTCGCATGCGTGGAGACATAAAGTAAGCGGTGTAAATAGCTCCGAGCACAGCAACTGGCACAGCAAACATCATCGCAAACAGAGCGGCTTTGATAGTACCGAACGTGATAGGGACTAAACTGAATTTCTCTTCAAAGTCATCGTTCGCCGACGTTGATTGCCAAACGTATTGCGGTTCCGGGTAACTTTCATACCAGACCTTTTGCCAAAGCGATGAGAATGAGATCTGTGGATATTCATTGTCGACTTTAGCCACACTGATGGTGCCATCAATCAAGGTCGCCAGATGCAGTTCATTAGCAGACATAGCGGCTAATTGTGGTGATTTATCAAAGGCTCGTTCAAACAACGACAGCTTTTCACTGGTCGTATAGTGGCTTTGTAATGTGCCGTTCTTATAGAAACTATAAAAACCCTTTCTATAAGTATCAGGAAGAATAAATTGCACTTGTTCTGCAAGTTGGAAGTCTCGAATATGGGTCAGGCTACGTTTTTCATCTTTGAGTACATCGAACCATTGAGAAACCTGTCCGTCCTCATGCGTAACCAACAACGAATAAGCTCCAGACAGTAAATCGATACTTTTCACAGAATGCTTTGCATCATTTAAGCTAAGATCAATCACTTCACGAACATCAAAACCGTTATCTGATAGTTTCAAAACAACCAAGTCCGATTGTGCTCGTAGGTATAAAGTTTGCCCATCAGGTGTGACAAGCAGTTGCTGTTGCAAACCCAGTTTATCCGAAAGCCATTGGCTCTTCTGAAAAACATACTGACCAGTAAGGTCACTCTGATACCACTTAACCAAGACTCGTTGGTCACTTAACTGAGCGACAACCGTAATTCCACGTCCATTTTTAGAGAACGCGAATTTGTCGATCGTTGCCTCATTTGATGACTCATCATTTAAAAACGGTTCAGGGAGAGTGATTTGCTCAATTTTAGGCTCGGCTTCGCTGCCCTTTTTCAGCACAGGCGCACTATACTCAGGATAGAAAAAAGTAAGATTGCTTGCGCTGTCGGCAAAGGCAAACCAATTTTCAGATGGGGTATTTCGAGAAAAGGCGATGGGGTTGGCTACAATATCACGCTCAAAGTAAGAGTGTGTATTTTGAGACTCTAAGTCCCAAAACTGTACCAAGCCAGATTTTTCGATAGTAAATGCATGCTGACCATATTCATCAACCGATAAGACGATAGGCTTTTCTACGGCAACGCTCTTCACGGCTTGGTCTGTCTCTAAACCAGTATCTGAAAATACCGGTAAAATGACCATTGCCAAGTAAACAAAGATCAATACTAGGGCAGCTAGAACACTGACCGCGCCGCATGTCACCGAAAAACGGACGAGACGATCTTTCAACCATCTTTTTTTGTCGCGCTCTTTCAATGAAAATTGGGCTGAAGCCATCTGTTTATCTACCTTTTTTTAGCTACTGACATAATATGTACGTTAGATGACAATTATATTACAAGTTACGTTAAACAACTGAAACTAATAACAAGTTTGTTAGCCATATTTCCTAAAGTAAGATCATAGATTTTGTGCATTTTGCCATTCTAATTTAAAGTAATCAGCTCTATAGCCAGTACTCAAGGATTCTCATCTCGATGAAAAAAGACTATGTCACAAAAGAACTTAGCTGGTTATCCTTCAACGAAAGAGTTCTCCAAGAAGCGGCAGACAAGTCAGTTCCCTTAATCGAAAGAGTTCGTTTTTTAGGTATTTACTCGAAAAACCTCGATGAGTTTTACAAAGTCCGATTTGCTGATGTGAAGCGAAAGATCTTACTCCAAGATCCACAACTAACCTCCAACTCGCCAAAAACCTTACTTACTCAAATGCAGAGTAAAGCGAGCAAGCTCGATGCTCAATTCCATGAACTGTATAACGACTTGCTACTGGAATTGGCACGCAATCGTATTTTTCTGGTCAACGAAAAGCAAATAAGTGAAGAACAAAGTGGCTGGATAAAAAAGTACTTTAAGAAAAAAGTGCTGCCACACTTAACTCCTCTTCTCTTGAACGAAGATAGCCCGTTACTCAATATTCTCAAAGATGAACAAAGTTACTTAGCCATCGACATCGAGCGTGAGACATCATCTCAATATGTCTTACTCGAAATCCCATCAGAGACACTCCCTCGATTTGTTAAGTTACCGGAAGCTTCGGGTTCGCAGCGTACAACTCTGATCTTGTTAGATAATATAGTTCGATTTTGTTTGGATGACTTGCTTAAAGGATTCTTTGAGTATGACTCATTGCGTTGTTTTGCGATAAAAATGACACGTGATGCCGATTATGATCTGCAAGAGGACAATGAAAATAACCTATTAGAATCGATGTCTTTAGGTTTAGAACAGCGCTTAACGGCACTGCCGATACGTCTGATCTATGAGTCAGAGATGCCAGCTGAAATGCTCAGTTTCTTACAAGTCAGACTAAAACTATCTGACTACGACAGTGTTATCGCCGGAGGTCGCTACCACAACTTCAAACATTTCTCTGAGTTCCCAAGTCTTAACCGACGTGATTTAGTTAATCGCTCGCTACCCGCGATTAAGTGCGCGCATTTCAGCCATTACCCAAACTATTTCGAAGCGATCAAAGCTCGTGACATTTTACTCCATTACCCTTATCACACCTTTAGTCACATCACTGAACTGGTTAGGCAAGCCTCCTTTGACCCGAAGGTAACCTCCATCAAAATAAACGTTTATCGTGTTGCAGAGGGCTCAAAACTCCTTAGCTCAATCATCGATGCGGCGCACAATGGAAAAAAGGTCACAGTGGTTGTCGAGCTGCAAGCTCGCTTTGATGAACAAGCCAATATTCAGTGGACAAAGAAACTTCAAGAAGCCGGTATAAAAGTCATCCATGGCATCCCAAGTTTGAAAGTCCACTCCAAACTGCTGCTCGTTAAACGGAAAGAAGGCAAGCATACGGCGCATTACGCCCATATTGGCACCGGTAACTTTCATGAAGTAACAGCGCGCGTGTATACCGATTTTTCTCTGCTCACTGCGAATGAAGATTTGACCCAAGAGGTGAGACAAGTCTTTAAGTATATTGAAAACCCTTATCAAAAATCACAGTTCAAACAACTGATTGTGTCACCGAAGAATACAAGAAAACGTCTGTATCAGTTGATAGATAATGAAGTACAAAACGCGATGGAGAGCAAGCCTGCAAGCATCACTCTAAAACTCAACAATTTGGTCGACCGAGAGATCATTGAGAAGCTCTATCAGGCCAGCCAAGCCAATGTAAAAGTGAGAATGGTCATTCGTGGCATGTGCTCTCTTGTCCTTGGCATACCCAACATCAGTGACCATATTGAGATTGTCAGTGTGGTCGATCGTTTTCTCGAACACCCAAGAGTGATGATCTTTGGTAACGCTGGAAAGCCGAAAGTCTATATATCTTCCGCTGACTGGATGACGCGAAACTTCGATCATCGGATCGAAGTCGCCACTCCAATTTTAGATCCAAAGATCAAGCAAACCATTATCGATATCACTGAGTTTCATTTTGATGACAGCAACAAAGCTCGAGTGCTAGACCAAGCGATGAGCAACCCTTACATACAACCACCAGCAAACCCACTTGATTACCCGACGTCACAACTCTCCACTTACCACTATATTAAACGTATGGAGAAACTTGCTCGCAAGAAGTACAAACAAGAGAAGAAATCATGCCGCTAATTGATAACAAACATTCTCGATGTATTGCCGCTATCGACTTGGGTTCGAACAGCTTTCACATGGTGGTTGCCCGAGTATTCGATCAACACCTGCAATTAGTCAGCAGACATAAACAGAAAGTGAGATTAGGCGATGGGTTGGATGAGCGTAACTTCTTATCCGAAAGCGCTATCGAGCGAGGTTTGGAGTGCCTCAAGGTATTCGCAGAACGACTAGCGGATTTTGAACTTGATGATGTCAGAGTCGTCGCGACTCATACCCTAAGAAAGGCCAAAAATACCAAAGACTTCTTAGAGCAAGCTAAACCATTGTTTCCTTTTCCAATAGAGATCATCTCAGGTCAAGAAGAAGCTCGAATTATCTATAACGGCGTAGAGCACACTCAAGCCGCTTCCGAATCCAAATTAGTTATTGATATCGGTGGAGGGAGTACCGAACTCGTCGCAGGGCAAGGCTTTACACCCCAAATAATGCGTAGCTTACCGATGGGATGCGTCAGTTTTACTCAGCACTTCTTTGCCGATGGAGGGCTGACATCACAGCACTTCTCCGATGCTTATGTCTCTGCTACTCGCCTGTTGATGCCATTAATTGAAGAATACAAACAAATCTCTTGGGAAGTTGCCTTTGGTTCATCAGGTACCGCCAAATCAATAAAAGAGGTACTCATTGGCTTAGGGTTCACCGATGGTCTCATTACGCCGCAACGCCTATCCTATTTGAAGAACCACTTATGTGAATTTCCATCATCTAAGGGATTAGACCTTTCAGGTTTAAGCGATGAAAGAAAGCCGGTGTTTGCCGCTGGAGTCACGATTCTTTCAGCAGCTATGGATATGCTAAACATCAATGAATTGCATTTCTCCGATAGCGCCTTAAGAGAAGGGGTGCTTTATGACATGGAAGATCGGTTTAAAGATATTGATGTTCGAACAAGAACCGCCGAAACGCTTGTCTCTCGATACCATGTTGACGTAGTTCATGGCCAGAAAGTCAAAGTACTCGCACTTGCATTATTGAAACAAGTGCAGCCTCAAGTGACTACTACAGTCACTAATGAGCTGTATGATCTGGTTGGTTGGACAGCATTGCTTCATGAGGTTGGACAAAGCATTGCATTTCAAGGCTATCACCGCCATTCGGCCTATCTGCTTAAGCATACGACAATGCCAGGCTTCAATACTGAGCAGCAGCGTCTGATCTCAACATTAGTTCGCTATCAAAGAAAAACTATAAAGCTTAATGACTTACCGGATTTCATGCTATTCAATTCAGGGCAGATAGCGTTGTTAATTCGAATACTGAGGATAGCAATCCTACTCAATCGACAGCGAAGCCAATCGCCAATACCGAATGTAAAGTTAACCATTGAGCAAGATGAGAATTGGTGTTTAGAAGGAGACACAATCGACTGGTTAGCTGAAAATCAACTGCTTGATTATGAACTCAAAGAAGAACAACGACGCTGGCAAGATACTGGATGGTCGTTGAAGCTTGAATAATGCGCCGACAAAATAAAAACAGCCTGCGGCTAGCAAGCTGTTCATACGTTAGGTTTCTGCGTTAAATTTCTACGTTCATAGTACCTAAATCAAAGTCCGATTTTTGCCAGTTCTTGCTCAGCGAACTCAGACGGTATCGCTAAATAACCATCTTTCTCTACCAGTTCTTGCCCTTGCTTTGAGAACACAAAAGTGAGGAACTCTCTCTCAACAGGAGAAAGTGGTTTATCTGGGTGCTTATTCACGTATACGTAAAGAAAGCGCGAAAGAGGATAATCACCGCTTAAGATATTCGCTCGAGTCGGCTCTACATAATCAGAGCCATACTCAGCAATAGGAATTAGCTTAACGCCAGCGACACGATAACCAATGCCTGAGTAACCTATGCCGCTGATTGATGATGCGACCGACTGTACAACCGATGCGGAACCTGGCTGCTCATTGACTCGGTTTTTAAAGTCACCACCGCATAATGCGTTTTGTTTGAAATAGCCATAGGTTCCCGAAACGGAGTTACGTCCAAACAGTTGGAATCGATGTTTCGCCCAAGGTTGGTCGACGCCTAGATCTTGCCAATCGTTCAGTGGTTTAGTCGCACCACAGCGTAATGTCTCTGAAAAGATGCCATCAATCTGGCGAAAATTGAGCCCCTCAATAGGGTTATCTCGGTGCACAAAAAGCCCAATCGCATCGATCGCCACTCGCAGTGCTGTCGGCTTATAACCATGCTCTCTTTCAAACGCTTCAATTTCTCGCAAGCGCATCGGACGACTCATAGGCCCCAGATGAGCAGTACCTTCTGTTAAGGCTGGAGGCGCAGTAGAAGAACCGGATGCTTGGACTTGAGCGTTAACATTTGGATAGTAAGATTTAAACTCTTCCACCCATAACGTCGTCATACCCGCTAAGGTATCCGAACCTACCGATAATAAGCTCCCAGAAATCCCCGGAACCTTAGAATAATCAGGAAGAGAATCGACACTCTGTTCTGCATGAGCAGGGTTAACCAAAGCAAACGCTAATAATGAGCTGACTGGCAAACGCATCCTGCGTGTCAAACAACTCATGACACTGTCAGTCGATTTGGCAATGTGAAATGAAATCGACTACCGACACCCACCTCACTTTGAATTTCTAAATGTGAGTCATGGTGACTAAGCGCATGTTTCACAATCGCCAATCCAAGACCACTACCACCTGTATCACGTGAGCGTGCTTTATCTACACGATAGAAACGCTCTGTGAGTCGATGTAAGTGTTGTGGTTCGATACCGTCTCCGGTGTCTGACACATCCAAACACGCACCTTGACTGGTCTGGTACCAACGCACTTTCACCGTCGCGCCCGGTGGTGTGTATTTCACTGCGTTGTAAACCAGATTCGATATCGCACTTCTCAACTGATCTTCATCAGCGAGAACGCGTAGGCTCTTATCGATATCAAACTCAAGCTTATGCTCTCGCTCACCACTTAGGCTTGCCGCTTCTTTTTCAAGAACCTCAAGCATCGCCGGAACGTTCACCACTTCATCGAGCTCATGCATCGGCGCCGCTTCGATTTTTGAAAGTGTTAATAGCTGATTGACCAGACTGTTCATACGATTCAATTGCTCGGTCATCACACCATGAGCCTTAGGCCACATAGGGCCAACGACCATGTCTGGATCTTCCGTCATTTCAAGGTAACCCTGAAGTACGGTCATTGGAGTACGTAGCTCGTGAGAAACGTTAGCAAAGAAGTTACGACGCATGCCTTCTAGCTGCTTTAGCTGAGTAACATCACGTACCACCATTAGGTGTTCACCTTCAGTATATGGCACGATACGAAGCTCAAGCATACGTTCCACGTTAAGTGGCGAAGGCATCTCTAACGGTTCTGAAAAATCTTGTTTATTAAGATACTTGATGAAGTCCGGCGTGCGGATCAAGTTAGAAATCGGTTGCCCTGAATCGTCTGGCCAGCGAAACCCAAGTAAGTACTGAGCTAGCTTGTTACACCAAACAATATTCCCTTCTCCACGAAATACCACAACGGCATCGGGAAGGGATTCTGCACCGTTTCTGAAACGGCGGATTAGGTTGGTCAGCTCTTTACGTTTGCGACGCTGTCTCTGCTGCATACGATAAATACCGTTGAACAAAGATTCCCAGTTCCCAGAACCTGATGGTGGCGTTAGACGCTTCTCATCCCACAACCATGCGGACAAACGCATTTGATTATGTAGATGCCAGCCGAGCTGCAACACCGTAGCAGCCAGCAGTAACCAAGGTAGGTAGCCGAATATCCATCCAACTAAAATCCAAGGTGCGTAAAAAAAAGCCAGCTCCCAAGCCAGCTTTTTCCAGGTTAACTTTTCAACCATTCAGGACTCCGTAAACTGGGTAGCGAAGCCACACTAAGCCTTTGTAGAAAAACGGTAGCCCGCGCCGCGAACCGTTTGGATTAGCTTGTCGTGACCTGCAGATTCAAGTGCTTTACGCAGGCGTCGAATATGTACGTCAACGGTACGGTCTTCAACGTAAACGTTGGTGCCCCAAACGTTATTCAGCAGTTGCTCTCGGCTGTACACACGCTCTTGGTGTGTCATAAAGAAGTGCAACATTTTGAACTCTGTTGGTCCCATATCAACCGGACCTTCGCTTGCAGTAACGCGGTGAGAAACAGGGTCTAACTTAAGGCCTTGCACATCAATCACGTCTTCCAGTGCGGTAGGCGTTACACGGCGAATAACCGCTTTCAGGCGAGCGACAAGCTCTTTTGGAGAAAATGGCTTGGTGATGTAGTCATCAGCGCCTACTTCTAAACCACGAACCTTATCTTCTTCTTCTCCACGAGCCGTTAGCATCACCACTGGGATGTTGCGAGTTAACTCTTCACGCTTCATGTGCTTGATAAAGTTTATCCCGCTACCACCAGGTAGCATCCAATCTAGTAATACTAGATCTGGGAAAGGTTCACATAGCTTGTTTACCGCTGTATCGTAATCTTCAGCCTCTACTGCTTGGTAGCCTTTTTGTTCAAGCACGAAACACAGCATCTCACGAATAGGTGCTTCATCTTCAACGACCAGAATCCTTCTCGACATAATTGAATAGCCTTTGTATTTAATCAACGCATTGCATTATCTGAGTTAATTATGACACTTTTGTGACCTTTGAAAACAAATTTTCATATAACTGTCTCAAACATTTCACTTTATAACTTTTGATACAGAGCTAGGGACAAATCGAATTAGATCTCATATCATGAAGCACTTCTAAAAAGGTATGAGAAAAATTTATGTGGTTTAAAAATTGCCTAGTCTATCGCTTCAACCGTGATATTGATTTCAACGCAGATCAGCTAGAGAAACAACTTGAAGAATTCCGTTTTACTCCTTGTGGTAGCCAAGACAAACAGAAGTTTGGTTGGGTACACGCAATGGGTAGACATGGCGATATGATGACGCACGTATCAGAAAACCGCATTCTTATCTGTGCAAAGAAAGAAGAGAAAATGCTACCCGCTTCTGTGATCAAAGAATCATTGAACACAAAAGTAGAAACGCTTGAGGCAGAGTCTGGTACACCTCTGAAAAAGAAAGAGAAAGACAGCCTAAAAGAAGACATCATCATTGACCTACTTCCTCGTGCATTTAGCCGCAGCAACTTCACTTACGCGCTGATCATGCCAAAAGAAGGTTTCATTGTGATTGATGCGAGCAGCTACAAAAAAGCAGAAGATGTATTAGCATTGCTACGTAAGACAATGGGTAGCCTGCCCGTAGTGCCAGCTATTCCAGAGCAAGCGATCGAAACGACTCTTACAGAATGGGTGAAATCAGGTGATACGCCTCAAGGCATCACTATGCTTGATGAAGCAGAACTAAAATCTATTCAAGAAGACGGCGGTATTGTTCGAGTTAAGAAACAAGAACTAGAAGCTGATGAGATTAAAAACCACATCGAAGCCAATAAGATGGTGACGAAACTTCTTATCAACTGGCAAGACCGTATTGAGTTCATTCTTGCAGAAGATGGCAGCATCAAACGCCTAAAATTCAGTGATGAGCTCAAAGACGAAAACGACGATATTCCTCGTGAAGATCAAGCTGCGCGTTTTGATGCAGACTTCTCTCTACTTTGTGGTGAGTTCAGTGTTTTCCTTCCAAACCTATTTGAATCATTAGGCGGGTTAACTCAACCTAACGCTTAATCAGTCAAACTATAAGCTCAGGTGCTAACGGTATCTGGGCTTATTTCTCACTAAGTTCTCACTTATATCGGCCTCTCTACCCTCTTGTTAATGTCATTGCTATCTTTAGGGCTATCAACCAAACTCATTTTAGCGTAAAATTTGCGCCCCTTTGATATCACTTGGTGGTATCAACCTGACTTGAGATCAGATTAGAGAACGAAGCAATGACTACACAAAAACCATTTGTACCTGAACTATTATCACCGGCAGGAAGCCTCAAAAACATGCGTTACGCATTCGCCTACGGCGCAGATGCAGTATACGCAGGCCAGCCACGTTACAGCCTTCGCGTTCGTAACAACGAGTTCAATCACGAAAACCTACAAATTGGTATCGATGAAGCTCATGCTCAAGGCAAAAAGTTATATGTTGTATGTAACATTCAGCCGCACAACTCTAAATTAAAAACATTCATTCGCGACCTTAAACCAGTTGTAGATATGGGCCCTGACGCGCTTATCATGTCAGATCCTGGTCTTATCATGATGGTTCGTGAAGCCTTCCCTGAAATGCCAATCCACCTTTCGGTTCAAGCAAACGCAGTAAACTGGGCGACCGTTAAGTTCTGGTCAACCCAAGGCGTTGAGCGTGTAATCCTATCTCGTGAGCTATCGCTTGAAGAGATCGAAGAGATTCGCGAACACTGCCCAGAAACAGAGCTAGAGATCTTTGTTCACGGTGCTCTTTGCATGGCTTACTCAGGCCGTTGTCTGCTTTCTGGTTACATGAACAAACGCGATCCAAACCAAGGTACTTGCACTAACGCTTGTCGTTGGGAATACAAAACAGAAGCAGCGAAAGAAGACGAAAACGGTCAGATCGTTGAAGCTAATCCAACTGGTGTCGCTATTCAAGAAGTTGAAGTTCAAGATGAACGTCCAGACAACACTCTAGGTCTTGGTAAACCAACAGACGAAGTGGTTCTGCTTTCTGAATCACACAAGCCAGAAGAGAAAATGGCAGCGTTTGAAGATGAGCATGGTACTTACATAATGAACTCAAAAGACCTTCGTGCAATCCAACACGTTGAGCGCCTAACGAAGATGGGTGTTCACTCTCTGAAGATTGAAGGTCGTACTAAGTCTTTCTACTATTGTGCACGTACTGCTCAGGTTTACCGTAAAGCTATTGACGATGCAGTGGCAGGCAAACCATTCGATGAAAGCCTAATGGGTACACTAGAGAGCCTAGCTCACCGTGGTTACACTGAGGGCTTCTTACGTCGTCATACTCACGATACTTACCAAAACTACGAGTACGGTTACTCTATCTCTGACACTCAACAATTTGTTGGTGAATTCACAGGTAAACGCCGTGGCGATCTAGCGGAAGTAGAGGTGAAGAACAAGTTCCTAGTAGGCGATAGCTTAGAGATGATGACACCGAAAGGTAACGTTGTTTTCAAACTGGAAGTTATGGAAAACCGCAAATCTGAAGCGGTAGATGATGCGAAAGGTAACGGTCACTTTGTATTTATTCCTGTACCAGCAGATCTAGATCTAGAGTACGGCTTGCTGATGCGCAACTTGAGCGAAGGCCAAGATACACGTAACGCATCAGGCAAATAATTTTCACTTAAGCGACTTACTTGAGAAGAAAACAATGGCTCTGTTAATTACTGACAAGTGCATAAACTGCGATATGTGTGATCCTGAATGCCCAAATGGTGCAATCACTATGGGTGACAGTATCTTCGAGATCGATCCAGATTTATGTACAGAGTGTAAAGGTCACTATGAAAAGCCGACATGTCAGTCAGTGTGCCCGATTACAAAATGCATAATCACTGACCCAAACCATATTGAAACTGATGACGAGCTACTCGAGAAGTTTGTTATCATTCAAGGCTTGACCTAAAAGAAGAAAGGTTCAACTTAACCATAAGTTGAACCTTTTTTTCATCCTGATTTTCCGATTGGATAAATATTGCAGAAGAGCTCTTTTTCAAATTGATATTCGAGTCGTTCTCGCCAGTTTATTGATTGAGCTATCGGAACAAGATAAAAGTTTTCCCTGCTGGTATCGGTCACAAATGCCATTCCATACTGCATCAATTCATAGTGAACATCGTTGACGAAACTAGGATCTAAACGTTGTCTGCCTGTTAGCTGATTGATGTCATCTCTTGAAATTGAAATACCCGAGCTTTCAGCGTTGAACCTATGTCTTAACCATTCTGAAAATTCCTTCGCACAAATCATAGTCATAGTCTTATCCTTGAATTATCTATCGACGGGTATCAGACTCTGATTTCGCATACTGCATATAAGCCGCATCTTTCACCCCAAAACACTCAATCCCTGACCAAACCTTGTCAAATTCGCCATCGCCCTTACTGATACCGTTATTGCTTTTATTAATATCAAACGATGTTCTTAATCTCGTGTTTATAAACTCTAGACAAAAGTGTGATGTTTCTCCAGTTTTAGAATCGAAAAAACCAGTGGCAGTACCACTGTAAAAAGCCTCGATAAATAGGGTTACTTCTCAGATATCAAGGAAAAACATTGACTTGGCATCACTTTAACTTTTTTCTTTTTCTTAGTTTTCGCTACTTTTTTAGGAGGTGGAACTGGAACAGTCTGTGGAGCCCAACTTGCAAGTTCATCTCCGCAACCATCACCTTTAGGAGGGCTCGCTTGAGCTATGCAGTTTGAGCTGCCTTCAGGACACTTTAAACGAACGTGAAAGTGGGAATGATGTCCCCACCAAGGTCTTATTTTACCTAACCAAGCTCTATCATTAGTTTCAGGTTTTTCTTGTTCACAAAGGGTTTGCTTAATCACTGGATGAACAAAAATACGCACCACTTTTTCATCTTTCGCTGCATAACGAATAACTTGAAAATGATCATCGCTCCAATTCGATTCACGCAATTTGTAGTTGGTAAGATCCACAACGCTCACAGGTTTAGGCACAGCTAACTCGTTCTCTGACAACCTCTTACTGGTTAACCTTAACCATATATCGATATCTAACCCTGTTTGATGACTTGAATGACCCGAAGAAAAGCGCCCTCCTCTAGGAAGAGAAATATCACCGATCAATAAATTAGTATTGAGTTTCTCGCTGGTCGTGACACCTAACCTCTCAATAAACTTTATAGCTTCTGTATGGCCATAGTAGCGCTCTCTTTGAGGGCGAATGATCTGATACCCCAAACCATTAATAGGCAAAGCCTGCGCGCCGTCTAGACAGCCATTGGCATAGCTTCCAATTGATGAGGGTGAATTTTTAGTAGGGTGACTCTCTTTTTCCCACGAAGTTGCTGATAGAGAAAATGAACAAAAGAATACAACCAGTGCAAAAAAGAACCTCATAATAATCCCAAATTACTGACGCTTACTCATTATATTAGTCGCCATTTAGGATTAGGTGCATATCGTACTTAAGTTTTTGGTGGTAGCTAGTGAATTATACCAATTAAAGTAAAAATGTGATCTAATTAAGATTGATGAATTATTGTGAAATTTAGCCATGGATAGCCTTAATAACACTGACTTCAAAAAGCTTGCGAGCCAGCAAAAAACCATTCAGATGAAGATGCGTTTACTTGCGCTCGCACACTTTAAAGACGGCCTCTCTCGTACACAAATTGCAAAATCTCTCAAAGTCAGTCGAATCAGTGTCAATAAATGGGTTCGGATTTTTTTTGAAGAAGGCCTAGAAGGACTTCAAGAAAAACCTCGGACTGGTAGGCCTGCATACCTCACCGATGAGCAGCGGGCTCAACTCAGTGCCTTCATAAAAAAAGAAGCTGAATCACCTTCTGGTGGCCGCCTTGTTGGAAGCGATATTCATGACTACATCGTTAAACACTTTGACAAGCACTACCACCCTAATTCCATCTATTATCTCCTCGACCACATGGGTTTTTCTTGGATAACTTCTCGTTCCAAACACCCTAAACAATCACAGCAAATACAAGACGATTTTAAAAAAATTCCAAATCGAAACGATCCTTAAGATCCCCGGGCATATTGGGCTAGAGAGTGTTGATGTCTGGTTTCAAGACGAAGCTAGGTTTGGTCAGCAGAACACAACAACACGTCTTTGGGCTACTCGTGGAACGAGACCTCGCGTAGTAAAACAGCAGCAATTTGAATACGCTTATTTGTTTGGCTCAGTGTGCCCATCGAGAGGGATTGGTGAGGCAATGGTCGTCCCTTGGGTTAACAAAGACATCATGATAAACCATCTAGAGCAGATATCTAAAGTCACAGAAAAAGACCGTCATTCAGTGGTAATAATGGATGGAGCAGGATGGCATACCGATGATATTGCTAACCCATTTGATAATGTCAGTATTATCAAATTGCCGCCATACTCACCAGAGCTTAACCCTATAGAGCAAGTGTGGAGTTGGTTAAGGCAACACTATCTAGCAAACCAAAACTTCATTGATTATAACGATATTGTTTCGAAGGTCTGTAGCGCCTGGAATGGATTTCTTGAGTGCAAAGATCGCGTCACAAAAATGTGTACAAGAGATTGGATTGACCTGATCAGTTATACCAATTCCATTAAATTCATGATCTAATATAGACTCTGAAAGGAGCCTATATGAACTCAGATTTATCAAAACTTATCGGCGCAACCTCCAACGCGAGGTTGAGGCTAAGATTACTCGCTGTCTCTCACTTTATCGATGGTAAAAATCGAACTGAAATCGCGTCATTTCTTAAAGTCAGTCGTCTCAGTGTGAATAAATGGATCAAGGCCTATCTTGATTTTGGTGTTGAAGGGTTAGTAGAAAAACCTCATACAGGAAGACCTTCCAGACTCACTATTGAGCAAAAAAAACATCTTAAAGAATACGTCACTTCAAATGCAATAAAACCTGAGGGTGGGCGCTTACAAGGGAGTGACATCACACAATTCATCCTTGATGAATTTGATATATCTTACCAACCATCGGGTGTATACCGCTTGCTGCATGAACTTAATTTGAGTTGGATAACGACACGTTCAAAGCACCCAAAACAATCAGAAGAAGCTCAAGAATCTTTTAAAAAAATTCCCAATAGAAACGATCCTTAAGATCCCTGGGCATATTCACTTAAAAGAAGTGCTTGTTTGGTTTCAAGATGAAGCTAGATTTGGTCAACGCAATACCACAACCAAGATTTGGGCAGAAAAAGGAACTCGACCTAGAGCCGTTCAACAGCAACAATTTGAGTACGCTTATTTGTTTGGAGCCGTTTGTATCAATACAGGCGAAGCTGAAGCTATTGTTTCACCGTTAAGCAACATGGAAGCAATGACGAAGCATCTTGAATTAATCTCAACGGCGACCCCTAGAGGTAAACATTCCGTGGTTATACCAATTCCATTAAATTTGTGATCTAATATGGACTCTGAAAGGAGTCTATATGAACTCAGATTTATCAAAACTTATCAGCACAACCTCCAACGCTAGGTTAAGACTAAGATTACTCGCCGCATCTCACTTTATTGATGGTAAAAATCGAACTGAAATCGCTTCATTTCTTAAAGTCAGTCGTCTTAGTGTGAACAAATGGATAAAAGCCTATCTCGATTATGGCGTTGAGGGACTAACAGAAAACCTCATACGGGAAGGCCTTCCAGACTGACTACTGAGCAAAAGCACACCTTAAAGAATACGTCACTTCAAATGCGATAAAACCTGAAGGTGGGCGTTTACAAGGGAGTGATATCGCACAATTCATCTTTGATGAATTTGACGTTTCTTACCAACCATCCGGTATATACCGCTTGTTGCATGAACTTAACTTGAGCTGGATAACAACGCGTTCAAAGCACCCAAAACAATCAGAAGAAACCCAAGAGTCTTTTAAAAAAATTCCAAATAGAAACGATCCTTAAGATCCCTGGCCATATCCACTTACAAGAAGTACTTGTTTGGTTTCAAGACGAAGCTAGATTTGGTCAGCGCAATACCACAACCAAGATTTGGGCTGAAAAAGGAACTCGACCTAGAGCCGTTCAACAGCAGCAATTTGAGTACGCTTATTTGTTTGGAGCTATTTGTGTCAATACGGGCGAAGCTGAAGCGATTGTTTCACCGCTAAGCAACATGGAAGCCATGACGAAGCACCTTGAATTGATCTCAACGGCGACACCTATTGGTAAACACTCAGTGATTATTATGGATCAAGCAAGCTGGCATCAAACACACTTAGCCAATCACTTTAAGAACATCACGATAATCCATATCCCGCCCTATTCACCAGAATTAAACCCAATAGAGCAAGTTTGGCAATGGCTTCGTCAGTACAGGTTAGCGAATCGGTGTTTTGAGAACTATAACGATATAGTGAACTCGGTGTGCGAAGCTTGGAACAGTTTTTGTGAAGATAAACGCAGAGTCCAATCTCTCTGCTTTAGAGACTGGACTAGATTGATAAGTTAATTAATGGAATTGGTATTAATTTTCCGGATTGGTATGATAAAGCGTAATGGGCTGTTTATACCAAACTACTTTCTGTAATTTATCAAACTCCAGGAAATCAAAAAGGCTCTAGTCTTTCGACTAGAGCCTTAAATATGGCAGGGGTGGAGAGATTCGAACTCCCAACACGCGGATTTGGAATCCGCTGCTCTGCCAATTGGAGCTACACCCCTATTTTCAGTTTTAAAGAGCTGAAACTCTGAATAAGTGGCGGAGTGGACGGGACTCGAACCCGCGACCCCCGGCGTGACAGGCCGGTATTCTAACCAACTGAACTACCACTCCGCAGTGGTCAACTCACTAAGTGAGCGTCCATATCCCCAGGTCGGTCAACCTAAAGATTTAATTTAAAGCCTGGCGATGTCCTACTCTCACATGGGGAAGCCCCACACTACAATCGGCGCTATTGTGTTTCACTTCTGAGTTCGGCATGGAATCAGGTGGGTCCACAATGCTATGGTCGCCAAGCAAATTTTGCTTTTACTTTCAGTTTTTTAAAAACTGAAGGCAAAATAATCTGGAAAACTGATTTAAAAGTCTATCTCTTCAAACTCATTCAAGCGTTTGTACTTTGTTTCTGCTTTTAAAAAGCGGAGACAAATAGTTTTGAGTCCACAAAACCCCTTGGGTGTTGTATGGTTAAGCCTCACGGGCAATTAGTACAGGTTAGCTCAATGCCTCGCAGCACTTACACACCCTGCCTATCAACGTCGTAGTCTACGACAACCCTTTAGGACACTTATAGTGCCAGGGAAAACTCATCTCAAGGCTCGCTTCCCGCTTAGATGCTTTCAGCGGTTATCGATTCCGAACTTAGCTACCGGGCAATGCCATTGGCATGACAACCCGAACACCAGAGGTTCGTCCACTCCGGTCCTCTCGTACTAGGAGCAGCCCCTTTCAATTTTCCAACGCCCACGGCAGATAGGGACCGAACTGTCTCACGACGTTCTAAACCCAGCTCGCGTACCACTTTAAATGGCGAACAGCCATACCCTTGGGACCGACTTCAGCCCCAGGATGTGATGAGCCGACATCGAGGTGCCAAACACCGCCGTCGATATGAACTCTTGGGCGGTATCAGCCTGTTATCCCCGGAGTACCTTTTATCCGTTGAGCGATGGCCCTTCCATTCAGAACCACCGGATCACTATGACCTGCTTTCGCACCTGCTCGAATTGTCATTCTCGCAGTCAAGCGGGCTTATGCCATTGCACTAACCACACGATGTCCAACCGTGTTTAGCCCACCTTCGTGCTCCTCCGTTACTCTTTGGGAGGAGACCGCCCCAGTCAAACTACCCACCAGGCACTGTCCGTAACCCCGATTCAGGGGCCAACGTTAGAACATCAAAACTACAAGGGTGGTATTTCAAGGACGACTCCACCACATCTAGCGACGCGGTTTCAAAGTCTCCCACCTATCCTACACATGTAGGTTCAATGTTCAGTGCCAAGCTGTAGTAAAGGTTCACGGGGTCTTTCCGTCTAGCCGCGGGTACACTGCATCTTCACAGCGATTTCAATTTCACTGAGTCTCGGGTGGAGACAGCGTGGCCATCATTACGCCATTCGTGCAGGTCGGAACTTACCCGACAAGGAATTTCGCTACCTTAGGACCGTTATAGTTACGGCCGCCGTTTACCGGGGCTTCGATCAAGAGCTTCGACCGAAGTCTAACCCCATCAATTAACCTTCCGGCACCGGGCAGGCGTCACACCGTATACGTCATCTTACGATTTTGCACAGTGCTGTGTTTTTAATAAACAGTTGCAGCCACCTGGTATCTGCGACTCTCGTCTGCTCCATCCGCAAGGGACTTCACTGATAAGAGCGTACCTTCTCCCGAAGTTACGGTACCATTTTGCCTAGTTCCTTCACCCGAGTTCTCTCAAGCGCCTTGGTATTCTCTACCCGACCACCTGTGTCGGTTTGGGGTACGATTCCTTACAATCTGAAGCTTAGAGGCTTTTCCTGGAAGCATGGCATCAATGACTTCACTACCGTAGTAGCTCGACATCGTATCTCAGCGTTAGTAGCGGTCCGGATTTACCTAAACCACCCGCCTACGTACTTGAACCTGGACAACCGTCGCCAGGCCCACCTAGCCTTCTCCGTCCCCCCATCGCAATTGTAAGAAGTACGGGAATATTAACCCGTTTCCCATCGACTACGCCTTTCGGCCTCGCCTTAGGGTCGACTTACCCTGCCCGATTAACGTTGGACAGGAACCCTTGGTCTTCCGGCGAGGGAGTTTTTCACTCCCTTTATCGTTACTCATGTCAGCATTCGCACTTCTGATACCTCCAGCAGCCCTTACAGACCACCTTCAACGGCTTACAGAACGCTCCCTACCCCACATACCCTAAGGTACGTAGCCGCAGCTTCGGTGTATAGCTTAGCCCCGTTACATCTTCCGCGCAGGCCGACTCGACCAGTGAGCTATTACGCTTTCTTTAAATGATGGCTGCTTCTAAGCCAACATCCTGGCTGTCTGAGCCTTCCCACATCGTTTCCCACTTAGCTATACTTTGGGACCTTAGCTGGCGGTCTGGGTTGTTTCCCTCACGACGGACGTTAGCACCCGCCGTGTGTCTCCCGGATAGTACTTACTGGTATTCGGGTTTGCAAAGGGTTGGTAAGTCGGGATGACCCCTAGCCTTAACAGTGCTCTACCCCAGTAGTATTCGTCCGAGGCGCTACCTAAATAGCTTTCGGGAGAACCAGCTATCTCCAGGTTTGATTGGCCTTTCACCCTAGCCACAAGTCATCCGCTAATTTTTCAACATTAGTCGGTTCGGTCCTCCAGTTGATGTTACTCAACCTTCAACCTGCCCATGGCTAGATCACCTGGTTTCGGGTCTAATCCTAGCAACTGTACGCCCAGTTAAGACTCGGTTTCCCTACGGCTCCCCTAAACGGTTAACCTTGCTACTAAAATTAAGTCGCTGACCCATTATACAAAAGGTACGCAGTCACACCACGAAGGTGCTCCTACTGCTTGTACGTACACGGTTTCAGGTTCTATTTCACTCCCCTCACAGGGGTTCTTTTCGCCTTTCCCTCACGGTACTGGTTCACTATCGGTCAGTCAGTAGTATTTAGCCTTGGAGGATGGTCCCCCCATATTCAGACAGGATATCACGTGTCCCGCCCTACTCGATTTCACTGATTATGATGTGTCGGTTACGGGGCTATCACCCTTTATTGCGAGACTTTCCAGACTCTTCACCTGCATCATTAAAAGCTTAAGGGCTAATCCAATTTCGCTCGCCGCTACTTTCGGAATCTCGGTTGATTTCTCTTCCTCGGGGTACTTAGATGTTTCAGTTCCCCCGGTTTGCCTCCTGTTGCTATGTATTCACAACAGGATACGTGCTTATGCACGTGGGTTTCCCCATTCAGGAATCCCAGACTCAAAAGGTTATTACTACCTAATCTGGGCTTATCGCAAGTTATTACGCCTTTCATCGCCTCTGACTGCCAAGGCATCCACCGTGTACGCTTAGTCACTTAACCATACAACCCGAAAGGGTTTCTATTTACTTTCACTTTAAAAAGTGAAGACAAATAAGCGTATGGCAACTAACCAAGGTTTTTGGTTGTCATCAAGAAGGGTTAATTCTTGATAACTGTTTGCCGGACTCAATTGTGATTCAAACGAATTTGAATCGAATACAAGACACTTGAATGTGTTTGTTGTGTTTATACCGTTCTTATTAACTAAGAGCAGATAAACATTGAGAACTTTTAAATTTGATTGAATTACTCGTAAGTAAATCAATCAGTCAGCTTTCCAAATTGTTAAAGAGCTTGATTCAATAAAATGAACCATTTTTAAAAACACTTAAATAAATGCGCTTAAAGATGGTATCCCGTAGGGGAGTCGAACCCCTGTTACCGCCGTGAAAGGGCGGTGTCCTAGGCCTCTAGACGAACGGGACATAGGTTACTCTTAACTGTTTAAACATATCAATCTGTGTGGGTACTCATCGTAAATATCTTCGTATAAGGAGGTGATCCAGCCCCAGGTTCCCCTAGGGCTACCTTGTTACGACTTCACCCCAGTCATGAACCACAAAGTGGTGAGCGTCCTCCCCGAAAGGTTAAACTACCCACTTCTTTTGCAGCCCACTCCCATGGTGTGACGGGCGGTGTGTACAAGGCCCGGGAACGTATTCACCGTGACATTCTGATTCACGATTACTAGCGATTCCGACTTCATGGAGTCGAGTTGCAGACTCCAATCCGGACTACGACGCACTTTTTGGGATTCGCTCACTATCGCTAGCTTGCTGCCCTCTGTATGCGCCATTGTAGCACGTGTGTAGCCCTACTCGTAAGGGCCATGATGACTTGACGTCGTCCCCACCTTCCTCCGGTTTATCACCGGCAGTCTCCCTGGAGTTCCCGACATTACTCGCTGGCAAACAAGGATAAGGGTTGCGCTCGTTGCGGGACTTAACCCAACATTTCACAACACGAGCTGACGACAGCCATGCAGCACCTGTCTCAGAGCTCCCGAAGGCACACCTGCGTCTCCGCTGGCTTCTCTGGATGTCAAGAGTAGGTAAGGTTCTTCGCGTTGCATCGAATTAAACCACATGCTCCACCGCTTGTGCGGGCCCCCGTCAATTCATTTGAGTTTTAATCTTGCGACCGTACTCCCCAGGCGGTCTACTTAACGCGTTAGCTCCGAAAGCCACGGCTCAAGGCCACAACCTCCAAGTAGACATCGTTTACGGCGTGGACTACCAGGGTATCTAATCCTGTTTGCTCCCCACGCTTTCGCATCTGAGTGTCAGTATCTGTCCAGGGGGCCGCCTTCGCCACTGGTATTCCTTCAGATCTCTACGCATTTCACCGCTACACCTGAAATTCTACCCCTCTACAGTACTCTAGTTCACCAGTTTCAAATGCAGTTCCGAGGTTGAGCCCGGGCTTTCACATCTGACTTAATGAACCACCTGCATGCGCTTTACGCCCAGTAATTCCGATTAACGCTCGCACCCTCCGTATTACCGCGGCTGCTGGCACGGAGTTAGCCGGTGCTTCTTCTGTTGCTAACGTCAAGAGATAGCGCTATTAACGCTACCCCCTTCCTCACAACTGAAAGTACTTTACAACCCGAAGGCCTTCTTCATACACGCGGCATGGCTGCATCAGGCTTTCGCCCATTGTGCAATATTCCCCACTGCTGCCTCCCGTAGGAGTCTGGACCGTGTCTCAGTTCCAGTGTGGCTGATCATCCTCTCAGACCAGCTAGGGATCGTCGCCTTGGTGAGCCATTACCTCACCAACTAGCTAATCCCACCTAGGCATATCTTGACGCGAGAGGCCCGAAGGTCCCCCTCTTTGGCCCGTAGGCATTATGCGGTATTAGCCATCGTTTCCAATGGTTATCCCCCACATCAAGGCAATTTCCTAGGCATTACTCACCCGTCCGCCGCTCGACGCCCATTAACGCACCCGAAGGATTGTTAGTGTCGTTTCCGCTCGACTTGCATGTGTTAGGCCTGCCGCCAGCGTTCAATCTGAGCCATGATCAAACTCTTCAATTTAAGATTTTGTGACTCAACGAATACTGACTTCAAAACTAATATTCATTCGAAAATGAACATGTAATTCTAAAGCTATTATCATTCCAACAGAATGATAATGAATTGACTGTGCCGAATAACTACAAGTAGTTAAACGTATTGGTCACTCAGTTCATTGAAATCAATTTTGATTCCGAAGAATCTGTTTTATCTAACGATAAAACGTTTTGATATTCATCAACGAGTGCCCACACAGATTGATAGGTTTAAATTGTTAAAGAGCTTTACTTGTTGAGCGTTCCTTTTAATAAGGAGCCTCTCGAAGTGGACGGCTATTCTAGCGAATTGGGTTCCAGTGTCAAACACTTTTTCCAGCTATTTTTTCAAAGCATCTTAAATGCTTATCACCGTCTCGTCATTCAGTTCAAACCGCTTGGTTATCCTTGGCAACGGAGGCGCATTATAGAGAGAATAATCCTTTGCACAAGGCCAAAAACGAAAAAAAACCGCCACAGGCGACCGTTCGAACACTATTCACACAAAGCGTTCAAAATAGGTACGATTACACCTTGATTTTGGCCAATCGTACCTACAATTCTTACTTAAACTACTGGTGAGCAATAATGCGGTCGTTGTTTACTAATAGTTGTACTTTTTTATCTGGATTAATTTTTCCTGCCAATATTGCTTTCGCTAAAGGGTTCTCGACACTTTGTTGAATCGCTCTTTTCAAAGGTCGTGCACCATATACTGGGTCAAAACCGACTTGAGAAATTAACTTGAGTGCTTTATCCGAGACTTCAAGCTCATAACCATTGTCTTCCATTCGCTTCTTGAGGTGCTCAAGCTGAATAGCGGCTATCGATTGAATGTGCTCTTGACCTAATGGGTGGAACACAACGCTTTCATCAACTCGATTCAAAAACTCAGGACGGAAATGTTTGCCTACTACTTCCATCACCTCATTCTTTATTCCTTGGTAATCGAGCGTATTGAAGTTCTCTTGAATTCTCGAAGAGCCAAGGTTCGAAGTCATGATCACTACCGTGTTTCTAAAGTCGACGGTCCGACCTTGTCCATCAGTTAAGCGTCCATCATCAAGCACCTGCAATAATATATTGAATACATCAGGATGCGCTTTCTCTACTTCATCTAGCAAAATCACCGAATAGGGCTTGCGGCGTACCGCTTCTGTTAAGTAGCCACCTTCTTCATATCCAACGTAACCTGGAGGAGCACCAACCAAACGAGCAACAGAGTGTTTCTCCATAAACTCAGACATATCGATACGCACCATTGCATCGTCACTATCAAACATGAAGTTTGCGAGTGTTTTACATAACTCGGTTTTACCAACACCAGTTGGGCCAAGGAATAAGAAGGAGCCAATCGGCTTGTTCGGATCAGATAAACCAGCACGGCTACGACGAATCGCGTTCGATACCACTTCTACTGCTTCCGCTTGACCAATAACACGCTTGTGCAGAACACCTTCCATTTTAAGAAGCTTCTCTTTCTCAGCCTCTAGCATTTTAGAAACAGGGATACCTGTTTGCTTCGATAGTACGTCTGCAATTTCTGCATCCGTGACCTTATTACGTAGTAAGGTCATCTCTTGCATCTCAGCTTGAGTCGCAAGATCTAACTGCTTCTCTAATTCTGGGATTCGACCATATTGCAATTCAGACATTCGGTTAAGATCACCAGCACGTCTTGCAAAATCCATATCCATACGAGCTTGTTCTAACTCGGACTTGATGTGTTGTGTGCCAGAAAGTGCGGCTTTCTCTGCATTCCACACTTCTTCGAGCTCTGCGAAATCTCGTTCTTTGTCAGAAAGCTCTTCTTGTAATGTTCGAAGGCGTTTTTCACTGGCTTCGTCATTCTCATTAGTAAGAGCTTGCTGCTCGATCTTTAACTGAATGATCTTACGCTCGAGCTTATCTAGTGACTCAGGTTTTGAGTCGATCTGCATACGAATACTCGAAGCCGCTTCATCAATCAGATCAATCGCCTTATCTGGCAGCTGACGGTCAGAAACGTATCGATGAGATAAGGTTGCCGCTGCGACAATCGCTGGGTCGGTAATTTCTACATGATGGTGAAGTTCATAGCGCTCTTTCAAACCGCGGAGAATTGCGACTGTGTCTTCCACAGTTGGCTCATCGACTATCACTTTTTGGAATCGACGCTCTAACGCAGGATCTTTCTCTATATACTGGCGATATTCATCGAGTGTCGTTGCACCTACACAGTGAAGTTCACCACGAGCCAATGCTGGTTTCAGCATATTACCCGCATCCATAGAGCCTTCACCCTTGCCCGCACCTACCATGGTGTGAATTTCATCGATGAAGAGAATGATGTTGCCCTCTTCTTTTGATAATTCGTTAAGAACTGATTTCAAACGTTCTTCAAATTCACCACGATATTTAGCACCGGCAATCAAAGAGCCCATATCTAACGAAAGTACACGCCGGCCTCTCAAACCTTCCGGTACTTCATTATTGATAATACGCTGCGCTAAACCTTCGACTATCGCTGTTTTACCGACACCAGGTTCACCGATAATGACAGGGTTATTCTTAGTACGGCGTTGAAGTACTTGGATAGTGCGACGAATTTCGTCATCTCGGCCAATCACCGGATCCAGCTTGCCTTGCTCTGCTCTTTCGGTCAGATCAATAGTGAACTTCTCTAGTGCTTGACGTCTGTCTTCCGCATTCGGGTCATCGACCTTTTGGCCGCCACGAACTTGTTCAATTGCTTGAGATAATTTTTGCTCGGTAAGACCTAGCTCTTTAAGTAGGTTTCCTAAAGGGCCTTTGTCTTCAATGGCAGCAAGTAGGAATACTTCTGAAGATATGTAACTGTCTTGACGCTTTTGCGCGACCTTATCACATAGGTTAAACAGCGTTCCCATCGCATTCGATAGCTGAACGTCACCACCAATGCCGCTTACTTTAGGCACTCGGTCTAATATTTCGCTCAATTTAGAACGCAATTGAACCACATCAATATTCAGCATGGTGAGCAATGGACGAATTGCACTACCATCTTGATTAAGCAAAGACACCATTAGGTGCACAGGTTCTATATATTGGTGATCACGACCTAATGCGAGCGACTGAGCATCAGATATCGCAATTTGGAATTTACTAGTGAATCGATCGAGACGCATGCCAACCTTCCTACTCTTAGATATGTTTATCTTATGCTTAGAAGATGGATACGGTAATGCGGATTTTCAAGGGATAAGAATGAAGAATAGAGCTGTTATAAAAATATAAATGAGCTGGATGACTGGTTGCACTAGCTAAAGGTTACTCTAACCAAATAAAAGTAGCTTGGCGTCCAGTAATACCATCACGACGATAAGAATAGAACGCATCTGCATCAGCGAAGGTACATAGATTAGAGTCTGTCACAGAAGTCACGCCAGCTTTGTTCAGTCGTTGCGTTGCAAGATGAGACATATTCGCTAGCCATTTGCCCGGTTCAGCTTTGGCTTCAAATGCGAGCTTAGCTTGAGGGTCAAAACTAACGAAAGCTTCCAACACATCATCGCCTACTTCAAAAGCTTGTTTGCCTATTGCAGGACCAAGCCAAGCAATGATCTTATTCTCTGAACCTAAGTTTGAAAACTTTGCGACGGCATTTTCAAGAATTCCACCAGCAAGACCACGCCAACCAGCATGAACAGCAGCAACTTGAGTGCCTTTGGTATCAGTAAGGATTGCAGGTAAGCAATCGGCTGTCATCGCAGAACAAACAACACCTTTAGCTGTAGTAAATGCACCGTCCGCATCAAGAATATCTGCCGTAGGTTGTAAAACAGTAACGACATCTGTTGAGTGAGTTTGATTTAGCCATACCGGAACTGTAGGCATATTAGCGTGTTGCTTGAGCCAGGCTCTGTTGTTTTCAACAAGCGAAGCATCATCCCCAACATGCGTACCTAGGTTTAACCCTTGATACGCACCAGTAGAAAAACCATCAAAACGTGTCGAAGCAAATGCTTTCACGTTTTTTGGTGCATTCCAGTTAGGGATGATCATCGACATAATTAAATGTCGTCTTCCAAGTTTTCGCGAGCATCAATACGTAACGCTTCAGCCATCACAACCATGTCATTTGGCACAGGAGCGTGGAACTCAACTTCTTCACCTGTAATTGGGTGAACAAATTTAAGCATAACTGCGTGTAGTGCTTGGCGATCAAAAGAACGAATCATTGTTGTTAGTTCTTCAGATGCACCTTTTGGAATACGAGCACGACCACCGTATGCAACGTCACCTAGCAGCGGATGCTGAAGGTATGACATGTGAACACGAATTTGGTGAGTACGACCCGTTTCTAGGCGTAGACGAATACGAGTATGCTCGCGGAAGTGCTCAGCAACACGGTAGTGAGTTACCGCTGGCTTTCCTAGTTCATTTACGTCCATCAAAGTACGCTTAGTTGCATGACGGCTAATGCCTTTCTCTACCACTCCACCAGCGGTCATTTTGCCAATTGCAATTGCTTCATATTCACGAGTAATACGACGCTTAGCAAGAGCACGCACAAGACGAGTTTGAGCTGGAACCGTTTTAGCCACAACCATAAGGCCTGTTGTGTCTTTATCCAGACGGTGCACAATACCTGCACGAGGCACTTCTGCAATCTGTGGGTAATGGAAAAGCAATGCGTTTAGTATGGTTCCATCCGGTGTGCCTGCGCCTGGGTGTACAACCAGATCGCGAGGCTTATTGATAACCAATAAGTCATCATCTTCATAGACAATGTCTAGAGGAATATCTTGTGCTTCCCAGCGCTCTTCATCTGCAAGTTCAGCTTGCAAGATGATCTCTTCACCGCCCAAAACCTTAACGCGCGGCTTAGTAATAACTTCGCCATCCACTTGGATTTTGCCGTCAAGAAGCCACTCTTTAATGCGAGAGCGAGAAAAATCGGTAAATAGTTCAGCGACAGCTTGGTCTAAACGTTGACCTAACTGGCTGCTTTTTACTGTGTCTGTTAATGTGATCTGCTGAGCCATATCGAACTTTTTTAAAAACCGTGAGACTAATACCCATTAGTATGGATAAAATAGAATAATTGCATCATTGTATCTGTTACTGGTTAGAAAGTAACGGAAGCTTACGAAATATTTAATTCAAGGAATCGACGCCTGACATGAAACACCTTACTTTATCGGGTCTATTAGCCGTATCACTCTTGGTTGGTTGTTCAAGTAGTGAAGAGATAGTGCCAGATGTACCACCATCGGTTCTCTACTCTGACGCTCAAGAATCACTGCAGAGCGGTAGCTGGCTTTCAGCAATAGAAAAGCTAGAAGCCCTAGACTCACGTTACCCATTCGGCGCCTATTCTGAGCAAGTACAGCTCGATCTGATTTACGCTTACTACAAAAATGATGACTTGGCACTTGGCCTCGCTACCATTTCACGATTCCTACGTTTGAACCCAACTCATGAGAAACAAGACTGGGTTCTTTACATGCGTGGCTTAACGCACATGGCGCAAGACCGAAACTTCATGCACGATATTTTCAATATCGACCGTAGTGACCGAGACCCTGAGCCAGTGAAACTCGCTTTTGCAGATTTCAAGCGACTACTCGAACGTTTCCCTAGCAGCCCTTATGCTGAAGATGCACAAAAACGCATCTTCGCACTTAAGAACCGCCTAGCAGAATATGACTTAGCAACTGCGGACTTCTACCTACGTCGCGAAGCGTGGATTGCTGCTATTAACAGAACACAAGAGTTGCAAAAGACTTACCCAGATACCGTTGCTGCGCGTAAATCTTTAGAGATTCAGCTAGAAGCTTATAAACAACTAGGCCTAGATGATGCTGTGTTAAGAACTGAAAAGTTGATTGAGTTAAACCCACTACCTTAATCAACTTCTTACATCTCAACCTAAAAAGCGCGCTAGTTTACTAGCGCGTTTTTTTTGACCACATATCGCAAACTTGATGAATCGCATAATACACGGTATCTTCAAAAGATAACTTTTAACAAAACATCAACATGGAGTGTGGATGTGAGTAGGTTGTTATTATTTATCTGGATATCGCTATTTAGCCAATTATCCTACGCATTAGAACTGTCCCCATTAAGCAATAAGCCTTACATGGGTGATTTGGATGTGCTCAAAACCAAAGGAACGGTTAGAGTGCTCGTATCTGCCGATCTTGGTTTCTATTATATCGAGGATGGCAAGCCAAAAGGCATCGTGGCAGAAATGCTCTACCACTTTGAGAAAAGCCTTCGTAAGAAACATCCCTATCTCAATGTTCAAATCATCCCCGTGCAGCGAGATGATCTGCTTCCCTCTTTAGAGTCTGGTTATGGTGACGTCGCTGTTGCTAACCTAACGATCACTGACAAACGATTACGAACCATCGATTTTTCAGATCCAATGATTAAAGATGGTAAAGAACTCATTATCACAGGGAAAAAGGCCGAACCAATCACCGAGATCAAGCAATTAAGCGGCAAAGAGGTATGGATCCGTGCAAGCTCGAGTTACTTCGAGAGTGTACAAAGAGTCAATAAAGAGCTTAACGAATTAGGTTTACCACCACTGCATGTCCACTTCATTGAAGAATCACTGCAAGACTACGAGCTGATAGAGCTAGTCAACCAAGGTTATATTCAGGGCACAATTCTGGACAGCCATAAAGCAAAGCTGTGGACCGACGTAATGGAAAACATTCAAGTGCATCATGATTTGCCCTTACGTGAAAATGGCCAAATAGCATGGGCATTGAGAAAAAACAGCCCTCAGTTAAAGAAAGAGATAAACAAATACGTTAAGACTGCACGAACAGGTACCCTACTTGGAAATGTTATCTATCAGAAATACATCGACAACACTCGCTGGTTAGGTAGAGCACTCAACCCAAATAAAATAGACCGAGTGGCTAAGCTGTCAGATGTCTTTGAAAAGTATTCGAGTAAATACGAATTCGACCCTTTGATGATGTCTGCACAAGGTTTCCAAGAGTCTGGGTTGGATCAAAGCAGAGTTTCTCATCGTGGGGCTATTGGTGTGATGCAGGTATTACCAAGTACCGCCAAAGATAAAAACGTCAACATAAAGAACATCCATAAGGTGGATAACAATATCCATGCGGGTGTGAAATACATGCGTTTTATCAAAGACCGATATTTTGACGACCCGGCAATATCACCCGACAATCAAATCTACTTTACCTTGGCTTCTTACAACGCAGGTCCCGCTAAGATCAGAAAGATGAGGCGCCTTGCTAAGCAGAAAGGCTACAACCCAAACATCTGGTTTAAAAACGTAGAAATCATCACTCGCAAGTACGTGAGTAAAGAACCTGTAACCTATGTTGCCAACATCAATCGCTACTTCGTAATCTATAAACAATTACAAGCTATCAATGCCATCCGAGAAGACGGTACAGCGAGATTACTGAACGCTAACGATTAGGATCGCCTCAATCAATCCCACAGTTGGAGAGCTAAGTCTAAAAACACAAAAGCCGCATAAGAAGACTTATGCGGCTTTTGCTTATCTAATTCAGAAGAAGCTTACGTAGCGATATATATCACGAGACCTATATCACAAAACACTATTGAGCAATTTTCAATCAAGCACTTTCAATAAGCTGTAGGACGCCCCTAAAAACTGGTTTAATTTTTAGCGAAGCCTTGCCTCCAAGTTATCGTTTTTCATAAGGATAACAAGCATTTTTCACCAAAAAGATATCAAGACTTGCGTGAGATCACATTTGATTTTAATGCTCACTCCACCCAACCAAAACAAGTTCTAGATCACATTCTTTATTCCTAAAAGTCGTAATCTGAAGTTAACCCATGAGGGATACAACAGAGGAAAACTTCTATGAAAATGAACATCACTGGTAAAAACATCGACATTACCTCTGCAATCCGTGATCACATAGAAAGCAAATTTAAAAAGCTGGATAAATGGCAAGTAGACATCATTGGCTGCCAAGCGAGCTTTAGCGAAGAACCAAACAAGAAGAAGAAATTTGAAGCGGTACTAACCGTACCAAAAGGCCAACTTGTTGCTTCATCAATCCATGATGATCTCTACGTAGCTATCAACGAAGTAGAACAAAAACTAGAGCGTCAACTCAACAAGCTACGCCATAAACCAGAAGCGCGCCGCGCTGAAAAGCCTGAAATCGAAGAGCTAGAAGCTGAAGTAGAATAAGGAAAGAGAACAGATTAAAAAATAGCGCCTCAGGGCGCTATTTTTTTGCTTGACGCTCGTAGCTCGCTTGCTTATTGTGTTTAAACATTCATAAAACAATCACTTTTTATGCACACTCAATCTTTGTTTATTTTTGACTTCTTTTTTCTTCCGTAAATCGGAGGCTAAGTCGTTTTAGAAAAACAAGTCAAAAACGAACAAGAAGCCTCCCACACTAGGGAGGCTTTTTTATAAGGACACATTTATGACTGACAGCTCAATTTCACTGGATGATATCCGCCTTCGTCTTAATGATTTAGACGACGAACTCCTGAAGTTACTTTCGGAGCGTCGCAAGCTAAGTATCGAAGTTGCTAAAAGCAAGGTAGAGACATCAAAACCAGTTCGTGATGCAGTACGAGAGCAACAACTATTAGTTAAGCTGATCAACAATGGCAAAGATAAATACGAACTTGATGCGCAGTACATTACCAAGCTGTTTCACACCATCATCGAAGATTCCGTTTTACTACAGCAGTCATACTTACAAAATCTAGCGAACCCGCAAAGTCGTAAACCATTGGCTCGCGTTGCATTCTTGGGCTCTAAGGGGTCGTACTCTCACCTTGCGAGTCGCGAATACTTCAGTCGTAAGAATATGGAGTTGATTGAGTTAAACTGTAATCACTTCAAAGAAGTAGCCTCTACGGTAGAATCTGGCCATGCCGACTACGGTGTACTGCCTATTGAGAACACCAGCTCAGGTTCGATTAACGAAGTGTATGACCTACTTCAACACACAACGCTTTACATCGTTGGTGAGCTTTCTCAACCAATCGAACACTGCCTAGTGGCGAAAAGTGATATCCGTTTAGAAGACATCAAAACACTTTACTCGCACCCACAACCACATCAGCAGTGCAGCGAGTTCTTGAGCCGTCTTAAAGATGTAACCCTTGAGTCTTGTGCCAGCACAGCTGACGCTATGAAGAAGGTGAAAGATCTGGACGGTGATGATGTTGCTGCAATTGGTAATGCGTCTAGCGGCAAGCTTTATGGACTTCAGCCAATTCAGGGCAACATTGCAAACCAAACAGAGAACCACACACGTTTCATCGTGGTAGCTCGTAAGCCTGTTGAAGTGTCCACTCAAATACCTGCAAAAACGACGCTCATCATGTCGACTTCTCAAGAAGCAGGTTCTTTGGTCGAGACACTACTGATTCTGCAACACTTGGGTATCAACATGACCAAGCTAGAGTCTCGTCCTATTATGGGTAACCCTTGGGAAGAGATGTTCTATGTCGATTTAGAAGCACACCTGGATTCAGATAATATGCAGCAAGCAATCACTGAATTAACAGCCATTACTCGTCACCTGAAAGTGTTAGGTTGCTACCCGAGTGAGAATATCAAAGCGACTCAAGTTAAGTTGTCATAGCTGAGAGCGAGTATCAGCTTTTAGCTAACATAAGTATTTGGCCTACAGTAGGCCAAATACTTAAATCACCATTTAGTCGAATACCATTCGGTTTAAGAGCACTTACCCTAGCATGCCTAAAACACAATTCACTTGTTTCGCACATTCGGCACGCTTATCCCCTCCACTGCTTAAGTATTTCTAACAAAAAACTCATTAGTGGCTTTTTTATCAATAAAGACAAAACCTTACACCCTTCACAGGAAATCATCGAACTACGTGTAATTAATAGCGAGTAAGCATTAAGTAACATAAACTTACGCGCTTAAATTATAAATAGTGTTGTCATTAACTATGAAGCTAAGTACTAAAATCTTACTACTGATAACCCCTGTGATACTGATCAGTACCGCGGCTTCTAGCTATATTATTTATTCGACGCAAAAAAGCAGCTTCATCAAACGCGAAGACAACTCACTTCAGCTGAACATGGAAAAACTAGCCGGATACTTTCGTCAATCTCGTTCGTTTCTCAATAGCTACTCTTACACCTTGACTCAAAGCGATATGGTGAAAGGTTATTTTCTCACTGACCAAAATCTATCTCGCGATCTTGAACTGGTTAGTAACCTTCGAGAAGCTATAGATTTCCTGCAAGATGACGATGAGAGCTATACGGGTTTAGCACTTCTTAATGCTGACCGAAAACTGCGTTACTACGCAGATAATAGCAACGACTCACGCACTCAGATTGACAGTAAGATATTGGAGTATGTTGACCAGCACTATCAAGACACCCTAGCAACATCGAGTACCAACTATATTCAAAACTCCCAAGGCGAAGGGATGTTGGTTCACTATGAAAAGGTAGATAGAAAAGCGATTTTTCCAACCGAAAGTAATCAACCAAGCGATGTATTCTTTGTTGTTGTATCTGTTTCTCTCGACAAGTTTAATGCGCTTAGAAAACAGATAGAGTTCGACTACCAAACCAGCTTGTTTTTCACATCCATAGCGGTTTCTTTGGGAAATGATGTCACCCATTCAGTCAAGCTTGCTCCAGAACTATACGCCACGGTCGATCCGGCGCAATTCCTGTTGGAAAACAAGCTCGATTCCATATGGAACAAGCTGAGTTTATCGTTTGCACTGTCTGCGTTTGTGACTGTCGCTTTACTACTCATACTTCTGTCTCGCACTGTGATTACTCCGATAACACGGCTTGATCGACAACTACAGCAAGTAGAAAAAAAACAACGGAAGAACATTGAACGCTTAGGCACTCGAGATGAGCTTGGCCGACTATCACAGCGTTTTTATGACATGTACCAAGAGCTAGATAACACCTACCAACAAACCAAGCTCTTGGCCGAGAATGATCAGTTAACTCAAATCGCCAACAGGCATCAGTTTCAAACCTTCGTTCAGCAATCGTTGCCAAAACCGAGTTCAAATACCGAAACTTGGGTTCTCTACTTTGATTTGGATAACTTCAAGTTTGTGAACGATAAATATGGGCATCAAATCGGCGACTCGATTCTGGTCTCTTTTGCTCAGCGTATTTCAGATATTTGTCGCCACTATCAAACGGAGTTCGATGCTCATTGCATGCCAGCCCGACTTTCTGGTGACGAATTCGTGGTTTACATTAACGCTCCTAGTCACCGAGGAAATATCGCGCATCGATTTTCGAGTGATTTACTGACTCCCTTACAAAAAGGGTTTATAACCGAATCAGGAAGCTTTCCGATCACGGTCAGTATTGGTATTGCGACCTACCCTAATGATGGCGATTCAATCGAGAAGCTACTGTCGAACGCGGATACCGCAATGTATCAAGCAAAGCGTGCAGGCAAAAACCAATTTGCTGACTATTCACGGGATTTAGACAAAGCGATTCAACGCCAAGCAAACATTGAACGTGCGCTTAGAGACAAGAATTTTGATGAAGAGTTTAGACTCGTTTACATGCCATACATGGATTCAACCGGGACTGATGTTATTGGCGTTGAGGTGTTATTACGTTGGAATTCGAAGCAACTTGGCTTGGTTCCACCCGATGAGTTCATTCCAATTGCCGAACAAACCGGGCTATTCGAACATGTTGACCGCTGGGTAATACAGAATGCGTTTGCTTCATTCCATCGACTTCAGGCTCAATTTGACCACTCAATTCAGCTGTCGATTAACTTATCTTCTGCTGGGATTGAAACCACACACCTTGCCGATTTCATTAAAACACACGCAAAAATCAATCATATTCCACCAAGTTTGATTGATTTTGAAATTACCGAAACCTTTTATTCGAATTCGGAAGGCTTTCCATTGCTCAACGAATTGGCGGGTATGGGCTATCGATTAGCAATTGATGACTTTGGTTCCGGTTATACCTCTATCACTCAACTGGTGCAGTATCCAACTCAAAAAATTAAATTGGATAAAGCGTTTTTGGATACCTTGATTGAGACCAATAACCAGAACATCGTAAAACCGGTTATCGGGTTGTGTCATGCTCAAGGGAAAAAGGTCACCGCCGAAGGGATTGAAACTCAAGGCATGCACCAGTGGTTACAGGATGCACAGTGCGATATGCTGCAAGGCTATTACTTTGGTAAACCCATGCCACTAGAAGAATTGAGTGAATGGTACCGACAGCATCAACTCAATCTAATCGACAACAAAAAGAATCCGACACATGAAATCTGTAATCATCGCATCGCTGAACCCAGCTAAAATTAACGCCGTTAAAAGTGCGTTCTTATCTGCTTTTCCTGATACTGAATTTGATTTCAAAGGCATCAGCGTCCCTAGTGGTGTCGCCGAACAACCGATGAGCAATGATGAAACCTATCAAGGTGCCGTGAATCGTGTTCACAACGCAACTCAAGCTCAGCCCGGTGCAGACTTCTATGTTGGTCTAGAAGCGGGAATAGAAATAAACGTCACCTTTGCTTGGATGGTGATCGAAGCGAATGGTCAACGTGGAGAGTCTCGTTCAGCAAGCCTGATGCTGCCACCAGCCGTGCTTGAGAAACTAGAGCATGCAAACGAGTTAGGGGATGTGATGGATGAAGTGTTTGGTACCGACAATATCAAACAGAAAGGTGGTGCCATTGGCCTACTGACACATAACCAACTGTCGCGCAGTTCTGTCTACCACCAAGCTTTAATTTTAGCGCTGATCCCATTTGTGAATCCTGAGCACTTTCCTATTTAGTTCTTCGTTAAATTTAGAAAGGTTCAAAGAACAATCTTCAGAAACAAAAAACGCTAACATTCAGTTAGCGTTTTTATCGAATTCGTATTCGCGTGATAGCTTAATTCCGTTATTACTTTAGCAATAGGTCGGCGATCACGGCTTTCTCTTGTTCAGATTTGGCCTTTAGCTCATTTGAGCCTCTGGTGATCGTCGCTACGCCTACGCCCAGCATTTGACTCACCTGTCGTTGAGACATATCGCCTTTCATCAGCTCACAGAAGATATTAATTCGAGCAACCAGAGCATCTCGCTCGTCTGGTGTCATCATCATGGTCAACAACAGCTCGTGCTGATCTTTTTCGACAGCCGTCTTTACCAAGTCCATCAGTTGTTGCCAATTATCATATTCAGGTTGTGATGCCATATCTCTACACTTACTTTTAAATTCTGACTTTAAAGAGTCGCTTAACGATTGAAAGCGTTTAACACTTTATACCGAAACACTTGATGCGATCCAATGTAAAAAGGCAGTAAGTGGAAATGGTTCGCACTCACTGCCTTTATTCTTACTCAGTTTCGGGCAAAATGCCGAAGGCTTAGTATTTCGTTTTTGCCTCATGGGGCGCTAAAAACGTCCCTTTCTCACCCAAGATATCTCGATAATAGGTCTCAAACATCAAGATATTCTGAACGTAACCGCGAGTCTCTTTGAATGGAATCATCTCAATAAAAGCGAAGGCATCAAGTTTTTCATCGCTACGTGAACGCCACTGTTTGACACGGCTAGGTCCAGCATTATAAGCCGCAAACGCAAAGATACGGTTGTCATCATATTGAGCGAGTAAACCATCTAAGTAGTGACTGCCAATCTCAATGTTCTTGCCGACATCATAAAGGTCATCGCTGCCCTGATACCTAATCTTATGTTTGTTCGCCGTGTATTGCGCCGTCTTTGGCATAATTTGCATGATGCCTCGCGCGCCAACAGGAGAGCGAGCTTCTGAGTCCATCGCACTCTCTTGTCTTGCTAAAGACATCAAGGTGATCGGGTCGAGATCGTGCTTTTCAGCGTAGAAGTTAAACCACCACTTATGAGCAACAGGGAAGCGCAGCGCAATGTTATCCCACATCTTCGCAGAGATACTCGCTGTTACGGTAAAGTGATTCCATCGCTGTGTCGCAGCATGAGCGGCAAGCATCGCTTTTTGCTCTTTATCTGCATTAGTTAATAACCAACGCCACTCACTCTTCGCTGCCGCAATTTTATCTCGGTCAATTAGCTCACCAATACGCACCAAAGAGGTGCCGAATGGCTTCACTGTTTCAGCATTGTATTTAAGTGTCGATGTTGGGTATTCGACAGGCTTACCTAACTGCTTAGCCGCAGCCACACTGTAGAAATTACGCTGACCCAAGATATCTGACAGTCGCTTATTGCCTTTGTCAGTATCGCCCGTCGCGATTTCAGCTCTGCCCTGCCAATATTGCCAACGAAGCGAAGCTTGATGTTTATCATCTAAGCGTGCAATCCACTCTTTCAAGCCAGTCCAATCGGCATGCTGAATCGCTAAACGAGCACGTCGCTCAAGCAGAACTTGCTTTGATGAGCTCGCGAGCATTTTGTCTCGCCACGCCATTAGCTCTTCAGAATCAGTATTGATCAAACGGAACGTGAGGTAATCCGCTAACTCTTGAGATTTTTCTTTCGATAACTTTTGAGCTTTCACAACATCATCAAAAATCTCTTGAGCGCTGCTTGCTGACTTCCTTGCCAGTTTCTCAAAACCAAACTCGGTTTGAGCTTGGTAGAATTCATTCGCTGGGTGTTTCTTAGCAAACGCGAGTACATTTTCAGGCTTGTTGTACAACGCCTTCATCTGCTTCGCTTGATCAATTGACTCATCATGATCCAATTGCTTAATCAGATAGCTCATTAACTTACCGTTACGACCCTCGAACGCTAACAGCATTCTATCCAGAATCAGCTCATCGGTTCTTAACCCTGCATGATCCCAGCTTTTAAATAGAGGGTCACAAGCGTCGTCAACACCACTACCACTCAACCAAAGCTGTTTCGCCCCTTTAAAGGCGAGCTCTTTGTTACCTTGCTCGTAATGCGCTCGATAATAGATGCATTGATATTTTTCACCGACAGGCTCTTTAGTTTGAAATTCAAGGATGGTCTTCCACTGTTTTTGAGAAGCCAATGAATCCAGGTAAGGTGCGCGCATTCGATTAGAAAATGGCAGTGCCCTATTCTCTTCAATGAAAGCATCCACCTCAGCAGGTGTGCGATCACCTAAGCCAATCAGAAAGGCTCGATAATCGGTGTAAGGTGTTAAAGGGTATGTTTGAATTTTGTTGCGCAGCGCGGAGTAAGCTTTTAGATCACGGTTGTCTAAAACCTCTTGCGCTCTATCATAAACATCACGCTGCATTTCAAGCTCAGAGGCGTTGCTAGCCATAGCCATCGGAGCCTGTGAAAATGAAGACAAAATTGCTGATGCAGCCACAGCAATTTTCGTATTACCAATGCGGAAAAACATTCGCTCTTTCCTTAGTGCGTGTATGAATACGTGAAGTCTATTTACGCCCGACATCACATCAAATGTAAAGGATTTGAGTGTAAATACTATTAATATTTAACACTTCGCCTCAGAAGCTTATTAAATATAGTTTTAATGACCAATGTGACAATAATAGGTAAGGATTAGTTCAAGAATGGCTTTTCTGACCTAGGAGTAACATCTTTAGGGATATTGGTATAAAATAGCAGACAATTTTGAACAATAATTAGGATCGATCGGCAATGGCTGAATACGTATATACCATGTCTCGGGTGAGCAAAACTGTTCCACCTAAGCGTCAAATTCTTAAAGACATTTCTCTTAGCTTTTTTCCTGGCGCTAAAATCGGTGTTTTGGGTCTAAATGGTTCAGGTAAATCTACCCTACTACGTATCATGGCTGGTATTGATACTGATATTGATGGTGAAGCTCGTGCACAGCAAGGCCTTAAAGTAGGTTACCTACCGCAAGAACCTGTACTAGACGAATCAAAAACCGTTCGTGAGATCGTAGAAGAAGCGGTTTCTGACGTTGCTGACGCACTTAAGCGTATCGATGCGGTTTACGCAGCTTACGCAGAGCCAGACGCAGATTTCGATGCACTTGCAAAAGAGCAAGGCGAACTAGAAGCGCTGATTCAAGCAAAAGACGGCCACAACCTAGAAACAGCTCTAGAGCGTGCTGCTGACGCACTTCGTCTTCCTGAGTGGGATGCGAAAATTGAATTCCTATCAGGTGGTGAGCGTCGTCGTGTTGCTATCTGTCGTCTACTTCTTGAAAAGCCAGACATGCTGCTTCTTGATGAACCAACCAACCACTTGGATGCCGAATCAGTAGCATGGCTTGAGCACTTCCTAGTCGATTACAGCGGTACTGTTGTGGCGATTACCCACGACCGTTACTTCCTAGACAACGCTGCAGGCTGGATTCTAGAGCTTGACCGTGGTGAAGGTATCCCATGGGAAGGTAACTACACGTCTTGGCTAGAGCAAAAAGACGAGCGTCTTAAGCAAGAAAAAGCGGGCGAAAGCGCACGTCAAAAGACAATCGAAAAAGAACTTGAATGGGTTCGTCAAAACCCTAAAGGCCGTCAAGCTAAGTCTAAAGCTCGTATGGCTCGTTTTGAAGAATTGACGACTGGCCAATACCAGAAGCGTAACGAAACCAACGAACTGTTCATCCCGCCAGGTGAGCGTCTAGGTGACAAAGTTCTTGAAGTGAACAACCTAACTAAATCGTTTGGTGATCGCGTTCTTATCGACGACCTATCGTTCAGCATGCCTAAGGGCGCTATCGTCGGTATCGTTGGTGCCAACGGTGCAGGTAAATCAACACTATTCAAGATGCTAAGCGGCGCAGAACAGCCAGATTCAGGTACAGTTGAACTAGGCGAAACCGTTAAACTTGCTTCTGTTGATCAGTTCCGTGACAGCATGGACGACACTAAGACAGTATTCCAAGAGATCTCTGAAGGCGCTGATATCATTAAGATCAACAACTTCGAAATCCCTGCGCGTGCTTACTGTTCTCGTTTCAACTTTAAAGGCAACGACCAACAGAAGATCATCGGTGAGCTTTCTGGTGGTGAACGTAACCGTGTTCACTTAGCGAAGCTGCTAAAAGCGGGCGGTAACGTACTGCTACTCGATGAGCCTACCAACGACCTTGACGTTGAAACGCTACGTGCTCTTGAAGAAGCACTGCTTGAATTCCCTGGCTGTGCAATGGTTATCTCGCATGACCGTTGGTTCCTTGACCGTATTGCGACCCATATCTTAGACTACCGTGATGAAGGTCAAGTTAACTTCTACGAAGGTAATTATACTGAGTACACTGAGTGGCTTAAGCAGACTCTAGGCGCACAAGCGGCAGAACCGCACCGTATCAAGTACAAGCGTATCGCTAAGTAAATAAGCTTGTATTTTGAACAAAGGCCGCGATAATAGCGGCCTTTGATGTATCTGGCTTACGTGTAATGCATCGATATAGAGAGATTACTTATGGTTGAAAGACGTCAATTTTCACGAGTTATTTATCAAGTTCCGACTGAGATCTCACAAGGACACGTAAATGTATCAGGCTCAGTGCAAGACTTATCACTCCATGGTTTACTCATTCAATGCAATGAATCAAAACAACTTAGCCATGATGTCCCTGTTCAAGTGAGCTTTAAACTCGAAAACAGTGATATCAATATTCAGTTAGAAGCAACGATAGTCTCTACCATCAATACCTCAATGCGTTTACGCATAGAGCATTTAGATATTGATAGTATCAGCCACCTTAAGCGCCTTGTGGAGCTTAATGTTGGCGACGATGAACTGCTTTATAGAGAGATTGAACACCTTACCGATTTAGGTAGTGAGTGACATCTCCATTACCCTTTTTCTATTAGAAGCATTTAGTTAATACAGAACCATGTCTAAAAAACTATCCATTACTATTCCCTCCAGTCAGGGGGAACAGACGTTTTACTTCGGCCGTAAGGCTGTACTCATTTGCACTACTGCCATTTTTTCAGTACCGCTATTAATTGGCGGAGCGGCGTACATGCACTTCGAGAGTAAACAAGAACTCGCGCTACAAGCGGGTGATGCCCAACAGTTGATTGAAACGCTGATTGTTGAAAAAGAACAAACTGAGTTTCTTTATGCTGAGCAAGTAGAAACCAACCATTCGCTATCGCAAACACTGACCGAGAAAGAAGGCACGATTCAGCTACTTGGTAAGCGTGTATTCGATGTGGAATCAGTACTGGGTCTTGCTGATGAAGAACTGCTTACCGATGATATTTCTTTAGAAGATCGCATTGATGCGGCTGCAGTCGATTCAGCAGTAAGAGCCACGATGTTCCGTTTGATTCCAAACGACAGTCCGATGGCTTATCAACGTATCTCTTCTTCTTATGGTAGCCGCACTAACCCTATTTCAGGCAAACGCCATGTACATACTGGTATCGATCTAACGTGTAAGCGTGGTGAAGATATTGTGGCGCCTGCAGATGGAGTCATTGAAACGGTACGCCCAAGTAAAAAAGGCTTCGGCAACTTTATTACTATGCGTCACTCGTTTGGTTTCATGAGTTCTTATGCGCACCTACAGAAGTTCAAGGTACGTAGCGGTCAGTTTGTGAGTAAAGGTGATGTGATTGCGAGCTGTGGTAACTCAGGTAACTCAACCGGCCCACACTTGCATTATGAAGTACGCTTCCTTGGTCGTTCATTGAACCCTCAATACTTGATGGATTGGACACCGGAAAACTTCAACTACGTGTTCGAGAAAGAGAAAAAGGTTAAGTGGGGCCCACTGGTTCAACTGATTGATAATGTGGTTCGCTTGCAGATCAACCTGACTAACGTGCCTTACATTAGCTCGACCATCGACACCGTATCGAGTGAAGAGAGTAAGAAGCCTATTACGACTAACTAGTTGTTACTGGCTAGCTAGTTGTTAAGAGCTAAGAGCTGTTGATTTGGCCTATGATGATCTAATTGCTTTTAGTCTACTGTAGGCCAAATGCTTTCATAGCGTTCAGCACAAACAAAAAGAGCGACCAGATGGTCGCTCTTTTTTATGATTTCAAATCAGTATTAACCACGATGAATCGAGTCATGTGCTTGTTTTAGAAGACTTTGGCTCTCTTGCAAGAATTGTTGTGAGTAGTCACCAAACCAATCACTCACTTGGTTGAAGCTCTCAACAAACTTAGCCTTATCTTTGCCATCTAGAATTTCTAACGCTTCTCCGAAACAGCTATGGAAGCGTCGAATCATCTCTATATTCTCATCCGAAGACAGAATGATATCACCGTACAAATTCGGGTCTTGAGCAAACAGACGACCAACCATCGCAATCTCAAGTCGGTAGATTGGTGAGCTTAGCTTCAGAAGCTGATCGATATTCGGGTTCTCTTTACTCAGGTGCAAGCCGTAAGCAAAAGAGGTGAAGTGACGAAGTGCTTGAATCAATGTCATGCCGTGATCGTGTTCAGCTGCATCCATCTGGCAAAGGCTCGCGCCCCAAATACCAAATTGATTCAGTAACCATTGGTAGCTTTCAGCACCACGACCATCATTGTACACAATCACCTGCTTAGCAAGGCTTGGAACATCAGGACCAAACATTGGGTGCAATCCAACCACTGGGCCTTGGTGCATGTTCATCATTGCTTGTAGAGGTTTAGATTTAATTGACGTCAAATCACATAAAATACAATCGCTTGGTAGATTACCTAGTTTCGCAATCACACCTTCTGTTAGGTGAATTGGAACCGTAACAACCACAAGCCCAGCATTATCTAAGATTTCGTCGGCCTTATCCCAATCTTGGCTGCCAAGGATTTTTACTTCGTAGCCAGACAGTTTGAACATACGACCAAACAAGCCACCAAGTTGACCATTACCACCAACGATAACTACCGAACGTAATTCTGGGTTAAGACACTTAAAACCAGAATCTTTCTCACTGGCATAAGACTCACGCATAGTACGACGCAAAATATCTTCGATTAACTGTGGTGGAACCCCTATTTTCTCGGCTTCTTGACGACGAGATGCCAGCATCGCAGCTTCACGTTCTGGTACATAAATAGGTAAACCATGTTCACTTTTTACTTCGCCTACTTTCTCTACTAGAGCAAGGCGTTGAGCCAGTAAATCCAACATTTGTTTATCGACAGCATCGATTTGGTCGCGTAATTCGTTCAGTTCAACGGCCATTTTATTCCTTACTAATCTATAAGCCCGTGCCAATCTATCAGCCCACAATCACGTAGGTTCGCTAGCAACAGATCTTAAAATGCCCCATTAGATGAGGCACTTAAATTTAAACTCTAACTAACCTTTCAAGCGGTTCTCTAAGAACGGGACTAATTCCGTATGTGCATGTTTCAATAGTGCCTCAGTTGAATCCCAATTGATACACGCGTCGGTAATAGAAACGCCGTATTTCATCTCATTGAGAGGTATATCCGAAGATTGGTTTCCTTCGTTAATATGGCTTTCAATCATCAGGCCGATAATCGATTTATTGCCTTCACGAATTTGGTGAATCACATCTTCTGCAACTAAAGGTTGGCGGCGGAAATCTTTGCGAGAGTTAGCGTGGCTACAGTCGACCATTAGCGCTGCCTCTAAGCCAGATTTACCCAGCTCTTGCTCACATTCGTGTACCGATACTGAATCGTAGTTCGTCTGCTTACCGCCACGTAAAATCACGTGACCATTTGGGTTACCTTGCGTAGTTAATAGTGCAACTTGGCCTTCGCGGCTGATACCCATGAAACGGTGGCTAGAAGAAGCCGCCTGCATTGCATTGATTGCAGTGCCTAGGTTGCCATCGGTACCGTTTTTAAAACCGATTGGCATTGAAAGACCACTTGCCATCTCACGGTGAGTTTGAGATTCAGTAGTACGTGCGCCAATCGCCGCCCAGCTGAAGGTATCTGCTAGGTATTGCGGGCTAATTGGATCTAGCGCTTCTGTCGCCAATGGAATTTCCATCTCAGCGAGTTCAACAAGTAGCTCACGGCCAACATGCAGACCATGCTCAATATCGAAAGTGCCGTCTAGATGCGGGTCATTGATCAAACCTTTCCAACCCACAGTGGTACGAGGTTTCTCAAAGTAAACACGCATAACAATATACAGTTGGTCGCTAAGTTGCTCAGATAAGGCTTTTAGGCGTTTCGCGTACTCTTTCGCAGCTTCAATGTCATGGATAGAACATGGGCCACATACAACAAGCATGCGATGATCTTTCTTATGAATGATGTTTGCGATAGTTTGACGAGACTCTTGAATGAAACGACGAGCATTATCACTCAAAGGCAGTTTTGCTTTTAACTCTTCAGGAGTAATCAGTACCTGTTCGTCGATGATATTGACATTGCTTAATTCACTTTTCTGCATAACTCAACCTGTATATTTATTTTTACACCCAACATTTCCATTTGGGCTAACAATCTTTAAAAACACAATAACAGCTAAAAAAACGATTGCAAGTGTAAACAATAAAAAACATTCACCGTAAAATTTAATTTACACACCAACTTTAACTCACTCTAAGGGATAAATAGGTTTAAACCACGGATCGCAGATACAAAAAAGGCGATATTTATCATATCGCCTTATCTAAAATTATTATGTGTTTATTTATCACTCACTGCCTAGCATTCGCTTAATCGTCTCCGAGGTCTCTTTCCACCTAGCATCCGAGTGAAGTGTCGACAAATCAAAGCTGTGTTTTTTAAGCAATGAGTTGGCTAAAGGCACCTCTTGAATCGCTAAGTGATCCAGAGCTTCAATTTGTGCATCTCGTTTATTACACATCAACACCATGTCACAACCTGCATTCAAAGCCGCTTTCGCTCTGTCGGCTGGTCCGCCCATTATGGCAGCGCCTTCCATCGTTAAATCGTCAGAGAACACTAAACCTTTAAAACCAAGCTGCTGCTTCAATACTTTCTGTAGCCAATACTGTGAACCGCTCGCTGGTTGATCATCATAGTGAGAGAAAACCACGTGCGCAGGCATCATGGCATCCAAGATTCCCGCTTCAATTTGAGCCTTGAAGATTGCCATGTCGGTTTCAAAGATGTCGTCTCTAGGGTCATATGGCGTCTCTAAGTGAGAGTCAGCAATTACACCACCGTGTCCAGGGAAGTGCTTTCCTGTTGTCGCCATGCCAACCGACTTCATGCCTTTGATGAACGCGCTGCTATGACGAACAATGGTATCAACATCTTCACCAAACGCTCGGCTACCAATCGCTTTACAATCGTGACCTTTATCTAATACAGGTGCAAAGCTCAGATCGATATCATGGGCAATCAATTCTGCCGCCATCAACCAACCCGCTTGTTCTGCTAGCTGTTCGCCATTATTCTTGGTCGCGAATTCTTGAGCAGCTGGGATAATTGAAAAGCCATCGCGGAAGCGCTGAACTCTGCCACCTTCTTGATCGACACCAATCAAAATAGGACGTTTCGCTACCTTGCGGATCTCTTTGTTTAACGCCGATAGCTGTTTGCTATCGTGGTAGTTTCGAGCAAACAAGATGAGACCACCAACAGTTGGGTGCTCTAAAATTTCTCTGTCTTCAGCTGTCAGCTCGTAGCCTGCAACATCAACCCACAACGGTCCCATATTTATCCCTTATTAAACCTAATTTCATAAACTTCCCGAGATTATTCTCTTTAAATTTGCTTTACAATGTTTTTAAACCAATCTGTGGAAGACTTTAAGAATGCAGTGCAAGAGCTTAGAAATGGATCATAAAGAACTGTATATCGGTGTGATGTCAGGGACGAGCATGGACGGCGTTGATACAGCCTTAGTGTCGATTGAAGATACGCGCATCACATTGCTTGCTCATGATGAGTTTCCAATGCCCGATGACCTCAAAGCACGTCTGCTTGAAGTTTGTATTGGTCAGAAAACCGATTTGATTGCCATTGGAGAACTCGACCACCAGCTTGGCCATCTATTTGCTGATGCGGTTCTGCAACTTCTCGACAAGTCAGACACACCTGCATCTTCTGTGACTGCGATTGGTAATCATGGCCAAACGGTGTTTCATCAGCCAACAGGCGAATCTCCATTTACCATACAGCTGGGTGATGCCAACATCATTGCCGCTAAAACACAGATTCAAACCGTCGCTGATTTTAGACGTAAAGACATGGCATTAGGCGGACAAGGTGCGCCATTAGTCCCAGCCTTCCACCATACGATTTTCCACCCGCAAGACAGCTCGGTTGTGGTGTTGAATATTGGTGGTATCTCGAATATTTCAGTGCTGCGCCCTAATCAGCCAACGCTTGGTTATGATACAGGTCCGGGCAATATGTTGATGGACGCTTGGGTTGATAAACACACGGGTGAGAAGTTTGACCGTGATGCGCAATTTTCGCTTAAAGGTCAACTCAATCAAGCTTTACTCGAACAGTTGTTAAATGAGTCTTATCTATCTCAAATGCCACCGAAAAGTACCGGTAGAGAACTATTCAACCTACCTTGGCTAGAGCAACAATTAACAGAATTTAAAGATCTTGCAGTAGAAGATGTTCAGCGCACGCTTTGTGAATACACCGCATTGACGATAGCCAATGAAGTGGAGACTTATCGCTTGGGTAACCAGCCTGCACTGTATGTGTGTGGCGGTGGGACACGAAATCCATTGTTGATGAAGAGACTGTCTGAACTGCTTCCAAGTTGGGATGTGGATTCAACCACCAGTAAAGGCGTGGATGCCGATTACATGGAAGCGATGGCTTTTGCGTGGCTTGCTCAACGTCATATTCACCAACTGCCAAGCAATTTACCAGAAGTGACTGGCGCAAGCAGAGCAGCCTCTCTAGGCGTTCTCTATCGTGCTGACTAAACAGCTTTAGAACCATCATTTTAGAATCACCATTTAAGGATCATTATGAGTAACGACGCTCTCATATCAGCGCTCTCGCACCTCATTTCGGAGGGGAGAAACCCTGATACTATGGATATTGATCTGCTCACCTCTCTCGAAGTGGTTGAAAAGATTAACCAACAAGACAAGCAAGTCCCACTGGCAATTGAAGCTGAACTGCCACAGATCGCGAAAGCGGTAGATAAAATTGCTCATGCATTTCAAAACGGTGGTCGACTGATTTATATGGGCGCAGGCACCAGTGGTCGATTAGGTGTGTTAGACGCCTCAGAATGCCCACCGACTTTCGGCGTCTCAGACAAGATGGTTATCGGCCTAATTGCTGGCGGACCAGAGGCGATTTTAAAAGCCAAAGAAGGTGCAGAAGACTCGCTGACTCTCGGTATTGAAGATCTGAAAGCGATTCAGTTTTCAGAAAATGATGTCGTGGTGGGCATTGCTGCGAGCGGTCGTACACCTTACGTGATTGGTGCACTCAACTATGCCAATCAGCTTGGCGCAGTAACGGTTGCATTGTCTTGTAACCCTGACTCTCCAATTGCTGAAGTCGCTCAAATCGCAATTAGCCCGGTGGTTGGCCCAGAAGCATTAACAGGTTCAACACGACTCAAATCAGGTACGGCGCAAAAGTTGGTGCTTAATATGCTGACCACAGCCAGCATGATTCGTATAGGTAAGAGCTACCAAAATCTGATGGTCGACGTAAAAGCGACCAATGAAAAGTTGGTTGCCCGCGCTGCTCGTATCGTTATCCAAGCAACGGAGTGCGACAAAGCTCTGGCAGTTTCGACACTTAAAACGACTGATTACGATGTGAAGTTATCTATTTTGATGATTCTAACAGGGCTAGATTTAGAGTTAGCCAAGGCACAACTTGATAAGCAAAATGGCTTCTTGAGAAAAGCAGTCGAGAATAATCAGTAATCTTAATTTGGCTTGTAGCTTCTCATTTAGACAGCTACTTCAACGACATACAAAAAGACCAGCACACACGCGGTACTGGTCTTTTTTTAGTTTTAATTTTTTATGGCTAGCTTGGGCTTAATAGTCGTTTGAGAACTCGTCCCAGCCGCGTTGCCATTCCATACGGAAACGTTGAGCGTCTTCCGTACCAGAACACACGCCTTCATACACCTGACCAGACAAACCAATCTGATAAGCATGGTTCGGATTACAATATTCAGTCACACCTAGGTGATAACCTTCTGTGTAACTCGCTTGATCGACTGCGCCAAGCTCAGTCATCTCTGAATACGAACGCTGAGTGTGACCTTTAATACCATCACGATAGCCAATCTCTTGCCAATTGCCTTCAGCTGCTAAATCTTGAACATTGGCGCTGCATCCTGCAAGGCTAAATGCCACGGCGAATAGTGCGATTATTTTTTTCATTTCAGTCCTTTATATTTACCTAGCCACTTCCTGACGAAGCGTTGCCTTTGTGCTGATTCTCCGCTGAACACTGGCTGATGTCCACTTATGTCTGTTATCTGCCACTGATATCTATTGGTTACCACTTAAAGCAGATAAGTCACCACTTATCAGAAGCAAGACACTTCTCAACACGAATAACCAACCGCTCTACAAACGTAGCAAACCACTCAATCAGTTATAACACCACTTAATTGACTATTCGACCACTCACTCTCATAGCGGGAGTTTCTTCTCATACTCTTCTTTAATATACACCCTGACTTAATTAATACATTCAGGGATAACAAATTATGATGTGGTTTCTTACCTGTGTTGCAGCACTCATTGGTGGCTACTTTATTTACGGTGCCTTTATCGAGAAGATTTTCGGTATCAATGAAAAGCGTCAAACACCTGCTCACACCAAACAAGATGGCGTGGACTACGTTCCAATGTCGACGCCAAAGGTTTACCTAGTTCAGCTGCTTAACATTGCAGGTGTAGGTCCAATCTTCGGCCCTATCATGGGTGCCCTTTACGGCCCAGCAGCGATGCTTTGGATCGTGCTAGGTTGTATCTTCGCAGGTGCAGTACACGACTACTTCTCAGGTATGTTATCTATCCGTAATGGTGGTGCTTCAGTTCCAACCATCACTGGACGTTACCTAGGCAATGGCGCAAAACACTTTATGAACATCTTTGCCATTGTTCTACTGCTTCTCGTTGGTGTGGTATTCGTATCTGCTCCTGCAGGCATGATCACTAACCTAGTGAACGACCAAACTGATTTCGCGATGTCTGCAACAACCATGGTTGTTATCATCTTTGCTTACTACATCATCGCAACGATTGTCCCTGTCGATAAAATCATTGGTCGCTTCTACCCACTGTTCGGCGCACTGCTTATCTTCATGTCTGTTGGCCTAATCACTGCGATTGGTCTTTCTGACGAGCACCAAATCATGGGTGGCTTCGAGATGAAGGACATGTTCACCAACATGAACCCGAATGACCTACCACTTTGGCCTGCTCTATTCATCACTATCGCTTGTGGTGCTATCTCTGGCTTCCACGCAACTCAGTCTCCACTAATGGCGCGTTGTATGGAAAACGAGAAGAACGGTCGCTTCGTATTCTACGGTGCAATGATTGGTGAAGGCATCATCGCTCTAATCTGGTGTGCACTTGCTCTGTCATTCTTCGGTTCAGTTGAGTCTCTATCTGACGCAATTGCAAACGGCGGCCCTGGTAACGTGGTATACAGCGCTTCATTTGGTCTACTGGGTGTATTCGGCGGTATCCTTGCTTTCCTTGGCGTGGTTATCCTACCAATCACCTCTGGTGACACTGCATTCCGCTCAAGCCGTCTTATCCTTGCTGAATACTTCAACATGGAACAGAAAACACTGCGTAACCGCCTGCTGATGGCTCTACCACTGTTCGTTATCGGTGGCATCTTGACTCAAGTTGATTTCGGTATCATCTGGCGCTACTTCGGTTTTGCTAACCAATCAACAGCAGTCATGATGCTATGGACAGCTTCGGCTTACCTACTTCGTCACAACAAGCTGCACTGGGTAACCACGGTTCCTGCTGTGTTCATGACATCTGTGTGTATCACATTCATTCTGAACAACAGCCAGCTAGGCTTCGGTCTACCAATGCAAATCTCAACCATCATTGGTGTGGTGAGTGCACTTGGTGTTGCGGCTTACGTTATCAAGATTTCGAAAGGCAAAGGCGATATCGACCTTGCTGATGAAGAAGAGAAAGAAGCAAACGGCGTAACCAAAACTGCCTAGTTCTTTCAGACTCTTAATAAAAGAGGCACGTCTTCATAGAGAGGCAAAAGAACAGCCAAACACACTTCGCTTGCTCCCGTAATCACCCAGTGATTCGTGGATATTAAGACTAAAGCCCGTCCTATGTGATGGGCTTTACTGTATCTCAGCATTGAGAAGCAATCGTCACTCGATATAACCAACGAAAACACAAGCAAAGCTACCGTTACCACGCAATGAGCTTTACACTTAACAAGCGTCTCAATAGGTGAAAATATGGAACTCATTCTCTCTCTGCTGCAACAAACCTGTGTCTACTTAGTGATTGCTTACATGCTAAGTAAAACGCCATTGATTCTCCCTTTGTTGAGCATCTCTTCACGCTTAAGCCATAAAGTCAGCTGTTATGTTCTGTTTTCTCTGTTCTGTATTATGGGCACCTATTTTGGACTGCAGATTAATGACGCGATAGCCAACACTCGTGCGATGGGTGCGGTAATGGGGGGTCTGTTTGGCGGCCCCGTGGTTGGCTTTGCCGTCGGCTTTACTGGCGGTATTCACCGTTACTCATTAGGCGGCTTCACAGACTTAGCTTGTGCTATTTCCACCACAGCAGAAGGCTTGATTGGCGGCCTATTGCACGTTTACTTAGTCAGAAAGAACAAAGCGAGCCAGTTGTTTAATCCATTGGTGGTTTTCTCGGTAACCCTGTTTGCAGAGATCATTCAGATGCTGATTCTGCTGGCGGTCGCAAAACCCTTCGAACAATCCTATGCTCTGGTCTCCGATATTGCGGCGCCAATGATCATCGCTAACTCGGTCGGTGCCGCGCTGTTCATGAGCATCATCCAAGACAGGAAAACCATCTTCGAAAAGTACTCGGCTACCTTCTCACGCCGCGCATTGACCATCGCCGAGCGTTCGGTGGGTATTTTACATGGCGGATTCAATTCTGATAACGCACAAAAAATCGTACGTATCGTTTATGAAGAGACCAATGTTGGTGCGGTAGCGATTACCGACCGAGAAAAAATTCTTGCGTTCGTCGGCATTGGCGATGAACACCATATTCCAAATACCCCGATTTCATCGCAAAGCACGCTCACTTCGATGGAACAGAACGACATCATCTATCTTGATGGCAAAGAGAACCCATACCAATGCTCCCTATCGCAGGATTGTAAATTGGGCTCTGCGCTAATTATTCCACTCCGCGCGGGTAACGAAGTGGTCGGCACCATCAAACTGTATGAGCCAAAACTAAAGCTGTTCTCAACCATCAATATGTCGATGGGTGAAGGTATCGCTCAGCTATTATCGAGCCAGATCCTATTTAGCAACTATCAGCAGCAGCAAACGCTACTGACACAAGCGGAAATCAAATTGCTGCACGCTCAAGTGAATCCACACTTCTTGTTCAATGCGCTTAACACCATCAGCGCAGTAACACGTCGTGACCCAGATAAAGCTCGAGAGTTGATTCAGCACCTATCTCACTTCTTTAGAAGCAACCTAAAGCAGAACATCAACACCGTGAAACTCAAAGACGAACTGGCACACGTCAACGCTTACCTGACCATAGAGAAAGCACGCTTTACCGATCGACTAGAAGTGGAATGGGATATCGACCCGCAACTTTATGAGTCACAATTGCCGAGCTTTACCCTGCAACCGCTGGTAGAAAACGCCATCAAACATGGGATATCTAATATGTTGGAAGGCGGTAAAGTGAAGATCTCTAGCGAGGCTTTCGAGGGTGGGTTCAAGTTAACCGTTGAAGACAATGCAGGTAATTATCAGAAGCCATCTCAAGATCATGTAGGTTTAGGGATGGAAATTGTTGATAAACGACTCACTAATTTCTTTGGACAAGATTCAGCACTAAAAATAGAATCTCAACCACAGCAATTTACTCGAATGAGCTTTATCATACCTATACTCAAATAATGGTATTTTCGGGGACGGATCGCTCCGAGTTGAAACATTTAGAAACAGACATTTAAAAGATAAGCGTGAACCAAGCAGGGATAGAACCAAGATGAAGATTGTAGGATGTTAAAAGCATTAGTTGTCGATGATGAACTTTTTGCTCGCGAAGAGCTGATTGAGCTGCTGACCGAAACCGGAGAAGTGGAAATCATAGGCCAAGCGAGTAACGCGATCGAAGGACTGAAACAGATCAACCTACTCAAGCCTGATGTCGTGTATTTGGATATCCAAATGCCGCAGGTTACCGGGATTGAGCTGTTAAGCATGCTTGACCCAGATACCATGCCTTACGTGGTATTCGTCACCGCCTACGACCAATATGCGATTCAAGCCTTTGAAGATAACGCTTTTGATTACCTGCTTAAGCCAGTCGAGCCTTGTCGATTAAACAAGAGCGTTTGCCGCCTGAATAAGGTCATCAAACAAAATCAGAAAGCGCCAGCACAAGACATCTCTGCGATTGCTCCCTGTCACTTAGAGCAGATTCCATGTATTGGTCATAACCGCATTGTGATCATGGCAAGCCAAACGGTCGAGTGCGCCTATTCCGATATCAGTGGGGTGCATGTACGTAGCTCATCGCAAACCGCGACTTCACAGTTAACGCTAAAGATCTTAGAAGAAAAAACCGATTTGATCCGCTGTCATCGCCAGTATTTGATCAACATAAAATCGATCCAAGAGATCAAATTGCTAGAGAATGGATTAGCGGAGATCATTACCCTGACTGGCTTTGAAGTGCCTGTCAGTCGTCGTTACTTAAAGACTTTAAAAGAACAGCTCGGTCTCCAGTAACGCGTTAGAAGTTAGACGCCTTGTTCCAAAGCACGATCAAAAAAGCCAACGTATCAACGTTGGCTTCCTGCTGTTTACAAATCAATAGTGTTTACAAATCGATAGTGTTACGAATCGCTAATATCACGAATCGATGGTGTCACCAGTCAATAGAGATCAGTCGACTTGCTTAATCTGCAGCTCTTTAGGTACTTCGAAGAACATGTTCTCTTCGCGACCTTGAATCTCTTCAACGTCAGTCGCACCTAGCTCACGAATACGATCTAGAATTTGGTTTACCAGCTCTTCAGGAGCAGAAGCACCGGCTGTTACACCGATTTTCTTTTTACCTTCAACCCACTCGGTTTGAATGTCTTCAGGGCAGTCTGTTAGATAACCTGGCGTGCCTAGCTTCTCAGCCAGCTCTTTTAGACGAGTTGAGTTAGATGAGTTCTTAGAACCAACCACAATCACTACATCAACGTCATTCGCCATCTCACGCACTGCGTCTTGACGGTTTTGAGTTGCGTAGCAAATGTCGTCTTTGCGTGGGCCTTGGATCTCAGGGAACACTCGACGTAGCTCTTCAATCACATCAGCAGTTTCATCTACTGATAGCGTAGTTTGGCTAACGTAGTGCAGGTTACTCGGGTCGTTCACCACGAGGTTCTGTACGTCCTCTGGTCTTTCAACCAAGTACATACCACCAGTTTGGCTCGCGTACTGACCCATAGTGCCTTCCACTTCAGGGTGACCTGCGTGGCCAATCAGTACCACTTCCATATGTTTGCGGCTCGCACGAGCAACCTCCATATGAACTTTAGTCACCAAAGGACACGTCGCATCAAATACCGTTAACTCACGCTCTTTCGCTTCTTTACGAACCGCTTGAGAAACACCGTGAGCCGAAAAGATCACGATGTTGTCGTCTGGCACCTCACTCAGTTCTTCGACAAAAATAGCACCACGCTGCTTGAGCCCCTCAACAACAAAGCGGTTGTGTACCACTTCATGGCGAACATAGATCGGTGGCTGATACATTTCGAGTGCACGCTCTACGATGCTGATCGCACGATCCACACCGGCACAAAAGCCACGAGGGTTAGCTAACATTATTTTCATTTCATTGCTCATCATTTACCGCGGTACTAAGGTTGTTTCTATAGAGTTCGCCGTCAGCGAGGTTCGCATTCTACAGTGAAGCGTCTAGACAGTGAAGCTCTGGGTGAGATCACAGCTGTAAGGCTATCTTATTCTAGCGTGACGACAGCGATTCTAACGTTAAGAGAGTTATTCTACCGTTAAGATATTGACGTCAAAGGTAACATCTTGACCAGCGAGTGGGTGATTAAAATCAACCGTCACTGAATCACCTGCGATCTCAGTAATAATACCTGGAATTTCCATACCGTCAGGACCAGAGAATGCCATGATAGTGCCCACTTCAACTTCAGAGTCGCCAACAAACTTAGCACGATCCATATAGTGAATATGATCTGGGTTTGGCATACCAAACGCGTCTTCCGCTTTCAGTTCGATAGACTTTTCAGTGCCGGCTTCAAGTCCAAGTAAGCACGCTTCAAAGTTCTCACTTAGGCTGCCATCGCCCATGACGAACTTCGCTGGTTTGCCCATGTTCTCCGTACTATCGGCAACTGAACCATCCTTCATTTTAATCGTAAAATGTAGAGTTACTGCTGAATCATTTTTAATTGCTGCCACGTTACTTTCCTTAGATTTCTTTATTATTTGAGGATGAGCTATGCTTTGCTTCCTTGTTGACTGAAGCATAAAAAAAAGCGCCGTCGGAATCAACCGACAGCGCTTAGGGCTATTCTATTCTGTGAGTCATAGACTGACTTTGAGGCAAGCTATTTGCTTTCGTCTTTCTTACGGAAACCATCTAAGATGATCATCGCAGCACCGATACAGATTCCCATATCCGCTAAGTTAAATGCAGGCCAGTGGTAAGTGCCCCAGTAGAAGTCTAAGTAATCGACAACAAAGCCGTGTACGACTCGGTCAAACACATTACCTACCGCGCCACCAATGATGATCGCATAAGCAATGTTATTCCACTTCTCTGTTGCTGGTAGTTTGCTCATCCAGTACGTCAGCATACCTGTTACCGCAAATGCGATACCCGTAAATAACCAACGCTGCCAACCACTTTGATCACTCAAGAAGCTAAACGCTGCACCGTAGTTATGCACGTACAGAAAGTTAAAGAATGGCAGCACCTCAATACGGTTTGCCCAACCATAACCCATGTTGTCCATGACAAAGAGTTTAATGCCGATATCAGCCAAGAAGACCAATAGAGCCAGCCATAACCAACGTACACCAGATTGTTTTAACGAAACTTCACTCATTTCTATTCCTAGTATTTACGAAGTTGGTATTCATTGTTAGTCACTTTAAGTGACCTTGATTACCAACTTGGTTAAACACATTTCCTATAACTAAAAATAACCCCAGTTGATACTGGGGCTATGATTTTTACAAAAAGTTCAGTCTTTCTCTGAGTCGTTATGCGAACTTGCGCACTTCGCCTTCACCGTCGATGTTCGACACACAACGACCACAAATTTTCTCGTGACCTTCAATTGTGCCTACATCTGGAGTGTGGTGCCAGCAACGGTCACACTTCTCAGCTTCAGTTGCTGCAACTTCAACGTATAGACCTTCAACGTCTGTCGCTTGAGCTGTATCAGACTTCTCGCTCAGTGGCTTAACAACAGCTGCAGAAGTGATAAGTACGAAACGTAGCTCATCTTCTAGCTTATTGATTTTAGCCGCTAGTGCATCGTCAGCGTATAGAGTAACTTCAGCTTGCAGTGCACCACCGATCGTTTTCTCTTTACGAGCATCTTCAAGAAGCTTGTTCACTGCACCACGAACAGACTGGATCTCAGTCCAGAATTCGTTGCTTAGCTCTTCGCCTTCAGCAAGACCAAATAGACCTTCGAACCACTCACCTGTGAATACGAACGTGTCGCGCTCACCCGGCATTTCATTCCAGATTTCATCTGCAGTGAACGACATGATAGGTGCCATCCAACGAACTAGAGCTTCTACGATGTAGTAAAGCGCCGTTTGACAGCTACGTTGAGCATGGCTGCCCTGCTTCGCTGTGTACTGACGGTCTTTAATTACGTCTAGGTAGAAAGAACCCATTTCGATAGAACAGAACTGCATTAGACGTTGAGTCACACCGTGAGTGTTGTACTCGCCGTATGCTTTAATAATCTCTTCTTGTGCAGCTTGAGCACGGCCAACAGCCCAGCGATCAAGTGCAACCATCTCTTCAGCAGGAACTAGGTCAGTTTCAGGGTTGAAACCGTTCAAGTTCGCTAGGAAGAAACGCGCTGTGTTACGAATACGACGGTAAGCATCCGCTGAACGCTTCAGGATTTCATCAGAAACCGCAACTTCACCCGTGTAGTCTGTAGAAGCAACCCATAGACGCAGGATATCTGCACCTAGCTTGTTAGTTACGTCTTTAGGAGCAACAACGTTACCGATAGATTTAGACATCTTACGGCCGTTACCATCAACCACGAAACCGTGTGTTAGTACTTGCTTGTACGGTGCTTCGTCTTTCATCGCGATAGATGAAATTAGAGAAGACTGGAACCAGCCACGGTGTTGGTCTGAACCTTCAAGGTAAAGATCAGCACTGTGAGTACGCTCTTCGTTCGGGAAGTTGTACTCTTCACGAGAATCAACAACAGAGAAGTGCGTAACACCTGAGTCGAACCATACGTCTAGCGTATCCATTACTTTTTCGTACTTATCAGCGTCTTCTGCGCCCATAAGTTCAGCAGCGTCTACATCCCACCAAGCTTGAATGCCTTTCTCTTCAACTAGCTTCGCTACTTTTTCAATAAGTGCAGGGCTTTCTGGGTGAAGTTCTGCTGTTTCTTTATGAACGAACAGAGCAATTGGCACACCCCAAGTACGTTGACGAGAAATACACCACTCAGGGCGACCTTCAACCATGCCTTCGATACGGCTTTGACCCCATTCAGGCAACCACTCAACACTCTTGATTGACTCTAGTGCTTTAGCACGTAGGCCAGCTTGATCCATAGAGATGAACCATTGTGGTGTTGCGCGGAAGATGATTGGAGTTTTGTGTCTCCAACAGTGTGGGTAGCTGTGCTCGTAAGCGTGGTGATGTAGAAGTGCACCTTTCTCTTTTAGAACTTCTAAAACAGAGTCGTTCGCTTTGAATACGTGCTGACCGGCAAATAGCTCAGTATCTGGCAGGTAAACGCCGTTTGAACCAACTGGGTTAGCGATTTCTAGGTTGTACTTTTTACCAACCACGAAATCCTCTTGACCGTGGCCAGGCGCAGTGTGAACCACACCAGTACCTGAATCCGTTGTAACGTGGTCACCAAGAACAGCAGGAACAGTAAAGTCGTAGAACGGGTGGTTGAACTGAGAAAGCTCAAGATCAGCACCTGTAGCAAAACCAAGGTTGTGGAAGTGCTCGATACCTGCACGATCCATTACGTCTTTTGCTAGTTCAGAAGCAACAACGATACGTTGAGCAGGCTGGTCGCCATTCGCTTCAACTTGGATAAGCACGTATTCAAGATCATCACGTAGACATACTGCGCGGTTAGCTGGCAGAGTCCATGGTGTTGTCGTCCAGATAACGATAGAAATTTCGCCTTGACCCGCATGACCTTCAGCTAGAGTGAATTTCTCTAGAAGCGCCGCTTCGTCAGCTGCTGTAAATTTCACATCGATAGATGGAGAAACTTTATCTTTGTATTCAACTTCAGCTTCAGCCAGAGCAGAACCACAGTCAGTGCACCAGTGAACAGGCTTGAAACCTTTAAGAAGGTGACCTTTATCTGCGATTTTGCCAAGAGAACGAATGATGTTCGCTTCAGTGCCGAAATCCATAGTGCGGTAAGGTTTGTCCCACTCGCCCATGATGCCAAGACGTTTGAAGCTCTCTTTCTGACCTTCAACTTGACCCGCAGCGTACTTACGACACTCTTCGCGGAATTCAGCAGCCGAAATCTTCTGACCAGGCTTACCTTTCTTCTTCTCAACCATTAGCTCGATTGGAAGACCGTGACAGTCCCAACCAGGGATGTACGGTGCATCAAAACCAGAAAGGGTCTTAGATTTGATAATAATGTCTTTAAGAATCTTATTCAGCGCGTGGCCAATGTGAATGTCGCCGTTCGCGTATGGAGGGCCATCATGCAGTACGAAAGATTTTTTACCTTTCTTTGCCTTACGGATTTCGCCGTAAAGATCTTCTTTGTACCAACGCTTCAGCATTTCTGGCTCACGATTTGCCAGATTGCCGCGCATTGGGAACCCTGTTTCTGGTAAGTTCAGGGTATCTTTATAATCACTCATCGATTCTTAATTCCGTTATATTGGGCGAAGTTAGACATTATGTTAATCGGTGGAATCATCCGATTAATTCTTTAGCTGAAGCAGCCACACCCTTGCGGCTTCAGCATCCAATTCTATTTGATTCTTTAGTGCGTCGAACGATTCAAATTTTATCTCGTCGCGCAGTTTGTGCAAAAGTCGTACTTCTAACTGTTTACCATATAAATTGGCTTTAAAGTCAAAAAAATGCACTTCTAATTGCTGCCTTACCCCATTAACTGTTGGTCGTTGTCCAATATTAGCAACGCCACCGACAGGAACACCGTCGATATCCAAAGCTTCAACAACATACACTCCCGATACAGGAGAAACACAACGCTTTAATGGAATATTAGCGGTAGGGAAACCGATAGTTCTCCCTAGTTTTCGACCATGGGACACTCGACCACTAATACTGTAATCACGTCCTAACATGGTAGCACTTGCAGCCAAGTCATCGACCGCTAATGCATTTCGTATCTCAGTACTGCTTACTCGTAATTGGTTTAAGCAATAGCTTTGGGTGCTTACCACCTCAAAACCGTACTTCTCGCCCGCCTCTTTGAGCATAGCGAAATTGCCAGTGCGACCTTTACCAAAGCAAAAATCGTCACCAACCACCAAGAACTTCACACCAAGCTTATCAACCAAAAGATCCTTAATGAATGCTTCCGCGGATAAACTTGCAAAATACTGATTAAAATTAACGCACAATAAGCGACTGATATCTAGCTTGCTCAGTTGCACGTATTTATCTCGTAAGCGAGTTAAACGTGCTGGCGCTTTATCTCGGGCAAACAGCTCCATAGGCTGCGGCTCAAACGTCATAACAACAGAAGGTAGCCCTAATGCTGCAGCTTGTTTAGAAACCTGACTCAGAACCTCTTGATGTCCTAAATGAACACCATCGAAGTTACCTATGGTTAATACACAGCCATGATGCTGCGCTTTAATATTGTGTATACCTCGGATCAGTTCCATTATGATCAGCTAAAACCTGTTATTTGCATCATTTATTGTGTGAAACCGACGGATTATATACTAATCAGTATTAATCTGTCGCTGCTTTTAAATGTTTTACTCGGATACCTAAAATCAGTACCGAAACAATATAAACAAAGCCACCAAGTCCAATCAAGCCTGTTAATGTCAGCGCTCTCTGACTGAAGCTCCATTCAAGCCAATGTTGCATATTATCCAGCTGCCATAAAATAGCCGCTACCATCACCACACCTGAGATAATCAATTTGGCACTAAACAACAAGGTTGTCTTAGTTAATTGATACACACCCGCAAGGTGTAATCCACGATATAACAATGCCATATTCACAAAGGCAGACAGTGCCGTCGCTATCGCCAAACCCACATAACCATAGAAATAAGCAAAGATCGCGTTAAACACCATATTGGTCACCATAGCGATAATGCCGTACTTAACCGGTGTTTTGGTATCTTGGCGAGAGTAATAGCCCGGAGCTAAAACTTTAATCAGCATGAAATTAAGCAAGCCTGACGCGTAAGCCACCAATGACATCGATGCCTGCTGTACATCATGTGGAGAAAACTCACCGCGCATGAATAACACCATCAGCATTGGTTTAGCTAAAACGATAAGACCTAACATCGCAGGAATACCAAGCAGCAACACCATGCGTACGCCCCAATCCATAGTATGCGCGAACCCTTCCCCTTGAGCATCTACGTGTTTACGAGATAAAGCAGGAAGAATCACGGTCGCAATCGCGATACCGAATAAACCGAGAGGAAATTCAAGCAGTCGGTCTGAGTAGTACAACCAACTGATAGAGCCTGTTGCGAGGAAGCTGGCAATAAAGGTATCAAACAATAAGTTGATTTGACTGACCGATACACCGAACAAAGCAGGGATCATTAATGTGCGGATCTTAACCACGCCCGGATCTCTCCAGCCCCATTTCGGCTTAACTAACACGCCCGCTTTGATCAAGAAAGGCATTTGGAAAAGGAATTGGACTAAGCCGCCAAGAAACACACCAATGGCTAAACCAATTTCTGGTTGTTCTAAATTAGGAGAGATAAACCACGCAGCGCCTATGATCATCACGTTCAAGAACACAGGCGTAAAAGAAGAGACCGCAAACTTACCTAATGTATTAAGAATGGCCCCAGATAAAGCAACGAAGGTGATAAACCATAAATAAGGAAAGGTAATCTTGAGCATAAAGCTCGCTAGCTCAAATTTGGGTGCTGATGGGCCATCATTTAGCCAGTCGATAAACCAACCCGCACCAAACATCGCGGTGATCACTCCAGAGCCCAATACCCCGACAATGGTGACAATAGAAACTAAAACCCCGAGCGTACCCGACACCTTAGCAATTAAATCTCGTGTCTTATCTTTATCGCCTGCGGCGTGATATTCCGTTAATACAGGAACAAACGCTTGAGAAAACGCACCTTCTGCAAAAAGTCGACGTAAGAAATTAGGAATTTTATTAGCGAAGAAAAATACATCGGCACTCGCTCCTGCCCCCATCAAATTTGCTACTACTACATCACGTACTAGCCCCAACACACGGGAAACAAAAGTCATTGCGCTGACAATCAGCCCTGACTTTAATAGTCGTTTACTCACAGAAACCTCTGACACTGGTTGATTACTTTCAAGCGAGGATAAATACTATCCTGTCCTAAGAAGCATATTTATTAGCATTGGTCTAAAAATGCTGTTAGAATCCCCGCCATCTTAACCGCGATGACCTTTCCATACCAAAGTTTGTTTGGCTACGATTGGTTTTTGCACAAATCATTTGACAATTAAGCGCTAATGAGGGATAGTCCTCGCCCTTAAATTGTCACCGAACTAAGTTTTTGGGAGTTAGACCCTTGGCAAACAGTAAATCTGCTAAGAAGCGCGCTATCCAAGCTGAGAAACGTCGCCAGCACAATGCTAGCCGTCGTTCTATGATGCGCACTTACATGAAAAAGACTATCGCAGCTATCGCAGCTGGTGATAAAGAAGCTGCAACTGCTGCTCTTGTAGAAGTTACACCACTTCTTGACCGTATGGCGACTAAAGGCCTTATTCATAAGAATAAAGCTGCACGTCATAAGTCTCGTTTCGCTGCTGCAATCAAAGCTCTTTAATAGAAATTTGATTACAACGCAAAACGAAAAAAACCGGCCTAGGCCGGTTTTTTTATATTTAAATTTTGAGTAACGCTTTTATTTTACGTGCTAACAGCCGTTTTTCTGACCGATAAAAAATTTAGCAGATAGATAAAACAAACAATCAGGAAAATAAATAGAGAAGCAAATTGGTACGTAGATAGGTAGATAAGTAGGTAGGAAAGTAGGAAAGTAGGAAAGTAGGAAAGTAGGAAAACATTAACGTTCAATGTGAAATACTAACACTTCCTTGTGTCATTCTATCGCTGATAAGAAATCCCCCTCCCACCAGCAATAAGCTACTTGCAGTAAATACCATGCAGTAGGTTAATCATCGCTTTTACTTCTTCACTACTCAATGTGTAATACACAGTTTGAG